>NZ_JBFAPM010000002.1:0-534701 GCF_040676695.1 Actinoplanes sp. NPDC049548
ACTTGTCGCTCCCGCGTCTCGACCTACCGCCCACCTCCGCCCCACCAGCCGTCTTGGTCACCCCGGCCCCCACCCGTCCACCGCAACCAACCCCGACTACGGAAAGCTCGCGAGCGAAGGATCAGCCCCGCTCGATCAGATGCCCAACGATCTGCGGACCCATCAGCACAGCCTCGCCCGACCCATCCCGCCGCCCATCAGGCTCCGGAAGATCGACCGGGTCACCGGTATTGCTCGCCCCGACCGGACGAGGCCCGACCCAGGCGGTGGCCAGGCGGGACTCTCCCTTGAGGAACCGCTGCACCCGGACCCCACCGGTGGCCCGCCCCTTGGCGGGGTACGCCGCGAACGGCGTCACCTTGACCTGGGTCCCGGTGGACGTGACGACCATCGGCTCCCCGTGTTGCTCGTCCTTGGTGTCGACCGCGTTGAAGGACAGCACCTCCGCGTCGGCCGCCAGGTTGATGCCGGCCATGCCGCCGCCCTTGAGCCCCTGAGGCCGTACGAGTTTCGCCGGGAACCGCAGCAGGGACGCGTCGGAGGTGACGAAGACGAGGGACTCGGCCCCGTCGGTCAGCCAGGTCGCCTGGATCACCTCGTCGCCGTCCTTGAGCGTGATGACCTCGAACTCGTCGGAGCGCACCGGCCATTCCGGGGCGCAGACCTTCACCACGCCGTGGCGGGTGCCGAGGGCGAGTCCCGGGGAGCCGTCGGCGTTGAGCGGGGCGAGGCCGACCACGCGTTCGCCCTTCTCGAGCGGGATCAGCTCGGAGGCCGACATGCCGCCGCGGAGGGAGACCGTGCCCGACTGCTCCGGCAGGACGGGCAGGGGCAGCACGTCGGTCTTGAAGGCGCGGCCGGCACTGGTGATGAGCAGGACGCGGCCGCGGGCGGTGGAGTGGACCACCGAGCGGACGGTGTCGTGTTTGACGCGGCCGCTGCGGCGCCGGGCCTCGGTCGCCTCTTCGCTCTCCGCGGCGGTGCGGGCGATGAGCCCGGTGGCGGAGAGGATGACCTGGCAGGGGTCGTCGGCCACCTCGAGAGGGCCGGCCGGGGCGGACGCGGCCAGGACCTCCTTGAGGTCGCCGTCGATGAGCGTGGTGCGCCGGGGGGTGGCGAACTCGGCCGCGACCTCGGCGAGCTCGTCGGAGACGACCTGGCGGAGCACGTCCTCGTTGTCGAGGATGCGCGACAGCTCGGCGATCTCCTCGTTGAGCCGCTGCTGCTCGGTCTCCAGCTCGATGCGGTCGAAGCGGGTGAGCCGGCGCAGCGGGGTGTCCAGGATGTAGTTGGCCTGGATCTCGGTGAGCCCGAACTCGCTCATCAGGGCGGCCTTCGCGGCCGCGGCGTCGTCGCTGCCGCGGATGATCGCGACGACCCGGTCGATGTCGATGAGCGCGATGAGCAGGCCGTCGACGAGGTGCAGCCGGTCCTGCCGCTTGGTGCGCCGGTGCGTGGTCCGCCGGGTGACGACCTCGTAGCGGTGTGCCAGGAACACCTCGAGGAGCTGCTTGAGCCCGAGGGTGCGGGGCTGACCGTCGACGAGGACCAGGTTGTTGATGCCGAACGAGGTCTCCAGCGGCGTGAGCCGGTAGAGGTCGGCGAGCAGGGCCTGCGGGTTGACGCCGACCTTGCACTCGATGACCAGGCGGGTGCCGTGCTCCCGGTCGGTGAGGTCCTTGACGTCGGCGATGCCCTGCAGGCGGGCGGCCTGCCGCTGACCCTTGCGCGGGCCCGAGGTGATGAGCTTGCCCTTCACCTCGTCGGTGATCGCCTCGATGATTTTTTCGGTGCCGACGCCGTACGGCAGCTCGACGACCGTGATGGCCTGCCGGCCGCGGCCGCCCTCGAGCGGGCCGGTCTGGGCGCGGGCGCGCATGCGGACGACGCCGCGGCCCGTCTCGTACGCCCGGCGCACCTCGTCCAGCCCGAGCAGCTGGCCGCCGGTGGGCAGGTCGGGGCCGGGCACGAAGCGCATGATGGCGTCGAGGTCCGCGTCCGGATCGGTGATCAGGTACCGCGCCGCCGCGACGACCTCGCCGAGGTTGTGCGGGATCATGTTGGTGGCCATGCCGACAGCGATGCCCGAGGTGCCGTTCACCAGCAGGTTGGGGAATGCCGCGGGCAGGACGGTCGGCTCCTGCTCGGAGCCGTCGTAGTTCGGCTTGAAGTCGACGGTGCCCTCGCCGAGCTCGCCGACGAGCAGCATCGCCTCGCGCGACATCCGGGACTCGGTGTACCGCTCGGCGGCCGGGCCGTCGTCGGGCGAGCCGAAGTTGCCGTGGCCGTCGATCAGCGGGACGTTGAGCGAGAAGTCCTGGGCGAGGCGGACCATCGCGTCATAGATCGCCAGGTTGCCGTGCGGGTGGTACTTACCCATCACGTCACCGACGACGCGGGCGGACTTCACGTATGCCCGGTCGGGGCGGTAGCCCTGCTCCTGCATCGACCACAGGATCCGGCGGTGCACCGGCTTGAGCCCGTCGCGGGCGTCGGGGAGCGCGCGGGAGTGGATGACCGAGTAGGCGTACTCGAGGTAGGAGTCCTCGACCTCGGTGGTGATCGGGTTGTCGATGACCCGGGCACCGGCCTGGTCGAAGGCCGACAGGTCCACCCGGGTCTGCTCGTTCTTGCGGCGTGCCATGTCTGTTGACCCGTCCCTCAGGCGTCGATCGTTTCCTGGTCGATCCGGCCGGCGGCCTCGATCAGCCAGTTCTTGCGCGGCTCGACCCGCTCCCCCATGAGCAGCTCCAGCGTGGCCTCGGCCCGCTCGACGTCCTCGAGCGTGATCCGCCGGACCGTGCGGGTTGCGGGGTTCATCGTGGTGTCCCACAGCTCGTCGGCGTCCATCTCGCCGAGACCCTTGAACCGGGGCACCGGCTTGGACACGGTCTTGCCGGACCGCTCCAGCTTGGCGACGGTCGTCTCCATCTCCTGCTGGGTGTACGTGTACAGGATCTCGGCATTGCGGCCCTTGGTGCTCACCTTGTGCAGCGGCGGCATGGCGGCGAAGAGCCGGCCCGCCTCGATCACCGGCCGCATGTACTTGGCGAAGAGCGTGATGAGCAGCGTGCGGATGTGCGAGCCGTCGACGTCCGCGTCCGCCATGATCATGACTCGCCCGTAGCGCATCGCGCTCAGCTCGAACGTACGCCCGGAGCCGGCCCCGAGCACCTGCACGATGGCCGAGCACTCCGCGTTGTCGAGGACCTGCTGCAGGCTGGCCTTCTGCACGTTGAGGATCTTGCCGCGGATGGGCAGCAGCGCCTGGTACTCCGAGCTGCGGGCCATCCGGGCGGTGCCGAGCGCGCTGTCACCCTCGACGATGTACAGCTCGCTGCGGCTGATGCCGGTGGACCGGCAGTCGACCAGCTTCGGCGGCATCGAGGCGCCCTCGAGGGCGGTCTTGCGCCGCGCCGCGTCCTTCTGCTGCTTCTGGGTGAGGCGCACCCGCGCGGCGTCGACCACCTTCTGCAGGACCGTGCGGGCCTCGCTCTTGGTGCGCCGGTCGTCGATCCACTGCTTGAGGTGCTGCTCGACCAGGCCCTGCAGCACCCGGGTGATGCCGGCCGTGGAGAGCTCGTCCTTGGTCTGCGAGGTGAACTGCGGCTCCGGCACCCGGACGTGGATGACCGCGGTGAGGCCCTCCAGGTAGTCGTCCAGGACCGGGGCGTCCTCCTTGGGCTTGAGCAGGCCGCGGGCGTTGCGCACGGCCTCGCTCAGGGCGCGCACCAGGGCGCGCTCGAAGCCCTTGCGATGGGTGCCGCCGTGCATGTTGCGGATCGTGTTGGTGAAGCATTCGACCGTACGCTCGTAGCCCGTGCCCCAGCGGAACGCCACCTCGACCTGGGCGCGGCGCTCGACGTTGGACTGCATCACACCGTTGGCGTCGGCGGCGTTCTCCTTGTAGGTCCCCTCGCCGGTGACCATGAGGATGCCGGAGACCGGCTTGTCACCCGCGGGGGTGAGGAACTCGACCATGTCCCCGAGCCCGTTCGGGTAGTGGAAGGTCTCCTCGGCCGGTGCCTCGCCGGTGAAGTCGTGCAGCGCGTACGCCACCCCGGGAACGAGGAACGCGGTGTTGCGCAGCTTGGCCCGCACGGTGGCGACGTCGAGCCGCGCGCCGGTCTCGAAGTAGCGGGCGTCGTACCAGTAGCGGATGGACGTGCCGGACCGCTCGCCGCGCTTCATCTTGCGCACGACGCGCAGCCCGGACTCGGGGTGGAACTTCGCCGCCGGGCCGTCGCCGGAGAAGACGCCGGGGACGCCGCGCTGGAACGAGAGCTCGTGCACCTTGCCGTCGCGCTTGACGGTGACGTCGAACCGCAGCGACAGGGCGTTGACCGCCGACGCGCCGACGCCGTGCAGGCCGCCGGAGGTCTTGTAGCCGGAGCCGCCGAACTTGCCGCCGGCGTGCAGCCGGGTGAGCACGAGCTCGACGCCGTTGAGGCCGGACTTGGCGTTGATGTCGGTGGGGATGCCGCGCCCGTCGTCGTCGACCTGGACCGAGCCGTCGGCGTGCAGGATCACGGTGACGTGCTCGGCGTGGCCGGCCACACCCTCGTCGGTCGCGTTGTCGATGATCTCGTTGGCGAGGTGGTTGACGCCGCGGCTGTCGGTCGAGCCGATGTACATGCCGGGCCGCTTGCGCACCGCGTCGAGGCCCTCGAGGTGCGTGAGGTCATCGGCCCCGTACAGGATCTCCTGTTGCGCAGTCACGAGGTCCTACTCCTTGAGGCAGTGGCGCGGTCAACGACGCGGCGAGCCTACCGGGGAGGTACGACGAGTTCCGTGAGGCCGACCGGGCACGCCCCGGCGAAGACGGGCATCAAAGGGACGAATGTTACTCGTCGTGAGCCATGACACGGTTCCGGCCGGCCTGCTTGGCCGCGTACAGACCGGCGTCGGCGCGCCCGAGCAGGACGTCCGGGGTGGCGTCCGAGGACCGCAGCCTCGACAGGCCGACGCTGACGGTGACCGGGATCGGCCCCGTACGCGTGTCCACCGGCGTGCCGTCGACCGCCGCGCGCAGCTTCTCGGCGAGCGCCGGGCCGTCCTCGCGCACTCCGGGCAGCAGGACGGCGAACTCCTCACCGCCGTAGCGCGAGACCAGGCCGTCCGGCGGAAGGCAGGCCAGCAGCCGCTCCACGACGGCGCGGATGACGTCGTCACCGGTCTGGTGGCCGTACGTGTCGTTGATCCGTTTGAAGTGGTCGATGTCGATCATGAGGGCGGTGAGCGGGGTGCCGGCCGCCCGCGCCGAGGCCACGGACTGCTCGGCGAGCTCGAAGAACCGCCGCCGGTTCGCCACCCCGGTGAGACTGTCGGTCGTGGCGAGCTCGTTGATCCGGCTGAACAGCCGCGCGTTGTCGTACGCGACCATGCCCTGTCCGACCAGCGCCGCCGCCACACCGAGGTCGGTGGCCGCGTACGCCTGAGCCCGCCCGGACGCGAGCACCAGCACGCCGACCGCGCCCTCGCGGTCGTCGAGGGTGACGGTCAGCCAGCTGCTCCCGGCATAGTCGCCCAGCGAGGACGCCCAGGCCGGCTTACCCGTGATCAGGTCCGCCTGCCGGTTGTCGAGCAGTGCCCGCAGGTCCGGGTGGTCGGCCAGGCGCAGCTTGAACCAGCCGGCCATGCCGTCCAGCACGTTGATCTCCTCCGACGCCGACGTGCCCAGCAGCAGCCAGCCGCGTTCGGCGCCGGGCGTCTGCCGCGCGGTGAGCAGCAGCCGGCGCAGCACGACCTCGGGGTCGAGGGTGCCGCTGAGCCGCGCCATCGCCCGGCGCAGCGTCTCGGCGAGGTCGCGCTGGCGGTTGGCGGCGGCCACGGCGACCTCGAGCTGGGCGGCCCGCGCGGTCTCCAGCCCGACCGCGATGTGGTGGGTGACGGCGGTCAGCACGTCGGCGTCGTCGACGGTGAAGACTCCCTTGGCGACCCGGCTGTCCAGGTAGACCACGCCGAGGAGGCGGTCGTCGAGCTCCAGCGGGGCGACGAGGATGCTGCGCAGGCCGTACTGGACGACGCTGCTGGCGCCCAGCGCGGCGCCCTCCTCGGTGCCGGTGACGACGAGCGGTTCGCGGCTGTGCCGCACCCGGTCCACCACCGTGGTGCTGTATCCGGTCAGCTCGGCGAGGTCGTGCCCGCTCGCGTCGCGGCCCACGTACGGTGCCAGCACCCCGGTGTCGGCGTCCATGAGGAACAGCAGCGCGCGTTCGGCGCCGAGCAGCCGTACGGTCTCGTCCAGGGCGACCCGGGTGAGCCGGTCGGGGTCGATGACCCGCGATGCGGCGTTGCTGAGCTGCTCGAGCGCGGCCCAGCGCTGCCCGGCGCGACCACGGGCGGCGACGACCGGCACGCGGTTGCGCCGCCCGGCGTCGAGCCGGAACTCCGCGGCGACCCGGCGGGCCCGGTGCGGCCAGCCGTGGTCCTCAGCGATGCCGGCGGCCAGACGCGCCTGGCGGTCCGCCTCGCCCGAGACGCCGAGGACGGTGAGCGCGCGGGCGCGTACCAGAGCGGCCTCGAACGCCGTGAGCGGCGCGTCGACCGTCCGCAGCAGCTTCTCGGCCTTGGCGAGGATGTCGAGCGCCAGCTGGGTCTGGCCGGGGCGCAGGAGAGCGAGCGCGGCCTTCGCCACGCGGTGGTGCGCGGCGACCAGCGGCCGCTTGGTGACCTGACCCAGCGCGGCGACGGCCGACTCGGCAGCGGCGAGCGCCCGCTGCAGCTCCGCGGGCCCGGCACGGCGCGCCTGCTCGAGCCGGCCCCACGCCCGGTAGACGAAGTACGAGTGCTGGGCCGGCAGCACGTCGAGCGGGCGCAGCCCCAGCCCCTCGAACTCCGCGACGGCGTCGTCGAAGGCGCTGCCGAGGTCGTCGCGCTCGATGGCGGAGAGCATCCGGGCGACGATCATGTCGACGACCTCGTGGATCTCCTTGGTGTCGCCGGCCCGCCCGAGCGCCGCGATCGCCTCACCGGCCCGGCCGCGCATGGCCAGCAGGCCGGCGTCGACCGCCACCACGGCGCTGCGGTCGCCGTGCCCGCCCGCGTCGAGCCACCGCTGACGGCCGGCACAGGCGGCCTCGGCCTCGGTGATGTCGCCACGCAGCAGCCAGTCCCAGCCCAGGACGGCGTAGCAGTCGAGGACCAGCCCGGCGTCGAGGAAACGGTCGCGCTCCATGAGCACCCGCCGCACCCGCTCGCCGGAGTCGGCGCCGCTGCCGTGCACGGCAATGGCGGTCATCCAGTCGATGCGGGCGACCAGCGTAGGGTCACCCAGCTCGGCCGCGACCCGCGACGAGGTCGTGGTGATCCGGTCGGAGAGCCGCTGCAGGCCCGCCATCCGCAGCACCATCGTCAGCGCGACCAGGTCACGAGCGCGTTCGGGGGAACGGCCCAGCCGGTTGATCGGATAGACCATCCGCAGGGCGTGGTAGAGCGAGTGGACCGGCCGCAGCGTCCGGATGCTGCCGGAGGCGCCGTAGTGGTGCAGCGTCGCCACGAGCCGCAGCACGTCGCGCCGCTCGCCCTTGGCGGTGCCGTAACCCAGCCGGGTAATGCCGGTGAGGCAGCCCAGCACGAACAACCACAGCCCGGAGAGCACCCGCAGGATCGGGTTGGCCGGCAACGACCGGCCCAGCTCGGCGAGGCCCGCGTCGACCGCCCGCAGCTGCGCCGCCCCGCTCCACCGGCTCTCGTGGACGCGCGCCAGCATCAGGTGGATGCGGGCCCGCTCGATGCGGTCGGTGGTCTGGGCCAGCGCCTCCTCGAGCGTGGCGATGGCCTCGTCGAAGCGGCCGTTCTGGTGGTAGGCGGTCCCCAGCAGCTGCTTGAACGCGCTGTCGAGGGGAAGGCCGGCGTCGCGCGCCGACTCCAGGTAGGTCAGGGCGGTGTCGGGGGCGTGTTCGGCAAGCGCCCGGGCGCCCGCGGTGGTGCAGACGTGCAGCAGGCGGGCGGACCGGTGGCCCGGGTGGCCCAGGGCGCAATGCCGCGCGAGCTCGTACACGTCCGGGTCGGGCCGGCGCTCGAGGGCGTCGGCGATGCGCTGGTGCAGGTCGCGGACCTCGTCCTCGTCCAGCTCGGCGAGCAGCGCCACCCGGATGCTGTCGTGCAGGAAACGGTACGGCCCGTCGCCCTGCGCGATGAGTCCCTGGCGGCCGGCGTCGAAGAGCACGTCGAGCACCTGGTGGCGGTCCACCCCGGCGGCCTCGGCGACGATGGACGGGGTGAAGGTGGTACCCACGGCGGCCGCCACGCTCAGCAGGTGGCGGCTCTGCGCGTCGAGGGCACCCATGCGGCGCAGGACCAGCTGCGCGGAGTCCGACGGCAGCGCCAGGTCCCGGACGCCCTCCGAGTCGACCTGCCAGGTGCCCCAGTCGGGCGTGAGCAGACCGGCGTCCATCACGGCCCGGGCGTACGCGAGCGTCACGAAGGGGTTGCCGCCGGTGAGCATGGTGATGGAGCTGGCGCTGCTCTCGGGCACCTGCATGCCGCCGGAGAGCGCCGAGATCAGCGCGCCGACCTCGTCGGTGCTCAGCGGCGGCACGGCGAGGTCCGTCACGCGTCCGGCATTCACGCGTACGGGCAGCGACGGCTCCCGCCCGGTCGTGACGACCAGCATCCTCACGCCCGACACCCCGGCCGCGAGCTGCTCGAGAACGCGCAGGGTGCCGTCGTCGAACCACTGGGCGTCGTCGAGGTGCAGCAGCACCGGGCCGGCGGCGCGGCTCAGGCCGGTCAGCAGGTCCGCGACGGCCGCGGCGTGCCGCTCGAGGCCGATCTCGCCCGCCACCTCGGGCACGCCGAGGACGTCCGCGAGGGCGGGCGACAGGCTGGTGACCAGGCCGGCGCTCTGCCCCGCCGCGGCGCGCAGGGTCGCGGCGGCGGCGGTGCGCCCGCCCGGACCCTTCAGCAGGCCCTTCACGTACGCGTCGACGGCCGCCCGCACCGGCGCCATCGGCCGGCGGTCGCTGGAGGAGGCGGCGCCGCGCAGCACCACGCCACCGGACTCCGCCAGCGCGCAGAGCTCACTCGCGAGCCGGGTCTTGCCCGATCCGGTGGGCCCGTGCAGCAGCACGACGCCACCCCGGCCGGTCGTCGCCTCCGCCCAGTGCTCACGCAGCGTGGCGAGTTCGGCGTCACGACCGGTGAGGGGCGCCTCGAACGGCGCGGCGGGCCCGTCGAACTCCCCCAGCGCGAAGACCTCGGCCGGGTCGGTGCCCAGGCGGCGCAGATCGGCGAGCAGTCCCGCGGCGCTCTGGTAGCGGTCGTCGGGATCCTTGGCCAGCAGCCGCAGGATGACCGCCGCCAGGGTGGGCCCGAGGCCCGGAGCCAGGGCCCGAGGATCGGGTACGGGCGCCGTCGCATGCAGGTGCAGCAGCTCCCCGACGTCGTCGGCGGCGAACGGCGGCGCACCGGTGACGCACTCGAAGAGCACCGCGCCGAGGGCGTACAGGTCGGAGCGGTTGTCGACGGGCCGGTTGAGCATGCCGGTCTGCTCGGGCGCGCTGTACGTCAGCGTCCCGGCGATGGGGTCGTCCGGGCCCAGCCCGGCGCCGGTCGCGGCCGCGGCCAGCCCGAAGTCCACCAGGCGGGCGGCACCGTCGCCGGTGATCATGACGTTCTCGGGCTTGACGTCGCGGTGCACGAGGTTGTGCTCGTGGGCGGCGCGCAGGGCGGCGGCGACGTCGGCGCCGATCGCGATCGCATGCCGCTCCCGGACCGGGCCGCGCAGCAGCCGCCGTGCCAGCGACTCGCCCTCCACCAGGTCCATGACCACGTAGGGCCGGCCGCCGAACTCGCCGGCCTTGTGCACCCGCGGCACGCTGGAGCTGTCGACCGAGGCCAGCAGCGCGGCCTGACGGCGGAACTCGCGCAGCCCGTCCGGGTGCGGCTCGTCGAGCAGCATCTTCAGGGCGTAGTGCGTACCGGCGCGGCGGACGCGGTAGACGACGGCCTGGGCGCCGCGGCCGAGCTCGCCCAGCACTTCGAGCCCGGCGGCATCGCCGAGCTCGGACTGCACCGCGGCCGGCTCTGCCGGCACGGAAGGCGAGGCACCCACGACGCCTTTATCGGCGTGACCGGGCCGCGCTGAAGCTTTTGTCAGCCGCACGCCTGGAGGGCGCGGGCCGCCGACGGGACCGTCTGCGACGGCAGAGCACGCCACAGCTCGACGGGCGCCGCCTTGCCGGCCACCGAGACCGGAGGCAGCTCCTGGTACGCGACGGCGTCCTCGGAGGCGAGCTGGGTCGCCGCGCACACCACCACCGTGTCGTGCGGTGCGTACGCCTGCAGCCGCGACGCCGTCGCCACGACGCTCCCGCTCACCATCCCGTACCCGCCGTCCCGGGCCGCCTCGAGGTCGACGATCGCGTCGCCGGTGGCAATTCCCACCCGGGTCCGCACCGGGTAGCGCCCGGCCAGAAGACGCCCCCGCAGCGCCTCCTGGACACCGAGCCCCGCCCGGACACCCGCGGCGGCGGCACTGCCGGCCCCGCCCGGCGTGTCGCCCGTACCGAAGACGGCCATGACCGCGTCACCGATGAACTTCTCGACGACCCCGCCCTCCGCGTGGACCACCGCCGAGACGGCTTGGAAGTAGTCGACCTGCAGGTCGTACACGTCGACGCAGTCCAGCTGGTCGACCAGGCTGGTGAATCCGACGATGTCGACGAACAACACCGTCACTGTCTGTCGCCGGCACCGGACACCGGCGGACACCCCGCTCATGCTCCACGCTCCCCCCACTGCATTGGCGAGGAGTACGGTGCCAGCCGGGGACAAGACAGCGGATCCGCAGAATGACGTATCTATGACACTGGCCGTGTCGTCGGTTATTTGTGACGCAGAACAGTCCGAACCGACGAGAACGGCATAGCGTTCCGCCCACTAGGCTGCCACGCATGGCCAGCGAGGGGGATGAGGCGCCACTTGTCGGACGTACCGACATCTTGACGTCTATCCAGGCCGATCTGCTCGCCGCCGGCCCCGGCGGCACCGCGGCGGTGTTCGTGACCGGCGAGAGCGGAGTCGGCAAGAGCCGCCTGCTGCGGGAGACCGCGGACGCGATGCAGGCGGCCGGCGCCGCCGTGCTCTTCGGCGCCTGCCTCGACATCGGCGACGCCTCCCCGCTGCACCCGGTGCTGCAGGCTCTTCGCCAGGCCGGCGCGCACCCCGGTCCCGGCCCGGGGGACCCGGCCCAGGACGGCGCGGGGGCACTGCTCGAACGGGTCTCCGGGGAGCTGCGCTCGCTGGCCCGGGGCCGCCGGCTGCTGCTGGTCCTGGACGACCTGCAGTGGGCCGACCGCAGCACCCGCCAGATGCTGCTCTACCTGCTCGCCGGCCTCGGCGAGATCAACCTGTCCGTGCTGGCCGCGGTGCGCTCCGAGTCGCTGCACGGCGCCCACCCGCTGCGCCGGGTGCTGGCCGAGCTGCGGCGGCTGCGGTCCGTACGGGTGCTCGACCTGGCCCCGCTGGACCAGGACGCGACCGCGGAGCTGGTGGCGGCGATCGCCGGCGACATCGCGGCGGAGGACGCCGACCGGGTGTTCAAGCGCAGCGGCGGTAACCCGTTCGTGGCCGAGGAGCTGGCCCGGGACCTGCGCGACGGGCGGGTGGAGCTGTCCGACACGCTGCGCGAGATCTTCCTGTCACGCGTCGACGAGCTGCCGCAGCACGCGCACGACGTGGTGCACGCGGTCGCGGCCGGCGTCGAGCCGGTCGAGCACGCCCTGCTGGCGCGGGTGCTGCCGCTGCCGGAGGCCGAGCTCATCGAGGCGGTCCGGGCCGCCGTCGCGCACCGCTTCCTGACCAGCGCGCCCGACGGCTACCGGCTGCGCCACCAGGTGGTCGCCGAGGTGATCGAGCACGAGGTGCTGCCCGCCGAGCACGCCGCCCGGCACCGGCGCTACGCGGAGGCCATCGAGGCCGCGCCGGGCGACACCGACCACGCCCGGCTGGCACACCACTGGCAGCAGGCCGGCGAGCCGACGCGCGCGTTGCCGTCGGTGATCGCCGCCGCACGCGCCGCCGAGCAGCTGTACGGCTATGCCGAGGCGTACCGCTACTGGGCCCTGGCGCTCGCCCTGACCTCCGACGACAGCGCGGAGCGCACGGAGCTGCTGGGACACGCCGCCGAGTCGGCGCACCGCTGCGGCGAGCACCAGCGGGCGCTGAGCACCCTCGAGCAGCTCGCCGCCCGCGAGGACGGGCCCGGCCTCTGCGAGCTGCACCTGCGCCGGGCCCGCTACCTGGCCGCCGCGGGCCGCACCGCCACCGCCGAGATGGAGTACGAGCGCGCCCTGGCCGCCCCGGAGTGCAGCGCGGCGGAGAAGGCGAGCGCGGCGGCCAACCTGGCCGAGCTGCTCGTGCACCTGGGCCGCTACGCCGACGCGGGCATCCGTGCACGGGAGGCCCTGGAGCTGGCCGAGCGCGCCGACGGCTCGACCGCCGACCTGGTCCGGGCCAGCGCCGCCCTCGGGTTCAGCCTCGCCTTCCGGGAGGATCCGGACGCCGGGCTGGCCGTGATCCGGCAGGCGGTGGAGATCGCCGAGCGCGCCGGGCACCCGGACGACATCGGCTGCGCCTACCTGCACCTCGCCGAGCTGCTCACCAACCCGCTGAACAACATCGAGGAGGGCGTGCTGGTCGCGCGCCGGGGCGCGGAGAAGCTCGCCGCGATCGGGCAGGGCCGCACGTACCAGACCCGGCTGCTCGCGATCGCGGCGAACGGGCTCTTCAGGGTCGGCCAGTGGACCGAGGCCGCCCAGGTCCTCGACGACGCCATGCGGCACCGCCCGTCCGGCGCGGACGCGGTCGAGATCCTGCTCTCCCGGTGCCGGCTCTGGGTCGGCTTCGGCGAGCTGGAGGCGGCCGACCGGGACCTGGACGCGGTCGCCACGATCCTCGCCGGCGGCGGGGCCCGGCACGTGCTGCCGATGCTGACCCTGCGCGCCGGGCGGGCCATGTGGCAGGGCCGGCACGACGAGGCGCGGGCGGCCGTGCAGCGCGGCCTCACCGAGACCCGCTCCGACGACCTGGTGCTGCTCGGGGTGCTGGCCTGGCACGGCCTTCGGGCCGAGGCCGAGGCGCAGGCCGGCGGGGAGGTGGCGGTGGACCGGGGTGCGGTCCGGCGCCTGCAGGCCGTGGTCGAGCGGGTGGCGCGGGGAGCCGGCAACGCCGCCTCGCCGGTCCGCGCGGTCGTCGACGGCTACCTCGACCTGTGCGCCGCCGAGCTGAGCCGGATCGAGGAGCGCAACGATCCCGACCTCTGGGCCCGTGCCGCGCAGGCCTGGGACCGGCGCAAGCAGCCCTATCCGGCGGCCTACTCGCGGCTGCGGCAGGCGGAGGCGTCGTTCGCCCGGCGCACCCGGCGGGCCGCCGCGACGAGCGCGCTGCGGGAGGCGTACGAGACCGCCCGGGCGATGGGCGCCACACCGCTCGCCGCCGAGGTCACCCAGGTGGCCACGCGGGCGCGGGTGGCGCTGACCGGGGACGAGGACGTCGCCACGACCGCGGCTCGGCAGCCGGGCGGTGACGCGCTCGACATGCTCACCGACCGCGAGCGCGAGGTGCTGGCCGCGGTGGCCGAAGGACTCACCAACCGCGAGATCGGACAGGCGCTGTTCATCAGCGAGCGCACGGTCGGTGTGCACGTCGGGCACATCTTCGACAAGCTCCAGGTGCGCACCCGCGTGCAGGCGAGCCGGGTATACCTACGCGCCGCGTGATCGTTTCGTTATCTACGTACGCGGAATACGTCGTTCTACCGATCCCTGCGTAGTCCTCCGGTGAAAGGCTGACTGTCGTTCGGGGGAGCACCGCCCGGCGGCCGGCGTCGCCGGGCGGTGCTGAAGGGCCTCCGCCGCAAAGCTGTAGTGGAGGATCTGATGATCACCGAGTCGTCCGTGTGGGGACCGGCACAACGGGAGATGGCCGACGTGCTGTCCGGTCACCCCGACGACGTCCCGGCCGTGGTCGATCAGCTCACCAAGCTCCAGGACGTGCTGGAGCGGGTGCCGCCGCTGCTGCAGAGCAACCCGCTGGCGGACTTCAACAGGCTCTACCTGACGATCACGACGAGCGTGCTCGAGCGCCTGTACGCGGGACGTTTCGCCGATCCCGCGTTCCTCGCCCGCCTCGACGTGGAGTTCGCCGCCCGCTACTTCGACGCGCTGCGGCAGTGGTCGGACATGAGCGCCGGCTGCCCGAAGGCCTGGTGCGTGCTGTTCCACCGGATCCCCGGCCCGGACGCCCGCCCGCTGCCGTCCGCGGCCGCCGGCGTGAACGCACATATCAACTACGACCTGCCGTTCGCCCTGGTCACCACGTTCGACCACCAGGGCTGCGACCCGGTGGACGACAGCGACCAGCACCGCGACTACCTGCAGATCAACGACATCTTCGCCGAGCAGATCCCGGGGCTGCGGCGCGGCTACCTCGAGAAGTGGCAGCTGCTCATCGACATGATGAACGGCGACCTCGACGACTGGTGGCAGGGCGAGCTGGTGGAGTACACCCGCAACGTCGCCTGGCGCAACGCGCAGAAGCTCTGGGCCGTACGCCATGACCTGCAGGCCGTGGCCCGGGAGCGGACCCGGCTGGACCACACCGCGGAGGCGTTCGGCCGGCTTCTGCTCTCGCCGATGGGCGCGATCCTGCAGTAGCGAGCTTCATTGAGGGGGCGGGGCAGGGCCCGCGCTCGACGGCAACGAGCGCGGGCCCTGAACCCAGTGGGGTCTGTCCTGCCGGTCATGGCGTCGCCGAGACGGAGTCCAGGTTTCGTCTCGCAAGTGGGCCGGACGGTCGGATACCGGGGTTGTATCCGGCCGTTCGGACCGCGCCGCGAGGCGGAAGCTGGGCCCGTCGCAGGCCGTCATGACCGGCAGGACAGACCCCTAGCCCTGCCGCAGCACGATCAGCCGGGCGAGCGGCCCGTCGCCCTCCTTGCCTCCTGCGACGCCCACCTCCACGCCGGTCTTGAGGGCGGAGCGCTCGACGGTCTTGCGGTCCTGCAGGACGCGGAGCTTGTCGTCGAAGGTCCACGTCTGGGCGAAGCCGTCGGTGGACTTGACGCTCACCGACTGCGAGTCGACCGCCGTGACCGTGCCGCGCTGGACGACGATCGTCTTCACGCCGTCCTTGCCCTGCACTGTGATCTCGCCGTGCAGGGTGTTCTTGCGCAGGTGCTTACGAAGGCCACGCTGCCCCTGCGTCGGCGGGGCGGAGGCGGGGGCCTCGACGGCGGTGAGGGCGTAGGCCTCATCGGTGACGTCGGTGGCGGGGGCGCCGCAGCCCGTCAGCCCCAGCAGGCCGGCGAGGCCGAGCGTGGTCAGGGTCAGCGCGATACGGGTTCGTGTCATGCCGGTCAGCCTCCGGCGCTCGCGCTCGGGCCGGATCAGCGTCATGTTCGGGTCCGGTAAGGAAGCGTCACCGTGAACATCGCCCCGCCCTCCGGCGCGTGGCCCGCCTCGATGCCGCCGCCGAGCCGGGTGACCAGCCGCGCGGCCAGGGCGAGGCCGAGCCCGCTCCCGGTCTTGCGGACGTGCCGGTAGCGCTGCTGCAGCGCACCCCGCTGGAAGGCCACCGCGAGGTCCTCATCGGTGAGGCCGGGCCCGCCGTCGCGGACCTCCACCACCCCGCCGTGCTCCCCCGCCCGGACCGCAAGGACCAGCGGCGCACCGGCGGGCACCACCCGCAGGGCGTTCTCGCAGAGCCCGTCCACCACCTGGCGGATGCGGCCCGGGTCGGTGTCGACCGTCACCGGGGAGGGCGGCAGTTCCACGGAGAGTCGCGGACCGTCGGGAACGCAGCGTGGCGTCCACGCCTCCCCCGCGGCGGCGACGAGCTCCACGAGATCGACGGGGACGACACTCACCGGCAGGTCGGCCGCCTCCAGCCGGGAGAGCACGAGCAGGTCGGAGATCAGCCGCTCCAGCCGGTCGGCCTCGGCGAGCATGGTGGCGCCGGCCTTGGCCGCGCCGTCGTCGGCGACCACCCCGTCGGCCAGCGCCTCGGCGTACCCCCGGATGGTGGCCAGCGGGGTGCGCAGCTCGTGGGAGACCGACAGCAGGAAGTCCCGTTCCCGGCCCTCGCTGATCTGCAGCGCCGCGCCGAGCTGGTTGAGCGCGGCGGCCAGCTCGGCGCTCTCCGCGGGCGGCCGGACGGCGAGGCGCACCGACCGGTCCCCGGCGGCGAGGCGCCCGGCCGCCAGTGCCGCCTGCCGCAGCGGGCGGGCGGTGAAATTAGCCAGCAGGGCGCCGGCGCCGACACCGCCCAGCAGTCCGGCGAGCAGGGCCACCCACACCCCGCCGAGCACCCGGGCGGCGGTCCCGGAGACGGCGTCGCGGGTGAGGACGACCCCGCTGTTGTTACCGCGCAGCGGCTGCCCGGCGATCAGCACGGCCCGGCCGCCGACCCGGCCCCGGGTGTCGACCACCGCACCGGCCGCGACCTGCGCGACCACCCGGTCCGGCAGGCCGGGACGATCGGCGGCACCACGCCGGATGAGATAGACCTCGATGCCGTCCTGCCGCAGGCGGTCGACGATGCGCGCTCGCGCCGCGGGACGCTCGGTGGTGAGTAGCTCGACGGCGAGCGCGGACTTCTCCACCAGGTCGGCGCGGGCGGCCTTGTTGGCCGTACGGACCGCGATGGGCAGGGCCACCAGCGCCGTGATGATCACGGAGACCACGGCGGTGGCGGCGGTGACGAGGACGGTCCGCCCGGCCAGGGTGGCGAAGAACCTACGCATCGGCGGTGTAGCCGACCCCGCGCACGGTGCGGATCACGCCCGCGGCCGGGCCCAGCTTGGCGCGGACCTGGGCGACGTGCACGTCGACCGTACGGGTGCCGGCATGCGACGCGTACCCCCAGACCCCGGCCAGCAGCTCCTCGCGGGTGAAGACCCGCCCGGGCCGGTTCAGCAGGTGCCCGAGCAGGTCGAACTCGGTCGGGGTGAGCGCCAGCGGGGCACCGTCCACGGTCACCAGCCGGCGCCCCGGGTCCAGCGACACCGGCCCGAGGGTCCGCACCCGGTCGCCGTCGGGCGGCCCGGCGACCCGGCGCAGCAGCGCCCGCACCCGCGCGACCAGCTCCCGGGGGCTGAACGGCTTGGTCATGTAGTCGTCGCCGCCGAGCTCCAGTCCCAGGATCCGGTCCACCTCGTCGTCGCGGGCGGTGAGGAAGACGACCGGGGTCCAGTCGCCGTCCTGCCGCAGCCGGCGGCAGATCTCCGTGCCCTCCATGCCGGGCAGCGCGATGTCCAGCACGCAGGCGACCGGGCGCATGCGCCGCGCGGCCGCCAGACCGGCCGCGCCGTCGTGTTCGACGTGCACGCCGAAGCCGTCGCGCGCCAGATACATCCGCACGAGGTCGGCGATGGGCCGCTCGTCCTCGACCACGAGGACGAGCCCCTTGGCGGGTGCGTCGCTCACCGCCCCATTCTGCCCGCGGTCCGCCCGGCTCAATGTTCGGATCGTGTACGGGTGCCCAGCGCGGCCGCCCGCAACGTCAGGTACCGCTGTTCGGGCAGGCTGGCCGTCATCGTGGCCGCCCTGCGGTACGCGTCCCGCGCGCCCGCGGCGTCGCCGACCAGCTCCAGCAGGTGCGCGCGTACCGCCTCGAGCCGGTGGTTGCCCCGCATCCGCTCGTCGCCGTCCAGCTCCGCCAGCACGGTCAGCCCGGCGAGCGGACCGCGGGCCCGTGCCACGGCGACCGCCCGGTTGAGCGTGACGACCGGTCCGGGCGCCACCCGTTCCAGCACCTCGTAAAGGGCCAGGATCTGCGGCCAGTCGGTGGACGCCGCGGTGGGTGCCTCGTCGTGCAGGGCGGCGATCGCGGCCTGCAGCTGGTACGGCCCCAGCGGCCCCCGCCCCAGCGTCGCCGACACCAGCGCGACCCCCTCGGCGATGAGCTCCGGGTTCCACAGGCTGCGGTCCTGCTCGTCGAGCGGCACGAGCGCGCCCTGCGCATCGGTCCGCGCGGGGCGCCGGGCGTCGGTCAGCACCATGAGCGCCAGCAGTCCCGCCGTCTCGCCGTCCGGGGAGAGCCGGTGCAGCATCCGGGTGAGCCGGATCGCCTCGGCGGTCAGGTCGGCGCGCTGCAGGTCGGCGCCCGAGCTGGTGGTGTAGCCCTCGTTGAAGATGAGGTAGAGCACCTGCCGGACGACCCGCAGGCGTTCGGCCCGCTGGCCGGCCGGAGGCGGCGCGAACCCCGCGCCGCTACTCTTGATCTTCTGCTTGGCCCGGCTGATCCGCTGCGCCATCGTCGCCTCGGGCACCAGGAACGCCCGGGCGATCTCGGCGGTGCCGAGGCCGCCGACGGCCCGGAGGGTCAGCGCGAGCTGCGACGGCGGCGACAACGACGGATGGCAGCAGAGGAACAGCAGGGTGAGGGTGTCGTCCTCCGCCGGTGCGGGGCCCGGCTCGGCGACCTCCAGCAGGGCGACGTTCTCCTCGCGGGCCCGGCGCGCGCTCTCGCTGCGGAACTCGTCGACGAGCCGCCGCCCGGCCACCGTGACGAGCCACGACCGCGGGTTGTCGGGAATGCCGGCCCCCGGCCATTGCAGGGCGGCGGCGAGCAGCGCTTCCTGGACGGCGTCCTCGGCCGCGTCGAACTGGCCGTGGCGGCGGACGAGAATGCCGAGGACCTGCGGCGCGAGCTCCCGCAGCAGGCCCTCGAGCTCCGGGGCGGTGCGGCTCACTGCTCGGGCGGCCCGTCCGGGACCTCGCGCAGCTCGACCCGCTGTGCCCACACCACGACCCGGCCGGCCAGCTCGACCGCCCGCTTCTCGTCCGCCACGTCGAAGATCCAGAAGCCGGCGAGCGACTCCTTGGCCTCGGCGAACGGCCCGTCGGTGACCACCACCTGCCCACCGGCCAGGCTGATCGTCTTGGCCGTGGTCGGGTCGGCCAGCCCGTACGCGTGCAGGAACTCGCCGGTCTTCTCCAGCTCGCCGTTGAAGTCGTGCATGAAAGCGATCATCTCGGTGACCCACTCGGGGGTGTGCTGCTCCATCATGGTGGCGCCGTCACCGAACATCATCAGCATGTACTTCATCGCTTCTCCCAAGGTGTCGCCGGACCCGCCGCGGGCCCGTTCCGCCACTTGGTCGGAGCGCGGACGCCGTTCTCTACATGGTCCGCGAGTATCTTCACGCGTTCTGCCAGAGGCCGATCAGGTTGCCCTCCGTGTCGCGCACGTACGCGGAGAACCCCATGTCCCCGACCGGCTGCCGGCCGATCTCCACCTTTCCACCCAGCTTCTCGATGCGGGCCAGGCTGTCGTCGAGATCCTCGACCCCGATGGTGATCACGGGCGCGCTGATCGGTCCCTGCCGGGCCAGCATGCCGCCGTTGATGCCGCCGACCTCCCCGGGCCGGCCGGTGTCGTCGGTCGGCGTGGTGGTCACCAGCGTGTAGCCCATTCCGGGCATCGTGGCCAGCTGCCAGCCGAACGCCTCGCGGTAGAAGCCGTGTGCGCGCTCGGCGTCGTCGAACGGCACCTCGAAGTGGACCACCTTGTCCATCGCCCCTCCTCACGGGTTGTCTGCTCCACCTCGAGACGCTAGACCTTCCCAGCTCAGCTGCGGTAGACGCCGACCTCCCACAGCGAGTAGCCGTACCCGGTGGCGCGGGTCGTGCCACTGACCCGGACGTACCGGCCCGAGCCGCTGAGGTTGAGGCTGTCGAAGCCGCCGTTGCCGCTGCTCGTGCTGTAGAGGGTGGTCCAGCTGGTGCCGTTGTCCGAGACCTGGATCGTGTACGCCTTCGCGTACGCCGCCTCCCACGCGAGCTGCACGTGGTTGAAGGACTGCACCGAGCCGAGGTCGACCTGCAGCCACGCGGTGTCGACCCACTCGCTGGCCCACCGGGTGCCGTAGTCGCCGTCCACCGCGTACGCGGGCAGCTGCGGCCCGTTCGTCCCGGTCGGCTGGTACGACGAGGCGGTCACCGTCCTGCCACGGGACAGGTTGGTGCCCGGGACGGTCGGCGGCACGACCTTGAACGAGCGCTGTTCGATGCCGACGTTGCCGTGGCCGTCGAAGGCGTACACGTAAACCTTCCAGACGCCGAGCTGCTCGGGCGCGCGGGCGGTGAACGAGCCGTTGCCGTTGTCGGTGAAGACCACGTTCGTCAGGCCGGTGTTGCCGGTGATGTGCTTGTCCGAGTACATGAGGTTGTAGCGGATCAGGTCGCCGTTCGGGTCGGTCGCGGCCGTGGTGACGGTGAACGTGCCGCCCGCGGGCACCGCGGTCTGGTTGCTGACCGACATCGACGTGATCTCCGGCGGCGTGTTCGCGGAGGCCTGCCCGGTGTACGCCTGCTTCAGCGCGTGGTAGCCGAGCCGCCGCCAGCCGCCGGTGAAGGTGTTGAGCCACACGCCGCCGAAGTCGTTCTCGAGCCCGTAGTGGAACTCGGTCGCGCCCAGCGCCACGCCGGGGTGCGCCTTGATCGCGTTCCAGCTGCTCGTGTAGCCGGCCCTCTTCTGCAGGTCGGTGGGCTCGGTCGGCACGCCGTTGACGTCGGCGGGAACCTCCCACTCGCCGGCCGGCCCGCCCTCGGTGACGATGTACGGCTTCGTGTACCCGCCGTTGATCCAGTCCTGCTTGACGTTGCCGATCGCCCCGTACGAGTTGACCGCGAGCAGGTCCAGGTCGGGTGCGTACTGCTTGTAGTAGGGCCACGCCCCGGTGTACGCGTCGGTCGACGTGACCGGATGGTTCGGGTCGGCCGCGTGGATCGCCTGAGCCACCTCGTTGACGAACTTGGCGTAGCCGACGCGCCGGGCCTCGACCTCGGCCGCGGACAGGCCGTGGTCCTGCATGGTGAGGATGACCTCGTTGCCGACGTCCCACATCAGCACGCCCTGGCGGTTCTTGAGCGCGTTGACCCGGGCGACGATCTCCGCCTTCACGGTGTTCTTGTAGGTGGTGTCGTTGACGTAGTCGGCGCCCTGGTTGAGCCAGTGCCCGACGATCACCTTGATGCCCTGCTGCGCCGCCCGGTCGAGCAGCGTCGGCGTGTTGGCGTCGTCCACGCCCCAGATCCGGATCGTGTTCACGCCCATGTTCCTGAGGTCGCGCATGTAGCCGTCGGCCGCGGCCTGCGGCGGGCCGTAGGTCAGGCCCTTGATCTCGTACGGCGACCCGTTGACGCTCAGCTGCCAGTTGCCCTGCGAGCCGGTGACCCGCACGGTCGACGCCCCGCCCGGGGTGGCGGGATCGGTCATCGCCGGGGCCGTGGTGCCGGTGGCCCGCGCGACCGTGACGGAGTCGACCGACAGCACGCCGCCCGAGGTGGTCTCCGGCGTCGGCGTGGTGGAGCCCGCGACCGCGTTCGGCAGCGACCCGCCGACGGCGAGGTCGAGGCGCAGGAAGAAACCGTGGTGCACTGCGGCGTTCCACGCGGTGACGCCGACCTGCGACTCGCGCACGACCCAGGTCTGCCGCCCGTCGAGGTAGAACCGGATCTCCTCTTCCGTCTTCGTCCGGTCGATCACCTGGGCGTACTCGTGGTAACCGGTCTGGCAGCCGGCGCAGCTCGCGAACCCGCTCGCCCGGCCGTTGTACTCGGCGCAGGGGCCGTCGGGCGCGGTGCCGCAGTGCAGGGTCTGCGACAGTTGGCTGCGGCCGTTGACGTCGGTCATGATGTCGGTCTCGCCGACGCCGGGCCAGTTGGTGTAGTTCCCGCGGTAGGCCGCGCCCGTGGCACGGAACCCCGGCCAGTAGCCGAGCCCGTTGGCCACATCAGGTTGCTTGAGGACGGCGCTGAACTTGAGCAGCTCACCGGGGCGCGGCTCGAAGTCGGTGCGCTGCGTCTCGATGCGGCCGGAGGTCCACTTGCCGGCAGCGTCGCGGACGGCCTTGATCGCGAGCTTCCCGCTACCGTCGAGGGCGACGTTGGCGGTGGAGTCGGTCGCGGTCTCCACCTCGCCGGTCCCCCAGTTGGCGGCGCCGCCGGGATACTGCGTTCCGGTCCGCAGCAGCCAGTTGGCGGAGCTGGGCGAGGTGTTGGCGGTACCGGAGAAGTCGTCCGTCCAGACGGTGGTCCAGGTGTCGTCCGGCTGGGTCGTGCCGAAGCTGCCGTAGACCTTGAACTCCCACAGTGAGTAGCCGTAGCCGGTGCCGCGGGTCGTGCCGTACAGCCGGACGTAGCGCCCGGAGCCGCTCACGGTGAGCGTCTCGGTGCCTCCGGCACCGGTGGTGGTGCTGTAGACGTCGGTCCAGGCGGTGCCGTCCGCGCTGGTCTGGATCTTGTACGCCTTCCCGTACGCGGTCTCCCACTGGAGCACGACCTGGGTGAGCGTGGCGGTGGCGCCGAGGTCCACCCGGATCCACTGAGGATCGGCGAACTGGCTGGACCACCGCGTGCCGGCGTTGCCGTCGAAGGCGTTGGCGGCGACGACGTCGTTGCCCTCCTGCGACGAGGCGAGCGCGGGCTTGCCCTGGGACAGCAGCGTGTCGGCGGCATGCGCGGTCAGCTGCACGAAACTCAGGTACGCGGCGACGACCGCGAGCACGACGAGGGGTACGAGCCGGCGCAGTGCGCGCCGGCCGGCGATATGGGGATGATGCACGGGGACTCCTGGATTTCTGAGGGATTCACATCAATGGCGGGAATGGCCCGACGGATTGACAGCGCGGAAGCATCAGCCGACACTCCCGGTGTGCATCAATCCCCCTCGGCACAATCCCCCTTTCGCCGCCGATTGCTCGCTGCCGCCGTCGCGGTAGCCGCTCTCGGTGCCTGCGACAACACACCGGCGGCCGCGCCACCTGCGCCCGTCGCGGCGTCGTCCGCTGCCGCCCCGGGCAGCCCGGGAACGTTCGGCGGCACCGACCTCGCCTGGATCGAGATCACCATCGCGATGGACGAGGAGCTGCTGCCGCTGCTCGCCCTCGTGCCCAGCCACGGCGCCGACCCCGGCCTGAAGGAGCTGTCCGCCCAGCTCAGCGAGGCCCACCAGGGCGAGCTGGTCGACCTGCGCGCGCTGCACGACCGGGCCCGCCTGCCGGACGAGAACCCGCACAAGGGCATGCCGATGCCCGGCATGGTGACCCCGGAGCAGGTCGCCGAGGCGACCGCGGTCCGCGGCGCCGCGTTCGACACGCTGGTGGTCCGACACCTCACCGCGCACCTCCAGCAGGGTGTGAAGCTGGCCGAGAGCGAAGGGAAGTCCGGCGTGGAGCCGCAGACCCGGGCCCTCGCCGAGCGGGTGATCGACAATCGCCGGGACTGGCTGACCCAGGCGAAGAAATACGCCTGAGAATTACTGTTATCCGGCTGACCGGGAATGGTCCGGGCCCCGTTTGTGCGAGGCCCGGACACCGGCGTCACGGAAGTTCGTAGTTCTCGTTCAGGGCGGCACCGCGGTCCGGCTTGTACTGGTCGAAACCGCGCGGGTCGCACTGGAGCCCGCCGTTGATGCAGTGCGTGACCAGTGCCCGCAGGGTCGGCGCGTCCCACGCGTTGTAGAAGTCGTAGTGGAACGAGTAACCCCGCCCGCTCGCCAGCCGCACGTTCGCCATGTTCCCGCTCACCGGGAAGGCCATCTTGAACTCGATCATCGGTACGGCGACGGGGTGGCTCGCCGGGCAGACCCCCACCACCGGGTACGCCATGTGGCTCTTGTGGTCCGGCGTGTCGAGGTGGATGCCGTCCCAGCAGCTCGGTGCCTGGTAACGGATGTTGAGCTGGCTGCCCGCCACGCAGGACGCCGGGAAGTCCCAGTTGCGGACGCTGTCACCGCACTCCCAGCCTTCGACGGCGCCCGGAGCGTTACGGAACTCGTCGAGCGTGGCGGAGGGGCTGCCCACGACGTACCGGAGACCCGGCGGGGACGGGCGCACGCTGCGGTAGTCGATCACGCCGCTCTTGTAGTAGATGACCTGCCGCCCGACCGGCTGGACCGGGGTGTCGCCGTTGAGCAGCGTCGGCATCCAGTACCCGGTCTTGTCCCCCGGCGTGATGCACGAGGTCTGCCCGGCCTGGAGGCTGGCCAGTGTGGTGGCGGCGTTGGTGGTCGTGTTGCCCATGAACGTGTGCGAGTGCGAGGCACCCGGCAGGTTCGGGAAGACGATCGGGTCGTCGGGCAGGTTGGAGCGGCTCACCGAGCAGTTCGCCTGGAACTCGTGGTGGGTGGTGGGCGGGTTCGTCGCCGGCGGGACCGCGGTCGAGGGCACCACGCCGGTGACCGGCGGGTTCGCGAAGACGTAGCCGTCCCCGGCGGGCGGCGTGCTCGTCAGAGATCCGTAGACCTTGAACTCGAAGAGCGAGTAGCCGTAGCCGGTGCCGCGCTGCGTGCCGTACATGCGGACGTAGCGGCCGGTGCCGCCGACGTTCAGCGTCTGGGTGCCGCCGGCGCCGGTGGTCGTGCTGTAGATGCTGGTCCAGGCGTTGCCGTCGGGGCTGGTCTGGATCTGGAAGGCCTTCGCGTACGCGGTCTCCCACTGCAGGACGACCTGCGTGACGGTGGCGGTGCCGCCGAGGTCGACGCGCAGCCACTGGGGATCGGACCACTGGCTGCCCCAGCGGGTGTCGGACCGGCCGTCGACCGCCGCGGCGGCGGGTGACTCGCCGTTCTCCAGCGAGGACGCCAGCGCCGGCCGGCCCTGGGACAGCAGGGTGTCGGCGGCGTGCGCCTGGTTGATGCCGACCGCGGCCAGGCAGCCGGCCAGCGCGGCGACGCCGAGCGGGGCGACGAGCCGTCTGAGCTTTCTCATGGGGTTCTCCAGGGGATGAGGACGGGCGCTCCGGCCACCGGACAGCTCGGTGAGCAGCGGGGATCGGTCGGCCGGAGCATGGAGAGCGCTTTCCGAAGTGTTACGCCACGATTGCACGGGCGTCAATACACCGGCGTTGTTCCGGAACCAGGACTGCTCTTGGGCCCTTTTCGGGCATTGGATCTTAGGCACCGGAGAGCGCTTTCCAGCCGTGCTATAAAGGCGTCATGCGAACACGGAACGCCGCCCGATGACCACGACGGGCGGGCGGGTGCCCGTCGGCGAACGGCTGCCCACGCTGGAGGACGTGGCCCGCGTCGCCGGCGTCTCCCGGGCGACCGCCTCCCGGGTCATCAACGGGATCCGCAACGTCGACCCCCAGCTGCACGAGCTGGTGTGGGACGCCGTCGGACGCACCGGCTACGTGCCCAACCGGCTCGCGCGCTCGCTGGTGACCCGGCGCACGGGCACGATCGCCCTGGTCGTCTCCGACTCCGAGAGCCACGACGACGACCCGTTCATGAGCCGCTTCTTCGCCGACCCGTACTTCGGCCGCGTCGTCGGCGGCCTGATGAGCGTGCTGCGCACGGCCGGGATCCAGCTCGCCCTGCAGATCGTCGGCACCGAGGAACAGCGCACGCGCCTCGTCGGCGACCTGCGCCACGGCCAGGCGGACGGGGTGGTCGTGCTCTCCCTGCCCGGCCACGACCCGCTCCCCCGGATGCTGACCGACGCCGGCGTACCCGCCGTGATGATCGGCCGCCCGGCGGACCCCGTACCGATCAACTATGTGGACCTGGCCAACGACACCGGCGCCGCGCTGGCCGCCGACCACCTGGTCGGCCGCGGCTGCCGCCTCGTCGGCATGATCGCGGGCCCGGCCGACGTGCCGGCGAGCAGCGACCGCATCGCCGGCTTCCGCCGGTCCATGGCCCGGCACGGCCACGCCTGGGTCCCGCAGGTCTCCGGCAACTTCACCCAGGAGAGCGGCGAGAGCGCGATGCGCACCCTGCTCACCGACCACCCCGAGATCGACGGCGTCTTCGTCGCCAACGACCTGATGGCACTCGGCGCCCTGCTCGCCCTGCGCGACGCGGGCCGCGAGGTGCCCGGGGACGTCGCGGTGGTCGGCTTCGACGACAGCAGCGCCGCCACGGCCGCCAACCCGGCCCTCACCACCGTCCGCCACCCGCTCGAGGACATGGCAGCCGAGGCGGCCCGGCTCCTGATGGCCCGCATCGACGACCCGGCCATGCGGGTGTCCTCCGTGATCTACGAGCCCAGCCTGGTACGCCGCCAGTCGGCCTGACGGCCCGGGCTCCCGGCCGACGGTCAGACGCGGACGTAGAACCGCAGGGTGAGCCATGCGGTACATCCGCTCACCCCGGCACCGGCGGCCGCCAGCAAGGGCAGCATCAACCACACCCGGTCATCCGGCAGGGGCGGCACCGCGCGCGTCCACTCCGGAGGAATGAGGAGCTCACCGCCGAGAAGCATTGCGAATCCGGCCGCGGCACCGACCAGACCCGCCACCATCGCTTCGACGACGAACGGCGCCTGCACGAACCAGTTCGACGCGCCGACCAGTTTCATCACCGCGACTTCTCGTCGCTTGCTGTACGCCGCCACCTGGATGGTGTTGCCGACGAGCAGCACGGCGGCGACGGCCATGACCGCAGCGGTCACGAGGGCGATCCGCTGGGCGCCGGCGAAGATCCTGAACACCTTCTCCAGCAGCCGGCGTTGGTCGACGATGGTCTCGATGCCCCGCTGCTCGTGGATCCGACTCGCGAAGGCGGCGTAGTGCTCCGGGTCCTTCAGCTTCACCCGGAAGGACGCCGGCAGTGCGCCCGGCCCGACCGCACCCACGAGGTCCGGCGACTCCCGCCAGGCCTCCTTGAACCGCTTGTAGGCCAGCGACTTGTCTTCGTACCGCTTGCTCGCCACGAGCGGGTCACGGTCGATGGCGGCGCCGAGAGCGGCCCGCTGGGCGTCCGTGATGTCGTCCCGGAGGAAGATCGAGACTTCGATCCGGGCGTAGTAATAGTCCTTCGCCTGTTCCACCTGCCAGTACAGCAGCACGCCGGCACCGAGCATGGTCAGCGACACCGCCATCGTGATGATCAGGGCGATGGTCATGGTCGCGTTGCGCCACAGGCCGACCAACGCCTCGTTCAGGACGTATCTGAGACGCATCAACCGGATCCTCCGTACCCGGTGGCCCCGAACGCGAGCCCACCTCTTGTATCAAGCCTTTGATACAAGAGCAGACTTCCCGGCTTTGTGTCAACACAAGTGCCGGAGCTGTCCGCAGGGCTACGGGCTGCCGGCCAGGAACAGGAAGACCGCCAGCAGTCCGAGGTGGATGCCGCCCTGCAGGACGTTCGCGCGCCCCGGCACCACCGTCAGCGTGCCGACCACGACCGTCAGCGCGAGGAGCACCGTCTGTGTCCCGCCCAGGCCCAGCAGCAGCGGGCCTTCGAGCCAGATCATGGCCACCGCGATCGCCGGGATGGTCAGGCCGATGCTGGCCATGGCCGAGCCCAGGGCCAGGTTGAGGCTGGTCTGCATGCGGTCGCGGGCCGCCGCCCGGACCGCCGCGATCGTCTCCGGGAGCAGGACCAGCAACGCGATCACGACGCCGACCACCGCCTGCGGGAGGCCGGCTCCGGCCACGGCGGACTCGATCGCCGGGGAGACACCCTTGGCGAGGCCGACCACCGCGACGAGGGCGACCAGCAACAGGCCGAGGCTGGTCAGGGCGGCCCGGGCGGTGGGCGGGTCGAGATGCTCCTCGGCGTCGATCACCTCGCCGGCCGTGGTGATGGGCAGGAAGTAGTCGCGGTGCCGGCGCGTCTGCACCAGCACGAACAGCAGGTAGAGGCCCAGTGAGGCGACCGCCGCGAAGGCGAGCTGGGCCGGCGAGAACTGCGGTCCCGGACGGCTGGTCGTGAAGCTCGGCAGCACCAGGCTCAGCGCGGCGATCGTCGCCACGGCGGCAAGGGCTCCGCCCGTACCCTCCGGGTTGAAGACCGCGATCCGGCGACGGACCGCGCCCACCAGCAGCGAGATTCCCAGGATGCCGTTGCAGGTGATCATCACGGCGGCGAAGACGGTGTCCCGGGCGAGGGCCTGCGCCTTCTCGCCGCCGCTGATCATGAGGGTGACGATCAGGGCCACCTCGATGACGGTCACCGCCACCGCGAGCACCAGCGAGCCGAAGGGCTCGCCGACCCGGTGGGCGACCACCTCCGCGTGGTGCACGGCGGCGAGCACCGCACCCGCGAGCAGCAGGGCGCTGATGACCACCAGCGGCGGCGGCAGGTCGCGGCCCCACGTCAGGACCAGCGTGGCGACGGCGACCAACGGCACCGAGGTCGTCCACTTGATCTTCGATCTCATGCATCAACCCTGCCAGAACCGCGGGGCTACCGCCCGAGACCTGCCTCCCTGGCCCGGACGATCGCCTCGGCGCGGTCGGCCACCTGCAGCTTGGCGAAGACGTTGGAGACGTTGTTGCGCACCGTCTTCGGCGACAGATAGAGCGCGGCGGCGATCTGGCCGTTCGAGCGGCCCGCCGCCAGCAGGTCCAGGATCTCCCGTTCCCGGGCGGTGAGCTGCGGGAAGGCGGTCGTCGGCGTGGGTGGGCCGGCGGCGAAGAACTGGGCGATGCGGGCGGCGAGCGTGGCGCCGAAGACGGCCCCGCCGGAGGCCACCGTGGTGATCGCGCGGACGATCTCCTCCTGCTCCGCGCCCTTCACCAGATAGCCACGGGCGCCCGCGCGCACCGCGGCGAAGACCGTTCCGTCGTCCTCGGACATGGTGAGCACGACGATGCCCACCGAGGGCGCGCGCGTGGCGAGCTCGCGGGTCGCCTCGACCCCGTTGAGCTCCGGCATCTGGACGTCCATCACCACCACGTCGGGCAGCAGGCGTACCGCGTCGGCGACCGCCTCCCGGCCGTTGGCGGCGGTGCCGATGACCTCCAGGCCGTCCACCGAGGCGAGCAGCATCGCCAGCCCGTCCCGGAAGATCGGGTGATCGTCCGCGACCAGCACCCGTACCGGGTCAGTCATGAGGTGACCTCCGCGTCGGCGCCCAGCGGCAGGCGGGCGGTGACGACGGTACCGCCGCCGTCCGGGCACTCTATCCGGCAGTCACCGCCCAGCTCGGCGGCGCGCTCGCGGAGCGACACCAGGCCCACCCCGGTGGGCGTACCGGCGGGGATGCCGGCGCCGTCGTCGGCCACCTCCACGACGAGGTCGCCATCGCTGCGCGACAGCGACACGCGGGCCGAGGTCGCGCGGGCATGTTTCGCCACGTTCGTCAGGGCCTCCGAAACGATCCGGTACGCGGCCACCTCCACCGCCGCCGGCAACCCGTCGAGGTCCGCGCCCGCCACGGTGACGGTCAGGCCGGGCGCGCGGAGTCGGTCTGCCTGCTGGCGTACGGCACCCAGCAGCCCGACGTCGTCCAGGGCCGGCGGCCGAAGGTCGTGCACCAGCCGCCGCACGTCCGCGACGGCGGCGGTGACGTCCTCGCGCGCCTGACGCAGCAACCGGTCCGCCTCCTCCGGCTTGCGCGCGGCGAGGTTGCGAGCGGTGTCGATCCGCAGCGCCACGCCGCCGAGGGTGGGTCCCAGCCCGTCGTGCAGGTCCCTGCGCAGCCGGCGCCGTTCCTCCTCGCGGGCGGCCACGATCCGCTCCCGGCCCCGCTGCAGCTCCGCGGCCAGGTACGCGGTCCGCGCAGCGATCGCCGCCTGCCGCACCATGTCCCCGAGCAACCGCTGGTCCCGCGCCGACAACGAGCCCCGCTTCGACGGCAGCACCAGCCGCCCGACCGTCTCCCCCCGGTACGCGATCGGCAGTACCTCGGTGTCGGCCGGCGCCACCCCGGACGCCGCCACGACGCTCTCCCCGCCCGGCCGGTCCACCTCGACCGCCACGTACGGCACCCGGAACGCCGCCGCGACGCCGTGGGCCACGGCCACCAGCTGCTCCTCCGGCCGGTCCTGCCGCTCGAGCTGCTCGGCCAGGCCGGAGACCACGCCGTACGGGTCGTCGCGGCGGCCGCGCACGAGCCGGCGGACCAGCGTCCACAGCCGTTGACGCAGCGGGCCGTACCCAGCGGTGACCAGCAACATGGCGAGCACCGCCGCGTCGCGTTCGGCCAGCCGCTCACCCAGCACGGCGCTCGCCACGCCCAGCACGCAGGCGTCGACGACCAGGACGGACAGGGCGAGGGCGGCGTAGAGCAGGGTGCCGCCGAGGAGACGGTCGATGTCGAGCAGCTGCGGCGCGATGATGCCGATCGTCAGCGCGATCCCGGTGAGGCTCACGGCCACGGTCAGGTTGATCGACGTCCAGGCCACGGGCAGCACGGTGGTCGCGAGCATGACCAGGACGTCGACGACGGCGGCCCAGAGCAGCCAGCGCATCCGAGCCCGGCGCCGGGCGTCACCGGCCGACCGCCGGTAGCGGCCCACGACCACCGCGAAGGGGACGACGAGGCTGACCGGCACCAGCGCTCCGGCCAGGGCCAGCAACGGGTTCCACACGGCGGCGGGCAGCGCGATCGTGGTGAGGTCCAGGTTCAGCCCGGCGAACGGCGCCGGCAGGGGGCCACCGGCGTCGGCCTGCGCGAGGTCGGACGGCGCGAACAGCAGCACGACGGGGAGGAGCGCCGTGGTCGCCAGCCCCGCCAGAGCGGCCATACGCCAGCGTCCCCGGGGCAGGCGCCCGTCCGGGTAGAGCAGCAGGATCAGCGGCAGCGACAGCAGCAGCGACGCACCGAGCCGCTGATAGAGCCAGAACGCGAAGCCGGCGCCGGGCAGCGCCGGATCGCTCAGCGTGGCGTAGGCCAGCCACGCGCATGCCACCCCGTCGAGGGCCCAGTGGACGCCGGTGATCAGCAGCACCCACGCGACGGGATGACGCGGCAGGCGATGCAGGAGCAGCGCGCCGGGAGCGCAGAGGAACACCCCGGCCACCCCGGCGACCCAGCCGAGGTCCAGCTGGGTGACGGCGCGGTGCGAGGCGGGCACGGCGCCGTCGATGATCGCGGCGGTCGTCACCGCGGCGAGCGCGACAACGACGGCGGCGACGCCGACGACCGCCGGCAGGACGCGCCGGGGCGCGGGTTCGGCGGCCGGCATCACGCGCGGGCGCGGGGGTGCGTGCGAGGTCACCGGCTCATCGTCGCAGCGCAGGGGTCCCGCGGACCCGGGGACCGGTGTCCCGGATTTCCCGGGACATTTCCCGGGACCGGGCCGGGGGCGCGCGGCCCTGACGGCCCGGGACGCGTCCTCGGCAGAGTTCTCCCCGTCACCGACGACCACCACTTCCGCAGGGAGAGAACGCCATGACGATCACCACCACTCCGGCCCAGGCCCGCACCGACGTCACCACCCCGGTCGCCGTCGCCGCGACCGGCTCGCACGTCCGCCGGACCGGCGCCTTCGTCGCCGTCGGCTCGCTGATCTGGGCCGCCTCGATGGCCGCGGTCAACCCGCAGTCGACCGCCGACCTCGACGTCCTGATCACCGATCTGGGCGCGATCCCCTTCCAGCTCTCCCTCTTCGCACTGGTCACGATGCAGCTGCGGACGGCGGCCACGGGCACCTCGCGGGTGGCCCGGGGCATGCTCAGAACGGAGTACGCCCTGCTGACCCTGGCGACGATCTGGACCGTACTGCACGGCCTCGTCCCGTCCTTCCGCGACGACGCCTGGCTGGCGGTGCTCGACGCCTTCTGGCCCCTGTCCATGCTCGGCATGTTCATCATCGGCGTGAAGATCGCCTTCGCCGGCCGCTGGCGCGGCCCGGCCCGCTTCTGGCCGCTCGTCGCGGAGAGCTGGGCGGTCGTGAGCGTCCCGGCGTTCGGCATCCTCGGCGCCTCGGCCGGCCGTTTCGTCGGCGCCGGCCACCTGCTGATCGGCTACGTCGCCCTGGGCCTGCTCCTGGCCCTGCGCCCCCACCTCACCGGCGCCCGCGACTGAGCACACGACCCCGACCGAGCACTTGATTGAGCACTGACCGCGAGACCCGGCCCGGCGGGCCGGGCCTTCGCACTTTTCGAGGGTGACCAGCGTCAGCTCCTAGGCTCGTTGAGCGACGAGCTCTTACTCATCTTTGGTGAACTCGTGACTCGGCGCGACGTTGATCCGCCGGATCGACGTGCTCGCCAGGCGGGTCGCGGCGGCGGTTCGGCGAGGCATTTGTCGGTAGGCCCAGACAGTCTTCTCGGCCGCCTCGTCGATGGTGGCCCAGAGGTGGTAGCGGTAGGCGATCTGGACCGCCCCCCTCGGCGTGGGCGCCGCCGCGGTCGCGGCGATGGCCTGCACGCCGGGATGCGCTCGCAGCCAGGCCGCCAATGCCTCCGCGGTGCGCGCAACCAGGCGCTCGGCGAACCGGCACCGCAACCTGGCGTTGCAGAACCGGCACCGCAACCCGGCGCTCGCCGACACCACAGTGCCCGCACCGGACCGCTGCACCCCGGGGTCCCGTCGCCGACGATGGGGGGAGGGCCTCGCTCGCCCTTCTGGCGTAATCGGCGACGGCCACCTGGCCGGCCCGGCATGACAATTGCCGATGGTTCTTTGCGCCGGAATAGTCGGGCGCACGGAATCGGCGGGCGGGCGTCGACCATGCCCGCTTTCCATGCGCGCCTGCCGCACCCCATGAAAGCAGGCGAGCCGGCCGCCCGCGCCCGCCCCGCGGCCACCGCCTCAGACCGGTGAGCTTCCGCGCCGCCGCTTTGCTCCCTGCCGTCCTGAGATGCGGCGCCGAGCCCCGGTTCGTCGTGTGGAGCGGAACCTCCCGACCGCTCGCGATGATCAGATGTGTCACCCCGGCGCGTCATGCTTGCTGGCGCCCCCGGACGGAGGTCATCACGGCCGGCGGCGCCAGGGCGGAGGTCATCAGTGACGGGCCGTGGGCCCGCGACGTGATCGTCGGCGTCGCGCAGCCGGCGCAGGCGCCGAGAGTGACGTTGCATCAAGCCCCAGGAGCGGTGCCGCTCATGCTTGCGCCGGAACTCCTCAGCCGCCGGCGAATAATTGCGACGCAGCGCCCGGCCCCGCATATTCGTCGTGGGAAACAATGCGAGCTGCGCCATTTTCTCATTATCCCCGGCGCTCTCCGATTTCTACGACACAGAGCCCGGATATCTCATATCAAGAAATCATCCGCGGCCGACTGGACGATCCGCACATGAAATCAGCCGTAGCCGACCGGATTATCCCCACATCCGGCATGCAAAAACAACGAACCAGCCCCGAGATCGAGCGCATCGACCTGCCGCAGACAGAGCGCGGCACGTTGGCGCGGTCGTCCATGCGAAGTGCCGGATGTCCCGGTTGACGCGACGGGCGTCAGGCCCGGACACCAGCGCTGAGCTCGCCAATGAGGTGTCGTGATCCACTCAGCGTGACTCGCCACGGCCGCGGCATGCCACGGGTGAGCCAGTCGGTAGCGTCCTTGCGACGCCTCTTGATTCACCCCGAGCCCGGGCAAGCGACAGACGTCAGGACCAGCTTGCGCCGTTGCCCACGATCAAAGTCGCAGTCAGCACCAGCACCGCTCCGCGGAGCGTGCTGATCACTACGCCGGCGGACCAATCACTCCATCGGGGCGAGAAGCGCAGAAAGAAGGCTGCCAGGAGGGCGGTCGGGACGACCTAGACCTCTCCGAAGCCGATGAGAGCCGCACAGCCCCGATCAGTTCCCTCGGCGCCGAGGATGCCCAAGGCCATGCCGACCAGCATGAGGACATGCGGAACCGCAGCCAATGCCACACCCACCGGCTCAATCCACCTCCTGGGTCGACGGGCATCGACCACCGCATCGGCATCGCAGCGCGTTGCTTGAGGACTACGGCTGCCTGCGCGGCCGATCGGAGTGCTCGCACGACTGGTGAGCACCTGAGACCGAAGCCCGGCCGGAGCCGGGCCAGCGCGGCCGCGCCAGCCCCTGTGCGCTGCGGAAGCGGCCGGACCGTCGCGCCCGCGGGAAAGAGTCCGGTGAAAATTCCTCGGTGAAGGGAATGATGGGGCTATGGCTTACGTGTCGACGTCCGGTGAGTTCACTCGCGACCAGCGCTACATCGCCACCCGGATCACCGCGGACGGCCGCGACGGCTATCCGGTCGAGCCGGGCCGCTACCGGCTGGTGGTGAGCCGCGCGTGCCCCTGGGCCAACCGCGCGATCATCGTCCGGCGGCTCCTGGGACTGGAGGACGTGCTGTCGATGGGCGTCGCCGGGCCGACGCACGACGAGCGCAGCTGGACCTTCGACCTGGATCCGGGCGGGCGGGACCCGGTGCTGGGGATCGAGCGGCTGCAGGAGGCGTTCTTCAAGCGCTACCCGGACTACGACAAGGGAATCACGGTGCCGGCGATCGTGGACGTGCCGACCGGGCAGGTGGTGACGAACGACTTCGCGCAGATCACCATCGACCTCTCCGTGGAGTGGACGCAGTATCACCGGGAGGGTGCGCCGGAGTTGTATCCGGTGGAGCTGCGTGACCAGATCGACAAGATCAACAAGTATGTCTTCGCGGACGTGAACAACGGCGTCTACCGGGCCGGTTTCGCGGGCTCCCAGGAGGCGTACGAGAAGGCGTACCACCGTCTCTTCGACCGCCTGGACGGGCTGTCGGAGCTGCTGAGCGGGCAGCGCTACCTGGCCGGGGACACCATCACCGAGGCGGACGTGCGGCTGTTCACCACGCTGGCGCGCTTCGATCCGGTCTACCACGGTCACTTCAAGTGCAACCGGAGCAAGCTGACCGAGATGCCGGTGCTGTGGGCGTACGCGCGGGACCTGTTCCAGACCCCGGGATTCGGCGACACGATCGACTTCGTGCACATCAAGAGCCACTACTACGAGGTGCACCGGGACATCAACCCGACCGGCATCGTGCCCGCGGGCCCCGACCTGTCGGGCTGGCTGAGCGAGCACGGGCGGGAGAAGCTGGGCGGGCGGCCGTTCGGTGACGGGACGCCGCCGCCCCCGCCGAAGCCGGGCGAGGAAGTGCCTCCCGGACACGGGGCCTAGAATCGCCTTCACGTCCATCGTGGAGGCCTTGGTGACGGATCAGATCGACAGCTCGACCCCCCAGCCCGCGCGCCGCTACAACTACTGGCTGGGCGGCAAGGACAACTTCGCGGTGGACCGGGCCTCGGGCGACGAGATCCTCAAGACCTTCCCGACGGCACGGATCGCCGCCCTCGAGAACCGGCGCTTCCTGCAGCGCGCCACCCACTACCTGGCGGCGGAGGCGGGCATCCGGCAGTTCCTCGACATCGGTACGGGCCTGCCGACGGCCGACAACACCCACGAGGTCGCCCAGCGCGTGGCCCCGGAGAGCCGGATCGTCTACGTGGACAACGACCCGATGGTGATGGTCCACGCCCGGGCGCTGCTGACCAGCACGCCGCAGGGGCGGACCACTTACATCGAGGCCGACCTGCGTGACCCCGCGAAGATCCTCGCGAACGAGGACCTGCTCGCCACGCTCGATCTGGGCCGGCCGGTCGCGCTGATGCTGGTGGCGGTCCTGCACTTCATCGAGGGGTACGGCGCCGGCAAGCCGATCGTGCGCACCCTGCTGGACGCGTTGCCCAGCGGCAGCTACCTCGCCGTGACGAACGCGACCAAGGACCCGCTGTCGCCCGAGACGGCCGCGGCGTACGACGCGGCGCTGGCCTCCGGGGTGACGAACATCTGGCCCCGGGGGCGCGACGAGTTCACCGAGCTGTTCGACGGGCTGGAGCTGGTCGAGCCGGGCGTGACGCCGGTGTCCGAGTGGCGCGCGGAACACGAGACCGCGCCCCGGCCGGATCCCGCGCACGTCGCGATGTACGGCGCGGTCGCCCGGAAGCCCTAGCGGGGCGCCGGCTCAGGACTTGCCACGCGGTCGGCTGTGCGAGCCTTGACCATGCCCCATCCGACGAGTGCCGCGGCCACCCCGGTCAGCACGAGGCCGGCGCACGTGACCGCTTCACGGAATTCCGCGGTCTGATCGACGGACCAGTTCGACGAGGCGATCTCGCCGGTGAAGAGCGCGGCAAGGATGGTGCCGCTGACGGCGACGCCGATACCGGTCGTCACCTCGCTCGCGGTGTCGACCAGCGCCGCGCCGATCGTCGTGCGGTTCTGCGGCAGGCCACGCATCACGTTGGTCCCGGCGACGACGCCGACCACCCGCATGCCGGCGGCGCAGAGCACGAGCGCGACGGCGACCCACGGATACCCGAAACGTCCCAGCAGTCCGTAGACCGCGAGTCCACACACGACCGCGCCGGCGCTGAGCCAGGCGGCCTTGTCCAGACCGACGCGACCGACGAGCGGACCGATCACGGCACCGCCGGCGATGAGGACGACGACCTGCGGCAGCATCCCGATGGCCGCATGCGCCGGCGTCCAGCCCCACTCGAGCTGCAGCTGCAGTGTCACCAGGTAGCCGAGACCGGCCGTCGCCAGTCCCGCCGCCCCTTTGAACGCCAGGCCGCTCGACACCAGCGGGCGGGCGACGAGCCGGAGGTCGAGGAGCGGGTGACGGGCCGAGCGCTCGCGGACCACGAAGAGGGCCCCGGCCACAACGGCCGCCGCCGTGGTCAGCCACGGGAGCCACGATCCGGCACCCACCTCGACGAAGAGGGTCGGTGCGACCAGCGTGAGCACGATGGTCGCCGTGCCGAGCAGCGCGCCCGCACCGTCGATGGGGTCACGGTGCAGGTCGTCCGCCCGGTCGGCGGGGATGCCGCGGCGGATGCCGATGAACGCGAGCGCGGCGATCGGCGCGTTCACCAGCAGCAGGACCTGCCACGGGGCGAAGGCGAGGACGAAGCCACCCGCCGTCGGCCCGACCGCGAGCCCGACCAGACCCACCGTCGAGATGAGCGTCGTCGCCCGTACGCGGAGCCGGTCGTCATCGAAGAGCCGGAACGCCAGGGCGAGCGAGCCGGGCGTCGTCATGGCGGCCGCGACGCCCATCGCCGACCGGACGAGGATGAGCTGCGCTGCCGTGGTGACGAGCGCGGTGGCCAGGCTCGTCACGGCGAGCAGCGCCAGCCCGACCAGCATGACTCTGCGCCGGCCCACCCGGTCGGCGAGCGCGCCGAGGGCCAGCATGAGGCCGCCGAACACGACGGCGTACGCGCTGGTGACCCACTGCAGCGCCGTCGCCGACGCGGAGAGCTCGCGCCCGATGGTGGGCAGAGCGACGTTGAGGATCGAGTTGTCGAGCATCTCGACCAGGAACACGGCCGACAGGCCGGCGAGGGCTGAACGACGGGTTCTCACGCGCGCACTCCTTCGGTGTGAAGAAGTGGCGGTTCGTCAGAGACCGCGTACGCCCGCGAGTCCCGTACCGACTCACGATTTTCCCTCTGGTGCCTGGACTGTATCAGGCGCCGCTGGGCTCCGGCTCCCTCGTCGCGGCACGGGAGGGCCAGCGCATCGGTGCCACGCACAGGACCACCAGCCAGGCGGTGAGCACCACCGCGCCCATTCCCCGGACCAGGCCACTGCCCTCGGCGACGAACCCGATGACCGGTGGACCGGCGAGCAGCCCCGTGGTGCTCATGGCGGCGGCCATGGTGAGCGCCGTGGAGCCCTCCCGGGCGGCGGCCACGTAGAGGCAGGGGCTCACCGCGGCCATACCGAGCCCCACGCACGCGAAGCCGGCCAGCGCCGGTGCCACCCCGCCGGTCACCAGGGCGACGGCGAGTCCCGCGCCGGCGAGCGTGCCACCGGTCAGGACGACGCGTTTGTCTCCCCAGCGCTCGCGCCAGCCGTCCGCGAACAGCCGGGCGGTCACCATCGTCGCGGAGGTTACCGCGATACCCAGCGGCAGCACGTGCGGGGCGGCGTGCACGACCTTCTCGAGGTAGAGGGCGGACCAGTCGGTCATCGCGCCCTCGGTGATCGTGGCGAAGAACATCGCCAGGCCGAGGCCGACGGTGAGCCGCGACGGCAGCGCCCATCGGCGCCCGGGGTCCTTCGGCGCGGCCGGCAGGTCGTGGTCGAGCAACGCCGGCCGCGCCGCGACGACCAGCACCAGCAGCAGGGCACCGGCCACGGCGAAGTGCACCGGCACCGACTCGGTGAGCGCGGTGACTCCGGAGGCGATCAGCGCCGCCGCGAGGATGCCGCCGCTGAACATGGCGTGCAGTTTCGCCATCGTCGTACGCTCGAACGCCGCTTCCAGGGCGGCGCCCTGGGCGTTCATCGCCACGTTGAGGCAGCCGACCGCGATGCCGTCGGCGAACAGGACGACCAGCGCGGCGGGGTAGTTCGGGACGACGGCGAGCCCGGCGAGGGCCGCGGTCAGGGCGAGGGCCGCACCGACGGCGAGGCGCCGGGAACCCAGAGCGGCCATCAGCTTGGCGACGAGCGGGAACGACACCGCCGCGCCCACCCCGGCGGCCAGCAGCAGGACGCCGACCTCCGCCGCGGTCAGGCCGAGGCGGTCCGCGAGTGCGGGGATCCGGGCCGCCCACGTCGAGTACTGGAAGCCGAGCGAGCAGAACAGCGCGGCGATCGCCAGCTGGGAGCGGCGGAAGTCGCTGGTACGGGCCATGGGTGTGCTCAGCTTTCGATCGCGCGGGACATGTAGACGGCGCCTGGGCCGTACCCGGCCGGCAGGGACACCTCGGGGTGGGGACGGTAGCCCTGCGCGGACCAGAAGCCGGTGGTGCCACCGACGGCGATCAGCGAGACGCGCTCGTACCGTGACGACTTCGCGGTGTCGGTGAGATGTCGCAGCATGCGCCGCGCCCAGCCGCGACCGCGGATGCGGTCGTCGACGACGATGTCGTGCAGGTGGAGGTTCGACGAGCGGTGCACGGTGTGCTCCGCCCGGTCCGGGTGAGGGAAGCGGAAGGGCGGGTAGGGCAGCGCGAGCAGGTAGCCACCGACGCGGTCGCCGAGGTCGAGCACGAACGAGGTCGCCGGGGAGCTGCGGGCCCGGGACTCGAGCACGGCGCGGCTCTCGGACAGGCCGCTCGCCCCGTACGTGGCCGCCTCCAGCGCGGCGATCGCCGGCCAGTCACCGGCGCCGATCGGCCGGACCCGTTCCGCGCGGACGGCCACGCAGGGCAGCGGGTCGAAGCCGTTGAAGCCCAGAGTGGTGTAGCTACTGGCGTAGGCACCGGCGGAGCGGATCCACACCGGATCGCCCGAGGCCGCGTCGGCCGGCACCGGAACCGGCGCGCCACCGAACGTGTCGTCGCTGTCGCAGGTGGGACCCGCGACGACCGCAGGCACCGTGCGGCTGCCGATGCGGCCCGGGAACTCCAGGCGGTAGCGCAGCTGGTCGGACTCGTACAGCCCGTTGAAGCGGCCGCAGCTCAGGTACAGCCACGGCTGCCGGCGTACGGTCAGGCGGACGACGTGCGCGCGGATGGCACCGTGGTCGGCGACGAGATACCGGCCGGGTTCGACGATGAAGTCGAGGGCCTCGCCCGAGGCGTCGCGGAGCCTGCGCATGCCGGTCCGGATCGCGGCGAAGATGCCGGCGGTCGGGGGCCTCAGCGGCGCGCCGGAGCGGTCGAGGTAGCCCTGGGCCGGCAGCCCGCCGCCGAGGTTGACGAAGTCGAGGTGGATGCCGCGGGACCGCAGCTGCGTCAGGGCGGCGGTGAGGGCGCCGACGGCACGCTCCCACGCTCCCACGGTCATCTGCTGCGATCCGACGTGGACGGAGAGGCCGGCCGGGTTCAGCCCGAGCCGGCGGGCCTCCTCGAGGACGCCGACCGGGTCCTCGGTGCCGCACTTGCCGGTCAGCCCCCACAGCGCGCCTTCTCCGCTGGTGGCCAGGCGGCAGAACACACGCGCGCCGGGAGCGTGGCCGGCGATGGCGCGTACGTCCTCCACGCAGTCGGTGGCGAAGGTGGTGACGCCCTGCGCGTACGCGTCGGCGATCTCCGTGTCCGACTTGACGGTGTTGCCGTAGTGCACGTGGTCCGCGGACACGCCGGTGCGCAGCGCCAGTCTGATCTCGCCGGGGCTGGCGGCGTCGAACCCGGAGCCCCGCTCGGCCAGGCAGGTCAGCACCTCCGGCACCGGGCACGCCTTCATCGCGAACCGCACCTTGACGCCCGGCAGCTCGCGGCGCAGCGTGTCGTACTGGTGGTCGATGCCGGTCAGGTCGTAGACGATCCGGTCCTCGTCGGCGCCGGCAAGGGCGGACCGTACGTGCGGCCCCTCAGACATCCCGGACCTTCTCCGCCCGTGCCGCCTCCACCAGCGGCGCCCACACGTCGATCAGCACGGCGAAGTCGTCGATGTCCCGGCGGGCCTCGATGAGCAGCCGCTCCCGGTCGTCGCGGATGCGGTCCGCCACGGCAGTGAACCGGCCGCCGAGCCTGCGGTACGCCCGTTCGAGCAGCTCGATCTTCACCTCGTTCGGCTCGCGGGGCTGCCAGGTGCTCGCCCGCACGATCGCGGCGATCGCGGCCGGGTCGTCGCTGGTCATCCGCTCGTAGATGAAGTGGAAGTAGTACATCGACAGGATGAACTTGGCGAACCGCAGCTGGTAGGCGAGGAAACCGGCATCGGTCTTGCGTTCCGCCGTGTGGAAGTTGACGATGTGCCGGTTGTGCCAGACCCCCGGCAGCCGCGCCTTGTCCGCCACGTGGATGAGGAAGTAGTCGCTGCCGATGGTGTCGGTGGCCGGCGGCAGCGGCACCCGCTCGTGCAGCCCGTGGAAGCTGATGTTGTGCATGTCGACTCGCATCGGGTCCACCACCGCGAGCAGCGACCGGTCCCCGTCGAACGGTTCGCTTCCGGTGAAGGACTCCTCGACCAGGGCACGCTTCTCCTCCTCCGACGTGCCCTCCGCCGCCCACAGGCTCACCAGGTCGTAATAGGCGTCGCGGCCGGCGACGTCACCGAGGTCGACGGACATCTCGCCGACGAACGACCCGCCGACCATGGCGACCGGGGTGTTCCGCAACGCGGGATCCAGCCGGTTCTCGGTGGTCACGGCCAGGTGGGCGGGCCTGCCCAAGGACAACAGTTCCGCGTGGATGGGGAAGATCTTGTTTCCCTCGTACGTCTGGAAGTAGAGGTCGGAGTCCCGGCGATGCACCGACTCGCAGCCCAGCGCGGCCGCGATGAGAAACGCACGGTTGGTGCACGCGCCGTACGACGACGCACCCGGCAGCATCAGGTCGAGGATCAGCTCCGGCTTCGGCACGCCCGCACGCCGGATCACCCGCTGCAGGAAATGCCGCTGGGCCGGCTCGTCCAGATGCCAGACATTGTCCGCGGCCCTCAGCACTTCGGCGTGTGCCGCGAAATGCGCCGAGGAATCGAGCACGAGCAGGTGCACCTCGGCGCCGAAGTGCTCGGCGGCATAGGCGGCCTCCGCGACCACCTCGGCGAGCGTGGCGGTGCACTCCCGGTTGGTCGGCACGGTCAGGCAGACACGGCGCCCGGGAACGGGGGCCGCCAGGGTCTCCTTCATGCGTTCACTCCAGAATTCGGCGTTCCGCGCAGGGCACGGCCAAGGAGGGATCGTCCAGACGTGATGCGCGTCCCGGCGCGCGGCGTGCGGATTCATTGATCCGCAGATGTGAATGCGAACCTAACATGATCAGACGGGGTCGCCGACCGTCACCGACGGCCCTTTGTCTATTAGGACTGGTCAGGAATTGATGTGAGACAAACCACTTCTACGCAGCGTTCAGAACTGGTCACGAATAGGTCGATTCAGTTCCGGAACCACGGTGGCAGTTCGGTCCATTGTCGAGTATTGCAATGAGCGGTATCGTGTCGCGTCAATTTCTCGCCCATTCGGTGGCGCGACGCGTGAAGATCACCGACCGCGCCCGGCGGAAACGTCGTACCCGGCTTCTACAGTGCTCCGGTGCCCGTTGAACGCTGGTCCACCGCCCAGGTCACCGCCGTCGCGCCCGACGCCGGCTCGCTCAAGGGCGCCCGCAGCGTCGCGACGCCCGGCAAGTGGCAGGCGACCGGCCTGCTCGACGACGTGCTGTGGGGGCTGTGCCGGGGCAGCGGCCGGAGTCCCTACCAGGTGTGCGCCGATCTGTCCGGCCCGGCGTACAAGTGCTCCTGCCCGAGCCGCAAGTTCCCGTGCAAGCACGCGCTGGGCCTGCTCCTCATGTGGGCCGAGGGGACCGCGCCCGGCCCGGCCACCGAGCCGCCCCCGTTCGTCGCCGAATGGCAGGCGAGCCGGGCCGCGCGGGCGGCCCGGGCCGCCGAGCCCAGGCCCGCCGGGCCGGTGGACCCGGAGGCGGCCCGCAAGCGGGCGCGGCAGCGCGAGGAAAGGGTCGCCGCGGGCATGACCGAGCTGTCGCGCTGGCTCGACGACCAGATCCAGCACGGCCTCGCCGGTGCCGAGCGGGCCGGGGCGGCACCCTTCGACACGATGGCCGCCCGCCTCGTCGACGCGCAGGCACCCGCCGCCGCCTCCGCCGTCCGCCGCCTCGGTGGCGTCGCGGGCATCGGGCCGCAGTGGGCCGACCGGCTCCTCGGCGACCTCGCCATGCTGCGCCTCCTCGTCTCGGCGCACGAACGGCTCGACGCGCTGACCCCGGCCCTGGCCGCCACCGTCCGTTCCCGCATCGGCTTTCCCGTCTCCACCGAGGAGGTGCTCGCCTCGCGACCGGTGCAGGACCATTGGCAGGTGCTCGGCCGGACCGACAGCGACGACGGCACCATCACCACGCGGCGCACCTGGCTGCGCGGCGTCGAGAGTGGACGCTTCGCCCTGCATCTCTCGTTCGCCGCACCCGGTCAGACCCTGGCGGCCGACCTCCTTCCCGGCACGTCCTTCGACGCCGACCTGTGCTTCTATCCCGGGGCGGCACCGCTGCGCGCCCTCATCAAGGATCGGCAGAGCACGGCCCGTCCGCTGGCCTCGCCCGTCGGCGCAACGAGCCTTCGCGATGCGCTGCGGGGCTGGACCGCCGTCCTCGCCGCCGAGCCGTGGCGCTTCGATGCCCCCGTGCTGCTCGACGGCGTCGCGCCGAGCGCCGACGGCTTCCTCACCGACACGGCCGGCGACTCACTGCCGCTGGCGGCGGGACACCGCGAGCCCTGGTGGCTGCTGGCCGCCGCCGGCGGACTACCGGCGACCGTCGCGGCCGAGTGGACCCCGGCCGGGCTGCGACCGCTGTCCGCCTGGGTGGACGGCCGGTTCGTGCCCGCCGCTCCCCCGGTCCCGGACGGCGGCGCTCCCCGCTCCCCCGAGCTGCCCCCGGCGCTGCTCGCCTCGGCACTGGTAGGCACCGGCCGCCGCCCGTATGCGTCGTCCACCGTGGAGGTCGGTGACCGTGCCCTCCACCTGGGCGCGGGTGCCTCGCTCCTGGATGCCGCGGCCGCCGCCCTGATCTACCGCCGGGCGGGCAGCACACCGTCCACCACGCATCCACCGGTCCCGGCCGCTCCTGCGGAGGTCGACCGTCCGCTGCCGTCCGCGGCCGGCGACCGGCTGCTACGCCTGCTCACCGACGGCGGCGCGCCCGGTGGCACGCAACAGGTTCAGGAACTGCTCGCGCAGTGGCTCGCCGCAGCCGCCGCGTGGGGTGGTCACGTCCCGCCGGAGTCGCTACCCGCCCTGCTCGACGCGGGCCGCCGCAACGGTGTCGTGCGCCCGGCCATCGGCCGGGTGGCCGGCGAGCGCGGACGATGGCTCGCCGCCCTGCGCCCGGACTGGCGGTGGTTGCGCGACGAGGCGCCGGGAGCGGCCGTCGCCGGCGACCCCGCGATCTGGGACACGGGTACGGGCGGAGAGCGCCTGGCCCACCTCACGCGGCTCCGCGGCACCGCCCCCGACGCCGCGCTCGCCCTGCTGCGCAGCACGTGGGACAACGAGGCACCCGAGGATCGCGCCAGGTTCATCGGCGCCCTGGCCACCGGACTGTCCCTCGCCGACGACGCGTTCCTCGACACCGTGCTCGACGACCGGCGCAAGGAGGTCCGCGAGGCCGCCCTCGAGCTGCTGCGGCGCCTGCCCGGGTCGCGCCTCGGCCGCCGGATGGCCGAGCGTGCGCTCGCCGCCGTCAGGCTCGAGCGCCGCGCCCTGGGACGCGACCGGGTCGCCGTCACCCCGCCCGCCGAGCTGACCGCCGACCTGCGCCGCGACGGGGTGGCCGCCCAGCCGTCGCGAGGCACGGGCGTCCAGGCCTGGCTGCTCGAGGAGGTCATCGCCGGCACCCCGCTCGCCACCTGGACCGAGGCGTTCGGCCGCGGTCCGGCGGCGGTCGTCGACCTGGCCCGGGGCAACGACTGGGAGACGGCGCTGCTGCACGGCTGGGCCAAGGCCGCGATCACGCAGGAGGAGTCGGCGTGGGCCTCCGCCCTCGTGCGCAACGACGCCCGGGAGAGTGCGGCCGGGCTGCGCGAGGCGGTCCGCTGGGATCTGCACCTGCTGCTGCCACCGGCCGACCTGGCCCGGATAGCGGCCGACTTCCTGCGCCGCGAGGACCACCTGGCCCACCGGCTGCTCGCGGTGCATCCCGGTGCCTGGCCGGACGAGCTCGCCGTCGCGGTGGTGGAGACCATCGCGCACCGGGCCCGGACGGACCGGCACAGCTGGCAGCTCGCCGAGCTGTGCCGCGCCGCCGCGACCGCCATGCCGCCCGCGTACGCGACGGTCGTCGCCGGCCTGGCCGCCCAGCTCGACCAGGACTCGGCCGACCCGTCCCGGATCCGCCCGATCGCCGAACTGGCCCGCACCCTCACCTTCCGCCACGAGATGCTCCAGGAGTTCCAGTGACCGCTCTCCGCCCGCACGCCGAGGACCAGTACGCCGACGAGCTGGCCCAGCTCGCCGCGTCCGACGACCGCCCCCGGCCGCCCGGCTGGCGGCTGTCCCCGCACGCGGTCGTGACGTACCTGCTCGGCGACGGTGCGAAGATCACCCCGAAGTACGTGGGCCCGCGCCGGCTCATGGAGGTGGCGGTGTCGACCCTGGTCACCGACCGCGCCCTGCTCCTGCTGGGCGTCCCCGGAACGGCAAAGACCTGGGTGTCGGAGCACCTCGCCGCCGCCATCAGCGGCGACTCCACCCAGCTCATCCAGGGCACGGCCGGCACGGCCGAGGAGGCGATCCGGTACGGCTGGAACTACGCCCGCCTGCTCGCCGAGGGCCCCAGCGAGGCCGCGCTGACCCCGAGCCCGGTCATGCGCGCCATGCAGACGGGCACCATCGCCCGCGTCGAGGAGCTGACCCGGGTCCCCTCCGACGTGCAGGACGCGCTGATCACCATCCTGTCCGAGAAGACCCTCCCGGTCCCCGAGCTCAACACCGAGGTCCAGGCCCAGCGCGGCTTCAACCTCATCGCCACGGCCAACGACCGCGACCGCGGCGTCAACGAGCTGTCGAGCGCCCTGCGCCGCCGCTTCAACACGGTGGTGCTGCCGGTCCCCGCCTCCGCCGACGACGAGGTGGAGATCGTCGCCCGCCGCGTCGCCCAGCTGGGCCGCTCCCTCGACCTGCCCGAGGTCCCCGCCGCCCTCGAGGAGATCCGGCGCGTGGTCACGGTCTTCCGCGAGCTCCGCAACGGCATGACCGAAGACGGCCGCACCAAGCTCAAGTCGCCGACCGGCACCCTCTCCACCGCAGAAGCCATCTCCGTCATCACCAGCGGCATGGCCCTCGCCGCCCACTTCGGCGACGGCCGCCTGCACCCCGGCGACGTGGCCGCCGGCATCCTCGGCGCAGTCGTCAAGGACCCGGTCTCCGACACCGTGGTCTGGCGCGAGTACCTGGAGACGGTCGTCCGCGAACGCACCGACTGGCGCGACTTCTACCGCGCGGCCCGCGATGCCTGAACGCCTCTACGGCATCCGCCACCACGGCCCGGGCTCGGCACGGGCGCTGGTCCAGGAGCTCGACCGCCAGCGCCCCACGATCGTGCTGATAGAAGGCCCCCCGGAAGCCGACGACCTGGTCCGCTGGGCGGCCGACCCCGGCCTCGAACCCCCGGTGGCACTGCTCGGCTACGCGACCGACGACCCCCGCCGATCCGCATTCTGGCCGTTCGCCGTCTTCTCCCCGGAATGGCAGGCGATCCGATGGGCGGTCCGCAACGAGGTGCCGGTCCGGTTCTTCGACCTCCCGTACGCCTACCGCCTGACCGACGCCCGCGCACCCGCCAAACCCCCGGCCGCAGCAGCCTCCACTCCGCCCCCTTCCACGGCCGCCACCGATCATCCCGCCGGGATTTCCCACGCCGCCGGCACGTCCGCCCCGGATCCCTCTGCCGGTGGGCTCCCCGCCGTGCCCACGTCGGACGATGGCTCTGGAGACGATGCGTCACCCGGCGACCAGCCGGCGCCCGCGACTCCCCCTTTCTCCAGCGGCTCTCCCGACGCCGACGGGGTGCGGCCTGCCGGGCGGGTGCGGCCGGTGGACCCGATCGGGGAGCTGGCCCGGGCCGCCGGGTACGACGACCCCGAGCGGTGGTGGGAGGACGTCGTCGAGCATCGCGGCATGCCCGCCTTCGAGGCGATCGCCGAGGCCATGGCCGCCATCCGGGAGACGTCTCCGGAAGATCCCGAGGACCTGGTGCGCGAGGCGTACATGCGTACCGTGCTGCGCGACGTGCGGCGCACGCACGAGAACATCGCCGTCGTCTGTGGTGCGTGGCACGTGCCCGCGCTCGCCCGGAAGGTCACCGCGAAGGACGATGCCGCGCTGCTCAAGGGGCGGAAGAAGGCGAAGGTGGCGTTCACCTGGGTGCCGTGGACGTACGGGCGGCTCGCCTCCTGGTCCGGGTACGGCGCCGGGGTGCGGTCGCCCGGGTGGTACCACCACCTCTTCACCGCGGGCGGCGACGTGGTGCCCCGGTGGCTGGTCGATGCGGCCGGGGTGCTCCGGGCCGAGGGGGTGCCGACGTCGTCCGCGCACGTCATCGAGGCCACGCGGCTCGCCGAGGCGCTCGCGGCTCTGCGGGGGCGGCCGCTTGCCGGGCTCGCCGAGGTGACCGAGGCGGCCGAGGCGGTCATGTGCGACGGGGAGCCGCTGCGGGCCGAGCTCATCGGGCGGCGGCTGGTCGTCGGTGAGCGGCTCGGGGGCGTACCGGACGAGATGCCCGCCGTACCGCTGGCCCGGGATCTCAGCGCGCAGCAGCGGGCCGTACGTCTCAAGCCGGAGGCTCTCGAACGCGTCCTGGAGCTCGACCTGCGCCGCGACATCGACCGGGCACGCAGCCGGCTTCTGCACCGGATGCGGGCGATCGGCGTGCCGTGGGGTGAGCCCGAGACCGCCCGGCGGGGCACCGGCACGTTCCGGGAGCAGTGGCGCCTGCGGTGGCTGCCCGACTTCGCGGTGCAGCTCGTCGAGGGCAGCATGTACGGCACCACGGTCGTCGCGGCGGCCACCACGAAGGTGACCGACGGGGCCCGGGAGGCCGCGACGCTCGGCGACGTGACCGCGCTGGTCGAGGTGTGTCTGCTCGCCGAGCTGGGCGACGCGTTCCCGCCGGTGCTCGCCGCGCTGGACACCCGGGCCGCGCTCGACTCCGACATCAACCACCTCATGGCCGCGATTCCCGCGCTGGCGCGCACGTTGCGCTACGGCGACGTCCGGCAGACCGATGTCAGCGGGCTGGCCACGGTGACCGCGAGTCTGCTGACCCGGGTCTGCGCCGGGCTTCCGGCCGCGGTCGGCTCGCTGTCCGACGAGGCGGCGCAGGAGCTGCGCGGGTACGTCGACGGCGTGCACCAGGCGGTCGGCCTGCTCGACGACGAGGAGCTGCGGGAACGCTGGCTCGGCACGCTCGCGTCGGTGTCCCGGCGTCCCGGGCTGCACGGGCTGCTGGCAGGGCGGCTGACCCGGCTGCTGCTCGACGCGGGCCGGCTCGACACCGAGGAGGCACGCCGGCGCCTGCGGTTGCCGTTGACGGTCGGCACCCCGCCCGCGCACGGCGCCGCGTGGGTGGAGGGGTTCCTGGCGGGCGGCGGGCTGCTGCTCGTGCACGACGACGCCCTGCTGGAGCTGATCGACGGATGGCTGGCGGACATCCCGGCGGAGGCCTTCGGCGACGTGCTGCCGCTGCTACGGCGGACGTTCGGCGCCTTCGCGACCGGCGAACGCCGCGCCATCGGTGAACGCGTCGCCGGCGGTCCCGGGCCGTCGCAGGCCGAGCCGCTGGTGCTGGACCACGATCGGGCGGCACAGGTGCTGCCGACATTGAGCGCGCTGCTGGGCAGGGAGATCGGATGAGCGACATGGAGGATCCGGCGAAGCGGGAGCGGCTGCGCCGGTGGCGGCTCGTCCTCGGCGGTCCCGCCGAGGATTCCCTGGGTGCGGCCGAGGGGCGCGACGCCCGCATGGACGCGGCCCTGGCAGCCCTCTACGACGGCGACGACGACGCGGACGGCCGGCGCACCGCCCGGTCGGCGGGGCTGGGCGGCTCGGCGCCCAGGGTGGCGCGCTGGCTCGGCGACATCCGGGAGTATTTCCCCAGCACCGTCGTCCAGGTCATGCAGGCGGACGCCATCGAACGCCTCGACCTGACCCGGCTGCTGCTGGAGCCCGAGATGCTGGCCGCGGTCGAGCCGGACGTCCATCTGGTCGGCACGCTGCTGTCCCTCAACCGCGTGATGCCCGACCGTACGAAGGACGCGGCGCGCCAGGTCGTCCGCACGGTCGTGACGGAGCTGGAGCAGCGGATCAGCCAGAAGACCCGGGCGGCGGTCAGCGGGGCGCTCAACCGGGCCGCGCGGATCAACCGCCCGAAGCTCACGGACATCGACTGGGAGCGGACCATCCGCGCCAACCTGCGGCACTACCAGCCCGAGCACCGTACGGTCATCCCGGAACGCCTGGTGGGCTACGGCCGCCGCACGTCCGCGGTGCAGCGCGACGTGGTCCTCTGCGTCGACCAGTCCGGTTCGATGGCGGCCTCGGTGGTGTTCTCCGGGGTGTTCGCCGCCGTGCTGGCCTCGATGCGGTCGCTGAAGACGTCCCTGGTCGTCTTCGACACCGCGGTGGTCGACCTGACCGACCAGCTGAGCGATCCGGTCGAGGTGCTGTTCGGGACGCAGCTCGGCGGCGGCACGGACATCAACCGCGCGATCGGCTACGGACAGCAGCTGATCACCCGGCCGCGGGACAGCATCTTCGTGCTCATCAGCGACCTCTACGAGGGCGGCGTCCGCGAGCAGATGCTGCGCCGGGTGGCGGAGATGACCGCGGCGGGCGTACAGGTGGTGGTGCTGCTGGCGCTGTCGGACGAGGGCGCCCCGGCGTACGACCACGACAACGCGGCGGCCCTCGCGGCGATGGGGGTGCCGGCCTTCGCGTGCACGCCCGACGCGTTCCCGGACCTGATGGCGGCGGCGATCGAGCGCCGCGACCTGATGGCGTTCGCGCAGCGCTCAGGACAGGGGTGATGCGGGGAAGAGCCACGACAGCCCGGCGACGCTCTTCGTGACGTACTGGCGACGGCCGGTCTCCACGCCGTAGGCGAGATCGGCCAGCAGGCCGCATCGCGCATAGAACGTCGCCCGCAACCGGAACTCGTCCGACCCGGACGGGAAGGACTCCGGGAGGGCGTCCGTGAGGGCCTCTGTGAGGGCCTCCGGGCCCAGGTCCCGCAGGATCAGGCCGAAGTCCCGGGCGGGATCCCCCACCGCCGCGTCACTCCAGTCGACGACTCCGGTGATCGTCCCGCTTCCAGGATCGACCAGCACATGCTCCGCCCCGAGATCCTGGTGCGAGAAGGCCAGCCGAGTCGCCGGTGCGGGCGCCGCCTCGGCCAGGAACGCCTCCACCGCCGGCCGATGCGCTTCCGGCACGTGGCCCGCGACCGTGGGCCAGACCTCCATCGCCTCGGTCAGCCACTCCGCCGGCGGTGTGTCGTCCACCTCCACCACGCCCATGACCCGCTCGCGTGGCACCGCCTGCAGCGCGGCGAGCAGCTCCCCCAACCGCCGAGCGACCCCCGCCGGAGGAGCGACCGAAAGCAAGGGAACACCGGGCAGCCACCGGTACGCCAGGCACCCCGCGTCCACGAACACCGGCCGTGGCACCGGCACCGGTGACACCCCGGCCACGAGCTCCAGAAGCCGCGCCTCCGCCCGGCCGTCGGACGAGTCCCGGGAGAAGCGGACGACGACCTCGCCGTTGACCAGGTAAGCGGTGTGGTCCAGCCCGGCACCGATCGGCTCCACGAACGGCAGCACGCGCTCAGTCCAGCACGATCGCCGTCAGCACGATCCCGTCCTCCACCAGGAACCGGCCTTCCAGCTGCTCGAACGGCCCGGCCCGCAGAATGCGCGCCGTGAACGTCGCGGCCGAGGGGTCGAACGTCAGCGACGCCTCCTCGAAGCCCAGCCACTCCCCGGTGCGCGGGAACCACACCTTGTACACCGACTCCTTGGCGCTGAAGAGCACCCGCTCCCACCAGGTCTCCGGTCCGGCCTGCGTCAAGGCGGTCAGATGCTCCTGCTCGGACGGCAGCGACACCAGGTCGAGGACGCCCGCGGGCAGCGGTCCGTGTTCCTCGGCGTCGATGCCGATGCCCGTCACCTCGCCGGCCTGCGCCACCGCCGCCGCCCGGTAGCCGGTGCAGTGGGTCATGCTGCCGACGATGCCCGGCGGCCAGACGGGGGCGCCCCGATCGCCGCGGAGGATCGGGGCGGGAGCGACGCCGAGCTTCTCCAGGGCTGTCCGCGCACAGTGGCGTACCGTCGTGAACTCCGCACGCCGCTTGGGGACCGCCTGGGCCACGAGCGGCAGCTCTTCCGGGAGCAGGGTCGCCGACGGCGGGTCGTCGCGGGCGTACGCCGACCGCACCGCCGGCGGGAGGATGCGCTCGATCATGCCGCGAGGAATTTCAGGATCGCGGCGTCGACCGCCTCGGGCCGTTCGAGGTAGCCGTAGTGGCCCGCGCCCGGGATCTCCTCGTAGGCGGCGCCGGGGATCGCCGCCGCCAGCTCCCGGCCGCGGGCCGGTGGGGCCACCAGGTCGTCGGCGAACGAGAGCACGAGGGTCGGCACGGTGATCCCGCCGTACGCGCCGCGCCGGTCGGTGTCCACAGTGATGTCCAGCTGCGCCCGCTGTCCCGGGTCCTTCGGGTCCATGGGGGACATCTCGAGGATGTCGAGCCAGTCCTGAGCGGCCTCCGGGTCGGCGAGGGTCCGGGGTGACAGGTTCTGCAGTGCCCGGATGACCGCGTCGTACGCCGGCGGCAGCGAGATCCCGGAGTCCGCCAGCTCCCGTTCGGCCGCCGCGAGGGCGAGCGACACCGGATCGGGTCGCGCCCGGGATGCCATGAGGACGGCTCGGACCGCGAGCTCCGGGCGTACGAGAAGAAGCTCCTGAATGATGAGCGCCCCCATCGACGTGCCCACCAGGCGGCACGGGCCGCCCGCCACCCGCTCGATCAGCGCCGCCGTGTCGGCGAGAAGGTCCGCGAGGGTGAGGCCGGGGCCCGCGTCCCGGTGGTCCGGGGTGATCGCCCGGTATCCGGCCGCGACCAGTGCCGGCACCTGGTGCAGCCACCAGGTGCGGCCGCGCGATCCGGTTCCCGGGATCAGCAGGACGGGTGCCCCGCGGCCGGACTCCTCGTAGTGCAGGGTGACGCCGCCGGCGACGATCGAGGGCATGGCCGGAACCTTACCGGTCGATAATGCTGCGATGGGACCGCTGATCCGCCGCATGGTCGCCGCCCTGCCGGCCGCGCCCGGGGTCTACCGCTTCCGGGACGGCACCGGCCGGGTGCTCTACGTGGGCAGGGCCACCGAGCTCAGGGCGCGCGTGGCCTCGTACTGGGGCGACCTGGGCGACCGGCGGCACCTGGCCCGGATGGTCCCGCGGGTCACGGCCATCGAGGCGGTGGTGTGTGACTCGGTTCACGAGGCGGCCTGGCTCGAGCGCAACCTCCTCGAGGAGCGCCTGCCCCGGTGGAACCGCACGCCCGGCGGGCAGGAGGTTCCGGCCTACCTGCTGCTCGACGCGCGGCCCCGGACCGCCGGGGTCCGCATGGTGCACGAGCCCGGAGAGGCGGCGGGCGTCACGGTGTTCGGTCCGTATCTGGGCGGGCTACGGGCCCGGCAGGCGATCACCGCGCTGCACCGGGTGCACCCGCTCGCGTCCGCCAGAGGCGGCCTGACCGGCGGCGAGCGGGACCTGGCGGCCCAGCGCGGGGTCACCGAGACCGACCGGGAAGGGCTCGCGGAGGCCGTCGCGGCGGTCCTGCGCCGGGAGCCGCTCGCTGTCGCGGACACCACGGCCTCCCTGACAGCGGTACGCGACAGAGCAGCCGCCGCCCTCGCGTTCGAGCTCGCCGCCAGGATCCAGGACGAGCTGCGGTCCCTCGCGTGGGTCACGGCGCCCCAGCGGGTCACCACGCGCGCCCCGGACCAGTTCGCGGTGCAGGGCTGGGCGGACGGCGTCCTCGTGTCGTTCACCATGCGCGAGGGCCGGCTGGGGACATGGACTCAGCGCCGGACCGCCCGCCCGGCCGCGCCGGCACCACCCGACTGGGTCGCCTTCGCCCGCCGCAACGCCGAGCTCGCCGCGGAGCTGGCTAGGCTGCGACGGTGACGATCGTCTACGGGTGGCGGGCGGACTTCGACAACGCCACTCTCGACGCTCTGCACGCCGAGGGTTTCGGCGCCGGGCCGCGGGGGTCGGACTGGGTGGCCCGGGTACGCCGGCACAGCCTGGGCTGGGTCTGCGGCTACGACGGCGACCGCCTGATCGGCTTCGTCAACGTCGCGTGGGACGGCGGCGAGCACGCGTTCCTGGTCGACACGGTGGTGGCGGCCGACCTGCGCGGCGCCGGCGTCGGCACCCGGCTGGTGGCCACCGCGGCCGACGGGGCCCGGCGTGCCGGATGCCACTGGCTGCATGTGGATTTTCTGCCGGGGCTCTCGGCGTTCTATCTGCGGGCGTGCGGCTTCCGGCCGACCGCCGCCGGACTACTAGCACTGTGAAGGGATTCCACCATGCCACTGACCGGTGAGTACGCACCCAGCCCCTCCGACTGGGCCCGCGAGCAGGCGGAGAAGTTCGAGGCCTCCAACGGCGCGGAGGCCAACACGCTCCAGGGCGTACCGGTGATCCTGCTCACCTCGGTGGGCGCCAAGTCGGGCAAGCTGCGCAAGACCCCGCTGATGCGCGTCGAGCACGACGGCGAGTACGCGGTCGTCGCCTCCCGCGGTGGCGCGCCGACGCACCCGGTCTGGTACTGGAACCTGGTGAAGAACCCGCACGTCGAGCTGCAGGACGGCGCCGAGAAGCACGACTACCTGGCGCGCGAGGTGCACGGCGAGGAGCGGGCCCTGTGGTGGGACCGCTCGGTCGAGGTGTGGCCGGCGTACGCGGACTATCAGACGAAGACCGACCGCGTCATCCCGGTCTTCGTGCTGACGCGCATCTCCTAACGGACGAGCCTGCGGGCCCGCGCGTTGCGGGCCGCCGGCACCACGAGGGGCGTGCCCGTCTGCGGGTCGGTGATGACCTCGCAGGGCAACCCGTAGACGTCCTCGACCAGCTCGGCGGTGATGACCTGGCCCGGCTCGCCCGACGCCACGATCCGCCCGGCCTTCATCGCGATCAGGTGGGTGGCGTAGCGGCAGGCGTGGTTGAGGTCGTGCAGCACGGCCACCAGCGTGCGGCCCTGGTCGTTCAGGTCGGCGCAGAGGTCCAGCAGGTCGATCTGGTACGCGATGTCCAGGTAGGTCGTCGGCTCGTCGAGCAGCAGCAGGTCGGTCTGCTGGGCCAGCGCCATGGCCATCCAGACGCGCTGGCGCTGGCCGCCCGACAGCTCGTCGACGGCCCGGTCGGCCAGCTCGGTGACGCCGGTCGCGTCCATGGCGGCGGCGACCTGGTTCTCGTCCTCCGGCGTCCACTGGCGCAGCAGCTTCTGGTGGGGGTAGCGGCCGCGGGCGACCAGGTCGGCGACCGAGATCCCCTCCGGGGCGGTCGCCGTCTGCGGGAGCAGCCCGAGCCGCCGGGCGACCTCCTTGGCCCGGTAGGAGCCGATCGCCTGCCCGTCCAGGACCACCGCGCCCCGCCGCGGGGCGAGCAGCCCGGACAGCGCGCGCAGCAGCGTGGACTTGCCGCAGGCGTTCGGCCCGACGATCACCGTGAAGGAACCGTCCGGAATGGTCACGTCCAGCCCGGCGGTGATGACCCGGTGGTCGTACGCCAGGGTCAGGTCCGTTCCCGAGAGCCGCGCCGTCATCAGCTTCCCCTCCGCCACTGCACGCTGAGCAGCCACGCCAGATAGACCCCGCCGACCGCACCGGTGATCACGCCGACCGGCAGCTGCGCGGGGTACAGCAGCCGTTGGGCGGCGAGGTCGCTGAGCACCATGAGGAACGCGCCGGTGACCGCCGACGGGATGAGCTGCGGTGCCGCCGAGCCGGTCAGGCGTCTGGCGATCTGCGGTGCCGACAGGGCCACGAAGGCCACCGGTCCGGTCGCGGCGGTCGCCACCGCGCACACCGCCACGGCCAGCAGCACCAGCAGCGGGCGGGTCCGGTCCACCCGTACGCCCAGCGACCGGGCGGAGTCCTCGCCCAGCTCGAGCATCGTCAGCCGCCGGCTCAGGAGCAGCAGCAGCGGCGTGAGGACGAGCAGGGCGAGGCCGAGCAGGCGCACGTACTGCCAGGTGCGGCCGTTGAGCGTGCCGACCAGCCAGGTGGCGGCGGCCTGCGCCTCCTCGAGGCGGGCGCGGCTGATCAGGTAGCTGTTGACGGCGACGAGCATGGAGCTGACGCCGATGCCGACGAGCACCAGGCGCCGGATCGCGCCGCCGCCGAGGGCTGTCAGGGCGTACACGATGCCGGCGGTGAGCAGGCCGCCTCCGATCGCCCCCGCCGCCGCACCTGCCGGGCCCGCGCCGAGGACGAGGATCGCGAAGACGGCGCCGGAGGCCGCGCCGGTGGTGAAGCCGACTATGTCGGGGCTGCCCAGCGGGTTGCGCGACAGGCTCTGGAACACCGCGCCGGACAGGGCGAAGGCCGCGCCGGTCAGCAGGGCCAGGGTGACCCGGGGCAGGCGCAGGTCGAGGAGGATGAACCGGTCGGCACGCCGGCCGCCACCGCCGAGGATCTCCGCCATGTCGGTGAACGGGATGCGCACACCGACCGCGGTGACGGTCCAGGCGACGACCGCCACGGCCGCCAGGGCCAGCAGCGCGGTCACCCAGAGGGTGCGCAGGTCGAGCCGGAGGGCGATGCCGGGCGCGCGGACGGTGATCCGCCGGCTCACAGCGGCACGATCCGGCGGCGCAGGATGACGGCGAGGAAGACGGGCGCTCCGAGGAACGCCGTGACCAGCCCCGCCTGCAGCTCACCCGGCCGCACCACGAGCCGGCCCGCGATGTCCGCGAGCAGAAGCAGAATCGGGGCCAGGATCAGCGAGTACGGCAGGAGCCATCGCTGGTCGGGTCCGACGAGGACACGGGCGACGTGCGGCACGGCGAGGCCGATGAAGGCGATGGACCCGACCGCAGCGGTGGCCGCACCGCAGAGCAGCGTGATGGCGACCGCGGCGAGAACGCGGGTACGCGCCAGGTTCGCACCGAGCGCCCGGGCGGTGTCGTCGCCGAGCGCGATCACGTTCAGCGACGGGCCGAGCCCGAGGGCCAGCAGGGTGCCGAGGACGATGAAGGGCAGCACGCCGTACAGGACGGAGAGGTCGCGGCCGGTGAGCGCGCCGACCATCCACAGACGGTAGCGGTCGAAGGTGGCGCCGTCGGCGAGCGCGACCGCGTTGACCACGGCGAGCAGCGCGGCACCGATGGCCGCCCCGGCGAGGGCGAGGCGTTCCGGTGACGCGCCCGAGCGGCCCCGCGTGCCGAGGAGGTAGACGAGGGTGAACGCGCCCGCCGCCCCGGCGAAGGCGAACCAGATGTAGCCGGTCAGGGAGCCGATGCCGAGCACCCGGATGGCGATGACCACGGCCGCCGATGCGCCGGAGTGGATGCCGAGGATGCCGGGGTCGGCGAGCGGGTTGCGGGTGAGCGCCTGCAGCAGCGCCCCGCCGAGCCCGGACGCGATCCCGACGGCGAGGCCGAGCAGGGTCCGGGGCAGGCGCAGGTCCACAATGATCCGGACATCCTCGGCCCGCGCGGGTGAGCTCGGGTGGCCGTCGAGGGCGTCCCAGACCGTGCCGAGCGGGATCGACTTGGTGCCGACGGCGATGCTCAGCGCCGCGACCGCGGCGAGCACCGCGACCGCAGCGACCAGGCCGAGACCGCGCGTGGTGAGCCCGCCCCGGGCGCGCACCCGCGCCTGCAGGGGGGTGTACCCGGCGCGTTCGGCAGCCTCGTGGTCCCGCTCGGCGAGCGCGGTCACGCCAGGGCGTCCTTGACCATCGGGACGAACTTCTCGATGGTGTACGGCGTGCTGAGCACCGAGTTGGTGGAGAACGCGTTGACGAGGTCGGCGTCGTCGATGACCAGCAGCCGGCCCGCCTTGGCCGACGGGATGCTGTTCAGCACGGCGTCCTTCTTCAGCTCCGCGCCCGCGCCGAGGGCGAAGATCACCGTGAGGTCCGCGTCGAGCAGGCCGACGCGCTCTTTCGAGATCTCGGCGTAGAAGTTCGCGGGCTTGAGGTCCTCGATCTTCTGGGAGTTCTTGAAGCCGAGCGACTCCATGAACTGCACCCGGCCGTCGCCGCGGGTGTAGGCGCCGTACTGGCCGTTGAAGGCCGCCGCGACGACGACGTTCTTGCCCGCGAAGCCCGGGTTGGCCGCCTTGGCGTCGGCGAGTGCCTTGTCGTTGGCGGCGACCAGCGCCTCGCCTTCGGCCTTCCTGCCCAGCGCCTCCGCGATCAGCAGCGTCTGGTCCTTGAGCGTCGTGCCGTACGGCTGGGTGCCGGCGGGACCGCTGAGCGTGGGCGCGAGCTTTTCGAGCTGCTCCCATTTGGCCTTGTCGTTGTCGCTCTTGGTGAAGGTGACGAGCTCGGGCCGCAGCGTGGCGACCTGCTCGTAGTTGATTTCCGGGCCCTTGAGCACGGTCGGCTTCGCGCCGCCGAGCTTGTCCTGGGCCCACGGGCCCACGCCGACCGGCCACGCCTGGAACCAGTCCAGGATGCCGACGGGGACGACGCCGAGCGCGAGCAGAACGTCCGCGTCGGCCCAGCCGAGCGAGACGACGGTCTTCGGCGCCTGTTCGACGGTCGTGGTGCCGAACTGGTGGGTGACCTTGGCCGGGAACGAGCCGCCGGCCGGCGCCGAGCCGCCGCCCGCACCGGGGCTGTCACCGGAGTCGCCGTCACCGCATGCCGCGAGCAGGCCGGCCGCCGCGACGCCCGCTGCGCCGAGCAGCAGACCTCGGCGCGAGAGGTGCGGGTGGATAGCCATGTCGAGCCTCCTAGTTAGGTTACCCTCACCTTATCGACAGAGAAGGATCTTGGGAAACCGGCCCGAGTGCAGCGTCGAAGGTCCCGTTCGGACCATCTTGCGCGAAAACCGGGTGCTCCTCCGCCACTTCGCGACGATCATGGGGTAATGCGTACCCCCCACCAGTCCGTCGATCGGCTCGGCAGCCGTCCCGTGGAAACGGCGGCCGTCACGCCCGCCCATCCGCTGCCGCTGGCCGGTTCCGTCGACGACGGCGACCGGCTGGTGGATGTCGTTGACCTGCTCGCCCTCGACGCCTTCGTCACCGGCCGCGAGCCGTTCGGGCGCACCAGCTATCTGGAGAACGTCCGCGCCGACGCCCCTCTCAGCACCGACGACGCGCGCGTCGTCCGCGACGCGCTCGAGGAGGACAGCCACGGCCGGCTCAGCGTCGGCGAGGGCTGGACCCTGCACGTGACGCGCTGGAAGCAGAGCCGGCGCGCCCGGGTCACCGTCACCGCGGTGACCGCCGAGCTCGCCGAGTCGGTGCTCGCCACGGCCACGGCCAACGCGGTCGAGGAACCGGAGCCCGCGGCCGACAGCGTGCCCATCGGCTTCTGGCACTTCGGCCCGCACGGGCCCCGCCGGGTGCAGCGCGAGATCGACGCCGCGCCCTGGGACAAGATCCGCGGCAACTACGCCGATCCGGTCGCGCGCACGCTGGAACGCCTGATGGCCATCGACGAGTCCGCGGTCAACGGACGCCTCCTGCTGCTGCACGGCGAACCGGGCACCGGCAAGACGACCGCCCTGCGCGCGCTCGCCCAGCAGTGGCGCTCGTGGTGCCAGGTGGACTGCGTGCTGGACCCCGAGCGGCTGTTCGGCGACCCGGCGTACCTGATGAGCGTGGCCCTCGGCAGCGGCGACGACGACGAGCCGCGCTGGCGGCTGCTCATGCTCGAGGACTGCGACGAGCTGATCAGCGGCGACGCCAAGGCGAGCGCCGGGCAGTCCCTGTCGCGCCTGCTGAACCTCACCGACGGGCTGCTGGGCCAGGGCCGCAACGCGCTCATCGCGATCACCACCAACGAGGATCTCGCCTCGCTGCACCCCGCGGTGGTCCGGCCCGGTCGGTGCCTGGCGAGCATCGAGGTCGGCCGATTGCCGTACGCGGAAGCCGCCGCCTGGCTGGGCACCTCGACCGGAGTCGGGCCGGACGGCGCCACGCTGGCGGAGCTGTACGCCCTGCGTACGGGCGCTGAACCGGTCACCGTGCCGCGCACTCCGCCGGCCACGGGCATGTATCTCTGAACTAACTTAATATTATTAGCAATTGACAATCGTGACTCTCCGGTTAACGCTGAGAGCGCTCTCACGCCGTCCCCCAGCTGCTGAGAGCGCTCTCACGCCTCTCTTCCACCGGAGTTGTCATGCGGAGAAAACCCGTCCTCGCGGCCGTCCTCGCCGCCTCATCCCTCGCCGTGTCCGCGCTGCTCGCGGCGGTCACGACCCCCGCCGCCCAAGCGTCGGTGACCACCGCCACCATCCCCCTGACGATCACCAACAACTCGGGCCGCGGCGACAAGGTCTACATCTACAACCTCGGCACCCTGCTGGCGACCGGCCAGCAGGGCTGGGCCGACGCCGGCGGCGGGTTCCACCCGTGGCCGGCCGGCGGCAACCCGCCGAGCCCCGCGCCGGACGCCTCCATCGCCGGCCCCGCCAACGGCCAGAGCATCACCATCCAGATGCCGAAGTTCTCCGGCCGGGTCTACTTCTCGTACGGCCAGAAGCTCGTCTTCAAGGTCACCACCGGCGGCCTCGTCCAGCCCGCCGTGCAGAACCCGAGCGACCCCAACGCCAACATCCTGTTCAACTGGACCGAGTACACGCTCAACAACGACGGCCTGTGGATCAACAGCACCCAGGTCGACATGTTCTCGGCGCCGTACGCCGTCGGCGTGAAGCTGCCGAACGGCACCACGAAGAGCACCGGCCACCTCAAGCCCGGCGGCTACAACGCCTTCTTCAACGCCCTGCGCGGCCAGCCCGGCGGCTGGGCCAACCTCATCAAGACCCGCAGCGACGGCACGATCCTGCGCGCCCTGGCACCCGGCCACGGCATCGAGGCGGGCGCCCTGCCGGCGAACGTGATGAGCGACTACGTCAACCGCGTCTGGCAGCGCTACAGCACCCAGACGCTGACCGTGACGCCGTTCGCGGACCAGCCCAACACCAAGTACTACGGGCGGGTCTCGGGCAACGTCATGAACTTCACGAACGGCTCCGGCCAGGTCGTGACCAGCTTCCAGAAGCCCGACTCGGACAGCATCTTCGGCTGCTACAAGCTGCTCGACGCGCCCAACGACCTGGTCCGCGGCCCGATCTCGCGGACCCTGTGCGCGGGCTTCAACCGGTCGACGCTGCTGACCAGCGCCAACCAGCCGTACAACGTGCCGTCGGCGTTCTACCAGGACGTCGTGACCAACCACTACGCGCGGAAGATCCACGCGCAGATGCAGGACGGCAAGGCGTACGCGTTCGCCTTCGACGACGTCGGCGCCAACGAGTCGCTGGTGCACGACGGCAGCCCGCAGACGGCGTACATCACCCTCGACCCGTTCAACTGAGCGACGCGGGGTAACGGGCGGGCGGGGGCGGAAGCCCCCGCCCGCTCAGACACGACCGAGGCCCGCCGGCAGGCGATCGTCGCGGAGATCACCGACCTGCTCGGGCCGTACCGCTGAACGCGCGCACGGCGAAGCGCTTGTCGGTGCGGTTCGGGCCCCAGGACTCGATCTGCACCGGCGCGCCCAGCAGGTGACCGATCTCCTGGGCCCAGGCGGCCGGGCGGTGCAGGGCCGCGGGACGCGCGCCGGCCAGCAGGGCGGTCAGCCGGGACTGGTGGTCCAGGTCCCGCAGCGATCCCGGCTGGATCCGGTCCACGATCTCGCCCCCGGCCTCGTAGGCCGTACAGATCCGCAGGGCGGTACAGCGGGCCGGGGCGTCGAGGTGGGTGACGGCGAGGGCGTCGACCCCGCCCGCCACCTCGGCCGCGTACCGGTGGGCGACCGCGTCGAAGTGGCCGACGCGGAACGCGCCCTGCCACTCCCCCGCGCCGTTGTGCCGCTCCGGCAGGTCCAGGGGCGCCTCGGTGACGAACGGGCCGGGCCCGTGCCGGGTCGTGTACGTCCGCACCACCCCCAGCCGCTCGAACGAGTCGCACAGCGCCGCCACGTTGTCGAAGGTGGTGGTCGACCACGTGGTGTACGGGTGCCAGCCCCGCCACTCGTCGAGCAGCACCCCTTGGGCGCCCTCGAACACGCAGCGGCCCTCTCTCAGCAACCGCCCGGTGAATGAGTCGTCCACGATGGACACAGCGGCACCGAACGCCGTGAACGCCGTCATCACGTCGTCCAGCGGTGGCGCGTCCAGCGGGCCGAGCGCGGCGGTGAGCCGGTCGCGGACCGCCGCGAGGCGCCGCCGCAGGGTGCGTGGCGAGCGGGTGTCGGCCACCCGGGGGGCATCGGGGTGGCTGAGGGCGTACTCCATGGTCTGCCCGATGCCCATGCCGCACGAACCGTGCCGGTCACCGCCGCGCCGGCGTTCGCGGACCCGGTTGGCGCCGCGATGCCACGGAGTGGCGAGCAGGGCGTCCCCGTCGACGGTGAGCAGGTGGAAGGGGTTGCCCAGTGAGGTGGCCTCGGCTGCCAGAGCGAGCGGGTCGACCACGACGAACCGCGTGAGGTGGGTGGGCACCCCGGCGAGGGTGCCCGACCCGAACTGGGCGAAGGTGTGGTGCCGGCCGCCGGGGACGACGACGTTGTGGGCGGCCTGCGCTCCCCCGTTGAAGCGCAGCACCGCTCGCACCGGTCCGGCGGCGCACAACGCGTCCACGACCGTGCCCTTGCCGGCGTCGCCATAGCCCAGGTCGACCACGGCGACGTGCGCACCGCTCACAGACGCTCGTTGCCGCTGCCGCCAGGGCCCAGGGCGAGGGGCGCTCGGACGACGGGGGCCCGGCCGGCACCGATCGGGGCGAGCGCGCGGCCCACCGAGCCGCCCGCGGTGGAACCGACGTCGGCCAGGTCGGCCAGCCCGCCGTCGAGGTCGATCGCGTCCTCGCCGAGGCCGACCGTCAGCGCGATCGTCTCGCAGACCGCGTCGAGGTCGTCCAGCTCGATGACCTGTTGCCCGAGCAGCCCCTTCCAGTGCGCGAGGATCTCCCGGTCGCCGCCCCAGCCCGCGGCCGTCGGCACGATGAAGTACACGTCGAAGGTGCGTTGCAGCTCGGCGATGATCGCCTCGACCGGGATCGGCTCGCGCAGGTTCTCGCCGAGGAAACGCTTGACCTCCTTGGGCTTCACCCGCGCGTACGGCATCTCGTCGCCGATCAGGAACAGGTAGCCGCGGCGGCCGCGACGGGTCACGCTGTCGAGCGCGGTGTGCCGGGCCATGAAGTACATGGCGAGCTCGTACGACTCCGTGCGCTGCCCGCCGCCGCCTCCCTCGAGCACGATCCGGGCCAGGTCCTCGTCCATGCGGTTGTCCGACTCGAACTGACCGATCTGCAGCGGCACGCGGTCGCAGGTGGCGTCGCCGACCGCGCCGAACATGATGTGCGGGTCGGTGGCGTAGCCCTTGCGGGTCAGCAGGCCGAGCAGCTGAGGGAGCTTGGTCTGCAGCACCCGCGGCACGGTGCCCATCGAGCCGGTCACGTCGAACAGGACGGCGATCGGCGTGCTGCGGGGGTGTTCGGTGCTGTCCCGGCTCTCGCGCACGGTCACGCCGTACGGGTCGAGCGCCGGGTGGGGCTTACGGGCGCCACTGTCGCTGTACGCGAAGGCACTCGTGCCTGTGGCGGCGCGGTAGCCCGCGGCGGCGGTGTAGACGTCGGTGGACCAGCGTCCGCTTCCCATGAGGATCTCCTTCTCGTCAGGCCGGTAGCGCGAAGGGGCGGAACCGGCGAAGGCCGTACAGGTCTTCGAGCAGCTCGTCGAGCTCGCCGAGGAGCCGCCAGGCGTCCTGGGGACGCATCCGGGGTGCGGCATAGCGGCAGCCCGCCGCGAAGCGCCGCAGGGCCGCAGGCGGGTCGGCGATCAGCCGCAGCATGAGGCCGCTCGCCATATAGATGTCGGTGGCCGGGCTCGCCGGCTGCCGCGCGAGCACCTCGGGCGGGTACGCGCGGCGGTGACGCGCGACCAGGGCGGGGATGCTCGCACCCGGCGCGACGCTGTAGCACCAGTCGACGAGCACGACGCCGTGTTCGCCGGGGTGGATGAGCACGTGCTCCGGCAGGATCGCGCCGTGGACCAGCCCCGCGCGGTGCGCCCAGCCGAGGCCGGTCAGCAGCCGCCGCCACATCCAGGCGACGTCGCGCGGGTCGAGGCGGTGCTCGAGGCCGGTCAGCGGGACGAAACCCGCCTGGCGTTCCAGGACGACGGCCGTACGCCGGGCCCCGTCGCCGTCCTCGTGGGTGAAGGACTGGATGAGGCGGGGTGCGTACGCGCGGTGCCGGGCGTCGCCGTCGCGCTGCAGCGTCGTCAGCGCCCGGGCTTCGGCGCGCATCAGGTCGTTGTCGGCGGGCAGGCGGGGCACCTTCAGGATGGCGTCGCCGGCCGCGTACAGCTCGGCGATGTCGCCACTCGCGACGGCCATCATCGGATGTGGTCCTCGCGTTCCGGCCGCAGCAGCGCGGGGTGCAGCAGCCGGGCATCGCCCGCGCGGTAGAGCCGGGGCCGTGGACCGCCGCGCTCCCCGGCGCGGGCGGCCGTCGCGCCGGTGCTCTCCACGAAGCCGGGCACCGAGAGCACCTTGCGATGAAAGTTGCCGGCGTGCGGCTCCTCGCCCCAGACGGCGGCGTAGACGGCACGCAGGTCCGCGATCGTGAACTCCGGCTCGACGAAGGCGGTGGCGAGCGGCGTGTACTCGAGCTTCGCCCGGGCCCGGTCGAGGCCGTCGGCGAGGATCGCGGCGTGGTCGAACGCCAGCTCGCCCACCTCGTCGACCGGCACCCAGGACGCGCCCGCGGCGTCGCTGCCGGCGCGGGGGTCGGGCAGGCTGGGCGCGAAGGCGAGGTACGCCACCGAGACGACCCGCATGCGGGGGTCGCGGCCCGGGTCGCCGTAGCTGCGCAGCTGCTCGAGGTGGACCCGCTCGAGCCGGCCCTGCCCGGGGCGCAGGCCGGTCTCCTCGGCGAGCTCCCGCCGGGCGGCGGCGTCCAGGGTCTCGTCCCGGACGAAACCGCCGGGCAGCGCCCGCCAACCGGCGAAGGGGTGACCGCCGCGCTCCACCAGCAGCACGTGCAGGCGGCCGTCGCGGATGGTCAGGGCAACGACGTCGACGGTGACCGCCACGGCGGGGAACTGCGCCGGGTCGTAGCCGTCCAGGAAGGTTCGCTCGTCCATCGTCCGTCCAGTTGTTCTCGTGATGAGAACAACCTAGCGTCTTCTCACTGTGAGGTCAACCCCTCCGGGAATTGCTCGGACAAATGGCGAAGGCCGCCACCTCCCTCAGGAAGCAGCGGCCTTAGGCAAGGCTCACTTATGCAATTAGCGAGCCTCGAAAGTCAGACAGTCGGCGCGATCGTGCGCGGCACCGACGGTAATCGCCGGCGCGTGGCATTCCAGGTCGGTGTTGTGCACGCACTCGGCCCGCTTGCAGGCGCCGACCTGAGCCATCGCCTGACCCATCCCGCCCTGCTCACCCTCGACGAACGTGTCGCACTCCGAGCTGGCCCGGCCGATCGTGATGGCGAAGGCCGTACAGCCGTCGTGGTTGTAACCGCAGCCGCTGACCGTGCAGGTCTGCACGCGCGGCATCTCCATCATCTGTGTCATTGTCCGCCTCCTTTTCCCGCCCTCACGATAAACCATAGGAAGACCAATTCCGAATGGACGAGAAAGTGGGGAGCCATTCTTTAGGTAAGGCAAACCTCGCGGAACGGCACCCTCGGCCGGAGCGAACCTGACAGACTACGCAAAGGTCTCCAATCGCTTGGAAGAGGACGCATGGCCGGGGAACGATGGGGCGGCCGGCGGTCGCTGCTGCTGGCCGTGTTCGCCACGCTCGTCCTGCTCACCGGCCTGGGCATCGGCGTGGCGACCACCGGCACCGGGGGCACCTCGCCGGAACCGGGTACCGCACCGGCGTCGAGCGTCGGCACGTCCGCCTCACCGGTCGCGCCGCACGCGTCCGCACGCGCCTCCGCCCGTACCGTCAAACCCTCCGATCCCCGATCGGCCCGGCAGCTGGTCGCCCTGCCCCGGGCCGACGGCACCTGGCCCGGCGACCACGGGATCTCCGGCGTGAACGGCGACCCGATCTTCGACACGGCCCACGTCAACGCCTTCTGCTCGGCCCGCGGCCGGCCCTGCCGGGTGGCCCAGACCTACACCGACCGCACGTCGTGGGAGTCGATGACCCGCGGCACCGGATGGACCTTCGAGCTTCTGTCCGACTTCGACGGCATGCTGGTCGTGTCGCAGGGCCTGGTGCCCACCGGCGCCAAGGACGAGCTGCCGGCCTGCGCCCGGGGCGAGCACGACGCGGACTGGCGGGCGTTCGGCACGCTGATGCGCACCCACTACCGCGCCGACTCGGTGGTCCGGCTCGGCTGGGAGTTCAACGAGACCACCTCGTCCTGGCGCGCGGACGACCCGCAGACGTGGATCTCCTGCTACCGCCGGGCGGCCGACAACATCCGGGCGACCAACCCGGACGTCCTGCTGGACTGGACCATCAACGCCCACAACACGCCCGCCGGGGTCTGCGGCGGCGTGAGCACCAACTGCTACCCGGGCGACGACTACGTGGACATCGTCGGCATCGACAACTACGACCACTTCCCGTGGTCGCCGACGAAGGCCGCATTCGACCGTACGGCCGCGCGCCCCGAGGGCCTCACGTGGCTCTACGACTTCGCGCGCAGGCACGGCAAGCCGTTCGCGGTCGGCGAGTGGGGCGTGGTGCCGACCGGGGACGCGGGCCGGGAGAACCCGGGCTTCGTGACGTGGATGCACGAATGGTTCGCGGCGCACGCGGCGCACCTGGCGTACGAGGCCTACTTCTCGGACTGCGGCGCGGGAGGCGTGCAGTCGAGCCTGTTCCGCACCGACGACCAGTGCCTCAAGAACCCGGAATCCGCCGCCCGGTACGCGGACCTCTTCTGACCGGTCGTTACCTTGTCCGGCCAGCTGGGTATCCCCGAGGGCACGGTGAAGTCGCGGATCCACCAGGCGCGGGGGTTCGTGCGGGAGTCCCTCCTCGGCGGCGATCGGCGATAGTGGGCGCATGGAGAAGCGCGCACTCGTGCTCGGCGGTGGCGGCGTCACCGGCGTCGCCTGGGAGATCGGCCTGCTGCACGGCCTGGCGGAACAGGGCGTCGACCTCACCGGCGCCGACCTGTTCGTCGGCACCTCCGCGGGGTCGGTGGTGGCCGCCCAGCTCACCGGCGGCACCCCGGTGGCCGACCTGTACGCCCGCGAGCTCGCCGACACCACGGGCGACACCAGCGCGGTCATCGGCACCCGGGTGCTGCTCGGCTTCGTACTGGCCGCCCTCTGGCCGGGCGACCGCGCGAAGGGACGCGCCCGCCTCGGCCGGGCCGCACTGCGCAAGCGCACGGTGCCCGAGTCCGAGCGGCGCACCGCCATCGCGGCCCGTGTCCAGCGCGACGACTGGCCCGCGGCGAGGCTGCTCGTGCCGGCGGTCGACGCGCTGACCGGCGAAGTGCGGGTGTTCGACCGCGACAGCGGGGTGTCGCTCATCGACGCGGTCGCCGCGAGCTGTGCGGTGCCGCTGGTCTGGCCGCCGATGACGGTGGCGGGGCGGCGGTACGTGGACGGCGGCGTCCGGTCGGCGGCGAACGTCGACCTGGCCGAGGGGTACGCCCGGGTCGTCGTGATCGCGCCGATCACCGCTGCCGCCCGGCGTACCGACCGTCCGGCCGCGCAGGCGCAGGCGCTGGGGCCCGGCGTGCGTACGGCCGTGGTCAGCCCGACCGACGCGGCGCTGACCGCGATCGGCCGCAACCCGCTCGACCCGTCGCGCCGGGCACCGGCCGCCGAGGCGGGGCGGGCGCAGGCGGCCGAGGTCGTGCAGCGGGTACGGGCCGCCTGGGACTGACCTGAACTTTCTCGATCTCGCCGCAACCTTTTCGCGCTCCCGCCCGTCTTCCGGGGCGTGGGAGGCCGACGGGGTGACGACGAGTTCGTCGAGTTCGCGCGCGCGAGCTCGGCGCGGCTGCAGCGCGCCGCATATCTGCTGACCGGGGACCGGCACCAGGCGGAGGAGGCGGCCCAGGCCGCGCTCGTGCGGGTGTACGCGGCCTGGGGCCGGGTGCGGCGCAAGGACCCGTACGCCTACGCCCGCACGGTGCTGGCGAACCTGGTCACCGACCAGTGGCGGAGACCGCTGCGCGAGTACGCGACCGAGCACGTCCCCGAGCAGCCGGTGCCCCGCGACGTGGCCGACGACGTCACCCGGCGGCGCTGGCTGGTGGGCGCGCTCAAGGCGCTCTCGCCGCGCGAGCGCACGGTCATCGTCATGCGGCACTTCTTCGACATCACCGAGGTCGACGTGGCGCGCGAGCTGAACCTCTCGCTCGGCACGGTCAAGAGCCTCAACTCCCGGGCCCTCGCCAAGCTCCGGATCTCGATCCCGTCCCCCCGCCAGGGTATGGAAAGCGGTGCAACTCGATGAACAACCTCGACGACCTGAAGGACGCCATGCACTCGCCGCCGGACTTCGCGCCCAGCCCGATCGACCTGGGCGCCGTCATGGCCGCGGGCGGCCGCCTGCGCCGGCGCCGGCGCGTCGCGGTGGGTGCCTCCTCCGCCGCGGCCGTGCTGGTGCTGCTCGTGGGCGGCAGCCAGCTGACCCGGCTGGGAGGCGGCGGCTCCGGCCCCGACCGGCCGGCCACGGCGGTCGCGGCGCGACCGTCGGGTCCGGTCTCCTCCGCGCCGTCCGGGGACGTGCTGGGCGAGGTGATCACCACCGACCTGGCGACGCCGGGCGATGACCGGATCGCCTTCTGGTTCGTGCCGATCGACGACGATGCCCTGCCGCGGACCACGTTCGGGCTCATGGCCGGCCGCCGCACCACCGACGACAAGCTGAAGCCGGAAGTGGTCACCAACGAGACGGAAGGCTCGGACCGGGATCCCGGCTTCCACGCGCCCGAGGCGGCGATGGAGGTGGACGGGTTCCGCTCACCGGCCTTCGGCTACTACGTGGGCGAGCACGTCGCCCGGATCACCGTGGTCGCCGACGGCCGGCGGGTCGACGCCGATCTGGCGCCGTGGAGCCGCGATCCGTCGGTCGTCGTCTTCTGGTTCGACCCGGCCGAGGTCAAGCCCGATGCGCGGCTGACGAAGCTGACCGCGTACGACGCCGACGGCAAGGCCCTGCCCGGCGCCGGCGCCGAGTTCGGGGTCGGGTGACCTGTCGCCCGGGGTGATACTCGGGTTTACTGCTGAGGATGAGCATCATCTCCCCCGGGTTCGGTGGGCGGCGCCGCTCCTCGCGGCCCGACCTGCCGCCCGGGCAGTACCTCACCGACGACTTCCCGGTGCTGTCCGCCGGGCCGACGCCCCGCGTCCCGCTCGACCGCTGGGCGTTCACCATCACCGACGAGGCGGGCGGGCAGACCACGTGGTCGTGGGCGGAGTTCCAGGCGCTGCCGCAGGAGGACTTCACCGTCGACATCCACTGCGTGACGAAGTGGTCCAAGCTGGGCACCACGTGGCGCGGGGTCTCCTTGGACACGCTGTTCGAGAACATCGAGACGACGGCCGACTTCACGATGGTGCACGGCTACGGCGGCTACACCACCAACGTGCCGCTGGAGGATCTGCTCGACGGCAAGGCGTGGATCGCGCACACCTTCGAGGGCGAGCCGCTGCACCCCGAGCACGGGGGCCCGGCCCGCCTGGTGGTGCCGGCCCTCTATTTCTGGAAGTCCGCGAAGTGGGTCAACGGCGTCGAGCTGCTCCAGCAGGACGAACCGGGCTTCTGGGAAGAGGCCGGCTATCACATGTACGGAGACCCATGGCGCGAGCAGCGATACCAGGGCGACTGAGCTGGCGGGTCGCCACCGTGGCGGACGCGCGGTGGGAGACGGCGTCGGCGCGGACCCTCGTGCTCGACGTGCCACAGTGGCCCGGTCATCTACCCGGCCAGCACGTCGACGTGCGGCTGACCGCGCCCGACGGCTACTCGGCCCAGCGCAGCTACTCGATCGCGTCGTCGTGGCGTGCCGGCGGGCCGGTCGAGCTGACCGTCCAGCGCGTCGAGGACGGCGAGGTCTCGTCGTACCTGACCGACGTCGTGTCGCCGGGCCAGCAGCTCGAGCTCCGGGGTCCGGTGGGCGGCTGGTTCGTGTGGCGGGGCGGCCCGGCGCCGGTGCTGCTGGTGGCCGGCGGCTCGGGTCTGGTGCCGCTGATGGCGATGATCCGGGCGCGCGGGGACGTTCGGGGCCGCCAGCCGTTCCGCCTCGTCCACTCCGTACGCACTCCCCAGGACGCCCTCTACGGCACCGAGCTGGCCCGCCGCGTCCGGGACGACCCGGGCCTGGACGTGCATCGCGTCTACACCCGCAAGACCCCGGAGGGCTGGCCGCATCCGCCGGCCCGCCTGGGCGTCGCGACGCTGAACACGCACGGCTGGCCGCCGGACTTCGGCCCTGACGTCTTCGTGTGCGGGCCCACGGCGTTCGTCGAGACGGCCGCGGACATCCTCGTCGCGCTGGGCCACGACCCGAAGAAGATCAGGACCGAGAGATTCGGGGGTACGGCATGACGTCCCACTTCGAGCTCGACGGTAACGCCCTGGGTGGCGACCTGGGGGAGATCTTCGCCGTCGACCTCACCGAGGCGGTGGCGACCTGCGCCGGCTGCGGGCAAGCCGCCATGGTCGCCACGTTGCGCGTCTGGGGGCCGGCGCCGGGGCTGGTGGCCCGGTGCCCCTCGTGCGAGGACGTGGTCCTGCGGTTGGTCCGCGGCCCGGAGCAGGCGTGGCTGGACCTGCGCGGAGCGGTGAGCCTGCGAGTCCCGCTCCCGCCGGACGGCCCGCTCGCCTGACGCGCGGCGACGGCTGTCAGTCGCGGAAGGTTCGGCGCAGGCGTTCGGCGAGTCCCGTAGGGCGCGGAGCGACCGGGGCCGGGCGGCGGCTGCTCGCGGCCGGCCGGGAGCGGCCGATCGGCTGGTCGTAGTCGGCCGCCGCGATCGCCTCGATGATCTGCTCGTCGGTGAAGGTCTCGGAGGCGGGGATCGAGGGCACGAAACCGACGAGGACGCCGTCGCGCATGACCTGCGCCTCGAGGCCGGCGGTGCCGTCGTTGTCCCAGATCGCCTCGCGGCCGTCGGGCAGCACGACGCGGATCCCGTACTGGGTGATGCCGGCGTGCGGGAGCTTCACGTGGGCGAAGACGTTCCGTCCTCGCAGCGTCTCGACGACCCGGCGGGCTCTTTGCTCGTCCATGGCACCGACGCTAATCCGCCGAGCTGAGCACAGCCTGAAGATCCGCTGTGCCGTCCATACAACCTGGTAGCACAGCGCACGCGCGTGATCACCGCATGACATTCATGCAGGTCACATCGATGCATGTTACTACGAGGTAACAGGAAAGTCACTGTGTTTCTTTCGTCAGGCCCTTGACTTACTCTGCAGTAACCGGAGCGCTTCGGCCCCCATCCCCCGTGGATCCGGAGGCCCCCCCGATGAGCAGAGGTCCCACCGCCCTCGCCTGCCTCGTCTCGTCCATCCTGCTGACCGTCCTCACCTCGGCCCCCGCCGCCGCGTCCGCGCCGGCGGACTGGGACTACATCGCGCTCGGCGACTCCTACTCGTCCGGCGTCGGCACGTCCGGGCAGACCGGCACCTGCATGCGCAGCTCGAACGCGTACCCCGGGCTCTGGAACTCCGCCCACGACCCGGCGTCCTTCCGGTCGGTGGCCTGCAGCGGCGCCACCACCAGCTCGCTGCGGTCGAGCCAGCTGTCCGCCCTGTCGAGCGGGACCGACCTGGTGAGCGTGACGATCGGCGGCAACGACGTCGGCTTCGCGTCCACCGTCATCACCTGCACGCTGGTCAGCGACAGCGGGTGCGCCGCCAAGGTCGACGACGCGATGGAGCTCCTCGACGAGGAGATCCCCGCCCGCCTCGACGCCACGTACCGGGACATCAAAGCCAAGGCGCCGAACGCGAAGGTCGTCGTGCTCGGCTACCCCATCCTGTTCGACGAGACCGCCCCCAGCTGCGGCTTCGCCGGCATGAGCATCCCGAAGCGCAAGTCCATCAACAGGGGCGCCGCCGAGCTGAACAAGGTCATCGCGGCCCGCGTCCGGGCGGCCGGGCTCACCTGGTCGGACGTGACCGACGACTTCGCCGGCCACGGGATCTGCGGGCCCAGCCCGTGGCTGCACGGCCTGACCGTGCTGCCGCCCACCGACTCCTTCCACCCCACCGGCACCGGCCACCGGTCGGGCTACCTGCCGGCCCTCGAGTCCGCACTGCGCTGACCCGTTCTTCCGCCGGGTCCCCGGACCCGGCGGAAGTCTGAGACCATTCCCGCCATGATTCGGCTCTACTCGTTGTTCATGCTGCTCGACCTGGCGCTGCTGGTCGTCGCGCTGATCGACTGCCTCTCCGCCGAGGAGTACGCGATCCGGGCCCTGCCGCGCATCGCCTGGGTCTTCCTCATTTTGCTGTTCTCGCCCATCGGCGCGATCGCCTGGTTCGTCGCCGGACGGCCGCCCCGCGCGATCCGGATGAGCAACGGTGAGAAGTGGCGTCCGGGCCGCGGCTTCCCCGAGGACGAGCGGCCCGCGCGCACAGGACCGCTCGCACCGGACGACGACCCGGAGTTCCTGCGCAACCTCTCCTCGTCGCTCAAGGACGACGAGGCGATGATGAAGCGCTGGGAGGCCGACCTGCGGCGCCGCGAGGAGGAACTGCGCAAGCGCGACGACAAGCAGGAGTGACCGGCCGGCTCACGGCACGAGCACCAGCCGGCCGCGCAGCCCGCCAGCGGCCATCCGTTCATGGGCGGTGGCCACCTTGGCCAGCGGAAGCGTCCCGGCCACCCGCGGGGTGATCCGGCCGGCCGCGGCCAACGCCGCGAGCTCGGCCAGCCGGGCGCCGTCGGCGAAGACCTCCTGCACCACCACCCGGGTTCCGCGCAGCGGCGGCGGGGCGAACGGCGCGACCAGCGCGACGAACGCTCCCCCGCCACGCAGGGCCTCGTGGGCGCCGATTCCCACCACGGCGGCGTCGATGACCGAGTCCACGCCGCCCGGCACCACGTTCCGGACCGCGGCGCCGAGCCGGTCGGTCCGCGGCACCACGTGGTCTGCGCCGAGGCTTCGCAGCAGCGGCTCGTCCGGCGCGTCCGCGACCGCCACGGTACGGATCCCGCGGAGCGCGGCGAGCTGCAGGACGACTCCGCCGACCACGCCCGCAGCGCCGGTGACCATGAGGGTCTGCCCCTGACGCAGCCCGGCCAGCTCCAGCGACCGGTCCGCCGTCAGGGCCGCCAGGGGCAGCGTGGCGGCCTCGGCGTCGCTCCAGCCGGCCGGGGCGGGCGCCACGGCGCTCTCGTCCAGCACCACCTGCTCGGCCTGGGCGCCGGGCGCGGAGAGCAGGTCCCGCAGCCCGATGACCCGGTCGCCGACGGCGAAACGGGTCGCGCCCGTACCGGTCTCGGTCACCTCGCCCGCCACGTCCCAGCCGAGGGCGACGACCGGGGCGGGGGCGAGCAACCCGGCCTCGGTGATCCGGCCCGCCCGGGTGGACAGGTCGATGCGGTTCACCGCGGCGGCGGACACGCGGATCAGCACCTGTCCCGGCCCGGGACGCGGAGAGGGGACATCGGCCAACTCGAGCACTTCGGGACCGCCGAAACGGCGGATGATGACTGCCTGCATGCGGCAAACGCTAGGAACAATAGGCTGCGTCGGTAAGGAGGCACCTTCGAGTGCCTGGGGCACCGGGAGGTTCGCACATGGCCACCGTCTCCGCCGCCGAGCGCCGCGAGCGGGCGCGCCGGGCGTACAACGCCAACCTGGCCGAGTGCCCGGGGCACGAGCTGCTGGCCGCGTTGAGCGACAAGTGGCTGACGCTGGTGGTGAGCGCGCTGGCGGACGGGCCGATGCGGCACGCCGAGCTGGCCCGTACCGTCGCCGGGGCGAGCCAGAAGATGCTCACCCAGACCCTGCGCAAGCTGGAACGCGACGGGCTGGTCACCCGGGCCGTCACCGCTTCGGTGCCGGCCCGGGTGGATTATGCGCTGACGCCGCTCGGTGCGGCGCTGCTGCCGTTGCAGCGGGCCATCAAGGAGTGGGCGGAGACCCACATCCCCGAGGTCCACGCCGCCCGCGCCCGCTACGACGCCGCCGACGGTTAGTCGAGCAGCTCCGTCACCGTGCCGGCGGCGACCGTACGCCCGCCCTCGCGCACGGCGAAGCCGAGCCCGGCGTCCATCGGCACCTCCTTGCCGAGGTGCACCGTGAGCTCCACGGTGTCGCCCGGCATGACCATCGGCAGGTCACCGAGGTCGATCGCGCCGGACACATCCGTGGTGCGGAAGAAGAACTGCGGACGGTAGTTCGCCACGAAGGGCGTGTGCCGGCCGCCCTCCTCCTTCGTCAGGGCGTACATGCGGGCCTTGAAGCTCTTGTGCGGGGTGACGCTGCCCGGCAGCGCGACGACCTGGCCGCGCTGCACCTGGTCGCGCTTGATGCCCCGGAGCAGGACGGCCGCGTTGTCGCCCGCCTCCGCGGACGGCAGCGACTTGCCGAACGTCTCCAGCCCCGTCGCCACCGTGGCGATGGTGGGGCCGAGGCCGACCACCTCGACCGGCTCGCCGGCGCGCAGCGTGCCGCGCTCGACCTTGCCGGTCACCACGGTGCCACGCCCGCTGATGGTCAGCACGTTCTCGATCGGCATCAGGAACGGCTCACCCAGCTCGCGCGGCGGGACCGGCACGTACCCGTCGACAGCGTCGAGCAGGTCCACGATGGACTGCGTCCAGCGCGGGTCGCCCTCGAGGGCCTTCAGCGCACTGACGCGCACCACCGGCACCTCGTCGCCGGGGAAGCCGTACTCGCCGACGAGCTCGCGGACCTCGAGCTCGACGAGGTCGAGCAGCTCCTCGTCCTCGACGGCGTCGCTCTTGTTCAGCGCGACCACCAGGTACGGCACGCCGACCCGCTGGGCGAGCAGCACGTGCTCCCGGGTCTGCGGCATCGCGCCGTCCTGGGCCGAGACGACGAGGATCGCGCCGTCCACCTGCGCCGCACCCGTGATCATGTTCTTCACGTAGTCGGCGTGCCCCGGCATGTCGACGTGGGCGTAGTGGCGGTGCTCGGTCTCGTACTCGACGTGGGCGATGTTGATCGTGATGCCGCGGTCGTGCTCCTCCGGGGCCTTGTCGATCCCGTCGAACGCGACGTACCGGTTGGTTGCCGGGTCGCGGTCGGCGAGGACCTTGGTGATGGCGGCGGTCAGGGTCGTCTTGCCGTGGTCGACGTGGCCCATCGTGCCGATGTTGAGGTGCGGCTTCGTACGGATGAACTGGCTCTTGGCCATGGGAATGTCCTTACTGGATGTAAGAAACGGAAAATGGACGTCAGAACCCGCGCAGGGTCGAGCCACCCTCCCCCTGGGTTCTGCTGCTACCGGGGAAGGGTCAGCTTCGGGTATCGGCGCCGCGAACGTCGCACGCGGGAGCGGCCGGCAGGGGGAACCCCGCGGGCAGCTGCAGACCGGGCGCGAACATGGCGATCACGGTATGCGGCAACACGCGAGCGCGCGAGCGTATTTCACGCGCGGCCGATGTCCGCCAGCGGCGCCATCACGATGCGCGGCGCCGCGGCGGGGTCGAGCCACGTGAGCACCTTGAGGAGATCGGCGCGGCGCAGCGAGACGCAGCCCGCGGTCGAGCCGGCGCCGTTGATGTGCAGGAAGATGGCGGAACCGCGCTTCACGTTCACCGGCCGGCTGGTCACGTACTGCGCGTGGCGGGCGTCCCAGGTGATCGTCGAGGCCGAGGGGCGGTTGAAGTCGATGACGGCGGCGTACTCGTACTGGACCGGGTAGGCGGCGAGCCGCTCGGACTCGCCCTTGCGCCACGTCCGGGTGCTGGACGCGCGCGGCTGGAACATGTTGTAGGTCTTAGGGTCCCGGTTGTCGCCGACCCAGTAGTCGTTGCTGTCGGCGCGGGTGTACTTCACGCGGATGCCGGGGTTCGCCTTGAGGCCGAACGCCGACGTGAGGCGGAAGGTGCCGATCGGCGTGGTGCCCGTGCCCTGCACCCGCCTGCTCGCCCATGCCCACCCCGCGTAACCGTTGCGCGCCGGCATGCCGGCGAAGGTCTGGCGCCAGATCCCGTCGCTGTCCTTCTGGTACGCCCGCAGCGTCGCGTACGACGACGTGCGCCCGGTGCCGGTCACGACGACCACCTGCCGGGAGCCGCCGACGGCCCGCAGCCTCGACGGGTGGTACGCGGGAACGTCCGCGGCCTCGGCGGACATCGCGCGGACCACGCCCAGCCCGAGGAGCACGGCGCCGATCACGAGCCCGGCCGCCAGCATCCTCCGCATGGCGTCGACCGTAGGCGATCAGAAGGTGAACTCGTGGCCCTTCGCCGATCCGACCTCCGTCCGGCCGTCGCGGGTGAACCGCCACGTCATCAGCACCTGGTAGCGGCGGCCCGCGCGAGGGCTGACCGTGGCGGTCCCGCACTCCTGCGACCGGGCGCCCTCCTGGAAGACCATGCCGTCGCAGGTCTTGGCCGGCACACTGCTACCCGTCGCCAGGTCCCGCAACGCCAGCGAGAGCGAGGCCGTACCGTCGCGCGGGGCGGTCAGGCTTGCGGTGAGCTGCACCTTCTCCCCCACCTTGTGGCAGGGCCGCACCGCCATCGCGTTGTCGTAGCTCAGCGCGTACTGCTGGTTGCAGTCCCACGGGCCGTAGGTCTTCTCCACGACGGGTGCGGGGGCCTGGGTCGCCCGGCTGGTCCGGGGGCGGGGCGTCACCACCGCCTGGACCGCCGCGTCCGCGTGCAGAGGCTCCGCGGCGGGCTTTCCGTGGGATCGCGCGGGCTTGGACGCCTCGGCCGCCGTGGAGGCCACCACGGACGGCTGCGGCTGCCGCGCCGGGGCCTGGGCGACGGGGCCATCCGTCTCCGGTGAGCCGTCGTCGCGGCCGAGGTGCCAGGCGGTCGTCGCGACCCCGGACGCCAGCATCGCCGAGCAGACCAGCGCGATCATCGCCCAGGGGCGGGCCCAGCGCCAGCTCGCCGGCTGGTTGCGCCGCCGGGGCACGGGGAGCTTGCGCATGCTCGCCAGCGACGGGTGCGGGCCGGGCGCGGCGGCGGGCGGTTCCGGGTCGGGCGTCCGAGACTTCCGGGGTTTGGCGGCCGCCTTGCCGGGGTCCGGAGCGGGCAGCGCGGGGGCGTCCGCCAGAACGCGCGCCACGTCGCCGAGGTCCACGACCAGCTCGCCGGCGTCGGGGCGCAGCCGCGGCTTCTGCTCCAGGCAGGCCGCGATCAGGTTCCACAGCTCGTCGGGGATCCCCGGCCGGCGCTCCGGCTCACCCTGCAGGTGCAGGTGCATCAGGTCGGTGACGGTGTCGCTGTCGTACGGCGGCCGCCCGGACACCATCTCGTAGAGGAGTACGCCGAGGGCGTACACGTCGGCGGCCGGACTGGTCGACGAGCTGTGGAAGGCTTCCGGTGCCATGTAGTGCGGGGTGCCGACGACCGCGTTGGTGGTGGTCAGGCTGGGGGTGTTGAGCACCCGGGCGATGCCGAAGTCGGTGAGCCGGATGTCGAGCCGGCCGTCCTCGCGATGCAGCAGGATGTTGTCCGGTTTGAGGTCGCGGTGCACGATCCCCAGCCCGTGGGCCTCCGCCAGGGCCGCCGCCACCTGGGCTCCCAGCCGGGCCGCCTCGCCCGGTGGCAGGGTGGGCTGCTCGCGCAGGTAGTCGCGCAGGCTGCCGCCGGGGACGAGGTCCATCACCAGGCCGAGCGACTCGCCGACGCTGAACAGGTCGCGGACCCGGACGACGTTGCGATGCCGGAGCATGAGCAGGATGGTCCGCTCCTGCACGAAGCGGGTGACCAGCTTGGGCTGCCGCAGCAGGCTCTCGTGCAGCAGCTTGACGGCCACGGGCTCGCCGGTGCCGCGGTCGACGCCGCGCCACACCGTCCCGGTGGCGCCGTGGCCGATGGGGCGGAGGAGGATGTACGAGCTGCCGACACACCGCCCGCTCAGATCGAGGGTCGACGCGCCGTCGGAATCCGCCCGTGCGCCGCTGCTCGTGGGATCCTGGTCCACCTGTGGTCGTGCCCTTTCGCCCGCCGCGGTCCCGCGACATCCGACTGGCCGACCGGAATGATGCTGTTTGTCCGTATCAATGCGCAACCCCACACGTCGGAGTTCGCACGTGAGGTAGGTGTCCGCGGGCACCCGTCACCGGATCCGCGTCCCGTCGTTCGTCTTCAGTGGAGGGCCGTTGACCTGCCAAAACGTCGGAACCGTCTGGCCGGATGCCGAAGACGAGGAAGATTTCGACCTCGTCGCCCGGGATGAGAAGGCGCTCGGCCCCGGCGTACGCGCCCTGCTGGACCGGCTGGGTGTACCCGGCACGCCCGTGCGCTACCCGACGGGGTCGCTGCCCGTGTACGCGGTCGGCGACTTGGTGCTCAAGCTCTTCCCGCCGGTGCACGCCGACGAGATGCCGGTCGAGGCCGGGGTGCTCGCGGCGGTGCAGGGGCGGCTGCCCGTACCGACCCCGGGAGTGCACGCGGCCGGGGACTTCGAGGGCTGGGGCTACGTGCTCATGGACCGGCTGCCCGGCGAACCGCTCAGCACGGTGTGGCCGGCGCTGACCGAGGCCGAACGCGACGGGATCGCCGAGCAGCTCGGGGAGGGCATCGCCGCCCTGCACGCCGTGCCGCCGCCGGCCGTCGAGGACTGGTGGCCGCAGGACTGGGACGAGTTCGTGGCGGACCAGGTCGCCGCCTGCGCGGGGCGGCACCGGGCGCTGGGCCTCGCGCCGCAGTGGGCCGCGCAGATCCCCGGCTTCCTCGCCTCTGTGCCGCTCTCCGCCCCGGCGGTGCTGCTGCACACCGAGATCATGGACGAGCACCTGCTGGTCCGCGACGGCCGGCTCACCGGGCTGGTCGACTTCGAGCCGGCGATGCGGGGTGCCGCCGAGTACGACTTCGTCGCGCCGGCCGTGTTCCTCGCGCGCGGGGACGGGCGGTTCTACGGGCGGCTGCTGCGGGCGTACGGGATCCGCCCTGATGGTGATCTGCGCCGGCGATTGACGGCCTGGACGTTGCTGCATTACTACAGCAACCTGCCCGCCTTTCTGAAGCGGTTGCCCGAACCGGCCGCTCCCACGCTCGACGCCCTGGCGGAGCGCTGGTTCGCGATGTGACGGGTGGGACCCGCCTCGGCCGCTCGGTTGCATTCCTCCTGAACCGCCCGCACCGTGGGGCCATTACGCCGATAGTTGCCACATGGGTGTCATGGCTTATCCCCTCCGGTACGCACTGGCCGACCTGGCGCTCGCGCTGAGCCGCGTCGCCGAGGACACCGAGCAGGTCAGCTCGACCGCCGCCCGCGCCGCCGCGGACATGCTCGGCGACGGGGCGGGCGTGCAGCTGCTCGGCGACGACGGGCGCTACGCCGCGATCACCTACCACCATGCCGACGACCAGCTGGCGCCCGCGTACGCGCACCTGCTCGACCGCGCGGGCGAGCTGCCCGACGACGACTTCTCCACCAGCCTCGCCGCGAGCCGGCGCCCGGTCGTCCTGGCCGGGGAGGCCGGCCGGCCCCTCACGGAGCTGCCGCGGCCGCGGCACGCACCGCACGTCGACCCGGGCGAACCGGCGCCGGAGATCCACGCCGCCGTGCTGTGTCCCGTCATCGTCGACAACACCTACGCGGGCTACCTGGTGCTGACCCGGGCGACCCCGGGAGCCGTCTACTCCCCGGCCGAGGTGGAACTGGCCCGCGACATCGCCGGCGAGCTGTGCCTGGCCCTGTCCAGCGCGCGGGCCCAGGAACGGCTGCGCGCCAGCGAGGAGCGCTACCGCCGGGTGCTGGAGACCATCCCCGAAGGCGTGCTCCAGCTCGACGACGACGGCGTGGCCACGTACGCGAACGAGCCCATCGGCGTGGTCCTCGGCATGCCCCGCAGCCAGCTCATCGGCGTCTCCCTGCGCGGCTTCCTCGACAAGCACGGCCAGGCCGAGCTGACCCGGCGCCTCACCGAGTGCAAGGCCGGCCGCTCCACGGTCGGGGCGACCAAGCTGCTGCGCGCCGACGGTTCCCAGCGCAGCGTGCGGATGAGCATGATGCCGCTGGAGGACGAGCACGGCCACCCCAGCGGCGTGCTGTGCATGGTCACCGACACCACCGACCACATCGACGCCAAGGGGCTCAAGCGCCAGCTCGACCACCTGCGCCGGCTGGACAGCATGGGCCAGCTGATCGGCGGCATCTCGCACGACTTCAACAACCTGATGACCGTGGTCGCCGGCTCGGCCGACATGATCGCGACGACCACCGCCGAGGGGACGCCGCAGCACCAGATGGCCAAGGACATCCTGGACGCGGTCGCCACCGGGCGGACGCTGACCCACCAGCTGCTGGCGTTCGGGCGTACCGAAGGCAACCGGCCGGAGATCATCCCCATCCCGGACCTGCTCACCGACGTGCAGAGCCTGTTCAGCCGCACCCTCGGCGAGCGGATCGGTCTCGACCTGGCCTTCGGCCCGGACGTCTGGCCGGTACGCGCGGAGCGCGGCCCCCTGGAACAGGCCCTGGTCAACCTGGCCGCCAACGCCCGCGACGCGATGCTGCACGGCGGCATGCTGCGGGTGGCCGCCACCAACGAGGTGGTCGAGCCCGGGCAGCTCGCCGACGGCGCCCCGGCCGGCCGCTGCGTCCACCTGGTCATCCAGGACACCGGTGTGGGCATGACCGACGAGACCCGCAAGCGCGCCCTCGAGCCGTTCTTCACCACCCGGCCCACCGCCGCGGGCCTGGGCCTGGCCACCACGGCGGGCATCGTGCAGGGCATCGGCGGCCACATCGAGCTCGAGTCGGCGCCCCGGATGGGCACGACGGTGCACCTCTACCTCCCGGCCGCCGAGGAACGCCCGGCACCGGCCATCGACCGCCGGGTCACGCCCGCGGTCATCGGCCGGGTGCTCATCGTGGAGGACCAGCCGGAGGTGGCGCAGCTGGTGCAGCGCCTGATCGAGCCGGCCGGCTACGAGATCACGGTCGCCACGGACGCGCTGCAGGCGGTCACCCAGGTCGCCTCGGGCGCCCAGCCCGACCTGCTGATCACCGACGTGGTGATGCCGACGATGACCGGCCCGGAGCTGGCCGCGGCGCTGCGCACCCACCGCCCCGACCTGCCGGTGCTGTACATGTCGGGCTACACGGCCGCGTCGCTCGGGCCGCAGCTGAACCTCGACGAGAACAGCATGCTGGTGGAGAAGCCGTTCACTCGCTCCACGCTGTTGGGCGCCATCCGTACGCTCTGCGGGCCGCAGCCGAGCCGCGACTAGCAAGCCTCGCGGCGCGGAGGGCTAGACCGTTGCCATGTCGGGGGTGAAGTGTTCGATGCGGCCCTTACCGCTGCGTTTCGCGTGGTACATGGCGAGGTCGGCGTTGTGGATGAGGGTCACCGCGTCATCGGCGTAGTCGTCCACGAGGGCCATGCCGATCGACGTACCGATGTGCAGCTGATGTCCGTCGATGTCGAACGGTTCCGCGATGTACTGCCGGACGCGCTCGGCGACCGCGTGGGCGTCGGACTCCGTGCGTAGCCCCTTGCACAGTACGAGGAACTCGTCGCCGCCGAATCGGCTGACGTAGTCCCCGGGGCGCATGGACTCCAGCAACCGTCGGGCGACCGCTTTGAGGAGGGCGTCGCCGACGGCATGGCCGTAGGTGTCGTTGATGGGTTTGAAGCCGTCCAGGTCGATGAAGAGGGCCGCGGTCGGCCCGGTGGGCTGTCGGCGTTGGTCGCCGATGACGGCTTCGGCGCGGTCGAGGAACAGCGCCCGGCTGGGCAGGCCGGTCAGTGCGTCGTGGGCGCGGGCGTGAGCCAGACGGAACAGGATGATCGCCGCCGCTACCCCGATCGCCACCAGCAGCGCGATCGCTGCGGCGAAGGCCGCGAACAGCTGCCAGGCGGCACGCTCGGACGCCTTGAGCGGAGCCAGGAGTTTCGCTTCGGAGGTGGCGACGATGGCGTGCCAGGCGCTGCCGGGAAGCGGGTTCGATACGTAGTAGTCACCGTCGACGACGCCCTGCCGGGCATGGCCGGCCGCGCTGGCCAGCGCCGATGCGGACATGGGCCGGCCGGGAGTCTCCTGGCCCGGCGACGCGACGATATTGCCGTGGCCGTCGACGACGTAGGCGTGACTGGCGGTGACGTCGAACGTGCTGGACAGGACGTTGGCGACCTGTTCGATCGGGACCGGCATGATCAGGACCCGCGGGCCGTCGCTGCCCTTGAAGGGTTGGAATGCGTGGGCGATGGTGCCGGCGGGTTCGATGGCGATGTCGCCGAGAGCGAACCTGTCGGCCTTCACCGCCAGTGTGAAACCGGCGTCGGCGGCCAACGAGGCGGCCTTGGCCGTCATCGACGGCGGGTCGGCGGCCACCAGGCTGCCGTCGGCGCGCAAGACGACCGCCCAGGCGATGCCGGGGTGCGCATCTTTGATGGTGGAGTTGAGCGCCGACGGCGGGCTCGCGTAAAGCCGCTCCGCCTCCGGCCGCACGTTCGCATCGCTTGAGGTCAGGGCGTCACCGGCGAGATCCGCCGCAAGTTTGTTGCGGTCGGCGAAGGCCCGGTGCACCGCGTCCCGGGCGGTCGCTTGGATATTGCCGAGGTAGAGGCCGACACCGGCCACCAGTGCCAGCGCCGCGAGGCAGCACAACGCGGAACCCAGCGTGAACGAAACCCGACGGCCCATGACGGGTTCATCGGCGCAGTCGCCCACTTCTTGAGCAGATCCAGAGGTTGGTGCCCGGTCGCGGCGGTGGCCAGGTGGTGCGTGGTCAGGCCGGCCGCTTCCACTGCTGGTTGGCTCCACCGCGGCAGTCCCAGATCTGCAACGGCGTACGGTCGGCGGAGCTGACGTTCCGGGCGTCGAGGCATCGGCCGGAGTTCACCGCGCGCAGCGTGGCGCCGGTCGCCGTCCATTTCTGGTTGCTGCCGCCGGTGCAGTCCCAGAGCTGTACGCGGGTGCCGTTGGCGGTGCCGACGCCCGCGACGTCCATGCACTTGCCAAGGGCACGGAGCGTGCCGTCTTTGCCGACGGTCCACTGTTGTGCGGGACTGTTGTTGCAGGTGTAGAGCTGAACCACAGTGCCGTTCGCCGGGTTGGCGTCAGCCACGTCCACGCACTTGCCGCCGAGACCGACGATCGGGCCGGTGGGCCCGGTCGGTGAGACGGTCGGCGGGTTGGACCGCGATGGCGACGTGGCAGCCGGGGGATTCGGCGGCGTGCCGTCCTGGTTGTAGGCGTAAACGCGAACGTAGTCGACGATCATCTGTTGCGGCAGGACGCTGTCGACCGGAGCGCCCGGCCAATCGCCGCCGACGGCGACGTTGAGCAACATGTAGAACGGCTGGTCGTTGAAGACCCACTTGGTACCGGCGGGAATGTTCGCGGGGGTGCTCTCGTGGTAGACGGTGCCGTCCAGTGACCATTTCACCGAGTTCGGTGACCAGTCGATCGCGTACCGGTGGAAATCGGCGGACAGGTCGGTTCGGATCGAAGTGTCGCCACCACGGTGAGTCGTATCCTCCCCGTCGTAGCCGGGGCCGTGGATCGTGCCGTAGACCGTCTTCGGCTCGTCGCCGACGTTCTCCATGATGTCGATCTCACCGTTGGCGGGCCAGTCACCGTCGTTGCCCATCGCCCAGAAGGCGGGTAGCAGCCCTGGACCGCGGGGAATCTTGATGTTCGCCTCGAAGCGACCGTACTTCTGGCTGAACTTCGTCTCGGTCTTGATCCGTCCAGAGGTGTACTTGGCGCCCTCTTTCCGCGCTGTTATCACCAGGTGGCCCTGGCCGTCGCGCTGGACGTTGGCAGTGCTGTCGGTGTAGGTCTGATACTCGTTGTTACCCCACTGCTCGCCGAATCCGATGTCATACGTCCACTTGCTGGGATCGATCCGCGAACCGGCGGGACCGTCGAATTCGTCCGCCCAGGTCAGCTGGTCGAAGGTGCCGGTGGTGGCGGCCGACGCGTTGCCGATCATCGGCACCGCGATGGCGACACCGACCCCGACACCGAGCAGGGCCAGCGCAGCGACAGTGGCTTTTCTGGGCAAGGGAGCGATACCTCCAGCGAGGGGGGGTGACATGACCGGCAGCGGACCATTGCAGGCGTATGAGGTGTAGCGGCCCATGGAGGCAAGGCGCCATAAAACAAAGCTGAACTTAAGCCTCGTTGATCAAAAGGTCACGCACGATGACCCTTATGACCCCGTAGGGACTCGGCGGCCCGCCCGGCATGCGTCGGGAGTCAGGCCGCCGCGGTGGCCAGGAGATGGAAGGCCTGGGCCTCGCTGGAGGCGCCCGGCCGGTCGAAGTGCGGTGAGGCGGCAGCGCCGCGCACGACGCCGTACTCGTCGATCTGCCGGGCGGCGGCCGCGAGCAGGTCACGGCCGGTCCCGGCGTACTCGGGCGGCAGCCAGCCGTCGGCCGCACCGGTCAGCGCCGCATAAGCGAACATCTGCGCCGCGTTGGTCTCCCGGAACGTCGCCGGATCGTCGAGCACGTCGTGGAACAGCCCGTCCGGCCGCCGTAGGGCCAGGCAGGCGTCGAGCACCTCGCGGCCGTGGGCGGCGAGCCGCTCGCGTTCGGGGAAGTCCGGCGCGAGGCGCAGCGTCCTGGCCACCGCCGCGACGACCCAGCCGTTGCCGCCGCCCCAGCGGCCCGCGCGGCGCAGGGAGCCGGTCTCCTCCGACCAGATCGCCGAGTAGAGGCCGTCGCGGCACAGCCGGGTCCGGTGCCCCTCGACCTGCTGCCAGGCGACGTCCGGCCGGCCGCTCAGCGCCAGGAACGGCACCACCATGTACACCGTGTCGGCCCAGACCTCGCGGCCGCCGAGCAGGTGGAAGATCGTGCCGTCGGCGGCCCGGGGTGCGTCGGACACCAGCCAGGCGAGCTGCCGCCGGGCCGCTTCGGCGAAGATCGTCTTTCCGGTACGCCGGTACGCCGCCAGCACCGCCTCGCCGCACGCGGCCCCGTTGACCGCGCCCGCCTCGTCGTCCACGTCGCCGAGCCGCCCGTCGGGGGCCTGCCGGACCACCGCCGCCTCCGCGAGCAGCAACGCCAGGTCGTCGTGGCCCAGGTCGAGCGCGGCCTGCGCGGCGACGCCCTGCTCCCAGGACTGCCGCTGCATAGCCAGCAGCGCCGTGAGCACCGGGCCGGTCACGAGAACAGCGCGCTGACCGACTCGCCGTTGTGGATCCGGCGCATCGCCTCCGCGAGCGCGGGCGCCACCGACAGCACCGTCAGCTTGTCGGTGCGGTTGGCGTCCGGGATCGGCACGGTGTTGGTGCAGACGATCTCCTCGATGTCCTTCTCCTCGGACAGCCGCTGCACCGCCTGGGACGCGAAGAGGCCGTGGGTGCAGGCGACCCGGATGCTGCGGGTGTTGCGCTCGCGCAGCCGCCCGAGCAGCTCGAAGACCGTGCTGCCCTTGGCGATCTCGTCGTCCAGGATGATCACGTCGCGGTCGGCCACCTCGCCGATGACCGAGCTGATCACCACCTTGTCGTCGGCGTACCGCTGCTTGGCGCCGGCCGCGACCTCGATGCCGAGCATCCGGGCGAAGGCCGCCGCCTCCTTCGCGTTGCCCAGGTCCGGGGAGACGACGACGGTGTTGCTCAGGTCGTACCCGCGGAAGTGGTGGGCCAGCTCGCGCAGCGCGTGCAGGTGGTCGACCGGGATGCTGAAGAAGCCGTGGACCTGCGGGGAGTGCAGGGTCATGGCGAGGATCCGGTGCGCGCCCGCGGTCTGCAGCAGGTCGGCGACGAGGCGGCCGCCGATGGAGATGCGCGGGGCGTCCTTCTTGTCGCTGCGGGCGTACGCGTAATGCGGCAGGACCACGGTGATCCGGCCGGCCGAGGCACCGCGCGCGGCGTCGAGCATGAAGAGCAGCTCGACGAGGTTCTCCTGGACCGGCGGGACGAGCGGCTGGATGAGGAAGACGTCCCGCTCGCGGCAGTTGCCCTGCAGCTGCACCTCGATGCAGTCGTTGGCGAACCGGGACGTCTTGGTCGGCATCAACGGCACGCCGAGGTGCTCGCAGATCTCCGCCGCCAATGCGGGATGGGCGCTTCCGGTGAACACGGCGATGTCACGCACGGGCTCACCCTAGTGTCCGGGTCGCTGACACGGACGAGGGACCACCGTGCCCGCTCGCACCGCCGATGCTGCCTGAACAATCCGGACGTGGTGTGACCGGACACCGCACTACGGGTAATCCCGGGCACCGTCCGCCGCCGAGCCTTGCCACCCTCGCGGCCCGACCCGTTGAGTCGTCCTCAGAGGACCTTGCGCCCGGGGAGGACATGTGAGCGCCGCACACTGTGCCGACGACCGTCTCACCGTGGCGGATGCGGTACGCCGGCACGGCCCCCTGACCGGTGCCCACCTGCGGCACTTCGCCGAGCAGCTGGGTCACACGCTCGCCGACCTGCACCGCGAGGGTCGCTCGCACGGCGCGCTGACGCCCGACGCGGTGGTGGTGGACGGGAACCGGCTCCGGCTGACCGACCCGGGATCCGGTGCGGGTCTGCCGGCGTTCACCGCCCCCGAGGCACTGAGCCGCGAGCCGGGCCGGTCGGCGACCCCCGCGCAGGACGTCTACGCCTGGGGCTGTCTCGTCGCGTACGCCGCGACGGGGCGGTCACCGTTCGCCGGCGACAGCGCCCCGGCCGTCCTGAGCGCCGTCATCGCCGGCCGGCCGCGGCTGGACGAGCTTCCCGAGCCGCTGCGCCACGTCGCCGGCCTGGCGCTGGCCAAGGACCCGATGGCCCGGCCGTTCGCGGCGAACCTGGTGGCGCTGCTGGCGGGCACGGCGACACCGGGGAAGGCCGCCGGGCGCGACGACAGCGAGCGGTTCCGGCGCTTCTTCACCGACGAGCTCGAGGCCGTGGGCCCGGACAAGCCTTACCGGGGTGCGCACGCCCGCCGGGGACGCGGCCGCTGGCCCGTGGCGGTCGCCGTGGTGGCGGCGCTCGGCGGCGGGGCTGCCGTCGCGGTGACCCAGGCGGACGTGAACACCGGGCCGCGTCAGGTCGCCGGTCGACCGATCGCGGGTGGCCGGGCCGCCGGGGCTCCCGACGACGAGCCGGCGGCCTCCCCGCCGGGGGCGGAAGCGGACGAGCCGGCCGTCTCCCCGCTGCGGGGAGACCCGGTCGAGCCGACGGTCTCCCCGCTGCGGGCGGAACCGGTCGAGCCGGCCGGCGGTGAACCGATCGTGCGCGACCGCCTGGCGCGGCCCGGCGCCTGGACGGACCTCAGGCTCGTCGCCGGCTTCGGCGGCTGCGTGGTCGACGACGGGCTGCGGGCGACCCTCGGACAGCCCGGCGTGCTGCCCTGCCGGGGGCCGCAGGAGGAGATGACCGACGACATCGGCGTGCAGGTCACCGCCAGGCTTGAGTCGCCGGGCGCGTGCGCGACGATCTGGTTCCACTGGCGCCCGGACGGCCGGGGAAGCGCGCTGCGCCTCTGCGAACGGCGGATCGAGATCGCCGCCGACCCCGCGGTCGGGTCCACGGTCCACGGGCGGCTGGCTCTCGACCCGCCGGTGGCCCGCGCCGCGCCGACCCGGCTGCACCTCGTGCTCCGCGACCGGCGGGCCGAGGTGTGGCGGAACCACCGGTACGTGGGTGCGGTCGAGCTGCCCGCCACCGAGCGGGATCACGGCCAGGTCCGGCTGGGGCTGACCGGGGTGCCGGCCGAGGGCCGCGCGCCGTACCGGGCGACCTTCACCGACGTGGACATCAGGTCGCTGTGACGACCACCGTCGGGCGTACGGTCACCGTCGAGTTCAGCGAGTTGGCGATGTAGCACTCGTCGTGCGCCTGGCCGACGAGCCGCACCACCAGCTCCTCGTCCGTGCCGGGTGCGACGTGCACGACCGGGTTCAGCTCGATGCGCTCGATCCGCGCGCCGCGCAGGTCCTCGCTGAGATGGCCGGTGGCATCGTCGGTGTAGCGCAGCACGTCGACGTGCTTGCGGGCCGCCACCGACAGGAACGACAGCAGCTGGCACGAGCTCGCCGCGAGGACGACGAGCTGCTCGGGGTTCAGCAGGTCCGCATCGCCCCGGAAGTGCGGGTCGGCGCTCAGCCGCAGCTCGGCCTGAGCGGGCGGGGCGGTCGCGGTGTGCGCCCGCGGGTACGCCCGGTACCCCTGTCCCGTCGAGCCGTCCCATTCCAGTCCGGCCCGGTGCACGAGTGCTGCCATGGTCAGAGCCAACCACGCCGCTTGAGGTACAGGTAGAGCCCGCCCGCGGAGATCACGATGAGGATCAGGCTGGCGAGGAACCCCGAGTAGCGCTCGTAACCCCAGTAGGGCACGTTCTGGCCGAAGAAGCCGGTCAGCGCGGTCGGGACGGCGATGATGGCAGCCCACGCGGCGAGCTTGCGGGTGATGTCGTTGAGCTCGTTGCTCTGCTCGTTGAGGTCGGCCTCGAGCAGCCCGTTGATGCGCTCGCGGGCGCTGTCGATCGTCTCGGTGGCCCGGCGCGCGTGGTCGTCGACGTCCCGGTAGTACGGCGCGAGGCGCTCGTCCACCAGCGCGCTCTCGAGACGCAGCACGTCGGCGATGAGGCCGGCCATCGGTGCAACCGGGCGGCGCAGTGCGGCGAGGGCCTTGCGCAGGCCGAAGCCGTACATCCGGACGGGCCGTGGCGCGCCGCCCTCGTCGAGCATCGTGTCCTCGGTCTTGTCCATCGCCTCGTCGAGGGCGCGCGCTGCCGCGAAGTGCCCGTCCACGACGACGTCGAGCATGCCGTAGACGAGGAACGCGACCCCTCCGTGCTTCGCCAGCTCGGCGTCGGCGTCCCAGCGCTCGACGAACCGCGAGACGTCGCTGGCGGACTTCCGCACGGTGATCAGGGCTTGTTCGGTGATGAACGCGCTGATCTCGGTCTTGTCCATCTCCGGCACGGGGCCGTCGGTGGTCACGCGTACGTCGTATACGTTCATGAAGAGGTGATCGGGATAGCGGTCGAGCTTGGGCCGCTGGTGGTCGTGCACGGCGTCCTCGACGGCGAGGGGGTGCAGCTGGAACTCGGCCGCGACGGCGCGCAGGTCGTCCTCGTCGGGGTCGAACAGGTCGAGCCAGAGCACGGCGTCGGGATGCTCCCCGAGCAGCCGCGGGATCTCGTGCGCGCCGAAGCCCTCGGCCACCACCCCGCCGCCCTCGTAGAGCCGGGTCGCGGTGGGGCAGGCGGGCATAGCGGGTGTCTGTGTCACGGCACTCCACTATGCCCCACCTGCGGAGGCTCAGCCGTGCGAGACGGTCAAGGTGTAGAACTTCACCTTCGCGCCGTTCGTGGTGCTCTCCGACGAGCTCTGGTTGTACGAGCCGGCCTTGAAGTACTGCTTGTACGGGTTGAAGGACGACGGGATGGAGTAGCTCGTCCGCGTACCGTTGATCGTGAGGTTGATCTTGTTGCCCGTGACGTTGATGACGTAGCTCCACCGGGTGCCCAGCGGCACGTTCCCGACCGCGTGCAGGGTCTGGCCGCCGGCCGGCGAGTTCTCCGCGCCGAGGTGGATGTCGCCGTTGGGGCGGTAGTAGAGCTCGAGCAGCGGCTTGGTCGACGAGCCGCCCGAGCCGAGATGCACCTGACCCACGCAGACGTTCTTGGTCACCTGTGTCACGCGCAGGTTCGCGCTCAGCGTGTGGTTGCCGGCCAGGGGCCAGTCGGCGGCACTGCCGTTGGCGTTCATCTCCCGCAGCTCCGACCGGGCGTAGTTCGAGTTCGGCGTGGTGACCCCCTTCTCCGGCGCGAAGAAGGTCATCGACCCGTCGTTGCGGTCGGTGAAGAAGTACGCCGGGTTGGTGTACCCGTTCGGGCCCTTGAGCTGCGACGGCGGGATCGTGGTGGGTGCGCCCGGCGAGCCGACCGGCAGCTGCAGCGACCAGACCGAGAGGTTGAAGTTGCCGCCCGGGGCGACGTTCGGGTCGAGGCCGGACGGCGGCGTGGTCGGGGTGCTGCCACCACCGGGGAGCGTCCAGGCCTGGTTGGCGGCGCCGGTGCAGGACCAGATCTGCAGCTGGTTGCCGTTGGGCGTGCTCTGCCCGGTGACGTCGAGGCACTTGCCCGAGCCGGTGTTGACCAGGCTGCCGCCGGAGACCGTCCACTTCTGCGCGGCCGTGCCGTTGCAGTCGTAGAGCTGCACCTTGGCGCCGTTGACCGTCGAGCCGGCGGCGACGTCCATGCACTTGCCGAGGGCGCGGATCGTGGTGTCGGAGGAGTCGACGGTCCACGTCTGGGCCGCCGAGCCGTTGCAGTCGTAGAGCTGGACGTGCGCGCCGTTGGCCGAACTGGCACCGGCGACGTCGACGCACTTGCCGCCGAGCCCGGTGATGGCCCCGGCCGCGGCGGCGCCCGCACCGGTGATACCGAGGACGCCGAGGGCTCCGACGACGGCGGCCGAACTGACGATGGCGAGGAGGGTGGTACGGCGTCTCATGGGGAACCTTCCGCCATGGGGGAATAGGCAAGGTAGCGAACAATTAACTCCGGCCTAGGTGCGCTGTCAACCGCCCCCATCCTGGTTCAATCGCCGTTTGCGCAGCTCAGACAACTATTCATAAAGTTAAATTAAGTCATCTGTTTTGCGGCTGAGATCAGCTCGCGTCCGTGACTCACGGGATGATCTCGCGGCTTCGGGGGTACAGGTCGTCCACGGCACCACCCACATTGACGACGCCCTGGCAGGCCTTCGCCTGGTAGGAACGAACAACGCGGAACGAAACCGTGGAGCGGAGGTTCACTATGGTCTCGCCCGCACGGGCCCGGCAGGCCCTCGGTGCCGTCGCCGGGATCGCGTCGATGGCGGGCTCGGTGACCGACCGCGCCGAAGCGCTGGTGGAGCCGCTGCGGCAGATCACACCCTTCGACGCCGTCTTCCTCACCCTGTTCGATCCGGAGCGCCGCTTGCAGGTGCCGGTGCTGCGGCAGGGCTACCCGGAGCCGGCCAGCCGGGGCCTGGACGGGGAGCAGTTCACCCGCGACGTCGAGCTCGCGGGCATGCACGGGCCGAGCGGGCCCGTGCGGGCCGGCGACCTGCCGGTGCCGGTGGAGACGCTGCCGACCTGGTCGCAGTATCTCTACCCAGCGGGGTTCCGGGAGGGCCTGGCCATCTCGTTGTTCAGCGCCGACGGCCGCTACCTCGGCGTCCTCAACACCAGCAGTGCGGACCCCCGTCCGGCCAGCGACGCCGCGTGTGCCGTGCTGGCGCAGATGGCACCCTTCGTCGCCTCGGCGGTCGATCCCATGCGCAGCGTCAGCGCGGTCGCCGACCTCGTCGCCGGCGCTGCAGCGGGGGTGGTGCTCACCCGGGCCGGCGGCGCCGTGCCGTTGCCCGGGCTACCCGGCCATCGGCTGCTCGCGCCCGGCTCCGCGCTGCTGGCGGCGGCCCACTCGCGGTTGACCGGCGACTCGGTGCAGACCAGCTTCCTATGCCCCGCCGACGGTGACACCGAGCCGTCGTGGCTGCTCGTGCGCGCCCTGAGATGCCCGTCCCAGCCGCCGTGGTACCTGTCCACCGCGGTGCTGCTGTGTCCCCCGCCGGATCTGCGCGGGCTGACCCGGCGCGAGCTGGAGGTGCTCGGTCTGCTCATCGAGGGGTGGAGCAACGCCCGGATCGCCGACGGGTTGTCGCTGAGCCTGCGGACCGTCGTCACGCACATGGAGCACATCATGACCAAGTTCGACGCCGCCTCGCGCACCATGGCCGCGATCAGGGCGTCCCGGCAGGGCCTGTACGTGCCACCGGAGCTGAGCCTCACGGCGGCGCCGGACGTCGAGCGGTAGCCGGACGCCGTATCGGAATTCCTTCCGATGCGGACGATCTGCGCATCCCGGTACGGTCGCGTCGTGACACCGGGAAAGCCGATCGAGGTGCAGGGCGTCCCGCACCTCCTGGCGTGGGCGCGGAGATGACGCCGGACGACGACTTCGGCGCCGCCCGCCTGCTGTCCCGGCTGCACCTGCTGCTCCAGGCGGCGACGGCATCGCCTCGCGACCCGGAGGTCCTGGAGCTGGCGCTGATCCAAGCGGTCGCGGCGACCGGCGCCGACAGCGCGGTCCTCGGCACCTTGCGACGCCGCGACATCCTCGACGTGCGGCTGCTCGCCGGAACCGGCGGCCCGATGCACGAGGTCGGCGCCCTCCACGTCGGATCCCGATATCCCCTGACCGACGCGATCGTGCAGGAGAAGCCGGTCTGGCTGTCGTCGCCGCCGGAGATCCGGTCCTCCTACCCCACGGCAGGTGGCCTCTGGGGACGCGCCTTCGCCGCCTTGCCGCTGATGGTGCGGCAGGTGCCGGTGGGCGCGATAGGTGTCATCCACGACGCCGCGGGTCACTACCACACCGGCGTCGAACGCGTCTTCCTCAGCACGGTCGCGGACGTCTGCGCCACCATCGTGTCCGTCTCCCCGGACCACCGATGGCCGATGGAGGTGGGGCACGAGCCGTACTCGTCCGGGTGACATGGTGGATGGTCCTTTCGGGTGTCGGAGACTGTCGAAGGCACGGTGCGGTCCCCCGCGACGGGAGCGCATAGTGGAGACGGCACTGACGAACTCACGCGAGGACGGTGAGAAGCCGGCATGAACGGCGGCGAGCGGCACCGTCGATGGAGCACCGACGCGGTCGCCGCGGCCGCCCAGCTCCTGTTCCGCGGCACCGAGCTCTCGTCGTTCACCCCGGGCCAGTTCGAGGCCGCCGCCGGGCCGGCGCTCCGGCTCGCCTCGCTGGCTGCCGCGGCCACCTTGGACACCGGAGCCGTTCCAACCGATCCGGTGCCGCCGGCCCTGCTGGCGAAACTCTCGGAGTTCAGCGCGCAGACGCTGCTGGTCAGCCTCTTCGACCTGGGACAGGCCCTCGACCTGTGGTCGCTGCTGTGGCGGGGCCGCGAGTTGAACAGCCAGCTGTGGCGCGACTCGGATCTTCCCCAGCACACCATCGCGGCGCTGCGCCGCCGGCTGGAGGAACGCCGCCCGCTCGCCTGGTGGACGACCGCCCACGACTGGGTGACCCTGCAGCGCGCGGAGCTCGACCGGCGGGTGCAGCGCGCCAAGGAGATCGACCGGGCGCTGGCGTCGACCCTGCTGGACCGGGCCCTGGCCGACCTGGACGCCGCGCTGACGGCCGGCGAGCCGGCCGCGACCGGGCTGGACGGCCTCGACTTCGAGGCCCAGGTCCGCAGCTACGCCCGGCAGAACAACATCGACTCCTCGGGCAAGCGCGTCCACCACATGCCGGCGGCCCTGCAGGCGGTCGCCGCACAGGCGGCGACCATCGCGCCGCACGCACCGTGGGCGGTCCCGCCGCCCGACGGGCTTGCCGACATCGCCGCACTGCTGTCCGAACTGGCGGAGCACCGGCCGTCACTGGCGGACGCCTTCCAGATCCTCGCCGAGCCGGTGTCCGCGGAGGACCGCCAGGAGGAGCTCGACGGTCTCGCCCTCTCACTGCTGGAGACCCTCGACGACGAGCAGGTGCGGATCGCGGCCGCCCGCGAGCTGCACGCCCTGGGCGCCCGGGGCGCGCTCATCGACCAGGCGCTCACGATCCTGGCGGAGTTCGAACAGCGGATCAGCGACCTGGAGGCGGCCGCGAGCTCGCTGCCGACCCAGGCCCAGGACCTGCTCGCACTCGCCCGCGCCGCCCTCGACGAGTACGACCTGCAGTTCGGTTCCGAATGCCTGGCCGGCTACCACCGCGTCATGGACTGGACCGCGTTCCGCGAGGACCTCGCGGCCCTGGAGGCCGACAGCGGCGAGCTGCCCGAGGCCGAGCGGGACAGGACCCGGCGGATCCTGCGGGCCGCCGAGATCACCTGGTCCGACTGGAACGCCCCGCCGCAGCGCGCCGAGGACGCCCGCAAGCTGCTCGCCGACCTCCGGGGCACCCCGGCCCAGCCGCCGCCCCCCGCCGACGCGGGCCGGCAGCCCACGGCGCGGCGTCCCGCCTCGACGCCGGTGAGCGAGGCCAAGCGGCTCTTCGAGACCCAGGGCGCGGAGGCCGCCGTCGCGGTCGCCTGGCCCGACCGCAGCCGGTGCCCGGACGCGCCGACCCGGTACTTCCTGTTCCGGGTGTTCCGGGCCCAGGTCCAGACCGGTCCCGCCGAGCAGCTGCTCATGCTGGCGGAGGCCGCCGGTCTCGCACGGGCCTTCGACTACCTCGCATACTGCCAGGTTCTCATCGCCGCCGGGGACCACGCCCGCGCGCGATCGGTCTTCGACAAGGCCGAGCTGCTGGGCGCGGACGAGAGTGCGCTGCGCAGCGTACGCCGGGCGCTGGCCCCCGCACCGGCCCCGGCCCAGCTACCTATCCTCACCGGATCGCCGGCCGCGGAGGTGCTGGCGTGGGTGGACCGGCTCGGCGCCGCGAACATCAGCGAGGACATCGCGCGGACCATCGTCGACACCCAGCGCGAGGAGAACGGGCTCGCCGCCGCCGCGGAGGTGGCGCTGCGGCTCGGTGCGGCGGTGCCCGGGATCGCCGGCCGCTTCTTCACCCGGTTGACGCGCCCGCAGATCGCCGCCCTCGCGCCCCGGGTCCGCACCGAGTTCGCCGAGCTCCTCGCCCGCGACTCCATCCAGGTCGTCGACCGCTGCGCGACGCTGTTCCTGGAGGCGAAGTGTGCGGCGGACGCCGCCACGCTGCTGCGCGCCGCCACGGCGACGCACTACAAACGCGACCTGCTACGGGTGCAACGACTGCTGCTGCAGGTCGTCAGCGCCGGCGATCCCCAGGAGGCCGAGCGGCTGCTCGCCGAGCAGATCTTCCCGCGACCCGGTGCCGACGTCGCCGCGCGGACGCCCGTGTTCGATCCGCAGCCTGCCAGCCAGCCGTACGGCGAGGCCAACATCAGCCTCACGAAGCACGTGCAGAAAGCGCGGGAGGCGATCGACGCGGGCGACCCGGCCGCCGCCGACCTGTGGCTGGCCGCGGTACGCGAAGGCAGGCGCATCGAGGCCCTCGCGACCACGCTGCACTACCTCATCGTCGCCGGGCGGGCAGCCGACGCGCTGCGGCTGGTGGCCAGTCCGAGGGACGTGCCCGTCTCCGCGCTGCCCTGGGTGGGCGTGCAGTGGAACATCGCGTGTGCGTACGCCGCCCTCGGCCACAACGACACCGCCGCCGCGCTGTTCGCCAAGCACGCGGAATGGATGGACCGCCCGTACCTGGCCTCGGACGCCCGCGCGGTGGCTCAGTTGTTCCGCGCCACCGGAAGACCGTTGCCCGCGGAGTACAGCCGTGCCCTGGCCGCGGCCGAGTCGACGCCTGGCCGGCCGCAAGGGCAGCGGACGGCACAACCTGCCGTCACCGGGTTGCGCGGGCTGCAGGACCGGTTCCGCCACATCCTGTTCACCAGCCGGCGCAAGGAGCCGGCGCCGACGGTCGAGCGGATCCCGGAGTATCCCGAGATGGCCGGCGTCCGGGAGGCGGCCGACACCCTGCTGGACCGCTACTACCTGCTCGTGCCGGCACGCATCGAACGGTCGTGGGACGGCGAGCTGGAGGCCGAGGCCGAGGCGGCGGTCAACCGGGCCGCCGCCCTCCTCGCCGAGGACGACGCCGCGGGTGCGGCGGCGGAGCTGACGAAGGCGTGGGAACAGCAGCCCACGCACGAGGGAATCATGAGTGACCTCGTCGGGCTGCTGGCCGGGCAGCGCCGCTGCGCCGAGGCGCGCTCGGTGGCGGACGCCGGCGGTGAGCGGGCGCTGCGCCACGACCTGCTGTGCGCGGTGGCGGCGGCGGAGGACGCCCCCGAACGCAGCCTCGAGTGCCTCATCACCGCCCAGCGCATGGAGGCGAGCGAGGTGCGGACCTTCGCCGTCGCCGCCCTCGCGCTGCGGCTGGGTAAGCGGGCCGATGCGGTGCGGGCCCTGGCCGAGGAGGCGCTGCGACACGTACCGGGGCAGTTGCGGATCACCGGCGGCCTGGCCGTCATGCTCGCCGCCGAGGACGCCGACCAGCAGACCGTCGACGCCGTCCTCACCCACTGCCGGACGTGGCCCGGCCCCGACGAGCTCGTCGAGTGCGTGGTGCGCAACGACGTCCCGTTCGACCTCGTCACCCTCCCGCGGTCGCTCACGCGGGAACACCTCGACCGGCTTGCCGACGGCTTCCTGCACCGGCCCGCACAGTGGAACGTCGCCCTGCACCAGCGTTTGCAGCGGCTGAGCCCCGACCGGCGGGCCGAGCGCCGCGACACCTACGAGTTCCTCGTGACCCGTGCCCTCGAGGACGGCATGCTGCGCCAGGCGGCCCAATACCTCTGCCGGTACGAGAAGGAGTACGGCCCGGAGGTCACGGCGGCGCTGCGGGAGACCGCCGAGGGCAAGTACCCGCCCTTCCGGCGGATCCTGCTCGACGCCAAAGCCGGCTCACAGCGGCTCTCCGCCGAGGAACGCGCCGAGTTCGACGCCCTGCGCGAGGGCTCGAAAGCCCTGGTGCCCCGGACCGCGGTGCGGGAGTTCGAGGCCGCGGTCAAGGCCGTCGCGGCGATGCCGGTGGACGTGCTCGTCGACGGCACCGCGCCGGAGCTCGAGGCCGTCTTCGCGGGACTGCGCGCGGTGATCCCGCCCTCGGCCCACAGCAGCACCGCCGACGACCTCACGAGCCTGTGGCGGTCACAGCTGGCCGACGCGGGCGCGATCCTGCGCCAGGGGCGGGCACTGAGCCACGCCGAGTTCGCCGAGGCCCGGCAGCGGCGCGCCCAGATCCTCCGGCTGTGCACCTCGGTGGACCCGCGGCTGCAGGCGGTGCTCAGGGACCTCAGCCGGGCGCTCTACGAGCCGTGGAAGGAGATCAACCGGCCACGCCGGGCGGTCTCGGTGACCTCGTTCCGCCCCAGCGGCGCCGCGGACCCGGCGCTGTTCGCCGGGCGCCAGCGGCACTTCGACCTCCTCAAGAGCGGTTTCGCCAAGCTCCCCGACCGCGGCGGCTGGGAGATCCACCACATCCACGGGCCGTCCGGCATGGGCAAGAGCTCCCTGGCCAAGGCCCTGGCTCCCCGCGAGGACGCCGGCGAGCTGCTGATCCCCGGCGTCGTTCCGCTGTGGATCAACTCCCAGTCGCTGGCCGACGCGGTCGAGCGGCACAAGCAGCCGCTGTTCCGCGCGCTCGCGGCGCTGGTGGTCGACCGCCACCAGGCGATCCGGACCATGTGCCCGCAGCTTGCCCTGCCGGACGTCGGGGTCCCCGGCGACGGGGAGACGGGCCGCGACTTCGTCCGCTGGGTCGACCGGAGCCTTCCGCAGGGCACGGCTTGGCTGCTGCTGCTCGACGAGTTCGACCACCTGGCGCGGCTTCCGGACGGGCGTGAGCTGGTCAGCGAGCTGCGGCAGGCGCGCGACGAGGAGGGCCACGCCTTCGGCGCGGTGCTGCTGTCCCGCTATGCCCCGCTGCGCCTCGACCAGATGCTCGGCGGCGTGCAGCTGGAAACCCTCGACGTGACGCTCGACTGCCTCGACGCCGCGGCGACCAGGACCGTGCTCGACCGCGGCATGCCCACCGGGCTGACCCTCACCGCGGAGGCGCACCAGCTGGCGTACGAGGTGACGCGTGGCTTCCCGCTGCACATCCAGCACCTCGGCAAGACCCTGGTGACGCACGCCGGCGGGGAACCGGGTGCGCTCGACGGTCCCGCCGTCACGGCCGCGGTGACCCGCTACCGCAACGACTCGGAGCTGGTCGAGCGGGAGCTGCTGCCTCGCACCATCCGCGGCCAGGACTACCGGCGCTCGATGGGCCCGACCCTGGAGCTGCTGGGCAGGGAGCTGCCCACCGACCGGCTGTTCCCCGAGGCCCACGTCTTCGCCGGGCTCGACAGCGCCCGGCGGCAGGAGGCCCGCGACCACCTCCGCCAGCTGTCGGAGGCGGGGCTGCTCGTGCGCGACGGGGACCTGCTGGGCTGGCTCAACCCGATCATCGCCGACTGGGCGGTGAAGCGTACGCGCGCCACGAGCGTCTCCGCGCTGACCGGCGGCACGGGACTGGGCGCCCAACTCCGCGAGAAGGGCTTCGAGCTGCTCAAGCAGGATCGCGAGAAGCAGGTCCTGCGGCGCGGTGCGCAGACGTACGACGCCGTCCCGGTGCCGGCGGAGCACGCGCCCGAGGTGACGTCGCTGTTGTCCGCGGCCTTCCGCGGGCTGCCGCAGCCGCAACGCGCCCAGTTCGAGGGGTTCTACGACCAGCACGTCGTGCTGCTGCGGCCGCAGCGGGACACCTCGCTGTCGTACCGGGTCCGTGCCGAGCCCGTCGAGATCGACCAGGCGGTGGAGTGGATCATCGATGCCGCGAGCACCCTGGTCTCGGTGGACCGCGAGGCCGGGCTGGCGCACGGCTGGCTGAGCCTGGCCCGGCTGGTCGACGTCGGCGGCCGGGTGTGGGTCACCGGGTGGGGCGAGTCCGCCGTCGCCCAGGCGCTGGGCCGCTGGCCGGCCAAGTGGGAGAAGGGCCACGTCCGCCGCGAACCCGAGGGTACGGCGAACGGCCAGGACGACGGGTTCGCGCTCGCGGTGATGCTGGCGCAGCTGCTGTCGTACTCTCCGTCGGCGCCGGAGACGCAGACGGGCGACCCGCCGTGCCAGACCGGGGCCGACGGCATCGCGGACCCCCGGTACCTGAACCTGCCGCGGCTGAACGTGGTGGACGATCCGGACGGCCGGTACCGCCGCCTGCTGGAGCTGCTCGAGGACCTGCTGCGGAGCCCGGCCTCGCCGCGCCAGGTGCGCAACGCCTTGCTGGAGTGGGCGGGCCGGGCCCCGATGCCGCAGACCACGGCGGTGCACAGCCAGATCGAGCTGCGGCTGCGGGCCACCGGGAACGCGGACTGGCGCGCCGCTCCCTTCCCCCTCGAGGTGACCGCCGGGTACGCCGACGGCCGTGAGGTCACCTACGAGACGGTCCTGGCCCCGCACGCCTGGGACCTGTTCTCCCGGTTCGTGCAGGACGTCCCGGCGATGCAGAGCGGCGACGAGCTGGCGAAGCTGGGTGCGCTGCTGCGGGAGGCACTGTTCGGGATGGACGTCCGGCTCGACGACCCGCTCTTCACCCGCCAGGACCCCGCCGGTCCGGTCACCCGCGTCGTCATCGTCGGGGACGCCGCGGTGCACCGGGTGCCGTGGGAGATGGCGGCCGTCGGGCCGAACAAGGCGTTGGCCGACGTCGCCTCGGTGGTGCGGCGGCTCGACGCGCACGTGACCGAGCCCGGGGAGCTGCAGCCGATCGCCCAGCATCTCGTGCTGGGCCGCCCCGGCGCCACGATGCCGACCGGCGTCGACGCCGACCAGGTGTCGTACGGCTGGGAGCAGTTCCGGCGGCACCAGGGGCGGGAGAGCGTCTTCCACTTCCTCGGCGAGGGCACGCCCGGAACCCTCTCGTGCGGCACGGACGAATGCGACCTGGTGCTCCTCGGCGACGTCCTGTTCAGCCGCAATACCGCGCTGGCGCTGCTCACCGCCTGCAACTCGAACGCACCGGACGCGGCCGGCGCCAGCACCGCGCTGCACCTGGCCCGCGGCGGCCTGCCGGCGGTGGTCGCCATGAACGGCAAGGTGCAGACCGACACGGCGGACGAGTTCGCCGCGACCCTGCTGGAACGCCTGCACGAGACCGGCGACATCGAGCTGGCCGTCCACGACGCGCGCCGCCGCATGGTCCACGGCTACGTATGGAACGGCGGCCTACCCGTGCTCTTCCTGTCGACGGCCGACGGCCGGCTGTTCAGGAGCAGCTCTGCGACTCGCTGAGGGCGTTCACCTGCGCCCGCTTCACGACCACGGCCTCCCCGAACACGGTGATCGCCACCTCGTCGGCGTCGAGGCGCACCAGCGGCCCGCAGAGGACCCGCCCGTCCACCAGCTCCATGCGGGCCATCGGGGCCTTCGCGGGCGGGCGCGGAAGGAACCACGCCAGCCCGACCGACACCACCAGCAGAGCGATCATGACCGCGCTCAGCCCGATGGCACGGTGGAGATGCCGGACCGTGGCCTCGCGCCGCGCCCGCTGATCGGTGGCCAGCGCGTCGATCGTCGTCCGTCGCTGCTGGACGACCGGCAGCCCCGCCGCGGCGCGGATGGCGAAGAAGCAGCCGGTCATGCCGGCCGCGATGGCGAGGACCACCACCGCGAACAGGAGCACCCGCAACGGCGTCGCGAGACCGGCGACCGGGTCCGGGCCCTTGAAGACGAGGACGGCGCTGAGAATGCCGGTGATCATCGCGATGCCGTTGCGCCAGCGCTCCGCCGAGTCGCGCAGCCGGGTGATGTCCGCGGTGAAGTCGGCGGTCAGCCGGTCGATGACCGTCGGGTCGTCGGGCTCAACGACCATCGGGCCGGCTCCACGTCACCTCGACCGGCCACCACGCCCCGCACCCCTTCCCCTCGGCCGGGCGTCCACGATGGCTCTCCTCGCAGGTGCAGTACTGGCGGTAGGCGTAGCTGCCGCTGCCGTAGAAGTCCAGCACGTGGATGCGTTCGTGGATGTCCACCTTGTCGCTGCACCGAGGGCACGTTCCGGACCCGATGAGATACTCGGGGTCGCCCGTGGACGGGATCAGCTCGACGTCGGCCCGGGCGAGGAAGCCCGCACCGGCATCACAGCGCTCTTTCTGGTACGGCACCTTCACAGGTGCACCATATCCCCGCTGGCTAGGAGATCGACATCGCTTCCATCCGGCACGAGATCGTGGTCGCCCGGCCCCCGCACGAGGTGTGGGACGTGCTGCGGGACGTCGGTGCGGTGCACCGGCGCCTGCTCCCGGGACGTGTCCTGGACGTGAGCATCGACGGGCGCGTCCGGACGTTGACCATGCCGGACGGCCACGTCGTCCGTGAGCTCATCGTCGACGTGGACGACGACGCGCGCCGGCTGGCGTACGCCGTCATCGAGGGCGCCCGGCCCCCGCTCGAGCACCACCACGCGACGTTCCAGGTGTTCGACGAGGCCGACGGGCAGAGCCGTCTCGTCTGGGTCACCGACATCCTGCCCGACGCCCCGGCCGGCCTCATCCGCGAACGCACGGCCTACGGCGTGTACGAGATGAAGCGCGTCATCGAACAAGCGTGAGCTCCGTCAGGCGGTCGACCACCGCGGCCGGCGTCGGACGGGCGTGCAGCTGCGTGCGCAGCCGGGCGGCGACCTCCCGGTACGCCGGTTGCCCCAGCAGGGCCGTGACCGCCTCCCGTACCGTTCCGGGGCTGACCGCCTCGGCCGACAGATGCCGCGCGACGCCCGCCGAGGCCAGCCGGCGCCCCGCGGCCGCCTGCTCGGCCGCGCAGCTCAGCACGAGGTGCGGCCGGCCCGAGTCCAGTGTGGTCATCGTGCTGCCGGCGCCGCCGTGGTGGACCACCACCGAGCACTGGGGCAGGAGCAGGTGCAGCGGGACGCGGGGCAGGACCCGGACCCGCGGCGGCAGCTCGCCCAGCGCGGCGATGTCACGGTGGGTCGCGGCCAGGTACACGTCGACGTCGAGGCCGGTGAGGCCGGCGACCACGTCGCCGAGCAGGTTCGACCGGGGACCCGACATCGTGGTCAGGGCGGTCGACCACACCACGCAGACCCGGGGACGCCCGGCCGGTTCGAGCATCCACGGCTGCATCGGTCCCGGACCGTTGTAGGGCAGGTAGCGCATCGGCAGCCGGGACGCGGTCAGCGGGGGCCGCACCGCGTCCGGGCACGGGTCGATGACCCGCTCGACCAGGTCGCGCGGGCGCCCGGCGATCCCGTACCGGGCGAACAGGCCGCCGTCGTCGGGCGGCACGATCCACGCGTCGGGGTCCGCCTCGTGGGTGCCGACGGCACCCCAGAGGGAGAGCACGCCCGGGATGCCGAGGAGCCGCGGCAGGAGCAGCCCGTCGAGGCTCATCGGGTCGTGCAGGATCAGGTCCGGCCGCCAGGAGCGGGCGACCGCGACGGCCCGTTCCGCGCCCCGAAAGGCCCGGGCCGCGAAGTCCGGTTCGACGTCCCGGCGGTACGCGCCGGCGTCGAAGTCGTCCAGCGTCCGCATGTGCGCGCCGGTCAGCGGATGGACGGGCAGCCACGGGTACGGCCACCGCCCCGCGCGCGCCTGCTCCACGTAGCTGAGCCGGTTCCGGACGACCACCGGCATCCCGTCCAGGACCGGTACGGGCACCAGCCCCGCCCGGCGGACCGGGTCCACCTGCGACGGGGCGCAGAGCACCCGCACGTCGTGACCGGCGGCGTGCAGGGCCCAGCCCAGCGGCACCATCGCCAGGTAGTGGGTCGTCCATTCGGAGACCGCGAAAAGTACGCGCACCACCGGACCGTCGCACGGGCGCATCGAGGCCCGGTGGAGCGGGCGCCCGAGCCGCGTCTCGATCCGGCCTCGTTCGCCGCCCGGTATCCAGACTCGAGTCATCGACAGATCGGGAGAAGGTATGGCGACGGAATCCATTTCGCCCGAGGTGCTGGTGGTGGGAGCGGGGCCGGCCGGCCTGACCGCCGCGTACAACCTCGCCCGGCACGGCGTGCGCGTGCGGCTGGTGGATCGGGCGGCGGGGCCCGCGACGACGAGCCGGGCGCTTGCCACCCACGCCCGCACCCTCGAGATCTACGACCAGATGGACGTGCTGGCGGAGCTGATGCCGCGTGGGCGCCGGGTCGAGCACTTCACGCTGCACCAGGGCGGTCGCCGGCTGGTGCGGTTCGACACCGACTACTCGCGGCTGCCGACGCGGTTCCCGTTCACGCTCATGGTGGACCAGGTGATCACGGAGGAGGTGCTGCGCGACGCGGCCGCGCGCCTCGGCGTCACCGTCGAGTGGGGCGTCACGCTGGCGGCGTTCGAGCAGGACGACGGGGGTGTGACGGCGACATTGCGGCATGCGGACGGCCGCGTCGAGGAGTGCGCCGCCGGCTGGCTGGTCGGTTGCGACGGCGGCCACAGCACCGTACGGAAGACCCTGGAGCTGCCGTTGCTCGGCGACTCCACCGAGACCTGGCTCATCGCGGACGCGTACGTCGACACGGACCTCCCGCAGGACAGCATCCACTGGCTGCACACCGGCTCGGGCACCGTGATGCTGGTGCCGTTCCCCGAGGCCGGCAAGTGGCGGCTGCTGGACACGGCCGACGCCCGGGGCGACGCCGATCCGGACGCCGTCGCCGCCCGCTTCGAGCGCAAGCTCGGCCGGGCGCTGGGACGGCGTACCCCGGTCGCCCGGCCCAGCTGGGTGTCGGTGTTCACGATCCAGCAGCGGATGGTGCCGCGGATGCGGGTCGGCCGGTGCCTGGTGGCGGGCGATGCGGCTCATGTGCACAGCCCGGCCTCGGGACAGGGCCTCAACACCGGGATCCAGGACGCGTACAACCTGGCGTGGAAGCTCGCCATGGTGGTGCAGGGCACCGCCGGTGCGGACCTGTTGGACAGCTACGAGGCGGAACGGGTGCCGATCGGCCGGCGCCTGATCGGGTCCACGAAACGGGCCACCGCGCTGGTGGCGTTGAAGAACACGATGATGGCGGCGGCCCTGCCGGTGGGCACGGCGGTGCTGCGGACGGTCGGGCCCCTCAAGCGCCGGATCGAGCGCAGCATCATGGGTGCGATGTCCGGGCTGGCGCTGAGCTATGCCGACAGCCCGCTGAGCCGGCCGTCCAGGGTGCGGCGCCGCGGCCCGGTGCCCGGCGCGCGGGTCAGTGTCGTGACGGCCGGGTCGTACGACGCACCGGGATGGCGGGCGTTCGCCGCCGAGCTGCGGCGGCCGGAGTGGATCCTGCTGACCGGGACCGACGTCGCCGACGGGGTGCTTCCGGAGCCGGACTCCCATGGCGGAGCGCTCCGCGTCCTGCGGGTGGCGACCCAGGGCACCGCTCCGGCCGTCCTGCCCGACCCGGACGGGAAGCTCCGGGCCGATCTGGGGCTGGCCCCTGAGGGCTGGCTCCTCGTCCGCCCGGACGGCTACCTGGCCGCCGCCGGGCCCGACCTCGCGGGCGCCGACCTCGGGGCGCTCCTCGACGAGCTGCTGGTCCGCCACGGGCACCGGCCGCCCGCGATGACCGCGGTGCACCGACCACATCAGGAGAGCGCGACATGACCCGACAAGAGACCCTGCGGCCGACGCAGGCGACCGACGGCATCACCCAGCGGATCGCCCGTTCGGCGCTGACCCCGGACAGCCCGGTCACCAGCCTGGAGAAGTTCCACCGCTGGTACGACGACCGCCAGTCCGACCTGCGCCAGCGCGTGACCCGGGCGGCGCTGGACGACATCCGCGGCTGGCACTTCGACGAGCAGACGGGCGACCTGCGGCACGTCAGCGGGCGCTTCTTCGCCGTCGAGGGCGTCCACGTCCGCTCCGACGCCGGACCGATCAGGGAGTGGACCCAGCCCATCATCAACCAGCCCGAGATCGGGATCCTCGGCATCCTGGTCCGCAACATCGGTGGCGTCCTGCACTGCCTCATGCAGGCGAAGGTGGAGCCGGGCAACTGCAACGGCGTGCAGCTCTCGCCGACGATCCAGGCCACCAAGAGCAACTACACCGGGGTGCACGGCGGCCAGGACGTGCCGTACCTCGAGCACTTCCGTAACCCGGCGCCCGGCAGCATCGTCGCGGACGTGCTGCAGTCCGAGCAGGGGGCGTGGTTCTACCGCAAGCGCAACCGGAACATGATCGTCGAGGTCGGCGACGAGGTGGAGGCGCGGGAGAACTTCTGCTGGCTCACGCTCGGTCAGCTGCGCCGCTTGCTGGACGAGGACCACATCGTCAACATGGACTCGCGGACGGTCCTGTGCTGCCTGCCGATCGGCGGCGCCGGCCTCCGCGAGGAGTTCCTCTATCCGGACGACGGGTGGCACGCCTCGGTGGTGCGCTCGTTGTGCGGCGACAGCGGCAGCGTGTGGACCACCACGGAGATCCTCAGCTGGATCACCGAGAACCGCAGCCGGCACGAGGTGTCCGTGCGCCGGATCCCGCTGCGCGAGGTGCGGGGCTGGACCCGGTCGCGGTACGCCATCTCGCACGACGAGAACCGGTTCTTCAGCGTGATGGCGGTCGACGTGGAGGCCAGCGGCCGCGAGGTGGCGAGCTGGAGCCAGCCGCTGATCGAGCCGCACGGCACGGGCACCGTGGCGTTCCTCGTCCGCCGCATCGGTGGTGTCCTGCACGCCCTGGTGCACGCGAAGGTCGAGCCGGGCTTCATGGACGTGGTGGAACTCGCTCCGACCGTGCAGTACACGCCGGAGAACTACGCCGAGCGCCCCGACGGCGAGCTGCCGCCGTTCTTCGACCTCGTCCGCGACGCCCGGCCCGAGCAGATCCGCTTCGACACCGAGCTGTCCGAGGAGGGCGGCCGGTTCTACCGGGCGCGCAACCGCTACCTGGTGGTCGAGGTGGACGAGCACCTGCCCGTCGACGTGCACCAGGACTACCGGTGGATGACGCTCTTCCAGCTGGACCACCTGTTGCGTCACAGCCACTACGTGAACGTGGAGGCCCGGACGCTCATCAGCGCCCTGCGCCTGCCGGTGTAGCGGGCACCTGATACACGTGCGGCCGCGGGGTTCGAAACCCCGCGGCCGCTGTGTTTTCCGGTGGTTCAGCCGAGACCTTCGGCATACTCCTTGGCGTGCGACAGCGTGGCCGAGCTGTTCGTGCCCAGCGCCTTGCGGATGTAGGCGCGAGCGTCGTCCACGGTGGCGCCTTGCCCGAGCACGGCCTCGACGGCCTCCGCCTTGATCCGTACGGTGTGCCGCGACGTGGCCGTCACGCCGGCACCGGTCGGGGTGAGCACCCACTCCCCGGTGTGCAGGGTCATCAGCGCCGGCGTGGCGATCTGCTTGTAGACGATCCGGTCCGGCGGGAAGCACACCCGCACCGAGGTGGTGGTGTGGACCGATCCGTCGCGCGTGCTGGTGTCCATCTCCATCAGCTGCAGGTTCGGCGTGTTCTCGGTGACCCGCATCCGCGCCACGTGCGGGAGCCGGTCCGGCCACCGGGCGGCCTGGTAGAGGAAGTCGTACACGTCGGCGACCCCGCCGTCGATGTACAGCGAGTCCTCGAAGGTGAACGCCTCGGGCCCGGCGTTCTCGACGGTCGCCTTGAGCCCGGCGAGCTCCTGGGTGCTGTTGCGGTCCACCGCGGCGGTGATCCACTCGATGCCCCCGGGGTCGTCGCCGACGGCCCGGAAGTCGTGGGTGAGCGTGACGAGGGTGCCGCCGCCGGGCAGCTCGCTCAGCTGCCACGCCCCGCCCATGGACGCCACGGGCGGCTGCGACACCTCCTGCCGGAAGGTGATCCTGAACGCCTCGGGGTCGAGGGTGCGCCACGACGTCCACGTCTTGATCTCGCCGTTGGCGGTGGCCCAGATGCGGATGCGCTCGGCGCGGTCGTCGCCGAAGACCCGCTCGGCGTGCACCGTCGGGGCGAAGTGCAGCGGCCAGGCCGCGACGTCCCGGATGATCTCGTAGACGGCGGCCGGCGGGGCGGCGATGGTGATCTCGTGCTGGACGGCGACCGGCTGGGTGGCCGCCGTGAGAGTTGACGACACGGTGTTCTCCTCCGTTGCGGTGGATCAGTAGTTGCCGAGGCCGCCGCAGACGTTGATCGCCTGCGCGGTGATCGGTGCGGCCCCGTCCGTGACGAGGAAACCGACCAGCGCGGCGACCTCCTCGGGGGTGCTGTAGCGGCCCAGCGGGATCTTCGCCTCGAACTTGCTCAGCACCTCGTCCTCGCTGGTCTGCCAGACGGCGGCGTAGCCGGACCGGACCCGCTGCGCCATCGCCGTCTCCACGTAACCGGGGCACACGGCGTTCACCGTCACTCCAGTCTTGGCCAGCTCCAGGCCGAGCGCCTTGGTGAAGCCGACGACGCCGTGCTTCGAGGCCGAGTACGGCGCCCCGAGGACCACGCCCTGCTTGCCTCCGGTCGAGGCGATGTTGATGATCCGGCCGCGCCCCCGCTCGAGCATGCCGCCGGTGGTGAGCACCTCCCGGCTGACCCGGAAGACGCTGGTCAGGTTGGTCTCCAGGACGTCGAGCCAGAGCTCGTCGGTGATCTGGGCGGTGACGCCGCCGCCGCTGCGGCCGGCGTTGTTGACCAGGACCTCCACGGGGCCGTAGCGCTCGACCGCCGCGCGCACCACGGCGGCGATGTCGTCCGGGGAGCGCACGTCGGCCGCTGCCCCGTCCACCTCGAGGCCCTCGGCCCGGAGCTCCTTCACCGTCAGCGCCAGCCGTTCGGCGTCCCGCGCGCAGATGAAGACGCGGTGGCCGGCGCCGGCGAGGTTGCGGGCCACGGCCAGCCCGATCCCGCTGGTGCCGCCCGTCACCAGAACGGTCCTGGCCTCCTGCTGAGTCATTCGTTGTCCTCCCGATGGCTGAGCCGCCGGGCACATGCTCCGACGTAACCCACACGACGCGGGGTCCTCCCACGCTCACAGCCGGCTCTCGAGCCCGGTTCAAGAGCGGATGCAGGCGACGGAAGGGGTTCCCAGTGCCTTTCGAGGCGTTCCCGATGACCGGCTGTCACGGTCGGCGGGACGTATCCGATGAGAGGGGAGCCCGGACGATGACCCAGACCGCCGAATCGCCCGCCGGTGTGGACAGTTCCGTGTACGAGCAGGTGCAGCACTTCTACGCGCGGCAGATGCAGGATCTCGACGCCGGCAGGGCGGCCGAGTGGGCGGAGACGTTCACCGAGGACGGGGTCTTCGCCGCCAACGCGCATCCGGAGCCGACGGTGGGCCGCGCCGCCATCGCCGCCGCGGCCGCGGCCGCCACGGCCGACCTGGAACGCCGGGGCCTTCGCCGCCGGCACTGGCTCGGCATGCTGACGGTGACGCCGGAGGGCGACCGGCTGCGTGCCCGGTCGTACGCGCTGATCATCGAGACGCCGCGGGGTGGCCAGGCCGCCGTGCGGTTGAGCACCACCTGCGAGGACGTCCTGGTCCGCTCGGGTGACGGCTGGCAGGTCCAGCACCGTCAGGTGCTGCGCGACGACCTGGACTGACGGCACCGGCGGTGGGTACGGGACCCGGACGAGGATCCGCGTCCCGCACCCACCGCCGGGATCAGCCCAGCAGCACGGCCGCGAAGAGCCCGGCGTGTGCGGCGTACTGCGTCACCATGAAGACCCGGTACGGGCGCCGCAGCCGGGACCGTTGCGCTCCGCGGGAGTGTCCGGTCAGGACGGAGACCGCGACACCGGCCGCACCGGCGCCGAGGATGACCGCGGGGCACCACAGTGACGGCGCCACGGTGGCCGCGAGCACGATGAACGACCCGCCGACGAGCAACGCGTTCGCTGCCACGACCCGCCGCGCGAACGGCATGCCGCGGCGCACCGCGATGGTGCGACGGCCGACCGCCCGGTCACCGGTCACGTCGGAGAGGTCCTTGACAACGATGCCCACGAGTCCCATCCAGGCGGACATGATCACCGCCAGGACCACCACCGGGGCGCCCAGCGCCACCTCGCTCATCTCGAAGCCGGCCAGGTAGGTGAGCAGACCACCGGCGAAGGTGACCGCCGAGGAGGCCGCACTCCACCGCTTCAGGGCGATGGGCCGCCCCGAGTACGCGTATCCCAGCACCAGCATCAGCACGGTGAGCAACGCGAGGTACCGGTTGAGGCAGAGACTGACGGCGAGCGCGACGACGGCCGCCGTCCAGGCGACCCGGGTGGCGGTGGCCACGCTGAGCCGCCCGCTGGCGATGGGGCGCCGGCTGCCGTTCGCCTGGTCCTCGGCGACGTCGGTGGCTCCGTTGAGCAGGTAGACGAAGAAGGTGGCGCAGACCCAGGCGAAGGCGCCGGCGGCCACCTCGCCGACCGGTATCGCGGCGGAGACCATTGCGGTGCCCGCGAGGAACCGGACGAGGAAGATGACCAGAACGGCCGGCCGTGCCTCCGCGAGACACAAGGTCAGTGTCGCGGACCGCAACGACGGCAGGGTGCGAGGAAGGGTGATTTCCGAGTAGGAGGACACAGCAGAGCTCCACGACGTGAAAGAGTGCTCGCTCAGCGCCCGGCGGACAGTCGACTCATGCCCGTGGTTCAGCGGGTTGTCAGCTCTTACGAGTCGGCAACTGGTTCGCGAGCTTGGCTTTGTTGACGGCGTCGATGCGGGACGCCGCACCGAGCTTGGTGAAGATGTTGCGCAGGTGCCGCTTGACGGTGTTCTCGGTGATGTACAGCCGGTTGGCGATCTGGCTGTTGCTCATCGCCACGGCGACGAGCGCCATGATCTCCCGTTCCCGGGGTGACAGCACGTCCGACGGCACGCTGTTGACCTGTTGGAGGCTCTGCCGGGAGATGGAAAGGATGATCCGTTCCGGGTCCCGGTGCGCCGTACGCACGGCGCCGACGAACTCCTCGCGCTTGACCGACTTGAGCAGGTAGCCGTTGACGCCCAGGGACAGCACGCGCTGCACCATGGCGGGGTCGTCGTGCATGCTCAGGATCAGGATGCGCAGCTGGGGAAGGGCCTGCCGCAGGCGATCGATGGTCACGGTCACCGCGGGGCCGGGCATCTCGATGTCGAGCACGATCACGTCCGGGCGCAGCGCCAGGGCGGCCGCGACCGCCTGGTCGCCGTCACCGGCCTCGCCCACCACCACGATGTCGTCCTCGGCGTCCAGCAGCTCGCGCAGGCCGTCGCGCAGCAGAGCATGGTCGTCGACCACCAGGACCCGGATCGACGCCTCAGTCTCCGGCGGCATCCCGGGCTCCGCTCAGCGGTACCGAGATCTCGACGGACGTACCGATGCCCGAGACGCTGGAGATCGACAGGGTGCCGCCGAGCAGGTGCACCCGCTCCCGCATGGAGGCGAGGCCGGCGCTCTGCGGGCAGTCCGCCGGGATACCGGTCCCGTCGTCCTCCACGGCCGCGCAGGCCATGTGCGGCGCGACGTCCACCCGGACCGCGACGGTGCGGGCCTCGGCGTGCGCGAAGACGTTGCGCAGCGCCTCCCGCACGACCAGGAAGAGCTGCTCCAGCACCTCCGCCGGGGCCCAGCCCTCGTCACCGTTGACCACCAGGCGAACGGCGACGTCCCCGGGCGACATGACGTCCAGGTAGGACTGGAGCGACTTCTCCAGGCCTTCGAGCTGCGCCTGGACCCGCATGTCGGCGGTCAGCCGGCGGACGTTCTCCAGCGTGTCCCGCAGGGCACTCTGCGCCTGTTCCGCCTTGGCGTCGGCGCGGACCGGATCGCGCTCCCGGAGCATCTCGTACAGCTCCAGGTTCCGGCTGGCCACGCTGATGCCGCAGCCCACCCGGTCGTGCAGCTCGAGCGCGATCCGGCGGCGCTCGGCCAGGTGGGCCTCGTGGATCTCGTTGAGCAGCAGGCTGGCGTACCCGATGGACGCCTCGCGGATCCGGAACATCAGGCTGTGGTGCAGCGCGCGCGCCGCCCGCAGGCCCAGGGCCGGATCGTCGCGGGTCTCGTCCTCCACGACCTCGAAGATGACGTCGTGCAGGATGGCGGCCGCGCGCAGCGACTCGCCGGGGTGGATGTTCGCGGCGGCACGGCTGGCGCCGAGGTCGCGGCTGAACAGCACGCCGGACTCCGCGCTGGCCCTCTCCCGGCCCAGGCTCGCGCAGACGTCCGCGAGAATGTTGTCCGCCTGTTCGAGGCACTGCCGCAGAGACTCGGGATGAGCCACCAGGCTGCCCCCGATACGACGGAGTTTCTCCTCGAAATTGGCAAGGATGAGCGGTCGGCTTTCTCGCAGTCGACTTTCGACCGCCGTTACCACCGCTTGCGGATCCGGCATTTCAAGCTTCTCCCCGTATCAGCTTGTATGACTCTCAGACGGCGCGCGCGCAGCCCGTTCTCGAACGCGGTGGTTCCGGTCGGCGGCAATCCATCCGGAACCCTCCCCTCCGCACCCGAGCCCCGGGCGGAAGCCCACCCTTCGACCCGACATCGCCGTACTCCGATGTCTTGCCGGCGGCCGTCACTCTACCGTGTGCATCAAGACCACACGGAAGATCAATAAGCCGTGATGGGCAAACTGCGCAATGCCGCACACGCCGCGCCGGCTGCCGCCCGGCTCAGCTCGCCAGGGACTCCGGCATCCGGAAGGCCGCCGGCCGCACCGCACTGCCGGAGCCGAGCACCTCACGCTGCAGCAGCTGCAGCTCCTCCGACGGCTCGAGCCCCAGCTCGTCGTCGAGGATCCGGCGCAGGTCCTGGTACGCCATCAGCGCCTCCCCCCGCCGGCCGGCCCGGTGCAGTGCCTCGATCAGCCGCCCGTGCAGCCACTCGTTGAGCGGGTACGCCGAGGTCAGCGAGCGCAGCTCGGGGATGAGCTCGCGGTGCCGCCCGAGCAGGGTGTCGGCGGTGATGCGCAGCTCGAGCGCCCGGATCCGGCTCTCCTCGAGATGCGCGACGTGCGCCTCGAGCAGGCGGCCCACCGGCACGTTCGCCAGGACCGGTCCGCGCCACAGGGCGAGCGCCTGCCGCAGGCGTTCGGCGGCCTGCTCCACGTGCCCGCCGGCGAGCAGCACGCGGCCTTCCTCCGCGAGCCGCTCGAAGACGATGGAGTCGAGCTCCTCGTCGCGCAGGCGCAGCAGGTAGCCGGGCGGGCGGGTCTCCAGCAGGTCCTCCGGCCGGTCCGCGATGCCTTCACGCTCGAACTTCTTGCGGAGCTGGTAGATGTACGTCTGGGTGGTGGTGACCGCGCTGCGCGGCGGCTCGGTGCCCCACAGCTCCTCGGTGAGCGCGTCGATGCCGACGATGCGGTTGGCCCGGCACAGCAGCAGCGCCAGCACCCAGCGGACCTTGGGCGCGGTGGGTGTGCAGACGCGCATTTCGTGCCGCATCTCGAGTGCACCGAGAATGTTGAATCGCATGATGTCGTTCCCTTCGCCATTCACTGTGGAATGCGGCGCGAATGAGCGCCCCCGTCTATGGAGACGCTAGTCAGCGGCTCGACCCGGATTCAATAGCCGGCACTGGAAGTAGAATCGACGTGCTTCTAAAGGAGTATCGGAGGGAGTGAGCCGCCGCCGGCCCTCCGCCGCCGAAAGGACGATGGGGCATCGGCTGAAAGTACGACCGCGCGCAGGGGCCTTCAACACGGCCGCCCCGTCCTGATCCGATTCAAGGACCCGGACGGGGCGGTCAAATGCCCTTCGCCATTCAAAAACTAGACGTACTGCCGTCTTCCGGCAACATCTACACCGGAACCCCCTCCGGAAGGCGCTGCGCCGTCCGCCGCACCAGATCGAGCAGCCGGCGCGGGGAGTCCGCGTCGCCGACCTCCTCGTCGGACAGCCGGATGCCGAGCAGCCGCTCGATCCGGCTGGCCGTCTCCAGCATCGCCAGGGAGTCGTACCCCAGCTCCGTGAAGGTCGTGTCCAGGATGTCGCCGTCGAGGTCGACGCCCTCGTCGACGCCCGCGCCCTCCAGCATGATCCGCCGGAGGTCGTCGATGGTGAAGTCCGCCATGGGAGATTCTCCTTCCGCTCAGTGTTCCGAAATGGACCCCGGCGGCGTGCTCAGCACCACCGCGGAGTTGAAGCCGCCGTAGCCGCGGGACACGACCAGGGCATTGCGGATCCGGCCGGGACGCGCCTGCCGGACCACGTCGATGGCGTACTCGGGGGCGAGGTGCCTCAGGTTGACCGTCGGCGGGATGACGCCGTCGCGAAGGGACAGGGCCGCGGTCGCCAGGTCCAGGGCCGCACCACCGGAGTACAGCCGGCCGGTCATCGTCTTCGGCACCGTGACGGGCACGCCGTACCGGCCGAAGACGTCGGTGATCGCGGCGACCTCGATCCGGTCCAGCTCCGGCAGTCCGGCGCCGTCGGCGAAGACCACGTCGATGTCGCCGGGGGTCAGGCCCGCATCGGCCAGCGCCCGCTCGACCGCCGTCCGCAGCGTCGGCTGCCGGGGCGAGCCCGGGCGCGGATCGAAGGTGGCCGCGTAACCGGTGATCTCCGCGTACGCGCCGGCGCCCCGCTGCGCGGCGGTACCGGCGTCCTCGACGAGAAGGATCGCGCCGCCCTCGCCCGGCACGAAGCCGCACGCCTCGACGTCGAACGGGACGTACGCCCGGTCCGGGTCGGGCCGGGTGCTGAGCCGCCCGGACGTCAGCTGGGCCGCCCAGCCCCACGGGCACAGCGACGCGTCCACGCCACCGGTGACCACCGCCCGCCGTCCCGCACGGACGTACCGGCGGGCCTGCGCGGCCACGTCCAGCCCACCGGCCTGATCGGACACCAGCACCCCGCTGGGCCCGCGCAGCCCGTGCCGGATGGAGATCTGCCCGGTGTTCACCGCGTAGAACCAGGCGAACGACTGGTACGCGCTGACGTACTGGCTGCCCTTGCTCCAGAGGTTCTCCAGCTCCCGCTGACCGAACTCGAACCCGCCCGACGCGCTCGCCGTGACGACGCTCGTCTCGTACTCGGGCAGCCCGGCGGGGTCGAGGGCGGCGTCGGCGAACGCCTGCTCCGCGGCGATCAGCGACAGCTGGGTGGTCCGGTCGGTCTGGGCCATCAGCCGGCTCGGGATGTGCTCCGCCGGTTCCAGCCCGGTCACCTCCCCGGCCAGCTGCACCGGGTACGACGACGGGTCGAACCGGGTCAGCCGCCCGATGCCCGGGGTGCCGGCCAGGGTGGCGGCCCAGTAGTCGCGTACGCCGACGCCGTTGGGCGCGACGACGCCGAGGCCGGTGATCACCGCCCGGCCGGTCCTGACGTCCGCCGCGGGCGCGGCGGGATCTGCTGCGGTGACTGTCATCGGCTCCCCCGATCGTGACGCTGCAACACCATGGCGCTCTGGAACCCGCCGAAGCCGCTGGCGACGCTGAGCACCGCGTCGACCCGGCGTTCCCGGGCCTCGAGCGGCACGTAGTCCAGGTCGCACTCCGGATCGGGCTCGTGCAGGTTGGCGGTCGGCGGGACGACGCCGTCCCGGATGGCCAGCGCGCACGCGGCGATCTCGATCGAGCCGATCGCGCCGAGCGAGTGCCCGACCATCGACTTGATCGAGCTGACCGGCGTCCGGTACGCGTGGTCGCCGAGGCTGCGCTTCATCGCGGCGGTCTCGTGCCGGTCGTTCTGCTTGGTCCCGGAGCCGTGGGCGTTGACGTAGTCGACGTCCGTCGCGGCGGCACCGGCCTGCCGCAGGGCGTCGTCGATCGCCGCGGACATCTCCCGGCCGTCCGGGCGCAGGCCGGTCATGTGGTACGCGTTGCACCGCGACGCGAACCCCGCGATCTCGGCGTAGATCTCCGCGCCACGCCGCCGGGCATGCTCGAGGTCCTCGAGCACGAAGACCGCCGAGCCCTCCCCCAGCACGAACCCGTTACGGCTGCGGTCGAACGGGCGCGACGCCGTGGCCGGGTCGTTGTTCCGCGGCGTCGTCGCCTTGATGGCGTCGAAGCAGGCCAGCGTGATGGGTGAGATCGGCGCGTCGGTCGCACCCGCGATCATGATGTCCGCCGAGCCCTCGCGGATCAGCTGGGCGGCGTACCCGACGGTGTCCACTCCGGACGTGCACCCGGTGGAGACGACCGTGGTGGGTCCCTCCGCGCCGGCGTCCCAGGCCACCTCCGTGGCGAGCGAGCCGGGCACCAGGTAGCTGTACAGGTTCGGCACCCCGTACGTGTGGTCCACCAGCCAGCGGCGGCCGCCGTCGCTGACCACCGTGTACTCGTTCTCCAGGCTCATCGTGCAGCCGACGGCGCTGCCGATCGCGACGCCGACCCGGGTGGGATCGACCTCGTCCAGTTCCACCCCGCTGTCCTGGACCGCCTCACGGGAACTCACCACGGCGAACTGCGCCGCGCGGTCCATCCGGCGGATCTGCTGGGGGGTGAGGCCGTTCGCCGCCGGGTCGAAGTCGCATTCGGCGGCCACCTGCGACCGGAACGGCGACGGGTCGAAGAACGACACCCGGCGGGTGGCCGTCCGCCCTGCCTTGATCAGTTCCCAGAACTCCTTCGTCCCGATCCCGCCGGGTGCCACCGTGCCGATGCCGGTGAGAGCCACTCGTCGTGTCATCGCTCGCCTCCTGTAGCCGTCGCCGCGGTGGCCGCGAGGGCCGCCCCCTCCGGGGCGCCCAGGTCCCAGCCGCCGTCGACGGTGATCACCTGACCGGTCATCCAGGAGTTCGCGCGCTCGGCCAGCCGGAGGATCCACGGGGTGACGTCGTCCACCTGGCCGTAGCGTCCGAGCGGGAACGCCCTGGTCTTCTGCGCCCGTACCGCGGCGAGCTGCTCCTCGGTCACGCCGAGGGCGGCCGCGGTGAGGGCCTCGGTCTCCACGGTCCCGGGCGCGATCGCGTTGACCCGGATCCGGCGGCCGGCGAGCTCCTTCGCCCAGGAGCGGGTGAGGCTGTCCACGGCCGCCTTGCTGGCCGCGTACGCGAACTGGCCGGGCCCGGGCAGATGGCCCATGACGCTGGAGACCAGGACGACGGAGCCGCCCGGCCGGTCGAACCACGGCAGCAGCTTGGCGGTGAGCTGCGCCGGGCCGAAGACGTTGACCTCGAACACCTCGCGGACGGCGGCCATGTCGAGCCCGTCCAGCCCGGTGCGCCGGAAGATGCCGGCGTTGTTGACGAGGACGTCGAGCCGTCCGGGGCCGTCGGCGACGGCCTCCGCAACGGTTTCCACGCCCCGTTCGGTACGGATGTCGGCCACCACCGGGACGAGCGCCGGGTGCAGTGCGGCCGTCTTCTCCAGAGGTTCGGGGCGGCGCCCGACGATGATCACGCCGGCGCCCTGTTCGGCGAAGGCGATGGCGGTGGCACGGCCGATGCCGGTTCCGCCGCCGGTGACGACGACCTGGTGGTCGGCGAAGGGTTGCTTGGACACGGACGTCCCTTTCACTCGCGCGTGGTACGGAGGAGTCAGACCGGGATGAGGTGGCCGGCGAGGCGTTCCAGGGTGGCGACGAGCTGCGCCGGCGACGGCTGGGCCGCCATCTCGGCACGGACCCGGTCCGCCGCGGCGGCGTACCGGGGATCGGTCAGCAGGGCCTCCACGGCCGACCGGATCTCCGCCGGGCCCGCCGTGAGACCGCGCAGTGTGACCACGGCCCCGGTCCGGGCCAGCCGCTCGCTCGGCAGCACCTGGTCCACGCTCAGCGCCAGCGACAGCTGCGGTACGCCGGCCGCGGCGGCCGGCATCAGCCCGTTGGCGCTGCCCTGATGGATGATCACGTCGCTGGTGGGCAGCAGCAGGTGGATCGGGAAGTCGCGCAGGACCCGCACCCGGTCGGGCAGCGTGCCGAGCGCCTCGACCTGGGCCGCGCCGGCGGTGAGGACCACCTCGGCGCCGGCGGCGAGCGCCGCGTCGATCGCGTACCGCAACGCCGGCACCTGGGTGCCGTACATCGCGGTGGCGGCGTTGCCCCAGATGAGGGAGACCCGGGGGCGCCGCGGGCGGTCGAGCACCCAGTCCGGCATGGCACCGGGGCCGTTGTAGGGCACGTACCGTACGGGCAGCCGCAGCGCGTCGCCCACCGGCGGGTGCACCGACGGCGGGGACGGGTCGAGGACGTACCCGATGTCGCCCCGCCCCCACCGGCCGAGTCCGTGGCGCGGGAACGAGCCGCTCGGGTCGCCGGGGCTCATGTCCTCCCCGTCGACGATCTCGACGGTGCCGTACATGCCCGGCGGGTGGAAGACGGCCGGCACGCCCGTCACGGCGGCCGCCAGCGCGCCCTCCTCGCTCATCAGGTCCCACACCACGAGGTCGGGCCGGTACTCGCGGGCGAAGCCGACGGCGTTGTCGCAGCTTCTCCGCATGCTGGCCAGGGTCTGCTCCCAGAACGGCGGCCAGGCGGCCTCGGGATCGAACTCGTCGAGCCGGGACACCGGCCGTCCCGTGACGGGGTGCAGCGGCAGCAGCGGATGCTCACCGGCCAGCGCCTCGGAGTACCTCGCCATCCGTTCCAGCCGCATGACGTCCAGTCCTTCGAGGACGGGCACCGGGACGAGGCCGGCGTGCGCGATCGCGTCCGCCTGCTCGGGCGGACAGGCCACCCGTACCTGATGACCCGCCGCCTGCAGCGCCCAGCCCAGCGGGACCATGCAGAAGTAGTTGCCGCGCCAGTTCGAGGTGGTGAAGAGAAACCGCATCACATGCCCCGACTCACGACCGGCCGGCGACGAACTCGCGGATCGACTCGATCATGTAGTCGATCATCTCGGCCGTCAGCGCCGGATAGACGCCGATCCAGAACGTGCGCTCGGTGACGACGTCGCTGTTCGTCAGGTCGCCGACCACCCGGTACTGCTGGTCCAGGTACGCGGGGTGCCGTGTCAGGTTGCCCGCGAACAGCAGCCGGGTACCGATCTTCCGGGACTCCAAGAACAGCACCAGGTCCGAGCGCGTGAACGGCGCGTCGGGCAGCACCGTCAGCACGAAGCCGAACCAGCTCGGCTCGCTGCCGGGTGTCGGTTCCGGCAGCATCAGCCCGGGTACGCCCTCGAGCCCGTCCCGCAGCCGCTGCCAGTTGCGCTGCCGCGCCGCCCCGAACTCGTCGAGCTTGCGCAGCTGGGTGAGCCCGAGAGCGGCCTGCAGGTCGGTGGCCTTCAGGTTGTAGCCGACATGCGAGAACGTGTACTTGTGGTCGTAGCCGTGCGGCAGCGTGCCGAACTGGAAGTCGAAGCGCTTGAGGCACTTGTCGTTCTCCCCCGGCTCGCACCAGCAGTCGCGCCCCCAGTTGCGCAGGGACTCGACGATCCGCCCTAGGGTGAGGTTGTTCGTCAGCACGGATCCGCCCTCGCCCATGGTGATGTGGTGGGCCGGGTAGAAGCTGACCGTCGACAGGTCGCCGAACGTCCCGGTCAGCCGCCCGTTGTAGGTGGCGCCGACGGCGTCGCAGTTGTCCTCGATCAGGTAGAGGCCGTGCTCGCGGGCGAGATCGGCGATCTCCTGCACCGGGAACGGGTTGCCCAGCGCGTGGGCGATCATGATGGCCCGGGTACGCGGCCCGATCGCCGCCGCCACCCGCTCCGCGGTCGTGTTGTACGTCCCAAGCTCGATGTCGACGAAGACCGGCACCAGGCCGTTCTGCAGGATCGGGTTGACGGTCGTGGGAAAGCCGGCCGCGACCGTGATGACCTCGTCGCCCGCCCGCAGCCGCCGATCGCCGAGCCGGGGTGAGGTGAGCGCGGTCAGGGCCAGCAGGTTCGCCGACGAGCCGGAGTTCACCAGATAGCTCTTGCGCAGCCCGATCAGCTTGGCGAAGAGGCGTTCGAACCGGATGGAGCTGGCACCGGCCGCGATGTTCATGTCCAGCGCGGCTTCCACCAGCGCCACCCTGTCGTTCTCGTCGAGCACCGCGCCCGACGGCAGCACCGGCGTGACGCCGGGTACGAAGGGAACGGAGCGCGTCTGCTGGTGGTGGTACTTGCGGACCTGTTCCAGCAACAGCGCCTTGGCTTCACTCATCTCATCGCCTTTCAGCGGACGTCACCGCTCCCCCGTCACCCAGCGACGGACGAGGATCAAATGATCAGATTTCCGCCGGCCACCGGGAGGAACACACCCGTCAGGTACGACAGGTCGTCGCCGGCGAGCACGGCCACCGCGTTCGCGATCTCCTCCGGCTCCGCGACGCGGCCGAGCGGAATCTGCGCGATGTACTCCTTGACCTTCTGGGTGACGGCCGGATCGCTGGTCGCCCGCTCCAGGGCCGCACTGCGGATCGCGCCGCAGACCACCGTGTTGAAGCGGACGTTGTCCGGGCCGAGCTCCAGCGCGAGGTACTTCATGGCCGCCTCGACCGGAACCTTCGGCAGGGCGTGGCCCAGGCCGCTGTGCACCACCTTGCGGGGGAAGGTGTCCGAGATGTAGATGACGTGACCCGTACGGCGGGCGGTCATCGACGGCAGCGCCGCGTAGACGGGGACCATGGACGCCTTGAACTGGGCGACCATGCTGTCGGCGAGCTGCTCGACCGAGTGCTTCGTGGCGGGTCCGCGCAGCACGTCGGCGAAGCCGGTCGCGTTGAGGACCAGCAGGTCGATCGGGCCCAGGCGCTCGGTGACCTCGGCGATCATCGCCTCCACCGACGCCTGGTCGGTCGCGTCGGCCTGCACCGCGAACGCCCGGCCACCGGCCTGCTCGATGTCCTGCACCACCGCCGCGGCACCGGCCGCAGAGCCACGGTAGTTGACCGCCACCGCGGCGCCGCGCCGGGCGAGCTCGCGGGCGATGACCGCGCCGACGCCGCGGCCGGAGCCCGTCACGAGGGCGACCTTGCCGTCCAGAGAGGATTTCGTCATGTACGGAACCGTAGATTTGTCGCTTAGAGAAGCACTTGAGAGCGAATGTGCGGTCATGCGGGGGCACCGAGCTTCTCGTAGAGCGCCAGGCAGTCGTCCCACGTCGGCAGGATCCCCTTGTCGGCGGCCTCGGCGAGGGTCGGGGCGTTCGCGTTCTTGGCCGAGATGATCGGCGGCTCGGTGAGGCCCCACGGCAGCGCCAGCTCGGGATCGAGCGGGTTCACGTGCAGCTCGATGTCCGGCTGGTACGGCGTGGAGCACTGGTAGTTGACGCAGGTGTCGTCGGTCAGGGCGAGGAAGGCGTGCCCCAGGCCCTCGGCCATGTACACGGCGCTGCCCGAATGCCCGTCGAGCCAGTTCACCTCGTACTTGCCGAAGGTCGGTGAGCCGACCCGGATGTCGACGACGATGTCGATGATGGCGCCGCGCAGGCACGAGATCAGTTTGGCCTGGCCCGGCGGGACGCTGGCGCTGTGGATGCCGCGGATGGTCCCCCGGCGCGACACCGAGCAGTTCGTCTGCTCGATCGTCAAGGGCCGGCCGATCGTCTCGGCGAGCTTCTCGCGCTTGAACGCCTCGTAGAAGTGGCCCCGGTGGTCGGCATGTTTGGTCGGCGTCACCCGGAAGACCCCGGGCAGGCTGAGCTCACGGATGTCCATGGCCCAGGGACGCTAAGAGCCCCGGTTCGAGCCTCACTGGGGACCGGGCGGTCCGGCCCCGCTCTCACCCGCGCTTGAGCGGCCCTCGACTCACCCGTCCGAGGATGGCGCCGCAGTGGACCGGCACTGCTCGACCCCACTCGCGCCGCCGGGCATCCGGTGCGCCCTGAACACGGAGGAACGGCTCTGATGAAAATCCTTGTGACCGGTGCGGCCGGCTTCATCGGGTCGCACTACGTGCGGACGATGCTCGACGGCGGTTATCCCGGTTACGAAGACGCCGAGGTGACGGTCCTGGACAAGCTGACGTACGCGGGCAACCTGAACAACCTGCCGATCGGCCACCCCCGGCTCACCTTCGTCGAGGGGGACATCCTCGACGCGGCGCTGCTCGCCGACCACCTGCCGGGCCACGAGGCGATCGTGCACTTCGCGGCCGAGTCCCATGTGGACCGCTCGCTGCCCGGTGCGGCCGAGTTCGTCCGGACCAACGTACTGGGAACGCAGAGTCTGCTCGACGCGGCCCTGCGCAGCGACGTCCAGACGTTCGTGCACGTCTCCACCGACGAGGTCTACGGCTCGATCGAGGAGGGTGCGTGGACCGAGGACTGGCCGCTGCAGCCGAACTCGCCGTACGCCGCGGCCAAGGCGGGCAGCGACCTGATCGCCCGCGCCTACGCCCGCACCCACGGCCTGGACGTGCGGATCACCCGCTGCTCCAACAACTACGGCACCCACCAGCATCCCGAGAAGCTGATCCCGCTGTTCGTCACGAACCTGCTCAGCGGCAAGCCGGTGCCGCTCTACGGCGACGGCCGCAACGTCCGCGAGTGGCTGCACGTCGACGACCACTGCCGGGCGATCCAGCTGGTCCTCACCGGCGGCCGGCCCGGCGAGATCTACAACGTCGGCGGCGGTACGGAGCTCACGAACCGCGTCGTCACCGAGCGCCTGCTGGAGCTCTGCGACGCGGACTGGTCCATGGTCCGCCACGTCGAGGACCGCAAGGGGCACGACCTGCGGTACGCCCTCGACGACACGAAGATCCGTACGGAGCTGGGCTACGAGCCGCGCTGGACGTTCGAGACCGGCATCCGCGACGTCGTGGCGTGGTACCGGGACAACCCGGTGTGGTGGAAGCCGCTGGTGACGGCATGACGGGCCGGCGCGGGAGACGAGCGTGTCCGCGGTGAACGGGGCCCCGCACCGGAACACGGCGGTCGTCGTGCTGGGCGGCTCCGGCTTCATCGGCCGGCACATCTGTGCCGCGTTCGCCGCCCAGGGCCGCGACGTCCTGGTGGTGAGCCGGCGTGCGCCCGGCGGCGCGGGGAGCCCGTACCGGCATCGGAGCCTGGACATCGGCGCGGTGAGCGCCGGAGAGCTGGCCCGGATCCTCGACGGCGAGGCGGCGGACATCGTCGTGAACGCCACCGGCGGGGTCTGGGAGGTCTCCGAGACCGAGATGGCGCACTCCAACACGACCGCCACCGAACACCTCGTGGCGGCCCTGGCGGCGACGAGGACCCGGCCGCGGCTCGTGCAGCTCGGCTCGGTGCTGGAGTACGGGCCCGTCCCGCCGGGCCGGCTGGTCGGCGAGCACACACCAGCCCGGCCGGACAGCCCGTACGGGAGAACCAAGCTGGCGGCGACCACGACGGTGCTCGAGGCCGTCGCCGCCGGCCGCCTCGACGCGGTGGTGCTGCGCCTGGCGAACGCGGCGGGGGCCGGCTCACCCCGGGTGAGCCTGCTCGGCCGCGTCGCGGAGCAGCTCGCGGCGGCGCAGGGCACGGGCGAGGAGGCGGTCATCACGCTCGATCCGCTGCGGGCCCGGCGCGACTACGTCGACGCCCGGGACATCGCCGACGCGGTCGTGGCGGCGGCCGGTGCGGCGGTCAGCGGCCGGGCGCTGGCCATCGGGCGCGGCGAGGCGGTGCCCGTACGCACCCTGGTCGACCTGCTCATCTCGGTGAGCGGGATCCCGGCCCGGGTGGTCGAGTCCGGCCGGCGCGCACCGTCGCGGGCCGGCGTCGAATGGCTCGCCGTCGACCCGGACGGGGCGTACCGGGCGCTGGGCTGGCGGCCGCGGCGCTCCATGGAGGAGTCCGTGGCCGCGCTCTGGGCGGAGGTCGCGGGCCGGCCGACGGCCCGGATTCGTTGACGACACGAGAGGCGGAGGCGCGATGCGCGTACTTTTCACCACGTCCAACTGGGGCGGCCACTATTTCGCGATGGTGCCGCTCGGCTGGGCGCTGCAGGCCGCGGGCCACCAGGTCCGGGTGGCGTGCGTGCCGGCGCAGGCGGAGACGATCAGTACGGCCGGGCTGGTGCCCGTACCCGTGCTGGACAGCCCGGACATGACGCTCTGGGCCCGGCTCGCGGCGTACCAGGAGGCGGTCGACGGCAAGCGCACGCTGCCGGGGCTACCGCCGCATCCGGTGACCGGACGGACCGTGTCCGCACTGGACGAGTTCGACGTCGCCCCGGCCATGGAACGCTTCATGGCCGAGTGCGGCACCGCGCTGGAACGCAGCTACGACGGCGCGGTGGAGTTCGGCCGGCAGTGGGAGCCCGACCTGGTCTGCTACGACCTGATGAGCACCGAGGGTGCGCTGGTCGCCCGGCTGCAGGGTGTCCCGGGCATCTACTGCCCGCCGGGGCTCTTCGGGGTGATGGAGACCGAACCCGGCATCGACATGGGCCTGGAGGACCCGATGGGCGCGTTCGTCCGGCACGGCGCCAAGCCCTGGAACCGCGACCAGATCGAGTACGTGCTGGACCCGTCTCCCGCGTCGGCGCTGCCGCCGCACGGCGACGCCCAGCGGATCCCGGTGCGCTACATCCCGTACAACGGCCCGGGAGAGCTGCCGGAGTGGGCCGTGGAACGCCCGTCCGGCACCCGGATCGCCATCTGCTGGGGGTACTCCGCCACGGCCATGTACGGTCCGGACGTCCCGGCCCTGCGCTGGGCCGTCGAGGCGGCCGTGGAGACGGGCGCCGAGGTGGTGCTCACCGCCAGCGAGGAGCAGGTGGCCGCCCTCGGTGACCTGCCCCCGTCGGTACGCGTCCTGCGCAACTTCCCGCTGCACCTCCTGCTCGCCGTCAGCGACGCGGTCATCCATCACGGCGGCGCCAGCCACCTGATGACCGCCGCGGCGGCCGGTGTCCCCCAGCTCGCCCTCTCGATGAGCACGGAACAGCTCGTCTTCGGCGACCGGATCGCCGCGACCGGTGCCGTGGTATCCCTGCCGGGCCTGACCGCCACGGTGGAGCAGCTCCGGGCCGGCGTCCGCGACCTGGTCGGCGGGTCCGCCGTGGCCGCGGCCCGGGCGGTCCGCGACGAGCTGCGGTCGTACCCCACGCCGGCGCAGGTGGTGCCGCAGCTGGTGGAGCTGGCGGCCCGCCGGAGCAGCTGAGCGACACCGCAAACGGAGACCGGGTCACGCGCGACGCGCGTGACCCGGTTCTTCTGCGTCCAGGACCGCCTCAGGGGGCGAACGAGCCGCCCGCGGCCAGCTCCTCCAGCGGCTCGACCAGCCCGGCCGGCGACGGCCGGGCCATGAGCTCCTCCCGCAGGTTCCCGGCCGCGGCCCGGTACGCCGGATCCCCTGTCACGGCGAGCACCGCCGCACGCACCTCATCGGGGGTGGCGGCCAGCCCGGGCAGCGCGATGACCGCCCCGGTACCGGCCATCCGCCGGCTGACCGGGATCTGCTCGTCGTTCATGGCGAGCGCCACCTGCGGTACGCCCGCCACGGCCGCGGTCATCAACGGGTTGCCGCTGCCGTGGTGGATGACCGCGTCGCTGGTGGCGAGCAGCAGGTGCAGCGGGAAGTTGTGCAGGACGCGTACCGACGGGGGCAGCTCGCCCAGCGCGGCGACCTGCGCCGGGTTCGTCGTGAGCACGACCTCGGCGCCGGTGGAGACCGCGGTGTCGAGCGCCGCCCGCAGGCTCGGTACGTGCGCGGCGGTACCCACGGCGGAGCTGCCCCAGATGACGCAGATCCGGCCGGCGTCCGGCCGGTGCAGCGCCCATTGCGGGTACGCGCCGGGCCCGTTGTACGGCACGTACCGCACGGTGCGTCGGACGGCCGTACCGAACGGCGGGGAGGCGGCGTCCGGGGAGGGGTCGAGCACGTACCGGATCCGGCTGCGGTCCCAGGTGCCCAGGCCGTACCGGGGGAACGATCCGCTGGTGTCGAAGGGGCCCAGGTCCGGACCGGTGCTGTCCTCCATGCTCCCGTACAGCCCCGGGGTGACCCACACCCCGGGTACGCCGGTCACCTCGGCCACGAGCGCGCCCTCGTCGGCGGTGAGGTCGTAGCAGACCAGATCGGGGCGCCAGGCCCGGGCGAGCTCGACGGCGGCGTCGAAGCTGCGGCTGATCCCGGAGGCGATCTCCGCGCCGAGCCGCGGGCCCTCCACCGCGAGGTCGAAGTCGTCGAGGCTGTGGACCGGTTCCCCGGTGACCGGGTGCAGCGGAAGGCCCGGCAGCGTACGCCGCCCCTCGACGGCGTCCAGGTAGCAGCCGAGCCGGGCCATCATCATCATGTCGGGAGTGGTGAGGACGGGCACGGGGACGAGCCCGGCCGTGCTGATCGTCGTCGCCTGCTCCGGGGTGCAGGCCACCCGCACCTCGTGCCCGGCGGCCTGCAACGCCCAGCCGAGCGGGACCATGCAGAAGTAGTGCCCGGCCCAGTTCGACGTCGTGAACAGCACCCGCATCATTGACCTCCACACACACCTGAGCGCACCGCCGGGGATGGCGATGCGCTCAGGGTGCCCTTGCGGGCTCGACGGACGGTCGAGGCGGTGCGGAGTACGGGGGAACTACCGCACCGATCCGACCTCCGTCCGTCCCTCGGGCACGACCGCCTCGGCAGCGGCGGGCTTGGCGGGCTGTTCCTTGTAGAGGAACGCGATGGCGAAGGCGAGGACCAGTGCGGCGGCGCCGGCCACGAAGACGCCGTGCAGACCGCCGAGGAACGCGTCGTTGAGCGCGTGCTGGACGTCGGCCGGAAGCGCGGCGATCGCCGACGAGCTCGGCATCTGGCCGCGCTCGCCCTTGGGGACGTCCAGGCCGCTGGGCAGCCGGGTCGCGTAGACGATGGAGAGGACGGCACCGAAGATCGCCGGGCCGAGCGACTGCCCCAGCATCCGCACGAACACCACGGCCGTGGACGCGGTGCCCAGGTCCTTCTCGGGTACGGAGTTCTGCACCGTGGCGAGCGGGACCTGGGTCAGCTGGCCGATGCCGAACCCGAACACCAGCAGGAAGACGCTCAGCTCCCAGGTCGGGGTGTCGGAGTCCAGCAGCACGCACAGCCCGCAGCCGATGGCGGCGAGGGCGGCACCGATGATCGGGAACTTCTTGTAGCCGGCGCCGTCCGCGATGATGATGCCGGTGGCGAGCAGGCCGACGAGCATGCCCAGCAGCATCGGCAGCATGTGCAGGCAGGTGGCGAGCGAGCCGAGCTGCCGCACGAGCCGCAGGTACAGCGCGATGTAGTACGACATGCCCATCATCGCGAAGCCGGCGAGCACCGACAGCGGCACGGCGATCCGGAACGCCTGGTCGCGGTAGAGGCGCGGCGGGATGATCGGCTCGGAGGCGCGGCGTTCCTGCAGCACGAACCCGGTCAGGAGCAGGACGCCGGTGGCCGCCAGCGCGAGGATCGGGGTGGAGCCCCAGGCGTACCGGTCGCCGCCCCACTCGACCACCAGCAGCAGGGCGCTGATGCCGCCGACCATGAGGAGCGCGCCGAGGTAGTCCACCTTGAGGCCGGGCCGCGCGACGAAGTTCGGCAGGAGCAGGCCGAGGACGCCGATGACCAGCAGTCCGGTGGGCACGTTGAGGAAGAACGCCCAGCGCCAGTCGACGGTCAGGCCCCAGTAGTGGTGCGTGTCGGCGAAGAAGCCGCCGACGAGCGGGCCGGCCACGAAGCCGATGAGCGCGAGGCCGCCGGTGTATCCCGCGTACTTCGCGCGGTTGCGCGGCTCGGCGATCTGGGCGGCGACGACCACGGCGACGCTGAGCAGGCCACCGGCGCCGAGGCCCTGCAGCCCCCGGAAGACGATCAGCTGGGTCATGTTCGCCGACAGACCGCAGGCGACCGAGCCGCTCAGGAAGAGCAGCATCGAGAACAACATCACCCGCTTGCCGCCGAACAGGTCCGCGAGCTTGCCGTAGACGGGCTGACTGGCGCCCAGGGCGAGCGTGTAGACCGTGAGGATCCAGCGGCTGTCGTCGACGCCGTGGGTGGGGTCGAACTCTTTGATGATCGAGTACATCGCGACGTTGACGACCATCAGGTCCATCGACGCGAAGAGCACGGCCAGGCTCAGCACCAGCATGGTGAGACGGATGCGGCGACGCGGCAGCGCGACGGGCGCTTCCGCGGTGTCGACCGTGGCATGGCTCATGACGGGTCCTTCCTCAGGTCCGGCGGGACGCTCTCTAACACTGTAAGAGACGCCTCCATCAGGATGCTCGAACAGTGTTAGACTGTCAACTCGAAAAGCGTTGTCCCTGATGAAAGAGACGTATTGCTGTGGATCGCGACACGGTCGTCCGCGCTGCCCTGAAGCTTCTCGACGAGGTCGGGCTCGCCGGCCTGTCGCTGCGCCGGCTCGCCAAGGACCTCGGTGTCCAGGCGCCGACGCTGTACTGGTACTTCAAGGGCAAGCAGGAACTGCTCGACCAGATGGCCGCGGCCGCCATGAACAAGCCGTCCGCCGAGCCCATGCCGGAGCCCGGCGACTCCTGGGACGCATGGCTCGCCTGGATGGCTCGCGGGATGCGGCAGGCCATGCTGGCGCACCGCGATGGAGCCCTGCTCGTGACCCAGGCCAGTCCGCCCGACGACCAGTGGGACGCCCTGGAGATCATCGTGGCGGCGCTGGTGAAGAGCGGCTTCACACCCGTCGACGCGATCCGCGGCATCGGCACGCTGACCAACTTCGTGACCGGCACCGTCCTCGAGGAGCAACAGCGCACCGATCAGAACGGACTGGCCGGCCGGGTCGACCCGGCCACCCACCCCACCCTCGCGGCCGCCGTGGTCACCGACATCCACCCCGACCAGCGGTTCGAGCACGGGCTCACGCTCATCCTCGCGGGGATGGCCGGCCAGCTGCGCGCCGGCGGCGGCGACCTGCAGCCGGCCCACTCGAGCGTCGCTTGACCGCGGTACGACCCGGACTCGCCAGCATCCCGGAAGACCCTGCCAACAGAAAGGCATTCCGGATGCGCCTTCTCTTCACCACCTATGCCGAGCGTGCGCACCTGCTCCCGATGGTGCCGCTCGCCTGGTCCGCCCTGGCGGCCGGGCACGACGTCCGCATGGCCACCACGCCGTCGCTGATCGACGCGGTCGAACGCACCGGGCTGCCCGCCGTCTCCGTCGGCCACGACATCGACGTCGAGACCCGGCTGGCCCGCGGCGACCTCGCCCCCCGCGACGCCAAGTCCGACGACCCCGCCGACTCCGTCCAGGCCCGCGTCCTGGAGAACATGGCGAACCTGATGTTCGACCACTGCGACGCCATGTCCGAGGACCTCGTGGCCTTCGGCCGCCGGTGGAAGCCCGACCTGGTGGTCTTCGACCCGGTCACCTACGCCGGCTCGGTGGCGGGCGAGGTGCTCGGCGTACCGACGGTCGGGCACTTGTACGGCATGGCCCGCCTGCTGCGTCTCGAGCTGCGCGGCCTGACCAGCGACGAGCCCCTGCCCGGCTACCTCGAGCTCTTCCGCCGGTTCGGAGCCGAGCCGCGCATCGACCCCACCGCCTGGGTGGACCCCCGCCCGGCGAGCCTGCGCTGGTCCGAGGAGGACGCGGTGCTGCCGGCCGCGTCCATCAAGCAGCGGATCCCGATGCGCTACATCCCCTACAACGGCCCCGGCACGGCACCGGACTGGCTGCAGAAGCCTGGCGACCGGCCCCGCGTGTGCATCACCTGGGGCACCACCCAGCAACGCAAGATGGGCGTCGGCGTCATCGACTTCTTCCGTGAGGTCGTGCACGAGGTCGCCAAGCTCGACGTCGAGGTGCTCGTCACCGTCGGCGCCGCCAAGCCCGAGTACGTCGCCCGCCTCGGTGAGCTGCCGGAGAACGTCCGGCCGGTCGGCTGGGTGCCGCTCAACATGCTGCTCACCACGTGCTCCGCGATCGTGCACACGGGCGGCACCGGCACGATGATGACGGCGGCCGCCTGCGGTGTCCCGCAGCTGGGCATCACCCGCATCCTCGAGGGTGTCTACAACACCGAGCAGCTGGTCAGCACGGGTGCCGCCCGCCAGATCACCGAGGAGGGGGCGGACCTCGCCGAGGTGCGCGAGGCGGTGGCCGCACTCATCGGGGACCCGGCGTACCGGACGGCCGCGGCGGCGCTCCAGGCGGAGATCAGCGAGCAGCCGGCGCCGGCGGACGTCGTACCGGCGCTGCTCGATCTGGCTCGCTGACGCCGGGCACGAGCAGAGGGGCCAGTTCATCGAACTGGCCCCTCTTCGTGCGGGAACTCTCAGCCGACCCAGGACGGGTCCTCGACCACCTGGATCACCGCGGCCGCGATCGTCACACCGGGCCCGAGGCCCACCATCAGCAGGTGGTCGCCGGCGACCAGGTCGCCGCTGCTCAGCAGCCGGTCGAAGGCGACGACCTGGTCGCTCGGGCCGACGTGGCCCAGCGAGCGACCGAGCTCCCACGTGGTCTGCTCCGGCGTCACGCCCAGCGGCTTGAGCCGGTCCTCCACCATCGCCCGCCCGCCGTTGTTGAACGCCACGCGCTTGACGCCGTCGAGCCCGATCCCGGCCTCCTCGAGGGCCCGTCCCACCACCTCGTCCATGGTGGCGACGAAGAGCAGCGCGCCGTCCTCGCCGAAGCCGCCGGCCTGGGTGAACTCGATGAACCGGGCGGTGAAGTCGAGGCGCGCGCCGGTGGTCACGCCCGGCGGGTACAGCGGCTCGTTCCCGCGGTGCAGGCCCTCCAGCCGGTCGATCGTCGTGGACGTGACCGACAGCAGCCGGGCGAAGCCGGGCCGGCGGCTGAGCACCAGCGCCGACGCGGCGTCACCCATGATCGCTCCCGGCAGGGCGTGCCAGCGGTCCAGCTGCGGTGAGGACAGGTTGTCGGCGGCGACCACCAGCGCGCTCTCCCGGCCGGTGTCCGCCAGCAGGTAACCGGCCGCGAGCTCCAGGGCGCCGAAGACGCCGTTGCAGCCCTGCCGGATGCCGGCCGCCAGGCACTGCCCACCGACCAGCTCCCGCTGCAGGTAGGCGTGCGGAACCCAGCCGTCGGGCCCGGAGTGGTAGGCGTCCGCCCAGAGCAGCAGGTCCACACCGGACGGGTCCTGCCCGGCCCGCTCCAGCGCCTGCCGGGTCGCCACCACGGCCATCTCCGGCGCGGAGACGTCGCCCGCCACGGCCGCGCCCGTCAGCCCGGTCTTCTCGGCCTCCGCGGCCTCGTACCAGCCGTTCTCGATCGCCGTCTCCACGGTGACGATGTCGGGCACGTACGTGCCCACGCCGCTGACGAAGATGTCTGCAATCCTCACGTTGTCTCCTTGTCGTGCCGACGGTCCGCCCCTCACGGGCGGCGTGCCTCCAGGACGTCCCAGCGCCGCGCGGCGCCCTCGGCGGTCGTCCTCCCGACGGCCTCCAGGCCGGCCGCCGTCACCAGGTCGCGGTACTCCGCCTCGCTGCGGACCTTGCCGCCCCGCTGCAGCAGGATCGAGAAGCTGACGCGGTGCAGTTCCCGCGTCCGGTGGTCATGGTCCGGGTCCTGCCCGTAGGTCAGCTCCGGCAGGAACTGGTCGACGATCAGCAGCGTCGCGCCGGACGGCATGGCGGCGGCGGTCGTCGCCAGGATCCGCGCCGCGGTGGCGTCGTCCCAGTCCCACAGGACGTTCTTCAACAGGTACAGGTCCCCGCCGCCCGGCACCCCGTCCCGGAAGTCGCCGCCGACCAGCTCCACCCGCTCGGTCAGGCCCGCCGCGGCCAGGTGCTCGCGCGCGGCCGGCAGGATCGCCGGGCGGTCGAACAGCACGCCCCGGATGCCCGGCGCCGCCGTGAGCAGCTGCGCCAGCAGCGCGCCGTAGTTCCCGCCCACGTCCACGACGGTCGGGAAGCGGGACAGGTCGTAGCGGGCCGCCAGGGCCGGGCCGCAGTCCCCCGACGTGATCGCGGTCAGCTCGCCGAAGTACTTCAGCTCGTCCGGGTGGGAGTCCAGGTATTCGTAGAAGGTCTCGCCGAGGGCGGCCTTGGTGGCCGGCTCGCCCGTCATCACGGTCTCGACGATGTGGCCGTACGGGACGTAGTGCTGCAGGCTCGCGGTCCCCCGGGCGATCGCGTGAAAAGGACTGCCGGTACACAGCAGCGCCCCCATCGCGCTCACGCCGAACACGTCAGGTGCCGTCTCCACGGTCAGGTCGAGCATCACACAGGCGCGCAGGAACCGGCCGAGCGCCTCGGCATGGGCCCCGGTGCTCGTGACGAGCTCGGCGAGCGGGAGCGGCCCGTCGGCCGTCAGGTCCGCGATGCGCAGCAGGGCGAGGGCGCGGGCGTACTGCGCCTTGGGGAAGTTCGCGATCATCTCGGCGAGGTTCTGGTAGACCGACGCATCCACCGGCGGCTGATTCGACATGCCGGGATGCTGTCCGAGACGCCTCGACGGCCGGTCGGAAGCCGGTCGAGCGCCCGCTTCGACTCAGCCTGTAGGTGTCCGGCCCACCATCGCGGGCATGCGTGTCCTCTTCACAGTGTCCAACTGGGCCGGCGACTACTTCTGCATGATCCCCCTCGGCTGGGCGTTGCAGGCCGCCGGTCACGACGTCCGGGTGGCGTGCACCCCCGGCCAGTCCGGCGTCGTCGCCCGGACCGGGCTGACGCCGGTGCCGGTGCTGGCCCATCCCGACATGATGAGCATGGCCCGCGTCGGGCATCTGCTGCTCAGCGCCACCGGCCGCCGGGTTCTGCCCGGCATGCCCCTGCCCCTGCATCCGTTCACCGGCGAGCCCATGGACTCGATCGACGAGGCCGGCGCCGCCCAGCTCGGGCTGCGCCTGTTCGCCGAGATGTGCCCGCCGCTGCGCCACAACTGCGACGCCGCCGTCGAGCTCGCCCGCGCCTGGCGGCCGGAGCTGGTCTGCTACAGCCTCATGTCGATGGAGGGTGCGCTCGCCGGCCGCATCGTCGACGCCCCCTCCGTGTACCACTCGCCCGGTCTCATCGGCAGCGCCGAGACCGAGCCGGCCCTCGACCTGGGCCAGGGGGACCCGACCTTCTCCTTCCCCCGGCACGGCGTCCCGGCGTGGGGCTGGGACCAGGTCGAGTACGTCGTCGACCCGTCCCCGCCGGTCACCCCAGCGCCGATCGGCACGGCGACCCGGCTGCCGGTGCGGTACGTGCCGTACAACGGCCCGGGTGGCGACCGGCCGGAGCGGCCCCGGGCCGGCAGCCGGCCGAGGGTGACGGTGATCTGGGGATCCTCCGGCATCGGCATCTTCGGCCCGGACGTGCCGGCGCTGCGGCTGGCGATCGACGCGGCCCTCGACGCGGGCGCAGAGGTGGTCCTGACCACGACACAGGAACAGGCCGACGCGCTCGGCGACCTGCCCGCGGGAGTCCGCGTACTGCGCAACCATCCGCTGCACCTGTTGCTGGCGACCAGCGATGCGATCGTGCATCACGGCAGCGCGAACACGCTGATGACGGGCGCGGCGGAGGGCGTACCGCAGCTCGCTCTGGGGCTCAGTGACGACTCGTACTCGATCAGCCGGCGGCTGACCGCGTCGGGTGCCGTACGCGCGCTGCCCGGCCTCGTGGCGACGGCCGGCGAGATCCGCGAGGCGATGGGCGAGGTGCTCGGCGACCCGGCGATCCGCAAGGCCGCCACCGAGCTGCGCGACGACATGGCGGCCATGCCGGCCCCGGCCGACCTCGTGCCGGCGCTCGAGGCGCTGGCCGGTCGCTGACCGGCACCACGAAACGGCGGCCGGGGCTCGCAGCCCCGGCCGCCGTCCGGTGTCGCGGTCGCTCAGCGCGCCGGGATCGTGCTCTCGATGAGGTGCAGGTACGGGCCCGCCGGCCGGACGTCCTGAACCTGCAGCCCGGCCTGCTTCACGAGGCCGACCAGACCGTCCTTGGTGTGCTTGCGGCCGTCCACGTTGAGCAGCAGGAGCAGGTCCATCGCCGTGGTGAACTTCATCTCCGGGCTGCCGTCGAGCAGGTTCTCGATGACGATGACGCGCGCGCCCGGACGGCCCTTGGCGGCGACGTTGCGCAGCGTCGTGACCGTGCTGTCGTCGTCCCACTCGAGGATGTTCTTCAGGATGTACACGTCCGCGTCCACGTCGACGCCGTTGCGGCAGTCGCCGGCGACCAGTGCGACGCGGCCCGCCAGCTCTCCGCCGGTGCGCAGCCGGCCGTCGGCGTTCGCCACCACGTCGGGCAGGTCGAAGAGCACGCCCTCCAGGTGCGGGTTCTGCTCGAGGACGGTGGCGAGGGTGTGCCCCTGACCACCGGCGATGTCGACCACCTTGCGCGCCGAGGACAGGTCGAGCGTGGCGGCGACCGCCTTGGCCGACAGCCGGCTCGACTGCGTCATCGCCTGGTCGAAGACCTCCGCCGACTCCGGCGCGTCCTCGTGCAGGTACGTGAAGAACTCCTTGCCGTACAGCTCCTGGGAGATGCCCTTGCCGGTGCGGACCGCCTTGTCGAGGTGGCCCCACATCTCCCACGTCCACGGCTCGGTCGCCCACAGCACCATGTGCCGCAGGCTGCGCGGCGCACCGTCGCGCAGCAGCAGCGACAGGTCGGTGTGGTGGAACCGGCCCTGCTCGTCCTCCGTGAGAACACCGTGGCACACCAGCGCCCGCAGCAGCCGGCCGAGCGCGTCGGGCTCGGCGTTGACGGCGGCGGCGAGCTCCGCGACGTCGGCGGACTCCTCGAACGCATCGGCGATCTTGAGCTGGGCCGCCGCCCGCAGGGCCGCCGCGTACCCCGCACTCATCGCGATCTCGCGGATCCGCATGACAGCGGCGAAGCCGGAGGAATCTGTGGTGGTCATCGAGACCGCCTTTCTGCTTGTCGTCAACAGCCGGACCGGCACGGCGGTGACCGTATGGGCCGCCGATCGATTCCGCGTCGAGCCCGGGCCGACGTTCGGCCGTGACCGTCGAGGACGACTCGAGTCCGCTGCTAGCCGCCCACCGCAGGCTGGGGGCGGCGGCCGGCGCGGGTCCGGCCGCGTCTACGTGCGAGGAGCTCGGCATGGATCTCGGCCTGGCAGGAAAGACGGTCCTGGTGACCGGCGCGACCGGCGGCATCGGCCAGTCGATCGCCCGCAGCTTCGCTGGGGAGGGCGCGCGCGTGATCGTCGCGTACCACTCGGCCGGCGACGCGGCGGAGAAGCTCGCCGACGAGCTGGGTGCCACCCAGGGGCGGGCGCTCGCCGTCCGGTACGACCTGGAGCGCCCGGAGGAGACGTTCACCGCCCTCGAGGCCGCGGGCGACGGCTGGGCCGATGTGGACGTCCTCGTGACCAGCGCCGTCCGGATGGGCGCCCGCCGCGCTCCCGGCCGGCACTTCGAGGACGTCACCGTCGAGGAGTGGGCGCCGGTCGTGCACTCGAATCTCGCGCCGACGATCCGGCTGACCCAGCTGGCGCTGCCCGGGATGCGCCGCCGGGGCTGGGGCCGGATCGCGCTGATCTCGTCGCACGTCGCCGTGGACGGTCACCGGGGCCAGGAGTTCTACGGAGCCGCCAAGGCCGGGCTGCACGGCTTCGCGCGCAGCCTGATGTGGGACGCGAGCCCCGACGGCGTCCTGGTCAATGTGGTCTGCCCCGGGCTGACGCGTACCGAGCGGGCGCTCACCAAGCTGCCCGCCGAGGTCCGTGAGCACGAGGCTCGGCGGACGGCGAGCGGGCGGCTGAGCGACCCGGACGAGGTCGCACGGGTGGTGACATTCGTCTGCTCCGATGCGAATGGCAACATGACCGGGGAAGTGCTGACCGTGGCGGGCGGCCGGTGAGGGCCGGTCCCGAACACTGTTAGAGTGTGCCTGTCACCATCGAGCGAGGACGTTGCCCCATGACCACCAGCACCCGGCTCCGACCACCACGCAACCTCGTCAGCCCCCGCGCGCGCTGGCACTGGACCGTGCGAGCGGTCCCCGGCTGGATCGCCGTCCTGGCGGCCGAGGTCATCTGGGCGACGGCGGCCGACCACCGCACCCCCGCCGTGATCGCCCTCGTCGTCACCGTGATCGTGGCCGCGGCACACCTCGTGGTCATGCCACTGTGGCGCTTCCGGGTGCACCGCTGGGAGGCGACGACCGAGGCCGTCTACACGCAGGCGGGCTGGCTGCACCAGGAGCGGCGGATCGCCCCCGTGTCCCGGATCCAGACCGTCGACACCGCACGCGGGGTGCTGCAGCAGCTCTTCGGGCTGGCCACCGTCACCGTCACCACGGCCTCGGCGGCGGGACCGCTGAAGATCAACGGCCTCGACCAGGACGTGGCCCGTGACCTCGTCGACGAGCTCACGGCCACCACGCAGGCGCACCAGGGCGACGCGACATGACCGCCACCCCCGAGACCGACCTCGGCACCGCACCGGAGGCGGCCGAGCACTGGCGCCGGCTCAGCCCCCGGATGCTCATCGTCCACCCGCTGCAGGAGGTCATGCGGCTGGCGCCCGTCCTCGTCGGCGTCATCATCGCCGGCAGCCGCAGCGGACGCTCGGAGCTGTGGGGCCTGATCGGCGTGGCGATCGCCGTGCTGCTCGGCGTCGGCCGCTGGGCCACCACGAGCTATCAGGTCACGCCGCACCAGGTGCAGGTGCGGCAGGGCCTGCTGCGCCGCCGGGTGCTCGTCGTCGCACTCGACCGCGTCCGTACGGTCGACCTGTCCGCGAACGTGTTCCAGCGCGTGCTGCGGCTGTCCCGGGTCACGGTCGGTACGGGGCACACCGACCGCAACAAGGACGGCGGGCTCCGCCTCGACGCCCTCGACGCCTCGGACGCGGCCCGGCTGCGCGACGAGCTGCTGCACCGCCGGCACGCCACCCCCACCGGCGACGAGCCCGCAGCCGCCCGCCCGGCCGGCGCCGCGGAGTCCGTGACCATCGCCGAGATCCGCCCCTCGTGGTTGCGGTTCGGGCCGTTCACCCTCAGCGGCCTGGTCGGCGTCGGCGCCGTCCTCGGCGTGATCTGGAACCAGCTGCGGCAGGCCGACGTGGACATCGCCTCGCTCGGCCTCCTCCGCACCGTGCGCGACGACCTCGAGAACGCACCCCTGTGGCTCGACGTCACCGTCGTGGCGGTGGGCATCGTGCTCGTCGTGGCCGTCCTGTCGACGATCATGTACGCGATCACGTACGGCAGGTACCGCCTGACCCGGGAACCGCACGGCACCCTGCACGTCGTCCGCGGGCTGCTCGCCATCCGGTCCACCACCATCGAGGAACGCCGCCTGCACGGCGTGGAACTGCGGGAGCCGCTGCTGCTGCGAGCGGTCGGCGGCGCCCGGTGCGACGCCGTCACGACCGGCATCCACGGTGGCCGCGGGTCCGACCGGGGCGGAGCGCTGCTGCTTCCGCCGGCGCCGCGCGCGGAGGCGTACAGGGTGGCGGCCGACGTCCTGCACGGCACGCCGGCCGCGACCGCCGACCTGGTCCCCCACGGCGCCCGGGCGCGCCAGCGCCGGTTCACCCGCGCGCTGATCCCCGCCCTGGTCCTGACCGGCGCGGTGGTCGTGCTCGCCCGGCTCTCCGTTCTGCCGGACTGGACATGGCACCCGGCACTGGCCTTGCTGCCGGTGGCGGCTCTGCTCGCCGTGGACCGGTATCGCAGCCTCGGTCACGCCGTCGTGGACGGACGCCTCGTCACCCGGCAGGGTTCCGTGGAACGGCGCCGGGCCACCGTGGCCGCCGACGGGATCATCGGCTGGAACATCAGCCAGTCGTTCTTCCAGCGCCGGGCCGGGCTCGCCACCCTCACCGCCACCACGGCGGGCGGGCGGCAGGCGTACGACGTGCTCGACGTGGACGAGGAGGAGGCGACCCGGCTCGCCGACGGGCTCACGCCGGGCCTGCTCACCCCGTTCCTCGAAGGACCCGCCTGACCGTCAGCGGGGCTCGATCGACACACCAGGGGACTGCCCGACAGTGACAGCATGCGGGTTCTGTTCACGGCATCCAACTGGCCCGGTCACTACTTCTGCATGACACCGCTCGGCTGGGCGCTCCAGGCGGCCGGCCACGACGTGCGGGTCGCCTGTCCGGCGCCTCAGGCGGCGGCGATCAGCCGAGCGGGTCTCACCCCGGTGCCGGTGCTGGACAGCCCCGACATGATGCGCATGTCGCTGATGATGCACTACGGCGAGGCGGTCTCCGGCGACCGTCAGGCGCCGGGACTGCCGCTGCACCCCTACACCGGGCAGCCGGTGAGCCGGCTGGACGAGTTCGACTTCGCGACCGAGGCGCCGCCGTTCTGGGCCGCCTGCGAAGACGTGGTCCGGCGCAGCTACGACGGCGCGGTGGCGTTCGCCCGGTCCTGGCGCCCGGACCTCGTCTGCCACGACCTGATGACGCCCGAGGGGGCGCTCGCGGCCGAGCTGACCGGCGTCCCGTCCGTCTACCATCCGCCGGGCCTGTTCGGCACCGTGGAGACCGAGCGCGGCGTCGACCTGGGCGACCCGGACCCGTCCGGCTCCTTCGCCCGGTACGGCCTCGAGCCGTGGTCCGGCACCCGGATCCGCTTCGCCGTCGACCCCTCCCCCGGATCGGTGGCCCTGCCGTTCGGCGACACGGTACGCCGGGGCATGCGCTACGTGCCCTACAACGGCCCGGGTGGGGTGCCGCAGTGGCTGCGCCGCACCCCCGGCACCCGCCGGGTGTGCGTGCTCTGGGGCAGCTCCGCGGTCGGCGCCGCGGTCCAGGTGCCGGCGTTGCGCGCGGCCGTCCAGGCGGCTGCCGAGCGAGGTGCCGAGGTCGTCCTCACCACGACGCCCGACCAGCTCGCCGCGCTCGGCGAGCTGCCACCGACCGTCCGGGCCCTGCGCAACTTCCCCCTGCACCTGCTGCTCGCGACCAGCGATGCCATCGTCCACCACGGCAGCGTCAACTGCCTGATGAGCGCCGCGGCGGCGGGCGTACCGCAGGTCGGGCTGCCGCTGACCGACGAGCAGATCGCGGTGACCCGTCGCATGGCCGGCACTGGCGCCGCCGTGTCGGTGCCCGCGCTGTCGGCCGGTGCCGAGCAGGCCCGCGAGGCCGTCCACCGGGTGCTCGACGATCCCGCGTACGCCGCCGCCGCGAGCCGGCTCAGCGCCGAGATGGCGCGGCAGCCCGCCCCGGCCGACCTGGTGAAGCCGCTCGAGGACCTCGCCGCGACCGGGCGCTTCTGACCTCAGGCGGACTCGAGGTCGTCTCGACCGGATCGCAGCACAGTGTGCGTGGCTGCATGACAACGTCCGAGATCGCCTTAGAGGAGGCCGGCGTGGAATTTGGATGGACCACCGACCAGGAGAGGCGGTACGCGGACACGCTCGCCGCCGCCCGGGCCGCATTCGACGGCGTACCGTCGGCGCCCGGCGGGCCGAAGCCGTGGCTGCGCCTGGCCGACCTGGGTCTGCTCGGCGCGAGCGTGCCCACCCGGTACGGCGGCGGCGGCCTCGGCGCGCTCGACACGGCCCGGCTGCTCGAGGCGGTCGGGCGCGGCTGCCCGGACACGGGTCTCGTGTTCGCCGCGTCGGCGCACCTGTTCGCCTGCGCCATGCCGATCGCGGAGTTCGGGTCCGAGGAGCTCCGGCAGCGCCTGCTGCCCCGGATGTGCGGCGGTGAGCTGGTCGCGGCCAACGCGATGACCGAGGCGGAAGCCGGTTCGGACGTGTCGCGGCTGGCCGTCACGGCGACCCCCGTGGACGGCGGGTACCTGCTCAACGGCACGAAGACGTTCGTCAGCAACGGTCCCGTCGCCGACGTGTACGTCACGTACGCCACCACCGACCCGCAGGCAGGGCATCTGGGCAGCACCGGCTTCGTGGTCGACCGGGACACCCCGGGCCTGACGCCGGGGGAACCCTTCGACAAGCTGGGCATGACGAGCTGCCAGGCGGGCACGGTCACGTTCGAGGACTGTTTCGTCCCGGCGGGCAACGTGCTGGGCGAGCCCGGGCAGGGCGCCGCGATCTTCCAGCACTCGATGGGCTGGGAGCGGACCTGCCTGTTCGCGCTGTTCCTGGGGCTGCAGGAGGCGCTGGTGGAGCGGGTCGTCGCGCACGTGCGGCAGCGCCGCCAGTTCGGCCGGCGGCTCGCCGACTTCCAGGCGGTCTCCCACCGCATCGTCGACATGAAGCTGCGGCTGGAGAGCGGGCGGTTGCTCCTTTACCGCGCCTGCTGGGCGATGGACACCGACGAGCATCCGGTGCTGTTCTCGGCGCTCTCCAAGCTCGCCGTCTCGGAGAGCGCGCTGGCCAGTGCCGTCGACGCGGTCAAGCTCCTCGGCGGGCAGGGCTACCTGCGCGAGGGCGGCGTCGAGGCGGCGTTGCGCGATGCGATGGGCGCCACGATCTTCTCGGGTACGTCCGACATCCAGCGGCAGCTGGTGGCCGTGGAGCTGGGGCTGTGACCGCCGGGGTGCTGCGGCCGCCGGTGGCCACCGAGCGGGTCGCGGGGCACGACGCCTGCGCACACGGTGCGCTGCAGGAGCTGGTCCGGGACGCCGCCGGCCGTACGCCGGACGCCCCGGCCGTGCACGACGGCCCGATCACCGTGACGTACCGCGACCTCGACCGCGAGGCGGACCGACTGGCCGCCGCCCTGTACGCCCGGGGCGTCCGCGCCGGCGACCGGGTGGTGATCTGGGCCGAGAAGAGCGTGGACGTCGTCGCCGCCATGCAGGCGGTCCTGCGCATCGGTGCGCTGTACGTGCCGGTGGCCCCCACCAACCCGACGGCCCGCGCGCAGCTCATCGCCGCCGGCTGCACCGCGACGATGGTGATCGTCGACGGCGTCGGGGACCGGTGCGGCACCGGCGACGGCTGGGCCTCGGCGATCGTCACGGAGCTGGACGCGTTGCGGGCGGGTGCGGCCGGCCTGCCGCCGGCGCCCGCGCACCGGCCGGCGCTCGACGACCCGGCGTACATCCTGTACACGTCGGGTTCGACGGGTGCGCCGAAGGGCGTGTGCCTGAGTCACCGCAACGCCCTGGCGTTCGTCTGCTGGGCCGCCGCGGAGACCGGTCTGCATGCCGGCGACCGCCTCGCCAACCATGCCCCCTTCAACTTCGACCTGTCGGTCTTCGATCTGTACGGCGCGTTCCACGCCGGGGCGGCCGTCGACCTGGTGCCCACCGCGCTGGCCTACTCGCCGGAACAGCTGGTGGAGCTCCTGGAACCGGCTCGCGGCGTCACGGTGTGGTACTCCGTACCGTCGGCGCTGGTGCTGATGATGCGCCAGGGCGGGCTGCTCGACCGCCCGCAGCCGCCCGGCCTGCGGGTCTGCGTGTTCGCCGGCGAACCGTTCCCGATCAACGACGTCCGGACGCTGCGCCGTGCGTGGCCCGGCGTCCGGATGTTCAACTGGTACGGCCCCACCGAGACCAACGTCTGCACGTCGTACGAGGTGACCGAGGACGATCTCGGCCGGGAGCGCCCGCTGCCGATCGGCCGCCCGGCGTCCGCGGCGACGATCACCCTCGACCCGGCGGACGCCGCGGAGGGCGAGATCGTGGTGACCGGGCCGACGGTCATGTGCGGCTACTGGGGTGCTCCCGCGCACCAGGGCCCGTACCGTACCGGGGATCTCGGCCGGTACGACGGGGACGGTGAGCTGCAGTACGTCGGCCGCCGTGACGCCATGGTGAAGGTCCGCGGGCACCGGATCGAGCTGGGCGAGGTCGAGACCGCGATCGCCTCGCATCCTCAGGTGGCCGCCGTCGCGGTGGTCGTCGTCGGCAGTGGCCTCGAGGCGCGGCTGCACGCGGCGGTTGTCGCGCGGCCGGGTCAGCGTCCCAGCCTGCTGGCGCTCAAGGGGCACTGCGCGGCACGCCTCCCCCGGTACATGATCGTCGACACGGTGTCGCATGTGGACGACCTGCCGCGTACGGCGAACGGCAAGACCGACCGGGCCGCCCTGATCGCTGCAGCCGGCTGAGCAGCGCAACACCGAAGCGGCGCGGGGAGCATGCTCCCCGCGCCGCTTTCGTTCGGCGAGTCAGGCGTTCTGCAGCTGCAGCGACTCCACCAGCGCGGCGATGCTGGCGAGGCTGCGGAAGTTGCCGCCGGTCATCTCCCGGGGCGGCACCCGGACGCCGAACTCCTGCCGGATGTACGTGACCAGGCGCGCGGTCTTCAGCGAGTCCAGGACGCCCCACTCCAGCAGCGGGGTGTCGACGGTGAGGTCGTCGCCGTCGGCGCCCTGCAGCAGCTCCGTACGCGTGTATTCGATCAGCTTCGTCACGAGGGTGTCGTGTGCGGTACCGGACATGGTGTCTCTCCTTGGCGGTGGCGGGCATCGGGGCCCGGATCGGGCTGCTGCAGGAACGGGTGTGGCGGCGCGGGCAGGGACAGGCCGACCATGCCGAGGAAGGCGGTCAGCATCCAGCCGGCGGAGGCGGCGCCGCTGAGGTCGCCGTCGTCGTCTCGTGCGGACATACGTGGCAGCGTCACAGCGGCCGCTCGGAGCCGGATCGACGGCGCTTGGAAGGCAGGAGGTGCGGTCAGGCGCCGTAGATCCGGTCGGCGACGGCACGTTTCGCGGCCCGTACGGCCTCGACCTGCTCCGGCGGGTAGCCGCCCGCGGTCGGCCGCGCGGGGATCTCGGCGGCGTTCGAGAGTGACCATCGGGAGCCGCACTCCAGCAGGGACCGGTGCTTCGTGTCGTAGTAGTCGCGGCGGATGTTCACCGCCACGCCGGAGGCACCACCGGCGGCGGCCACCAGGTGCGGATGGAAGCGCGTGGTGAGCCAGGCCTGCCCGGACGCGACCGGGAGTCCGTCGCGCAGCACCTCGTGCAGCCCGTAGCGGCGGGTCACCGGCAGCAGCGTCGCGGCCCGGTCGAGCACCTTCGCGTCCTGCTCGGGGAAGCACTCCAGCAATCCGACACTCTTGGCACCCCACGCGCGCACCGTGTCGCCGATGAAGATGAGCAGCTGGTCCGTGTCCAGGTCGGAGAGCTGCGACTGCACGGACACCATGACGTCCGGCGCGTCGGCGCTGCGGTCGTAGAGCTCCGGCGCGAGACCGAGGAAGGCGTCGTCGCCGGAGACCGTGACCCGGCCGGAGGCGAGCAGCCGGGCCGACGAGTCGTCCCGGACGTCGAGCACGTCCAGCTGCCGGGCCAGCTCGGGGATCAGATCGGCCGCGTCGGCCGGCGGCGGCCACATCCCCTGGCCGGTCATGACGGCGCGGACGCCGGGCCGGCGTCCGGCCGTCGAGACGCCGGCCAGCAGGCCGGTGAACGGGGGCCAGATGTCGTTGATGAACCCGCCGCCGACGAGGTGGACGATGTCGGCCGTGCCCAGCAGCTCGAAGCCGGCGGCGAGATGACCGGCGGATCCGGGATCGAGGACGGCACGCTCCACCGTCGTCGCCGCGTGCCGGGCGCCGTACGCCCAGTTGAGCCGGCACAGCTGCCACAGGGTGTCGGTGAACCGCAGTCGCGGGTGAATGCCGGTCAGGGTCCGGGCGGCGTTCTCGGGATCGATGCAGTCGACCACGACGTCGGCGCCGGGCGCCGCCGTGGCCAGGTACCGCAGCCAGGTGAGGGCGATGATCTCATCGCCGTAGTTGGGAACGCCCGCAGGCGAGACGAGGTAGTAGAGGGGCCGGTCAACCATACGGCCATGCTCGCGATCCGTTGCTGCGGCGGCAATCCCGTCCTGCTCACCCTCGATCCGGGCACCAGCCGCCCTCGATCCGGCGGCGGCGACCAATCGCCCTTGAGGGCTTCTCGACCGGCGGTCCCCACCATTTCGGTGGCGCACATGGCGTCGGGCCGAAGCGCCGGCACCGCGCTCTTCGATCGGCGATAGGGAGATCACGCTATGAAAGCACTGGTGTTGGCCGGTGGAAACGGCACGCGGCTCAGGCCGTTCACCTATTCCCTGCCCAAACAGCTCGTACCGGTGGCGAACAAGCCCATCCTGGTCCACTGCCTGGAGAACATCCGGGACATCGGCGTGTCCGAGGTCGGCATCATCGTCGGCGACCAGGCCGCGCAGATCCGCGCCGTGGTCGGCGACGGCTCTCGGTACGGCATCAAGGTCACGTACATTCCGCAGGCCGCGCCCCTGGGCCTGGCGCACTGCGTCGGCATCGCCCGGGACTTCCTGGGCGACGACGACTTCGTCATGTACCTGGGCGACAACATGCTGGTCGGCGGCATGGCGGAGGCGGCCGCGGACTTCGTGGCCCGGCGGCCGGCCGCCAAGATCCTGGTGACCCAGGTGACCGACCCGACCCAGTACGGTGTGGCCGAGGTCGACGCGGACGGTGTCGTCACCGCCCTCGTGGAGAAGCCGGCCCAGCCGCGCAGCAACCTCGCCGTCATCGGGGTGTACTTCTTCACGCCCGCGATCCACGCGGCGGTCGCCCGGATCAAGCCCAGCCGCCGCGGCGAGCTGGAGATCACCGACGCGATCAGCGACCTCGCGGCGCACGGCGGCACCGTCACTGCCGAGGAGTACCGGGGTTACTGGAAGGACACGGGGACCGTCGCGGATCTGCTCGACTGCAACCGTCTGCTGCTCGACGGCGTCCAGGGCCTGCACGCCGGGTACGTCGACACCGCCAGCACGGTGACGGGCGAGGTGATCATCGAGCCCGGCGCCCGGGTGGTCCGCTCCACGCTGACCGGGCCGATCGTCGTCGCCGCGGACAGCGTGATCGAGGACAGCTGCCTCGGCCCGCACACCGCGGTGGGCCGCAACTGCCGGGTCACGAACGCCGGAGTGCAGGACTCGATCCTGCTCGAGGGCGCGCACGTCTCCGGCGTCACCGGCATCAACGGCTCGCTGATCGGCCGGTGGGCGACCGTCGGCTCCGCCGGTCCCGCGCCGCTGCACCGGCTCCTGGTCGGCGACCACACCCAACTGGAGGTGGCGGTCGCATGAGTGCGGCGGCACCGGGCCTGATCCGGCCGGCCACCCGCGACCTGGCCACCCGGCTGACCGAGTCGGCGCTGGCCCACGACAGCACGGTGACGTCGAACGCGGCGGTGGACGCCTGGCTCACCGGCCGGCAGCGCGAGTCGGCGCACACGGTCAGCCGCATCCCGTTCGCGGACCTGACCGGCTGGCACTTCGATCCGGGCAGCGGCAACCTGGTCCACGACACCGGCAAGTTCTTCTCCGTCATCGGCCTGCGGGTCCGCACCGACCGGGAGTGGGACCGGGAGTGGTCGCAGCCGATCATCAGTCAGCCCGAGATCGGCCTGCTCGGCATCGTCGCCAAGGAGTTCGACGGTGTGCTGCACTTCCTGCTGCAGGCCAAGATGGAGCCCGGCAACGTCAACGCCGTGCAGCTGGCGCCGACCGTGCAGGCGACCCGCAGCAACTACACCGGCGTCCACCGGGGCCGGGGCATCACCCACCTCGAGTACTTCGCGGAGAATGCCGGCAGCCGGGTCCTGGTCGACGCCCTGCAGTCGGAGCAGGGCGCCTGGTTCCTCACCAAGCGGAACCGGAACGTCGTCGTCGAGGTGACCTCGGACGTGCCTGCGCACGACGACTTCTGCTGGCTGACCCTCGGGCAGATCCGCCGGCTGCTGCGCCGGGACAACGTCGTCAACATGAACATCCGCTCGATTCTGGCGAGCCTGCAGTTCGCGGTGCCCGCGTCCGGCGGGGCCACGGCGCCGGCCGGCCGGTACCGGGACGCGCTGCTGCGTTCGATCGACGGATCCGCCGGTTCCCTGCACTCGACCGGGACGGTGCTCAGCCACCTGACCACCGCCAAGGCGCGGCACGAGGTGACCCGGCAGGTGATCAACCTCGACGACGTCGAGGGCTGGCACCGGTCCGCCGACGAGATCGCGCACGACGACGGCCGGTACTTCCGGGTCGTGGCCGTGGACACCGCGGCCACCAGCCGGGAGGTCGGGCGCTGGACCCAGCCGCTGCTCGCCCCGCACTCCCGGGGCGTGTCGGCCTTCCTCGTCAAGGAGATCGGCGGGGTGCTGCACCTGCTCGTCCGGGCCCGGGTCGAGGCCGGGCTCATCGACGTCGCCGAGTTCGGCCCGACGGTGCAGTGCACCCCTGGCAACTACGTCGGCGCCCGGCAGCCCACCTACCTCGACGAGGTGCTCGCCACCCCTCCGGAGCGCATCCTGTACGACACTGTGCAGTCGGAGGAAGGCAGCCGCTTCTACCGGGCGGAGAGCCGGTACCTGGTGGTGGCCGCCCGCGACGACTTCCCGGTCGAGGTCCACCGCGACTTCCTCTGGATCACCCTGCACCAGGCGACCGAGCTGCTGAAGAACAGCTACTACTTCGCCATCCAGGCGCGGAGCCTCATCTCGGGGCTGCAGAGCACCTGGTGAACCACCCGGCCCGCTGCCTCGCCCGCTCACCGGGCGAGGCAGCGGGCTTTCAGGCTCCTGCGGACGCGGCGCGTACGGCGTCGACGAGGGCCGCCTGCCGGACCAGGTCCGCGCCGTGCGCCTGGGCGGCCGCACGGTCCTGGATCGCGGCGGTGAAGGCCCGGACCACGTTGGGGAACTGGCTGTCCGCCGGCAGGGTGCGCTCCTCGACGACACTCTGCCGTTCGATGCGCAGCACGGGCTGCCAGCTGTCCGGTGGGGTGAACGCCCGGTGCAGCTCCAGGCGGCCGGTGCCGCCCCAGAGGGCGTACATCGACCGGTACATGTGGGTGAAGCCGTACGAGAGCTGCGCGGTGACGCCGGCCGGGTTGCGCAGCAGCACCGCACCCGCGACGTCCACCCCCAGCGCCGGGTCTACCGTCGAGGTGGCGCCGACGACCTCGAGGTCCGGGCCGAGGAACAGCTGGGCGGCCCGCAGCGGGTACACCCCGACGTCGGCGAGCGCGCTGCCGCCGAGCGCCGCGTCGTTGCGGATGTCCCCGGCGGGCAGCGGCGGAATGCCGAAGTCGCTGGTGAACGCCCGCGTCTCGCCGATCGCGCCCGAGGCGACCAGGTCGGCGACCGCCGCGTGCTGTCCGTGGTACAGGAACATGAAGCTCTCCATGAGCAGCAGGTCCCGCTTCGCGGCGAGCTCCACCAGGGCGACCGCGTCGGCCGAGGACGTCACCGCCGGCTTCTCCACGAGGACGTGCTTGCCCGCCTCCAGAGCCGCCCGCACCCACTCGGCGTGCAGACCGGCGGGGAGGGGGATGTACACCGCGTCGATGTCGGAGCGGGCGAGCAGCTCGTCGTACCCGGTGACCCCGGCGCAGCCGAACAGTGCGGCGAACTCGGCCGCCCGGTCCGCCGTCCGGCTGGCCACGGCCACCAGGTCGACGGACGGGTCGGCGACGAGCGCCGGGAGCATCTTGCGCCGGGCGATGGAGGCGCAGCCCAGTACGCCTACCCGAAGCTTCGTCATGGTCCTCCCCTTCTCGATGGTCGTCACGCCCGGTCGACGAGCGCGAGCAGCGGGGCCGGGTAGCGGGCGCCGGCCGTCACACCGGCCGGGAAGAGCCGGGCGATGTCGTCCGCCTCCTCCGGTGTCAGGACCAGCTCGTCGCGCACCACCGCGGACGGTACGTGCTCCGGACGGCGGATACCCGGCAGGGCGACGATCCGCGGGCCCCGGGCCAGCAGCCAGGCCAGGGCCAGCTCGGCCGGGGAGACACCGCGCTCCCGGGCCGGTTCGGCCAGCGCGGCGGCGAGCTCCTCGTTGTGCCGCAGGTTCCCGTCGGCGAACCGGGGGTCGCGCCGCCGCCAGTCCCGAGCCGGCAGCCCGGCGGGATCGACCGTGCGGCCGGCCAGCAGACCCAGCGTCAGCGGCCGGTACGCGATGAACCCGATGCCCAGCTCCTCGCAGACCGCCAGCAGCGACTCCTCGGCCTGACGCTCCAGCAACGAGTATTCCGTCTGCAGCGATGCGAGCGGGTGCACCGCGTGGGCGCGGCGCAGCGTACCCGGTCCCACCTCGCAGAGACCGATGTGCCGCACCTTGCCGGCGGCGACGAGCTCGGCGAGGGCCCCGACGGACTCCTCCACCGGCACCGACGGGTCGATCCGGGCCAGCTGGTACAGGTCGATGTGGTCGGTGCCCAGCCGCTTCAGCGACCGGTCGCAGGCGTGCCGCAGATACTCCGGGCTTCCGTCGAGCCCCGGCGGGCCGGCATCGCGGTGCACGATGCCCGCCTTGCCGGCGATGACCGCCTCGTCGCGGCGGGACCCGAGCATGTCGCCGAGGGCCTCCTCGGCGGCGCCCTGCCCGTAGTAGTCGGCGGTGTCGAAGAGGGTCACCCCGGCGTCCAGGGCGGTGCCGACCGCCCGCCGCGCGGTGACCGGGTCCGTGTCCGGGCCGCCGAGACCCATCCCCCCGAACCCGACCGCGGAGACCGTCAGGCCGTCCCGCCATCGTCGGTACTGCATCACCATGCTCCTCACTGTCGTCCGGCGGCCAGCATGGCGACGGTGTCTCAAGCCGCGGTCGAGGCGGACGAGGCCCTCGACGCGGCTTCGAGCGGGCCGCGACGCGGGGGCCGCACGATCGGCGTACCGATCGACGAAACCGGAGGGACGATCCGTGTCGACGAGCACCCGGGAGACGACATCCGAGCCGGCCGGCCTCGACGAGGTGGCCGACATCCTCGGCGGCCCGCGCCTGGACGACCTGCTGCGCCGCGCCGCCGGGACCGCCCCCGCGCGGGTGGCCCTGACCGGCACCGGCGGCACCGTCACGTACGCCGACCTCGACGCGGCCGTGTCGCGCTGCGCCGGCGCCCTGCGGTCGTTGGTGGCGCCGGACGAGGACCGTACGCCGGTCGTCGCGATCGGCGCCGTCCTCGACCCGGTCTTCGCGGTGGCGTTCTACGGCGTCTCCCGGGCCGGCCTGACGAGCGCGATCGTCAACCCGTTGCTGCGCGAGGAGGGCCTGCGGCACGTGCTCCGGGCCGGACGCGCCCGGGTGGCGATCGTGCCGCCGGAGCTGTACCGGCGCATCGCCCGGATCCGCGACGACCTGCCGGACCTCGCCACCGTCGTGCTCACCGAGGGGGCGCCGGACCTGGACGGCGTACCGGTTCTCGGGGACCTGCTCGACGCGGCCGCCGTCACCGGCGAGCCTGCCGCGACGGACCCGGAGGCGCCGGCCGCCATCCTGTTCACCAGCGGTACGACGGGCGCCCCCAAGGCCGTCGGGCTGACCCACCGGAACCTCACCGTCAACGCGGCGCAGACCGCCCGCGCGCAGGGGCTCGACGCCACCTCGGTGATCTTCAACTACCTGCCGACGTTCCACCTGATGCACCTGAACATCGCGGTCACGGTGGCCGCGACCCAGGTCCTCGGCACCGACCAGGACGTCGTGGCATCGGTGCAGACGGCCGCGCGGCACGGGGCGACGCACTACTACAGCCTGCCCGTGCGCCTGGCCCGGCTGTCCACGGACCCCCGCCTGTCCACCACGCAGGCGCCCACGCTGCAGGGCATCCTGTCCGGTGGGTCGGCACTGCCGCCGACCGCCGCGGCCACGCTGTCGGCGCACTTCGGCGTGCCCGTCGCGCAGGGGTACGGCCTCGCGGAGGCGTCCCCGTCCACGCACTTCGACCGTTTCGGCGAGCACCGTCCGGGGTCCTGCGGCCGGCCGGTCGCCGGCACCGGGTGCCGCATCGTGCACGTCGACGACCGCACGGTGCTGCCCGCCGGCGAGAAGGGCGAGATCCAGGTACGCGGCCCGCAGATCATCCGGGCGTACCTGAACGAGCCGGAGACGCCGGTGGTCGACCCGGACGGCTGGTTCTCGACCGGCGACGTCGGCTACATCGACACCGACGGTTACCTGTTCCTGGTCGACCGGATCAAGGACGTCTTCAAGTGCGACAACTGGCTGGTCGCCCCCACGGAGGTGGAGCGGGTCCTCGCCCGCCACCCGGAGGTCGCCGAGTGTGTGGTCCTGGACTACCCCGACGAGGCCCGCGGTGCCGTGGCCGCGGCCCTGGTGGTGCCCAGGGTGGCCGGCGCGGACATCGCGGACGCGGTGACGGCGTTCGTCGCCGACCAGGTGCCCTACTACCAACGGCTCCACGTGGTGGAGCTGGTGGACCGCATCCCGCGGTCGCAGAACGGAAAAATCATGCGGCGCGAGCTCCGTGAGCTGCTGCTCGAGCTCCGACCGCTCCAGTCGTCCGCCGAGGGCGAGGAAACAGGAGGCACATCATGCTGACGATGGTCAACCAGATCAAGGTCACCGGCGACCCGGAGGCGTTCCGCAAGGCGCTCGCCGCGCTGAGCACCTACATGAAGGCACAGCCGGGCTTCCTGTCGCACCGGCTGTACCGGTCCACCCGCAACCCCAACTCCTACTTCGAGACCGCCGAGTGGACCGACGGCGTCACCCACCAGCAGGCGCTCACCACGGACACCTTCCGTGAGCTGGTCGGCGAGCTGCTCAAGCACGCCACCGCCGACCCCGACTTCGTCGACCTCGTGGAGTCCGACGAGGCCGTGGCGGCTGCCTGAGCACACCATCCGGCGAGGGGGCGGGCGATTCTCATCGCCCGCCCCCTCGCAGCGTACGGAGAGGGAAATGCCGATGAGCATGCGCCACCTACCGGCGATCGCGGCGCTGCTGAGCGCCGGACTGGTCCTGGCCGGCTGCGGATCGGACGCGAGCGGCACGGTGACCGAGAAGAAGCAGTTGCCGCCCCGGTGCAAGACGTACGACGCGAAGCACCGCTGCAAGACCTGGGAGAGCACGCTGCACTACCAGCTGTGCTTCCGGCCGGAGGGCGAGGACGGACAGACCTGCCGCAGTGTCCCGGAAAGCGTCTGGCGGCAGTACGCGGTCGGTGACCGGTATCCGCGGTCGTGAACGGACGAGGGCGCCGGCCCGACCGGACCGGCGCCCCCCATCCGTCACTCAGGGCAGAATCGCCACCGCGCGGGCCCAGCCGGCGCCGCTGCGGGCCAGCTTCACCGGGAAGCAGGACAGCGTGAAGCCGAACGGCGGCAGCGTGTCCAGCCGGGCCAGCCGCTCGATCTGGCAGTACTCCCGGTCCCGGCCGGCGAAGTGCGCCGGCCACAGGACTCCGCGGTCGCCGGTCGCCCGGAAACGGTCGATGATGTACGTGAACGGCGCGTCGAGGCTGAACGCGTCCGTGCCGATCACCCGTACGCCCAGATCCAGCAGGAAATGCACGCCGGACGCGTCGAGCCCGACGAAGTCGGTGAAGTACTGCGGGGTCCCCACCCGCTGCGCCGCGCCGGTGTGCAGCAGGGCGATGTCCTCCGGCTCGGGCTCGTAGCCGATCCGGGCCAGCTCCTTGGCGAGGTCCTCGGCACCGACGGTGCCGGTCGGCGCGGACGAGACGTCGAGGACGAAAGCGGGGCGGTGGAACCACTCCAGCGGCAGCTCATCCACCGTACGGGGTCCACCGTCGCGATAGGACGCCCGCGAGCCGTAGTGCGCCGGGGCGTCCACGTGGGTGCCCGTGTGCGCGGTCAAGGTGAACGTGTCGTTGTTCAGGAACTCGCCGTCGGGCAGCACGTCCACGTCGAAGTCCAGCCCGAAGTGCTCGCGCATCTCCGAGGCCATGTGCCGGGCGCCCTCGGCGGGTGACATCGCCCGGTGGACCACCGGGTCGGGCTCCCAGTACGACGCGTCCACCGGCGACGACAGATCAACGAGCGGCATTCTCAAACCTCCTGGTCGGCGTGAACGGGCGGGCGGAACAGCTCGTCGGCGACGCGTACGGTGCGGTCGCCGAAAGCGATCTGCCGCATGACGGGGCGGTACAGCGGCGTCCGGGACACCGCGGCCGCGAGCTGCGGGCGGATCTTCGAGACCACCCGGCCGGAAGAGAACATCGCCTTGCTCTGCAACGCCTGGATCTTCATCATCCGGCCGATGTGCGGTCGCCGGATCCGCTCGAACGGCCGCAGCGACGCCGCGCTCGGGCTCCCGGCGCGGAGCGCGGCGACCAGGATCGGGTGCAGGACGACGGCGTCCTGGACGGCGAGGTTGATGCCCTGCGCCCCGATCGGGCTGTGGGTGTGCGCGCTGTCGCCGATGAGCACCAGCCCGTCGCGGACCCACTCGGTGGCGCAGCCGGAGAAGACGTCCAGCAGGGTCAGGTCCCGGACGCCGGTCAGCTGCTCCTCGATGAGGTCCGCGTACGGCGGGGCGGCCGCCCGGATCTGCTGCTTCAGGTGGGGGAACCCGAGCTTCATCAGGTCGCCGTACCGGCGGTGCGGCAGGGTCCAGCCGAGCTGGAGGTGGTCCGTGCCGCTGGTGTAGGCGAGCATCGGGTTGCCGCCCGAGTGGAAGATGCGTACCTCGCGCAGGGCCGGCCCCGACCGGCGCAACTTGAACCACACCACGTCGTGCTCGAACGCCTCGATCCGCCCCGCCTCGATGCCGGCGAGCCGCCGGACCTTCGAGTACCGCCCGTCGGCGCCGACCACGCAGCGGGCGGTCACCACGGTGGCACCGCCGGGGCGGTCGCAGACGACGCCGCGGACCACTCCCCCGTCGGTGAGCAGCTCGGTCACCTTGCGGCCACCGAGGTACGTGAAGCCGTCGTAGCGCCGGCAAGCTTCGAGCAGCTCGCCGAGGACATGCTGCTGCGGGATGCTGAGCAGGTAGTTCCACGGAGTGTCCAGCCGCCGGTAGTCGCCGTTGATGAGCACCCGGTCGTTCTGCAGGAACAGGAACCGGTCGTGCTCGTGACCGCCGTGCTCGCGGGCGGCGTCGAGCACCCCGAGCCGGTGCAGCACCGCCATGCCACCGGGCTGCAGGATCTCGCCACGGAACTCCCGCTCCAGCGAGCCGGAGCGTTCCACGACGGTCGTCCGTACGCCCGAGCGCAGCAGCAGCAGCGCCAGGGTGAGCCCGGCCGGTCCGCCACCGACCACGCAGACGTCGGTGTCCTGGTCCATCATCGTCGTACCCCTTCGTCCTGACGGGTTCAGGCGTGCAGGCTGAGACCGCCGTCGACCCCGATGACCTGACCGTGGATCCACGCGGCCTCGTCCGTGCAGAGCAGCGCGACGACGTCGGCGACGTCCGCGGGGCGGGTCAGCCGGCCGGCGGGCGTGCGGGCGGCGAGCATCGCCGCCACCTCGGGCCGGCCGTCGGGAACGCCCTTGTCCAGCTTGTGCGTCGCGACGGCGTTCACGGCCACCCCGCGTCCGGCGAGCTCCACGGCGAGATACCGCACGAGGCTCTCCAGGGCCGCCTTGGCGAGACCGAGGCTTACGTAACCGGGTACGACGTTGCGCGCGCCGGTGCTGGAGACCGCGACGATGCGCCCGCGGCCGCGAGCGCCGAGCACGTCCGCGAATGCGGTGGCGCCGTACAGCAGCGGGTCCACCGCGGTGGACAGGTCACGGCGCAGCGCCGCCTGATCCGGGCGAAGGGCCGGCATCGGCTGCCACGAGGCCGCGTTGTGCACGAGGATGTCGAGCCCGCCGTGCCGGCCGGCCGCCTCCTCGAGCAGCCGGGGTACGGTCTGCGGCTCGCGGATGTCGCCGCGGGCGAGGCTCGCCGCGCCCTTGAGCCCGGCGAGACTGTCGAGGGCCGCCTGCGCTGCCTCGTCCGAGCCCGCATAGTTGAGCACCACGTCGCAACCGGCGGAGCACAGTTTGCGGGCGATCGCGAGCCCGAGCCCGCGGGTGCCGCCCGTGACCAGGGCGACCCGGCCCTCGAGGCCGAGGGTGGTTTCCGTCCCGTCGTGCATGTCGCCTCCCGCGCCGTCGACGACGGCGCCGGCGCGCCGTCTGTCCGCAGCCTGCCGGGACGCCTTCAAGGGACGGTCGAGGACGGACCGTCCGGCCAGGGGTAGCGGCGCAGGGTCACCACGGCCGGGCCGGCAGTCGCCAGCGCAGCGGCGTACCCGTCCGGCACGGCGAGGTCGACGATCCGCAGCCGCCGGCCGTCCGGCAACCGGGCGCGGTACTCGCCCGGCCCGGACCCGGTCATGGGTACGGACGCCATGTCCAGCAGCAGGCCGAGTCCGGCGGACTTGGCGGCGGCCTCCTTGCGGACCCAGTGGCGCAGGAAGGCGGTCCAGCGCGCGTCGTCGTCGGCGAGTCCGGCGAGCCGGCGGCGCACCTCACCGGTGCAGAACTCGACCGGGATGTCGCCGGTGCGCACGCCCGGCCCGACGGCTTCCACATCGACGCCGACCTCGACCCCGGTCGCTACGGCCACGGCGAGGCCGTAGCCGCTGTGTGCAAAGCTCAGCGAGCACGCGGTCCCGTCGGTACCGCCCTTGTCGACGGCACGGGCGACGATCCGTGCCGCCGCGAACCGGAGTGCCGCCTCCGGCGACTCGTAGGCGTCAACGCGCTGCCGTTCGGCCGGGGTCAGCCGGGCGAGCACCGCGGGGGTGAGGGCGTCGCCGCCGAGGTCCACCCACCACACGTCGACGCGGGGCTGATCGGGTCCGTCACGATCCACTGCAAACTCCATACCCTCATAGCTGGAAACCCCACCATTCAGGGACAGAATCGGACCTCGGTCGCGGCTTCCTGGTAGCCGAGATCCGCAGTGTGGCCCCGGTCATCGATGACGGGCCAGCTCGGTGAGGGTGGCGACTAGGTCGGCCGGGGCGGGGCGGACCGCCTGTTCGGCGCGCAGCTCCCGCGCCGCCGCCCGGTAGCCCGGCTCTCCGAGCAGCGCCGCCAGCGCCCCGGCCACGTCGTCCGCTCCGGCGGCGAGACCAGGCACCGCGATCGCCGCGCCGGTGGGTTCGATCCGCTGCCCGTACGCGAGCTGGTCGTGATCCAGCGGCAGGGCGAGCTGCGGCACCCCGGCCACGGCGGCGTTCATCATGCAGTTGTCGCTGCCATGGTGGATCACCGCCGTGCACGTCGGCAACAGCAGATCCAAGGGGAAGCCGCGTAACGGGCGCACCCCGGCGGGCAGCGGACCGAGAGCGTCGACCTGCTCGGGACTCGCGGTCAGCACAACCTCCGCGCCGGTCGCGGCGGCGGCATGGACGGCATGGCGCAACGCCGGCACGTCGGGCCCGAACATGCCGGTCGCGGAATGACCCCAGATCACGCAGATGCGGTCCCGCCCGTCCGGCGCGTCCCGCAGCCACGGCGGCAGCTCGCCCGGCCCGTTGTACGGCACGTACCGCACCGGCAGGCGTGCCGCGTCGCCGACCGGAGGCAGCGCCGCGCCCGGCGACGGGTCGACGATGTGGGTGATCCGCTCCCGCGACCAGCCGACGTCCGCGGCGACGGCCCGGTACGCCTGATCGGCCACCCGCAGATCCAGGCCCGGCACCGTCTCGACGGTGCCGAACAGCCCCGGAGCGACGAACACCGACGGCACCCCCAGCCGGGCCGCGACGATCGCGCCGTCCACACCCATGACGTCGTGGCAGACGAGGTCGGGCCGCCAGTCGCGGGCCAGCCGCTCCACGCCGGCGAAGCCGTCCCGCAGGTTCGCGGCATGCCCGGCCCAGAACTCGTCCTCCATCGAGGCGAGGTCGAACTCGTCCAGGCTCGCCAGAGCCGCCCCGGTCAGCGGATGCCGCGGCAGGCCGGGCAGCGTCCGGGCACCGGTCACCGCGGCGAGATAGTGCGTCATCCGGCCCAGGACCATCATGTCCCCGCTGACGAGCACGGGAGCCGGCACCAGCCCGGCCCGGGCCACCGCGCGCGCCTGTGCCGGCGCGCACGCCACCCGTACCTCGTGCCCGGCGGCCTGCAGCGCCCAGCCGAGCGGCACCATGCAGAACCAGTGGCCCGCCCAGTTCGACGTCGTGAACAGCACCCGCAGGCCGTCCGGACCGATCTTCTCCGCCATCTGCCCTCCGTGCCTCCGCGGTGCGCGGGCTGATCGGGGGTCATGGTCCCGGGCCCCACTCGAGGCTCGATCTCGGCGAACGATCAGGGCTTTCGTGTACGGCCCCTCGACCGCGCCTCGACGAACGGCCACAAGGCTCCCGGCGTACAGGCGCGTATTTGGAGGATCGCATGGTCACGCCGGCTCCCACGGTCAGCACATCTCGTCGCTCCCGGCTACCCACCCTCACCGGCATGCGCTTCATCGCGGCACTCATGGTCTTCGCCGACCACGCCGCCATGGAGGTCATGTTCGACAACAAGACGGTGGGCGGTCTCACCTACATGGCGCTGAACCCCATCGGGCCGATGGGGGTCAGCTTCTTCTTCATCCTGAGCGGCTTCGTCCTGATGTGGTCCGCCACACCGGACGACACGGCACGCGCCTTCTGGCGGCGCCGGGCGGCGAAGATCCTGCCGAACCACATCATCACCTGGGCGGCCGGACTCGTCCTCCTCATCGCCGCGGCGCAACCGGTCGGCCTGCTGCGTACGCTGCCCAGCCTCCTGCTCGTCCACCCGTGGATCCCGAGCGAGGCGTCGATCCAGGGCACGAACGCGTCCGTCTGGTCGCTCGCCTGCGAGGTCTTCTTCTACCTCTGCTTCCCGCTGCTGGCGCTGCTGTTCAACCGCATCCGCGAGGACCGGCTGTGGCGCTGGACCTGGGCCTTCATCGTGGCCACCATGGCCGTGCCGTACGCGGCGAAGCTGCTCCCGGCGACCCCGAAGATGGACTGGAGCGACACCTCGCTCCTGCGTTTCTGGTTCGTCTACGAGCTGCCCGCCGTCCGGCTGCTCGAGTTCAGCCTCGGCATCCTGCTGGCCCGTCTGGTCATCAGCGGGCGCTGGAAGGGAGTACGGCTGCGCTGGGCGTTGGCGTTGCTGGTCCCCGCGTACTTCGCCTCGCTGCTGCGCCCGTTCGCCCTCTCCCACATCCTCCCGGAGCTCTCCGGCGTCACCGCGACGTTCGTCATCCCGCTGGTCCTGGTCATCGGCGCGACGGCGACGGCCGACATCGCCGGCCGCCGGACCTGGGCGAGCAGCCGGCTGATGGTGTGGCTGGGCGAGGCCAGCTTCGCCTTCTACCTCATCCACTGGCTGGTGCTGCACTACGGCCGCATCCTGCTCTTCGGCCCGGGAGCGACGTTCAGCTTCGGCGGCACGGTCCTGTTCGTCTCGGGCGTCTTCGCCGTGTCGCTGCTGCTGACGTGGGCGTTGTACACGCTCGTCGAACGCCCGCTCATGCGCCGTTGGAGCCGCCCTCACCCGCGGGCGGCGGCCGCCGGGAAGCCGCAGGACCACGCGCCGGAGCCGGCCGCGGTCGGGCCGGCAACCGCGCAGGCCTCCGCCTGACCGGCCGCCAGAGCGCCGGGGGACAGAGCTCCCCCGGCGCTCTCTCATGGATGCCACCGCTTTCACCGCAGGTCGTTCGCGATGCTGACGCGCAGGTAGGCGTCGACCCAGCCGGCCACCGCGGCCTCACCCGGGTCGGGCCCGAGCCGGCCGGCGAACGTTTCGATCGCCTCCGCCGTGCGGCGCAGTCCCAGACCGCGCAGCCGTGCCGCGGCCTCTCTCAGGCGGCCACTCATCGTCGCGGGTGCGTGCTGCAACCCCCGGTGCACCACCTCCGCGAGCAGCGACAACGCCTCGTCGAGCGCCGGCGCGAGCGGATCCGTCGCCGCCGGGGCCGGCCCGGCCGGCGGCGTGGCCCGGTCGGCCGGGCTGAGGTCGGGCACCACGATGGCGTCCTCGACCGCGAAGCCGAGCGGGTCGATGACGATGCCGCCACCGCCGCGCCGGACGCTGCCGGAGACGTAACGCACCGGGCCTTGCAGGGCGGTGGCCATGGCGTCCAGGCGGCCGGGCGCGCAGGAGGCGTGCACGGCGGAGATCACCGCAGTGGTTCCGGAGGCGTCCGCGATCACCGCGTCGAGGCGCTGGGCGCCCGGGGCGTAGCGGAGCGAGCGGACCTCGGCCACCGGGACGACCCGGACCAGCTCCGCCTCGACGCGGGCCCGGATCGGCCGGGGCGGCAGGGCGTCGAGCTCGGCCGCGAGCCGGGTCAGGTCGGTGGCGATGAGGCCGCGGGGCAGGTCCTGCCACGATCCCCGGGCGGTCATCGCCTCGGTGCGGCTGAGCCGGCGGGTGCCGAGGCGGACCGTGCGGCTGGCACTGCGCGCGGCGGACTCGGTGACGACGGCTCCACCCGCGAGCGCGCCGATGGTCACCCCGGCGACGCGGCGCGCGGCCAGCTGCGGGCCGGCATCCTCGGTCTCGTACGCGCGCCGCAGCACGAGCACCGTCGCACTGTCCGCATGGGCGAGGAACAGGTCGACAACCCGCTCACCACCGACCGCCGAGACACGCGCGCCGAGTCCGTCGAGACGCGCGCGGCGCAGCGGGGTCTCGGAGGCCTCGTCGGTGCCGAGCACCCGTGAGCGCAGCGCGGACCCGCCGTTGGTCACCGCCCGGTGGCGCGCGACCAGCTCCGCGACATGATCGGCGAGGGCTTCCGGGTGATAGCGGGCGCTGCGTTCCGCGTACGCCTCCAGCTGCGCAACCAGGTCGTCGACCGCCAGCAACGGCCATCGCATGCGGGCGGCCTCCAGGTCGCGCCGCACCATGGCGATGTCGGCGGCCAGCCCCTCCCCCAGGTGTACCGCCCCTTCCCGCAGCACCGCTTCCGCCAGGACCACCGCGCTGTCGAGTCCCACACCCCCGGCCGGCGCCGCCGCGCCGCCGACCTGGACCTGCACGTCGGTCTCGCCGGGTGCACGCTCGTCGGCGACCCGGAACGCCCACACCGCGAGCGCCAGCACGTCGTCGCGCACCCCGGCCAGGGCGTCGGTGCGGGCGAACCCCAGATCGTGCGGCACGAGGAAGCGCACGGTCGCCGTCGGAAGCTCCACACTGGGCACCGGGTCGGCGGGCCGCCCGCGGTGCACCCGAGCGACGTACCCGGCCGCCTCGACCCGCCGCGCGGCCGCCATCGCGCGCTGCCCGATCCGCGCGGCCAGCTGGTCATCGCTGAACTCTCCCGGCGACCAGGGCTCCGTGCCGGGACTGCGCCCCGGCGAGGTGAGCGCGGTGGCGTCGTCGGCTGCCGGTGCCGCGACCGGCGCCTGGTAGGCCAGTACCAGCCCGACCACGTGGCGGCACACACCCGCCGCGCCACAGCTGCACGTGCCTTCGTCGAGCCCGCCGACCGGCAGCGTGGTCGTCACCCCGTCCGGGTACGTCGCGCGAACCGTGCCGTCGTCGTCCTCGGTCATCTCCGGGGCCGCGCGCTCCAGCTCCCGTGCCGCGCGCTTGACCAGCCCACGGTTGGTCAGCTCGGTGAGCGTGTCGGCCGTCAGAGCCTGCAGGTCGGCCCTCATCGCCCCACCTGCTCCGCCACGAACGCCGCCAGCTCACCCGGTGTCATCGCGCCGACCGCCGCCCCCACGTCGGCGAGCTGCTGCGCGGTGTCCCGGTCGTACGCGGGTACGGCCTGGGCATCCAGCGCGGCCAGGGCCAACACCTTGGTGCCCTGGTCGACCAGCTCGCGGACCGCGCGGACCAGCACCGCGGTCGAGCCGCCCTCGTAGAAGTCGCTGATCAGCGCCACGATCGCGCGCCGGGGCTGCTCGATCAGGCTCGCGCCGTAGCGGACCGCGCGCCCGATGTCCGTGCCGCCGCCGAGCTGGACCTTCATCAGCAGCTCGACCGGGTCGTCCACCTCGCTGGTCAGGTCGACCACCTCGGTGTCGAACGCCACCAGGTGCGTCCGGACACCGGGCAGCCCCCACAGGCAGGCGGCCGTCACCGCCGAGTGGATCACCGAGTCGACCATCGATCCGGACTGGTCCACGAGCAGGATCACCTGCCACTGCTCGACATGCCGGCGGGTACGCGAGAAGAAGTGCGGCGTCTCGATGTACAGCCGCTGCTCACCGGGCCGGTAGTGGCCGAGGTTCGCCCGCAGCGTCCGGGTCATGTCGAAGTCCCGCGCCTGCTTCCACCGGCTCGGTTTCCGCGCCCGGACACCCGTGAACGCGGAGCGCACCTCGGTGGCCATCTTCGCCATGAGGTCACGGACCACCGCCTCGACGATGCGCCGGGCCAGCCGCAGCACCTCCGGGTTCATCAGGTGCTTGGTCTGCAGCACGGCCCGCAGCAGCGCCGGGTTGGGCTCGATCGTCTCGAGCACCGCGGCATCGGTGACGATGTCGGTGATCTCGTAGCGTTCGACCGCGTCGCGCTGCAGCCGCTCGATGGTCTCCTTCGGGAACAGCCGGTTGATGTCGTCGAGCCAGTCGACGGTGGTCAGCACGGAGGCACCGCTGCCACCCTGCCGCACGTCGCGCCTGTCGTGCTCGCCGTCGCGACCGTACAGCCAGTCCAGCGCGGCGTCGCGCGCCGCACCCTCGGCACTCAGCTCGCCGACAGCGGACGCCGGCTCGCCGAGCACGAGCCGCCAGCGTTCCAGATCCGGATCGGTCATGTGAGCAGTCCTTCGCGGCGCAGGAGCGTGTCGACCCGCTCGTCGAGGTGCATGCCGGCCGCCACCACGGCCGCGTCGGCGACGCCCCGCAGCAGGGAACGGCCGCTGCCGGCGAGGCCCCGGCGGGCGAGCAGCCGCTCGGCGATGGTCTCGCGTTCGCGGGGTGGGAAGAACTCGAAGGCCTGCCGCAGCGCCGGCAGCGCCACCAGGAAATCCTCCACCGGCATGGCCGAGAGCAGCTCGTCCAGCAGGGCGATGATCTCCTCGGCGTGCAGCACCTCCTCCCGGGCGAGCGCGAACAGCCCGGCGAGCCAGTCTCCGGCCGTCTGTGCCACGAACGCCCCGCGCACGACCCGCGCGGGATCCGAGACGGCGCCACCGGACAGGGCCCACCGCAACCCGTACGCCGCGCCGCGCACGTCCGGCGGCGCGGCGGTGTCGGAAGCGAGCCGTGCGGCCACCTCCAGAGCATCGGTGACGTCCAGGCCGAGTGCCTCGCCCGCGTGTCGCAGAGCGTCCCGGCACGCGGCGACCGCCCTGATCCTGCCGAGGTCGGCGGGTGCCGCAGCGCCGCGCACGCCTTCGGCCAGCCACAGGATCCGGCGTACGGCCGCGCCGATGACCTGCCCGAGCGTGGCGCTGTGCGCGGTGCCGAAGATCCGGTCGTGGCGCCACATGGTCACCACCACGGCCAGCATGCGCCCGAGCGAGCCGAGGTCCGCGGCGGCCCCGACGGTGGCGTCGATGTCGGCGAGCACCTGCTCGGACACCTCCCGGACACCCGCCAGCGCCGCGTCGAACAGCACCTGCGCCAGGGTGTCGATGTCGCGCCCGGCCACCCGTTCGGCCAGCACCGCCGCGCAGGCGTCGGCGAGCGTCGCCCCGTACGCGCCGGCCTCGATCACGGCGGTGATCCGGTCCGGGTCCGGTCGCACCGTCCACCGCTCGGTGAACGTGGGATCGAGCCCGGTGCTGGGCCCGGACGTGCGGTGGAACCCAGGCACACCCAGCACCCGCACCCGGTGCAGGATCCGGCTGCGCGCCCGGTCGGCTCCGAGCGTCAGATCCAGCGAGAGGTCCGCCGGCTTGTCGAGTCCGGCCCGCACGAGCTCGGCGTCGAGGTCGTGCACCAGCGGTGGCGCGGGCGTGCCGGGATGCAGCCGTCCGACGCGGGTCCCGCTGAGCGCGACAACCATCTCCACCACGACCGGATGGGTCCCGGCCCGCAGCGTGCCCCGCGACGACCACGGCAACGGTACGTCCAGTGCCTCGTTGACCAGCGCCGACGCCAGCCCGTCGAGCACGTCGGCACGGGCCGGATGGGCGTGCCCCCGTACCGTGGCCAAGCCGTCCGCCGTGGCCTGCGCAGCGATCAGGTCCGCTGTGGACACCGGCTGCTTGCGCTCCCGCAGCCGCCCGGCGACCGCCTCCATGAGGTGCTGCGCCGCGCCGCGCGGCCCCGAGTCCCACAACTCCTGGTAGTACGCGGGCGACGGCATCCCCGACTGATAGCCGTCGAACGCGTCGAGCCGCCGGAACGAGTACGGCACGAGAAAGCTCCCGCCGAGCGCACCCTCGGGCAGGCTGGGCACCTCGGGCCACTGCGTGTCCCCGCCCGCGGCGAGCGCGGCGACCAGGGCGGGACGGTGGAAACCACCGGTCACCACGACGACCGGGCGATCTCCGGCGGCGGCGTGCGCGGCCCGCACCCACCGTGCCATGTACGTCTCGCGCTCGGTGTCGGACTCGCCGGCCGCGGCCTGCCCTCGTACCAGGTCGAAGTAGGTGGCGAGCCGCTCGGCGAGACCCTCGTGCGGGGCAATCTCCACCAGGTGGTCCCAGAGCACGTCGACGTTGTCCACGTCGAAGCTGCGGCACAGCCGGTGCATCACGTCGGTGTAGCGCAGCTCCGCGTCGGCGTAGCGGTTGCTGCGGCCGGCGAACGCGGGATGCCACGCCGGCAGGTCGATGAAACGCAGCTCCGCGCCGGCGTCCCGGCCGTGGGTGAGTGCCACCCACTCGGGCGAGTAGTCGCACAGCGGCGCCCACGACCCGTGGCGGCGCTCCTCGTCGCGGTAGCTCGTGAACACCGCGACGGGCAGCTCGTGCCCGAGCAGCAGCTCACCGATCCGGTCGTTGAGGTCGGCCGGCCCCTCGACCAGCACGTACGCGGGCCGTAGCTCGTCGATGGTGGCCGCGACGAGCCGGGCGCAGGCGGGGCTGTGGTGGCGAACGCCGATGAACGTGACCGCCATGGCTGCGCCCGCTCAGCCCGGGAGCAGGTGACGGGCCTGGTGCAACGCCTTCCACTGCTCGCCGGTGCGCCACGTGACCTGCTGGGACAGGTATCGGCGCAGTTTGGCGAGATCCTCGGCGTTGTCCTTGGCCGCGGTGCCGGCCAGGCAGGCGACCACGTCCTCGGCGTTGCCCGGCTCCCCGCGCAGGAACCAGCCGCGTAGCCCGACGGCATGCGCGACGGACACCGCCTCGGCCGTGCTCATCACCGACGACAGCCGGTCCATCGAGTCGCCTCGTGCGGTCTCCCCGGTGCGCAGCTCCCGGAACGTGGTGACCAGGACCTCCAGGACGTCGCGGCGGGGCGCGGCCGTGACTCCCGAGCGTCGCAGCAGCTTGGCTGCCTCGTCGGCGACCAGCGCGAGCTCGGTGCCGAAGTCCGCGATGGGGAACACGGTCTCGAAGTTGAAGCGCCGCTTGAGCGCCGAGCTCATGTCGTTGACGCCCCGGTCCCGGGTGTTCGCGGTGGCGATGACGTTGAAGCCGTCTCGCGCGAACACCATCGCGTCGGGTCCGGTCAGCTCCGGGATCGCGAGGACCCGGTCGGACAGCGGCGAGAGCAGGCAGTCCTGCACCTCGAGCGGGCACCGGGTGATCTCCTCGAAGCGGACGGTGCGTCCCTCTGCCATGCCGCGCAGCAGGGGCGCCGGCACCAGCGACCGGGTGGAGGGGCCGTCGGCGACCAGCAGCGCGTAGTTCCACGAGTAGCGGATCTGGTCCTCCGTGGTGGCGGCACCACCCTGGATGGTCAGCGTCGAGTCACCGCTCACGGCGGCCGCGAGCAGCTCGGAGAGCAGCGACTTCGCCGTGCCGGGCTCGCCGACCAGCATCAGCCCGCGGCTGGTGGCCAGGGTGATGAGGGCGCGGTCGATCAACGACGGATCACCGACGAACTTGCGGCTGACCCCGAGCGCGTCGTCGCCGACGACGAACCGGCGCGCGGCCTGCACGCTCAACGCCCAGCCCGGCGGCCGGGCGGCGGTGTCCGCGGCCCGCAGCCGGGCCAGCTCGTCGGCGTAGCGAACCTCGGCCGGCGGCCGCTGCACCTCGGCGGCGGACGCGGTGACCTCGAGGGCCTCGGAGGCGCTCATGCGGTGATCTCCGTCAGGTCGCGGATGACTTCGGACACGGTGATCGCGTCGAGCTCGCCGAGCGCCTGCGCGCCCTCGGTGCGGTTGCCCCAGCGGCTGCCGTCGCCGCTCCACAGGTAGATGCGCTCGAGTTTCTGCTCGGGGAAGATGTCCATCGCGCCCACCGCGACGCCCGGGTCGAGGTCGATGACGACCTCCCGCTTGCCGTCGACGGCCAGCTCGATGCAGCCCTGGATCCCGGCGTCCTGCGGTGTCTCGCGCCGCCAGCCGCGCCGCTCGAGGCCGATGACCCGCCCGGTCGGCACGGTGACCCCCTCGAACCGGGAGAGCCGGCTGCTCGCCGCCTCCTGCTCGGTGAGCGTGAACGTCGGCCGGCTGAGCTGCGGGAACGGCTGGAGGATCTCGTAGTCGGCGAACATCTCGACCCAGTCCGGCAGCGTGTCGCCGAGCTGCAGCGGATGCGCGACACCCACGATCGCATCGTCCGCGATGGTCGTCTCGTCGTCGTCCACCGTGGCCAAACTGCGGTCCTCCGCGACGCGCAGCGCACCGATCAGGGCGCCCGACTCGTCGTACCGGCCCCACACCAGGCGCCGGACGATGTGCCACAGCAGCGGGTGGGACACGAACAGCCGGCGGAACTCCGCGCCGGTCCAGCGGCGGCCGGTGACCATTGCGCGTTCCAGGCGGCGGATCTGGTCGGCGGCGATCGTGCGGACGTCCTTCTTCAGCCCGGAGAACGTCCTGTACGCGGCGGGCGCCAGCTCGTCGTCGTCGCGCACCCCCGGCTTCGGCAGGGCCTTGAGCCGTTTGCCCGCGGCGTCGGCGACGAACGGCCGCAGCTGCTCGTCGAACCCGACGGTGAACTGCCGAGGTCCGTAGTCCAGGCGCATGCTGCCGTCGTCGTCGAGCCCGAGGTCGGGAACGAGCCGGTCGGCGAGCTGCTCGGCGCTCAGGCCCAGCCCGGCGGCGACCTCGTCCATCTTCTGCTGCGCGGCGGCCTTGAGCCCCTTGAACTTGGCCCGCTGGGCGATGCCGTGCAGATGCATCAGCGCGACGTCGGTGCCGATGGCGGCCAGCACGGCGAGTCCGGTGACCGCCTTGGTGTGGCCGCCCTCGCCCGGCCAGGCCAGCACGAGCGGGCTGAGCAGCCGCACGGTCTCGTCGTCGCCGATGAGTCCGAGCGTGTCGAGGACCCAGTTCTCCTTGCTCGGCGACCCGGACAGCTGCCACCGCTGGAACAGCGACCACCCGAACTCGGCCAGGCTCACCGGGTCGCACGCACCTTTCAGGACGTCCACACCGGCGTACGGGGTGTCGAGCCGGGAGATCGCGAGCACCGTGATCACGTGGGTGACGGCCTCGACCGGCAGCACACCGGAACCGTCGCGCAGCTTGATCGGCGGCAGCAGGCCCGGCGTCGCCCAGCTGGGCAGCGCCGGCATCCTGGCGGGCAGCACCGCGAGCGGATCGCTTTCCAGCAACGCGTCGACGGCGGCAGCGGCCTCGGCGCCGTACTCCCGCGCCGCCGCCCGCACGGTGTCTCCCTGGCCGTGGTGGTGCAGGGCGAGCAGCGCGTTCTCGGCCTGCCGGCGCGGCACCCCGGCCTTGCCCAGCGCGGCCGGCACGAGCGCACGCGCCGCCCCGGCGGAATGCCGCAGCAGCCACGCCAGCGCAACCGCACGCACGCTCTTGAGCCGCCCGAACCACTCGGCCATCAGCACGGCCACCTCGACCGAGAAGAACGGCGCCAGGACCTTCCCCGCCTCGGCCGGGCTGCGCCGGGCCACCACGAGCGCGAGCGGCAGGGAGTCGAGCCCGAAACGCGCGACGATGACACGCATCCAGTCCCCGGCCATCCACGTGTCGGTGGGGTTCCAGTGGGCGAGCACCGGCCGTGCGACGGCCTCCGGAGCGTCCACGAAGAACGACGCGCCCTCCAGCCAGCCGGCGTCACCGGACCGGACACGACGCGACCGCATCTCCCATGGCTGAGCGCCGAAGCCTTGGTCATACCGGTAGAAATGAACGGCGGCCCACGCGTCGCGCTCCCCGTCGGCCCACTGGATGGCCGCCGGCTCCCGGCATTCGAGACCCCCGAGCACCACGGGCTTCGCGGCTTTCCCCCGGCGCTGCCACGGAGGATCGGCAAGCATCGACGGTACGGCGGAGAGCGGCGCGACCCGCAACGACGAGGCGTCCGCGACGATCGCCTCCACCCGCTTCGCCGCCTCCGGACCGAGCCGCGGCAGAACCCGGTCGACGAGGCCGGGATGTGCCTGCACGTGAGCGCGGAGCAGATCGGCGACCGTGCGCTTCGACGCGGACCCGGCCAGCAGCCGCATCGCCCGGACGGGAAACCGCTCCGCCGCGTCGAGCAGAGCGGGCGCGACGTACTTCTGGTCCACCCGGTCGATCAGTCCCTGCATCACCTCGTCGCCGGGCAACTGCTCCAGCACGGACAACAGCCGCCGCCGGGAATCCGCGTCAGCCACGTCCTGCCCCAGCCAGTGGAACAATGCGGCGGCCGCCCCGGCACCGACCCCGTCGACCATCGTGACGAGCAGGGGCAGCGACCGGAACACCAACCAGTCCGCCGCGATGGGGAACAGTGCGTCCAGCTCCTCCTTGGCGCCGGCCGCGGCGGTCAGGAAAGCCGCAAGGTAACTGTCATCGGCGGCGACCACGTCGGCGATGTCCTGCGCCACCCACTCGCGCTCGGTGGGCACGAGCACCGACGTCGCCGCACGCGCATAGAGATGACCCGCACGGTACGGCCCGAGCGCCGCAACCACATCCGCATAGTCGTCATCGGAGGCGGCGGCGAGCGCATGCCGCACCCGCAGCGCCACATCCACCGCCAAGGTGATGAAGTAGCTGTCCCGGGTCTCCCCGGCGCGCAGGTGCCGCACACCCAGCGTGTCCTCGTACATATGGAGGTAGTGAGCCTGCGGCGGCCGGTTGTCATCCGTGACCTTGAGACTCATCAGCTCGGTGGCCGCCTCGGCGGCGAACCGCAACCCGCGCTCGGCGATCCACGCGTCCGCGAAGTACATGAGCTGGTCGCGGGTCCGCCAGTTCCCGAGCTCGGTCACGGCGGCGACGGCAGCAGCACCCAGCGGAGTGGCGTCCGGCTTGCCCTCCCGCCACGCGACTGCCTGCTCGGCGACCGCCCTGTCGGTGGTCGGCGCCTCCAGAGCCCGGTCGATGCGGTTGGTCATCTCCTTCCCGAGGACCACGCGCGCGTCGGGCTTGGGCGTGAAGGTCACGGTGCCGCTGCTGCCCTTGCGGGCATGACGGTGCCTGTACCAGGCCGGCGGGAACACGAACGCGTCCTCGTCCCGCACAGCTACCGGGGTGGGCACGGCCACGGCCGGTGGCACGGCCGGCGATGCCGCTGCCGTGGCGCCGGCGGAGCTCTCGGCGTACCCCTTCTTGGTCTTCTCGGCCACGAGCTTGCTCTCGTGGGCCGCGGCAGAGGCGGGGTCGTCGAAGGCCTTGACCTTCGTCTGCCCGCCGGTGCCGACGCGGCCCCACCGCACGGTGACCTCCGAGCCGTCCCGCCCGATCTCCCAGAACTTCGCCGATCCACCCTCGACGAACTCGAACCTGCGCATGCGCCAACCTTCGTCCGACAACGCTGACCCCCCGCTGCGACGAAAGCCGTCGGCATCGGTGGCGCAGACGTTAGCGGTCCCCTCCGACAAAATTGCGTGACCTGGGGACCGCGCCGTCTATCGGAGGTCGGTCCGCGCCAGCACCTGCTTGGCCAGCGTCACCACCCGGGCCGTGTCAGCCTCGGGCGTGAGCGACCGCTTGCCGAGGACGTACATGACCGCGACCGAGACGAGCTTGTCCCCGGCGAGCACCTTCACGTGGGTCTCCCCGCGGTGGAAGAAGGGTACGCCTTGTCCCCGAGCCCGCTGATCTCTTTTGCCGGGCGAGTGCCCGCGGGCTGGCTCACGCCGTACAGCTTCCACATCTCGTCGTACTTGCGACTCGCCCCTCCGCTCGGTTCGTCGATGCTCAGATCCACCAGAGAGGCGCTGTCAGCCTCAGTCCACGTGCAGGTACGGAGTCGGCCGACGTCCTTCGGTTGCGGTTCGGCCGCGACCGGTCCGTCGAAGAGCGCCTCCACGTCGGCGCGGGTGAGCAAGGTGCAGGCAAACCCTTCGTCCGCGAAGCGAAGCGTTCCAGCCGCCGTCTCCTCGGCACCGGAGCCGGCGTCGGAGGCCGCACCGGCGCCCGGCGGCTGCTCGGTCTCCTTGTCCGGCGCTCCGCATCCGGCCGATGCCAGAGTCGCCGCAGCAGCCACACCGATGGCGAGCGATCTCATGATCTTCACGCTGTTCCCGTTCCCGTTGCACCGACCGGCGGTGACCGTGCGCGGCCCACCGCGCCTTGACCGCTCCAGGGTCCGGCCGATCAAGGCAGCGCACATCCGTGCCGCCACGGATCTTGCACGTGTACGGGTGCACCCCCCGGGCCGAGTGGCCCCGCGTACCCGTGGGCCGAGTTCGCCCGGGATCCGACCGGTGCAGCTCGGCTGCCGGCGCGGGTCCGGGTGCATCCGTGTGACCCGCGACGAAAGCCGTCTGCATCGGGGGCCGCTCTCCTCCGACGAACCGCGTGGCCACTGGCTTCCCAATGGTGAAGTCACGCCACTCCGAGCGTCTCGGGTCCATGATTGCCGGCAGTTTGTAGATTGGCCGGATGCCGAACCTCGCGCCAGCACAGCAACACCGTGACGATGGCCGGCCGTTGACGGCCTTCGCCGGCCGCGTCCTCGTCCGTTGCCCGCGCTGCGGTGAGAAGGCCCTGGAGCGGTCAGCTAGCGATGATCGGCCGACTCGGTTGACCTGCAGCGACTGCGGCCTGAACCGAGAGGACGGCGCTGGTCGACCAGCCCGAAGTCCGCGCTACGACGCCCCTGTTTCACCGCTGTTCGGGGCCGATTTGTGGCTTCAGGAGCCGTGTGCCGGCCGAACACTGTGGGCGTACAACAGAGAACATGTCGACGCGATAGCCGCGTATGTGGGCGCAACACTGCGCCTCAGCGCGGTCGGCACGGACGCCCTCGTTTGTCACTACCATGGGACAATGGCACAGATGCTGCCGTCCTGGGTGAAGGAGCGAAAGCACCGCGACGCTGTTCTGATTGCACTGGAGCGAATGCGGCACCGATGCTGACCCTGATCCTGAGGTCACCTCTTGCGGCCGGTTACGACGATCATGCCGCTGTAGCCGGATCGCGGCTCGTGGTCGTATGAGACATCAGCCAGGTCGATCCGGGCCACCGGGGCGAATGCCCGCTTCACGTCCATTCCGTCGATGGGGCACGCCGGAAACATCTGGTTGCCGACGCGGTAGCCGGACGAGTTCCGCATGAATGCGGCGGCGAACGGCGCCCGGCTTCGCAGCGAGCCGACGAACTGCATGACTGCCCGCTGGAACTCGTCTGCACGGGTGGTGATGGACTCGGCGACGAAGAACATCGTGCCGATGTCGAACTGCTCGGGTCGGAGGTCGAAGACGCTGCCCTTGGTGATTCGCGCTCGGCGCGCCAGAAGGTCGAAGGGTTCGCGAATCCGCTGGTAAGGCATGCGGCCGCCGGCGATCGCCGACCAGAAGGCGGACCAGGATTCCTGCGGGTTGTGCAGCGCGTCGCTCAGCCAGCGCCTCTCGGACACCGCACGGGCGTAAAGGCTGATCTCATAGGCGAACGGAAGCATGGTCAGAGCGGGATAGAGATTCGTACCGGAACCCACGTCGACCGCCCGTCCGACCTCCCCCGAGTGGCCGACCCGCTCGAAGAAGTCCGCCACGATGGTGATCACTTGTGCATCGTCGTGGCCTAGTCGACTGTAGTTGTGCGCGAAGTACGAATCCGCGTCCAGGGAATCCCAGAGCACGTCGGCATTGCCGACCGAGCCCGGGATGGCCCCTGGGTCCAGCAGCGAGGGGTCCCTCTTCCCGGAACGCGGTCGCGCCGGCGTCGTGGGCGGCGTCTTCGAGGATGGGAGCGGCGTGCGCTTCTGGGCGATCGGTGTTTCGGTGACCGGGCGCGGAGACGGTGGGGGCGCCGGTTCGGCAGGCGGAACGGCCAGGTCCTGCACAGCCCGGACGGAACGCAGCAAACGGCCGTATCCGCCGGGGTCGAAGAGGTCGACCCACTGATAACGCCCGAGCCGCTGGGGCACGTCGCAGGGTTCGATCCTGGCCGGGATGATGTAGATGCGGCCGTCCGGTTTTTCCTCGGCCGCGTCGAGTGCGATCCGGATCTCCCGCTGAACGTAGCCGGACTTCGTTATGGCGGCTTGTGAGAGGCAGACCACGACCAGGTCGGCTGTGCGCACCGCCTGCTTGATCGTCGAGTCCCAGTCCGCGCCGGCCGGAATGTCCTCCTCGTCCAGCCATGGCGCCAGCCCGTCGGCTTGCATGCGCCGGTACAGCTCGCGAACCGCTTCCTTGTCACCCCATGAGTGGCACAGGAAGACCTTGACCGGCGGCACGGCCGGCTCCTCCCGGCGGGGCTCATCCGAATCGGCCCAGAACAACCGCTCGTCGAGCGGCAGGTTCAGGTTCTGCGCCATCCGAAGCATGTCGAGGAAGTCTCGGACGCTGGACCGGCGCTCATCCGCCCGCCGCGCCAGCAGCACCCGGTCCGCGATCAGGCGGGTCCGCTCCGGCTGCTCGCCGAGGCCGTGGGCGGCCGCAATGGACAGCAATCGCGCGCCGTCCGGCGGGGCGAGGCGCAGTTGCCAGCACAGGCCGATGAGGCGTGGCGGCAGGCGTCGGTCTCCGGCCGCGGTGAGGAGAACCAACGGCCTCGTCGCGGCGTCCGCGGACACGACCTCGCCGGTGGGCCGGACGACGAAGCGGAACTGCCCCAGCACCTGCACCAACATGTCGATCACCGGATCGGTCGCCTGATCGACGTCCTCGAGCACCAGAACCGCAGGCTGAGCATTGCCGGAGACCAGCGCCTCCCAGACGATTCCCCGGCGCAGGTAGGCCGACGGCTCCCGCAGTCGGGCGGCCTGCGCATCGTTCATCCGTTGCAGCTCGTCGTGGTGCCACAACAGATCTTGGCTCTTGGTGTCAGCGTTCAGCGCGTAGTCGAGAAACCTTCGACCGAGTTGGCGTGCGGCGTCCTGAGCCAGTGCCGACTTACCGCTACCCGCCGGCCCGGTGACCAACAGTGGACGGCCGGTGACCAGAGCCGCGTTGATCGCGTCGACTTCCTCGGGGGCATAGACGTATGCGTCATCGGTTGGTCTGAGCAGCTGCGGAACGGACACGCGCGAAACCTCCGGACCTCGACGAAGCTTGCGCAATGTTAGATGTTCAGAACCGAACGTACGTCTGTTGGTGGATCACCCGGACGTGGTCCCGCAGTCCGTCCCGGCTCAGGCCAGGCAGCGCCCCACCGACGTTGCATCGCGACGGCCTGGTCGCCCCGTGAGCCAGCCCGGCGGTCACGCAGCGGGGAGGATCCGCATCGACGGGTGGCGAGAGCTGAGATCGGAGATCAGGCGCACGTCGCCGATGACCGTGGTGGCGTCGCGGTCGACGTTGTCGACGGCCCAGGCGGCGGTGCGCTTGGCCACGTCGGGCCGGCCGACGACCGACAGCTCGGCGATGCCGCGGGCCAGCGTCCGGCAGAGCTCGGAGCCGAGCGGGTACCGGCAGTCGGCCTCCACCGACTTGACCTTCGTCTCGCTGTCGTGCCAGAGAGTGACGGACAACCTGGCACCCTCCGGGGCGTCGCATGACGTGCGGTGAGCGGCCGGCAGGCTGAGGTTCTTCTCGGTGGCCTGCGTCTTGCAAGTCCATTTTGCCCGCTGCAGGAAGTCCTTGCTGATGAGGCTGACCGTCAGCCCGGGCACGTACGCGTCGGCGCCGGTCGGGACTTTGTCGGGGATGGCGGGCAGTGCGGTGGGCCCGAGGGGGTCCGGTTCGGCGAGTTTCGCGGCGGTGTGACCACTGACGATGCCGACGCCTGCGCCGAGGCAGAGCCCGAGGAGGACGCCGAGCCCGACGCCGAGCACTGTGCGTACTTTCATGCTCACCATTCCAAGCTCTCCCCGATGTCCAGGCGAAGGGTTCTCCGGCCGCTGCCCCCGGGCTGACTGTCCAGCTGGTAGGAGTAGCCGGCGATCGTCGCCCGGACGTTCTTCCGCTCGGCGACCTGTCGGGTGAGCCAGGCGTCGACCTCGCCGGCACCTTGGGGGTCATGGGCGAAAGGCACGCCGGCGACCCAGCGCAGCAGCGCCATGGTGCCTTCGCTCGGTTCCTCGTCCGCGCGCATCCCCATGGTGGCGGTCAGCCGGCTGATCCCGCCCTCGTGGGTCCCCACGCCGACGCTCAGCCGCGTCTCACCGATCTCCAGCTCGCATCCTCGGGCGCCTCCGGGCTTGTAGCACTCGAAGCCACGCTTCTTGAGCGCTGCGACCAGGTCCTCGGCCTTCAGGTGCGGGATGCAACGGTACGTGGAGTCTTCGGCGCACGGACCCATGCTGGTCTCCGCGGACCGCGCGCCGCCGCGGAGGAGGAACATGGTGACTCCGGCGATGATCGTGGCGACCACGAAGGCGCCCAGGCCCGCCAGCAGGGTTCTCCGGATCATCGCCTCATGCCCCGTTCCGCACGAAGCCGGCCCATCGGCGGTAGAACGACGCGCTGCTCAAGCCCAGCGCCTCTCGGCAGATGCCGTCGAAGACGGGGAGCTCGGCCACGGCGTCGTCGCCGAGGTCGGCGTGCCGGACCACGGCGGCGTAGAACTCCACCGCCGCCTGGGTTCCCTTGAGCTTCTCGGCGAACAGGAACGCCGTCGCTCCGACGGCGTAGTTCTGCGTCGCCTTCTTGCCGTAGAAGTCCTTCGACCGGGGCAGCCGGCCGTTGAAGCCGGTGCGGGCGCCGCGCAGGGACTGGGCGGCCCGCCCGGCATTGCCCAGCGTCTCGGTCCACTGGGCGAAGCCCTCCACCGCCCACGTGGGAGCGCCGCTGTCGAGTTCACCGAGGGGGATCCCCACCTCCTGCGCGCGTGTGGTGATGGCGTGCGCCAGCTCGTGGCGCATGACGAGCCGGGGATCGTCGTCGAACGCGTCGATCCGCTTGAGGTTGACGACGACCCGGGACCCGGCGAACTGGCCGTCGAACACCTCACCGTTGGTGCGCACACCGACGCGGAACGGCGCGATTCCCTCGACCGTGTCCTCGTAGTTGTCCGCCTGGCCGAACCCGTACCAGGTCTTGAAAGCCCCGGCGTCGCGGGTGAGGAACATGAGGCTGCCCGGGTAACGGGTCCGGCCGCCCCACAGGGCATCGATCCGGTCGGCCTCGGCGGCCGCAGCGCTGACGTAGGCGTCCAGGTCGGTGACGGACGCGTCGGCGGCGAGCCAGACGTCGCCCACCGTGGTGACCCTCAACGGCGTGGTGTTCCAGGGCGCATCCGCCATGGGCCCCTGAACGTCCAGCTCGGCGGCATTGGCCCTCGTCTTGCCCACGATGTCCCGGACCAGGAACCGGCCGTCCTGCTGGATGAGCGTGTAACGGAAAGCCTCGCCCGGCATCACACCGGTGCCGGCGTCGTCGATGGCCAGCTGGACGATCCCGACGACCGGAAACGTCGACAGTCCCTTGTCGACCTGGGGCTGGACGCGCTCGGGCAGCACGTAGGCGAAGGTCTTGAACGTGAACTGGCGCAGGTTGGCGAACAGCATCTTCTGCTGCTTGATCAGCGCGCCCCGCGACTGGTCCAGATCGCCGAGGAACATGCCCTCGTCGCCGGTTTGCACCGCCTTCGCCCGCCGCGCGAGGATCGCCCGGAGCGCCGCCGTCGCCGCCGCGCCCGGAAGGTCGAGGCCGGCGTCGGGCTCCTCCTCGGTGATCAACGGCTTCGTCCGGTCCCGGGTGCATCCGGCCACCAGCATCGCCGTTCCCGCCACCAGCAGGGACCGCCGTGACAAGTCGAACAAACTACGCCCTCCGCTCCCCCGCAGCGCTGAGCAGGCGAAGAGGCTGCGCCCGCACGCCCGGCGAGGCTAGTACAAGCGGACGAGCGCAGCGACCCCGGGCGGTGGGCTACGGCTCACGAGGTGGTTCGTCGTCGGTCTCGGGATCCACGCCGGTGTAGTGCCCCGGTGCCCGCGGCGGGCGTTCGCCCTCGGGCAGGTTCATGTCCTCGTACTCGCCTTCCTGGCCCGTCCGCCGGCGGACCTCGGAGGCGACGTCGGTATCGGTGTAGGCGCCGACGTCCTTCTCCTGCGGGGTCTCGGGCGGCTCGTCGACATCGCGGCCCACATAGCGTCCCGCGTGACGCGACACCTCCGTGTGCCCGCCCTCGGCCGGCTCCGGCCGGCTCTCGCTGTTCTCCATCACGGATCTCCCACCGTCGTCGCGTCCGGGTCAGGTGTACGCATTCGCGAGCAGCCCCGCGAGAATCCCGCCGACGACCGGCCCGACCACCGGCACCCAGGAGTAGCCCCAGTCGCTTCCTCCCTTGCCACGCATGGGCAGCACCGCGTGCGCGATGCGCGGACCGAGGTCGCGTGCCGGGTTGATGGCATAGCCGGTCGGTCCTCCGAGGGAGGCTCCGATGCCGAGGACGAGCAGCGCGGCGGCGAGTGGCCCGAGCTGGCTGGGAGTCTTGCCGAACACGAGGATGACGAAGACGAGCACGAAGGTCGCGATGACCTCGGTGACGAGGTTCCAGGCGTAGGTGCGGATCGCCGGCCCGGTCGAGAAGACACCCAGCTGCGCCGTGGGGTCGTCGGTGTCGTCGAAGTGCTGCTTGTAGGCGAGCCAGACGGCAACGGCTCCGAGGAAGGCGCCGAGGAACTGGCCGGCGATGTAGACGAGCGTGGCTCCGAAGGTCACGGGTACGTTCGGCGCGTACTCGGCGGCCCCGCTCGCCCAGATGCCGAGCGTGACGGCGGGGTTGAGGTGGCCACCGGACCGGTACGCCGCGTACACGCCGGCGAAGACGCCGATCGCCCAGCCGAAGTTGACGAGGAGGAAGCCGCCGGCCGCTCCCTTCGTACGGGCAAGGGCGACGTTGGCGACGACCCCGCACCCCAGGACGAGCAGGAAGGCGGTGCCGACTGTTTCCGATACGAATACGCTCCCGAGGGACATGAAGGACTCCTAATGGCCTCACGCCGGCTTCCGGACTTCGCTGGGCGGCGCCTCGACGACGGCTAGAAGACGCGGACGGCGACCTCGGCGGGCGCGCCCAGGAGCCGGTCGATCTCGTCATCGAGGCGGACGAGGGTGAGCGACGCGCCGGCCATGTCGAGTGACGTGCAGTACTCGTTCACGTAGCTGCGGCCGACGGTGATGCCCCGGTCGGCGAGCTGCTGGTGGGCGCGCCGGTAGAGCACGTACAGCTCGCTGATGGGCGTACCGCCCAGACCGTTGATCATGAGAGCGACCCGGTCCCCGCTGTGGTAGGGAAGGTCGGTGACGACCGCTTCGAGCATGTCGTCGGCGATCGCGTCCGCGTTCGAGAGCTTGCGCCGCTCCCGCCCGGGCTCGCCGTGGATTCCCACACCGAACTCGATCTCGTCGTCCCCCAGGTCGAACAGGGGACTGCCCTTGGCAGGCGGGGTGCAGGCCGTGAGGGCGACCCCGAGGGAGCGGGTGACGTCGTTGACGTTCTTCCCGATGCGGATGAGCTCGTCGATGTCGGCGCCCGCCTCCGCGGCGGCGCCGACGGCCTTGAGCACGAAGAAGTTGCCTGCCACGCCGCGTCGGCCGACGGTGTAGAGGGAGTCCTTCACCGCCACGTCGTCGTTGATGGTGAGCACCTCGACCTTGATGCCCTCGGACTCCGCCATCTCCCGGCCCATGTCGAAGGCCATCCGGTCGCCCGTGTAGTTGTTCACGAGCAGGAGCACGCCTCGGGGGGAGGCCAGCAGTTTCGCGGTCTCGTAGACGTAGTCGATCGGCGGCGCGGCGAACACGTCGCCGGGACAGGCCGCGTCGAGCATGCCCTTGCCGACGATCATGACGTGCGCGGGCTCGTGCCCGGAGCCCGAACCCTGGACGATGGAGACCTTGTCCTCGCGCGGCGCATCGGCCCGCATGATGAGGTTGTACTCGGGCACGTACCGGAGCGTGTCCGGGTTCGCGAGGGCGAGGCCCTCCAGCATCTCGGGCACGAAGTTCTTCGGGTCGTTGACGAACTTCTTCACGACTGGCTCCTTATCTGGACCGGACCTCGCTGATGCGGTCGACGATCACGGCCACAGCCATGGCGCCGGCGTCGACCGAGCCTTTGCTGCGCTCCCCGGTGTAGGCGGCCCGCCCGCGCTTGGCCACCATGTCCCTGGTGGCCTCGGCCGACTCCCGCGCCGTCGCCGCAGCCGCGGTGAGCGCCTCCGCGGCGGACCTACCCTGCTGCAGCTGCTGCTCGAGCGTGTCGGTCATGGGGACCAGCGCGTCGAGCAGGGTCTTGTCGCCGACGTCGGACTGCCCGCGGGCCTTGATGCCCTCGATGGCCGATCGGAGCATCGCGACCACCTGCTCGCCCGAGATTTCCTTCTTGTCCCCCGCGGCGACGCCCGCCCGCATGAAGGCGGTGCCCCAGATCGGCCCGGAGGTGCCACCGATCCGCGACGCGATGGTCATACCGCACTTCTTCAGGAACGTGCCGACATCGGTACGGTCGATGTCGTCCCACCCCTCCAGCAGCTTCTCGAACCCCCTCGCCAGCGAGTAGCCGAAGTCGCCGTCACCTACGACGGCGTCGAGGTCACCGAAGTACCTCTCGTTCTCCACCGCCGTCTCGGCGATCGTGCGCACCACCAGCTCGGTCTGCCCCAGCGCGTCGCTGCTCACGTGTTCCCTCCCTCGTCGGGCACCGGCTGTGCCTGCAGGCAGGACCGGAGATCCTCCAGCGTGATGTAGTCCCCCGGGGTGGCCTTGCTCCGGTTGGCCAGCACCTCGACGGGCCGGCGTCCGGGGTCGCCGAGCTCCGAAACCACGAGTACGGCCTCGGTGAAGTCCTCGTCGCGGGTGTAGCCGTTGACGGTGACCAGGCACGGGAGCCCTGCCGCGGTGGCGGCCAGCAGCCCGTTGCGGGAGTCCTCGACCACCAGGGTTTCCGCGGGGTCGAGGGAGAGCTGCGAGACGGTGAGCCGGTAGATGGCAGGGTCGGGCTTCTTCGCCGGGACGACGTCGCCGGCGAAGCGGGGGATCCGGTCCGCGACCTCCTTGCCCACGGCGTTCTCGAGGACAGCCCGTACCGATTCCTCCGCCGAGGTGGAGGCGACCGCGACGGTCCAGCCCTCCCCGAGCGCCGCGAGGACGATCCGGGAGATGCCTGGACGCGGCGGGATGCGGCCCTCGGACACCAGCCGCTTGAACGCGGCGGTCTTGGTCCTGTGCCACTGTGCGAGGAGGTCCTTGCGGGCGGCCTCGTCCTCCGGAATGCCCGCAGCGCGGACGAACTCCGGGTCGGCGAACAGGCTCGCCATCCGCTCCTTGCCCCCGCCGATTCTGAGCTTCTCGGCGTAGTCGTCCTCGCTCCACCGTACGGGCAACCCGAAGTGCTCGAACGTCTCGTTGAAGGCCGGCAGGTGGCCGTGGCGCTCCGTGTCCGCCAGGACACCGTCGCAGTCGAAGATCAGGCCGGTCACCAGGCACGCCCTGCGCTACCGAAGAGCCGGATGTGCCGCTTGGCCATCTCGGTCACCGCATCCCGCTGCGCGGTGAACAGCGAGGGTGGGTCCCACTTGTCCTTGGTCTCGGCCGCCTTGAGAAAGCTCAGGCTCTCCTTCAGGTAGCTCTCCTTCAGCGCGGTCGAGATGTTGACCTTCGCGCAGCCGCGCGAGATGAGATCGGTGAACTGGCTGTCCGAGAGGCCGGTGCCTCCGTGCAGGGCCATGGGTACGCCCGTCGCCTCGACGAGGTCGGACACCCGCTGATGGTCGAGGACGGGAGCGGACTTGTACTGCCCGTGCGCGTTGCCGATGGCCGGGGCGAAGCAGTCGACGCCGGTCTGCTTGATGAAGTCGACGGCGACCTCAAGGCTCTGGACGCGGGAGGCCTCGTCGGAGCCGATGCCGTCCTCCACCCCCCGGATGCCTTCGATCTCCCCCTCGACGTGCGCGCCCGTTCTGCGGGCTTCGGCGACGACCTCCATGGTCTGGCGAAGATTCTCTGCGACAGCGAGCTCGTGGGCGTCGAACAGGACGCTGTTCCACCCGCCGGCCAGGCAGTCGCTGATGACCTCGCGGTAGGGGCAGTGGTCCAGGTGCAGCGTCACCGGCACCGGCACGTCCCGGACCAGGGCCTGGAAGATGCCGAAGAGCTGCCGGCGGCCGTACGACCGCACAGTCTTCACCGAGGTCTGCAGGATGACCGGAGCGTTCTCCTCGGTCGCGGCGGCGAGGATCGCCTCGATCGTGAGGTCGTTGAGGATGTTGAACGCGGCGACGCCGTACCTGTCCGCGAGCGCACGGTCCAGCATCTCCTTCATGCCGACGACGGGCACGAGGTCCCTCCCTGTCGGTCGAGTGGTGTGGCGCGTGGTCAGTAAAGCTGTCGTTGCTGCAGCTCATCCATGGGGGAAATCCCCCAGTCCCGCGGCGTGAGGGCACCGCGCAAAGGACCCGCAGCGGCCCTTTCAGATGGGGCATGAACCGGCGGACGCGCTGTCCATTGCGGCTCCTCGTGCGGTCCTTCTAAGGTCCAACCATGCGGCAGGAGGGGCAATGTGCGCCGGGCGGCCGTCCGCCGCTGGATGTCGCCGTGAGCAGCCTCTACTCGGATCAGAGCTTGATCCAGGTCCTGCGTCATCTCCTCCTGACGAGCAGCGGCGTGGTGCCGGGGGTCGCGGGCAGCGTCTCCCTCGTGGACGGCGCCGGCGGGACGTACAGCAAGGTGGCCGAGATCGGCGTGCGCTGCGAGCTGGGCCGCAGCTTTCCGCTCCACCAGGGCGCGACGGGGGAGGCCTTCGCCCGCCGCCGCCCGGTCGTCCTACCGAGCTATGAGGACGTGCCGGGGCGGCACCTGCCACCCGATCACCCCGCCAGCCGGGGGTCGGCGGTCGCGGTACCCATGTGGTGGCGCGGCGAGGTCATCGGGGTCAACGTCGGGTTCGCCGGCGAGTCCCGGCGCTACTCCGCAAGTGAGATCGACACCCTCGAGGTACTGAGCCAGGCCGGGGCGGGGGCCATCGTCCGGGCAGGCGGCGCCGAGCACCCTCTGCTCGCCGATCTCATCCGTGAGCGCTTCACCGCCCAGGCGGAACTCACCCGGATCAAGACGCGGGTCACCGAGGTGGGCGCTCCCCGTCCGCTCGGCGCCGAGGTAGCACAGGCGACCGCCGAGGTGGTCGCGGTCGCCGCCCTCGCCGCCTCACGCAGCGAAGGAGTGAGCCGGGTCCACGTCGCCGTCGTCCACCGAGCAGAAGGCCTCCGCCTGCTCGTCCAGGACGACTCACCGCTGGCGGGGCGCCCGACTTCGGAGCCCGACCCGCTCGGCCTGGGCACCAGCTCATGGTCGCAGCTGCTCGCGGCCGCGGGCGGAGCCGTCAAGGTGGACAGGGTCCCCGGCTGGGGGACGCTCGTCCAAGCAGACGTCCCCTACGCCGCCGACCGGCCGGCCGCCGCATCCCCGGTTGCCCCCGTGCCGTCGCCCCTGAGCCCCCGAGAGACAGAAGTTCTCACCTTGCTGGCCCAGGGCCGAACCGACCGAGAGGTCGCGGCTGCACTCTTCGTGTCCCCCAAGACAGTCGAGAAGCACGTCGGCTCAGCGCTGCGCAAGACCCACACAACCAGCCGTACGGGCGCCGTCGTCCAAGCCCTGGACCACGGCTGGATCGACCGCAGAGCGCATCCCTGAGCGATGTCTCGAAACTCGGTGCAGTCGTTGCCGTGCAATGGATCGCGGATCAGCCTGCCAGAGCGATGTTGCGCGCAGCCCGGTGAACGGGTGAATCGGGAGTGAAGTGCGAGACATCCCTTAGCCACCCGGACCCAACCGACCGGCAGTAACCACCGCAACGCGGGGTTTCCGGGGGCTCGGCCCCCGGAGCAGACAAAACGAGGGGCCCCGGTTCGCGCCTTCCGCGAACACAGAGCCCCTGCCGCTCGTGGGCGATACTGGGATCGAACCAGTGACCTCTCCGGTGTGAACGGAGCGCTCTCCCGCTGAGCTAATCGCCCTTGCCGCGACAGACTGTACCGGACCGCCTGCCTCGCGCGCGAACCCGGGGTCGGCGCGTCACCGGCGGGCGATGAAGTCGCGGATCTCGACGGCCAGGTCGATGTGCATGGTCAGCTTCACCGAGACCCAGACGACCGCGCAGATGAAGATGAAGCCCACCAGGCCGATGAGGGCGCGCACCGGGAGGCTCTGCTTGAGGACCCAGTGGGTCCAGCTCTGGACGTGGCGTTTGGTGAACTGCAGGAGGTGGCGGGCCCAGACGAACTCGACGGCCCAGATGGCGAGGCCGAGGATGACGATGGCCCAGCCGGGTCCCGGGAACGGGATGAGGACGATGCCGAGGGCGACGACGAGGCCGCCGAGGACGCCGACGCCGATCTTGAGGGCGAGCCGGCCGGTCGGGTTGGCGCGGACCCGGTCCAGTACACCGCGGGGCGTACGGGTCTCGGTCACCCTGTCGGATTGGGACATCTCGTTCACTTTCCCGGCAAAGATCGCAAGCTCCCGGTCATTTCATCCCCTAGTGTTCCGCCTCCCCGTCACTACCCGGGAGGAATGGACGTTACCGGAGTGAGTCAACTGCTGGACCACCCGACGCCGGGCGGAACCGAGTACTTGGGCAGAACAGGACAAGATACCGTTTAACGGCTCGTTCGGAGAGCTTATCGGAACCGTCTTCCCACTACTGGGTGAGATCAGCGTATGGCGGAGCGTAATGACAGGGATCACCTGAGTATGGGAAACGCGGGGTTCACCAGCCTCGCAGCGGTGCCGGGGGGAGTTCGTCCATGAGTACCATTCGTCCAACGACCGTCGAGGTCGAAACATCGCTGCGGCTCGTAGCGCCTGATGCCACGGCTCTGCCCGTGCGTGCCAGCCTGCGGTACGACCCAGCCGACCCGTACGCGGTCCACGTGTTGTTCCACGCAGAATCAGCCGGTGGGGAAGCCGTGAGCTGGTCCTTTGCGCGGGAACTGCTCGTGACCGGGCTCGATGAGCCCGCGGGCATCGGGGACGTCCGGGTGTGGCCGTGGGCCACGCCGCGGGGCGACTTCGTGGCCCTGGCGTTGTCGTCACCCGACGGCAATGCACTGTTCGAAGTACCACGCAGCGTTCTGGTCCGGTTCCTGCGGCGCACCTATGTGGTGGTTCCGCGGGGCCGGGAGTCCGATCACCTGGACGTGGACGCGGCGGTCAACCGGCTGTTGGCCGGTCGATAGCGACAACGGATTTCACGGGGCGACCCGCGCGGACACTGCCGGTCCGCGCGGGTCGCTTTTTCCGCGCCGCTATTAGAGGTCTTTTGTCCGTTTCAATACCTGTTTTCCAGATCGTCTGCCGGATATCCGCTGACCTCGCGGTCTCCCACGTGCATCCCTGGTCACGGCCGGATACCGTGCCCTCGATGGTCACCCCCGGACAGCAGCGCACCAGGTCCGCACCCGCCCCGCAGTGGGCCGGCGTGGGCACCTGCACGCTCTCCGGCACCGACCTCGTCGCCGAGGAGCCGCGGCCCCGGCGGCTGCCCTACCACCTGCTCGCCCTGACCACTGCCGGACACGGCACGGTCGAGATCGACTTCACCGCCCATCGGGTACGCCCGGGGACGCTGCTCTGGGTACGACCGGGGCAGGCCCTGCGGTTCGGGGCGGAGCCGGGGCTCGACGCCTCGCTCGTCACGTGGAGCCGCGACCTGCTGTCGGCGGCCGAGGTGAGCGGCGTACCGGTCGACGACCTGCCCGGGCCGACCCGCTGGCAGCTGGCCGGCGAGGACGAGGACGCGGTGATCACCGAGGTGGCGCAGCTGGGCGTGGACTGCGTGCGGCACAGCTCCGGCGCGATCGCGGCCGGCCTGCTGCGGCACCAGCTCGCGGTCCTGCTGCTGCGCATCGCCCTCATGAGCGCCGAGGACCGGGCCGCCACCACGACCTCGGAGGCCCGGACGTACGCCCGTTTCCGGCGCGACCTGGAGGACGGCCATCCGCACAGCCGGCGGGTGGAGGACTACGCGGCCCGGATCGGCTGCTCGGTCCGGACGCTCACCCGCGCGAGCCTCGCGGTGACCGGCCGTACGGCGAAACAGGTCGTCGACGATCGCGTGGCCCTCGAGGCGCGGCGCCTGCTGGCGTGCACCGACCTGTCGGTGGCGGAGATCGGCCGGCGGCTGGGCTTCGGCGAGCCGACCAACTTCGGCCGGTTCTTCCACCGCGAGGCCGGCATGAGCCCGGGGGCGTTCCGCGCCGGAGCCGCCGCCCCGATGCCGGCCGAGGTGGCGGACGACGTCGCGGACATCGGCGCCCGCGTCCCGACCCAGCGCCTGGCCGCGGAATGAGCCGGCCGAGACCCCCGAAAGACTGAATTTGCCACCACGCCCTGACGCTGAGTGATGCCCGAATTCCCATATTTCCCGGGGTGGACGAGGGTCGCGAGCGCGGACGGGGCATGATGGTGAGGTGCAGATCTCCGCGCGCGGCGACTACGCGGTACGGGCGGCGCTGAGCCTGGCCAACGCCTACCCCGCCCTGATGTCCGCCCAGGCCATCGCCCAGGACCAGAACATGCCCAGGAAGTTCCTCGAGGCCGTCCTCGCGGATCTCCGCCGGGCCGGAGTGGTCCGCGCCCAGCGCGGGGCGGAGGGTGGCTACACGCTGTCACAGTCGCCACGCGACGTGACCATCGGCCAGATCCTGCGCGCCGTCGACGGCCCGCTGGCCGGGGTCCGGGGACTGCGGCCGGAGGAGACCCAGTATTCGGGCGCCGCGGAGAACCTTCCCAACCTCTGGGTGGCCGTCCGCTCGGCGGTGCGCGAGGTCGTCGACGAGGTGAGCCTCGCCGAGCTGATCAGCGGCCGGATGCCGGCGCACGTCCGCAAGCTCACCACCCGTCCGGACGCCTGGCAGCCCCGGTAGGCGGTTTCGGGAGATCGGCCATCGGGAATCCGTGGATCATCTGGCGAATCCACGGAAGGACATCCCGATGGCCATCATGTACCGCAGCCGGAAGAAGTTCGGACCGCTGATCCTGAACTTCACTTCTCGGGGCCTCTCCTCCTGGACCATCAAGATCGGCCGCTGGTCCTGGAACTCGAAGGCCCGGGCGCACCGCGTCGACCTGCCCGGTCCGCTGTCGTGGAAGCAGGACAAGTCCTGACCGGACTCAGGCGGTGATCACCACGTCCCCGCCGAGCCGGCCGTGCTCCGGGCGCCGGGTCACCGTCCCGGCGTCCAGCAGCGTGTGCAGCACCCGGGTGACGTCCGCCGCCCGGTAGACGGTCTCGGTCAGCGCGAACGTCCGCAGGTCCGTCACCGAAGCCTCCCCCACCTCGCCCAGGTGGGCGAGCAGTTCCCGGCGCAGCGGCCCCGGGTGCGGGTTGAGCGAGATGTCGATCAGGTGCCGCTCCGGGTCGCCCGGGTCGCGGTAGCGCACGCCGGCGTACTCGTCGACCGCCCACAGCAGGTCCTTGAACGCCTCGAGGCTGCGGCCGAGGGTCGTCGCGTAGAGCACCACCTCGCCCGGCTCGTCGGTGACCGCGAGCTCGACGGCGGCGACGAGCGGAAAGCCGGCTTCCCGCAGCGCGGTCCGCGTCTGCGGCACCGGGTCCGGCCCGGGGAGCACGATCAGCGCCTCGGCCGGTTTCCCGGCGGCCAGGGCCGCGAGCAGGGGCGCGCCGGGCGGTTCGGCGGCGGCACCCGCATCCAGGAAACCGAGCACGGGTACGCGCAGAGCACCCGCCGCCTTCAACGCCGCCCCCCACGTGTCCTCGGTCCGGCCCGGCACACTGTGGACGCTGAGCCCGGCGGCCCCGGCGCCCGCCCCGACCTCGCCGCCGACCGCGACCACGGTCAGCTCCCTGCCCCTGACCAGGTCGGACTGGTCGGTGAAGACGCCGAGCGCCGCCTCGGCGAGGGAGCGGGTCGTGTCGGCGTACCCGTGGGCGTAGACGGCCCGCCGGGCCCGGTGCAGCGCGGCCGGCGCCCATGCCTCGAGGTGTCGGACCAGAATCTCGCGTTTGACGCTCTCGGCGGTCATGTTCGAGTTCTACCGTGTACGGCGCCACATCGGGTACGCGCCCCAGGACTTGTACCTACGGTGTCCGAGCAGACACTATGAGGCACGTGCCCCCTCCGCTCGCCGCCCTGACCGCCCAGGCGCAGTCGCTGACGGCCGAGGGCGACCTCGCCGGCGCCCGGGCCGTGCTGTCCGGCGTCCTCGACCCGGCCGAGACCGACCCCCAGCGCGCCTCTCCCGACCTCGCCCTCGCCGCCGCCCTGCTCGCCCGCATCCTCATCGCGCTCGGCGACGCGCACGCCGCGCGGCTCTGGGCCGGGTTCGCGCACGCGGCCGAGGAGCGGCTGCACGGCCCCCACGACGAACGCACGATCGCCGCGGCCGCCACCCACGCCGCGGTCCTGCACCGGGTGGGCAACCATGGCCGCGCCGCCCAGCTGTACCACGATCTCGTCGGCGAGCTGACGGCGCTCGACGGGCCGCTGTCGGAGCGGGTGCTCGCCGCCGAGGCGGACCTGGCGACCGCGGAGCACGCCGCCGGGCACTGCACGGCCGCACGGGCCCGGCTCACCGACGCGTGGACCCGCCACCGCGAGGTCTACGGCGACGCCTCACCCGCCGGGATCAAGATGCTGGCCCGGCTGGGCGCCATGGAACGCGAATGCTCCCGGCTCGGGGAGGCGTCGGCCCACCTGACCCTCGCCCAGGAGCTCTGCGCCCGGTACCTGCCGGCCGACCACCCCCTGGCGCAGCAGATCGCCCGCCTGGCCGGCAGCCCGGCGTCGGGGCGCCACCGCTGCGGCCGGGTGCAGCGCTCCACCGGCCCGGAACCCGACGGACCGGCTCCGGGCGTGACCCGCGTGCCGGCGAACGCCCCGCAACCGCCCGAGACGCCCGGCGACCCGACGGGCCGGCACGCCCGTCCGGAGCCGCCGATCCCGCTGCCGCTCATGTCGCCCGCCCCCGCTCAGCCCCACCCGGGCCGGCCGATGCCACCCGCCGAGCCGGTCTACTTCCCGGCACCGCCCCGGACGGGCACGCCCGCCGCCGACTGGCCGGCGCAGGGTCACGTCGCCCAGGTGCTGGCGGGCCGGACCGATCCGCCCGGCCCGTTCCCGCCCGACCTCTCCCCGCCCGCAGTCGACGCACCGGGGCCGTTCCCGCCGGACTCGGTGCCACCCGCGGCCGCCGCGCCCGGCGCGTACCCGCCCGGCCCCCGCCTACCCGTCGACCGGGCCAGTGCCCCGGTCACCGACCGCCTGCTCCCCGTACCCGTGGAGCAACCCGCGAGCCGGCAGCCCTTCATCCTGGCCGCGGTCCTGGTGGCCGGGGTCGCGGCCGCCGCGGCGGTCGTCGCGGTGACCCTGCCCCGCGGCGACCGGGCCGGCACCCCTCCCCCGGCCGCGCCCGTGACCAGCACCGCGTCCCCGGGCGCGTCCTCCGCCCCGCCCAGTCCCCCGGCGTCCGTCGACCCGCTGGCTCCCGTCGACGTCAAGCTGCGGGACAACCGCGACAGCGTCTCGCTCACCTGGCGCTACCCGAAGGGCTCCGAGGGCCCGGTGCTGATCTCCGGGGGCCGCCGCGGCCAGGAGCAGCGCGCCTTCCAGCAGCTGCCCGCCGGCACCACCGACTACACCGTGTACGGGCTCAACGAGCAGAACGACTACTGCTTCACCGTGGCCGTCGTCTACACGGTCGACAAGGTCGCCGCCTCCCAGCCGGTCTGCACCGCCCGGAGGTAGGCAACCGAACTGCTCCCGGAAAACCCCTCAACGCCGGGCACCGCGGCCGATCGGGAAGGCTGCCGAGGACCCCGCCGGGGACCGAGCGGGAGAGGCGGGACGCTGGTGACGACCGAGGCGGCGACGGAGGCCGGTCCCATCCTGGTCGCGGACGAGCGCAGCGCGCTCGAGGCGACCCTGGCCGAGCTCGAGGCGCGCCCCACGTCCAAGTTCCGCAGCGTCGCCGGGCCGGCCGCGGCCGCCGAGCGCCGGGCCGGCGAGCTGCGCCTCGACGACCTGGCCATGCGCGCCAAGCTGATGCGGGCCGACATCCTCGTCCGCGAGGGCCGCTCGGAGCGGGGCGGGCAGTGGGCGCACCAGGTGCTGGCCTGGGCCCAGGAGCACGAATGCCCCTTCCTGCTCGCGCGGTCGCACCGGGTGCTGTCCAACTTCTACCGGCAGGTCGGCGACCTCTCCGAAGGCCTCACCCACGCGGTGCAGGGCGTCGCGAACCTGATCGACGACGAGCCGCCCAGCATCCGGGCGCGGCACCTGATGACCCTCGCCGTCGCCCTCGACGAGAGCGGCTCCACCGAGGAGGGCGACCGGCGGTTCCGCGAGGCGCTGCAGATCGCGACCGCCATCGGCGACTTCGAGCTGACCCTCAACATCCTCAACAACATGGCGTACACGGCGTTCGAGAACGGCGACGAGGCCGGCGCCCGGGAGCTGGTCGCGCACATGCGCGAGGTGCAGGCCCGCGGCCCGCGCAACTTCAGCGCGCTGGAGCTGGACACGATCGCGCGCGTCGAGATGATGAGCGGCCGCTACGGCGCGGCCGAGGAGACGCTGCACGTCATGCTCGAGGACGGCCAGTCGAAGGTCGAGGCGCACGAGGGGGTCGCGCCGGCCGTGTGCCTGCTCACCCTGGCCGAGGCGCGCCGGCTGGACCACCGCTACGCGGCGGCCCAGGAAGCCCTCGACGAGGCCGCGCGGGTGGCCGAGGAGCGCGGGCTGGACCGGGTACGCGCCCAGGCCCGCGAGGAGCAGGCCGCCCTGTACGCCGCCACCGGCCGGTTCCGCGAGGCGTACGAGGAGCACCGCGCCTTCCACACGGCGGCGTCGGCGCTGCACTCGGCGCAACGGGACGCGCGGGCCCGGGCACTGCAAGCGGTGTTCGAGGCGACCGAGGCGCGGCGCGCCAGCGAGCACTTCCGCGAGATGGCGCACCGCGACGCCCTGACCGGCCTCTACAACCGCCGCTACGTCAACGACCGGCTACCGGCCCTGCTCGGCGAGGCGCTCGCCCGGCGGGCGCCCCTGTCGCTGGCGATCCTCGACCTGGACCACTTCAAGCGGGTGAACGACACGCTCTCGCACAGCACCGGCGACATCGTGCTCCAGCAGGTCGCGAAGCTCCTGCACGAGGCGGCGATCGGGCCGATGATCGCGGCGCGGATGGGCGGCGAGGAGTTCCTGCTCATCATGCCGGGCCTCGCCCACGAGGAGGCGGTGGAGCGCTGCGAGCGGCTGCGCCTGCGCATCCGGGCCCACGCCTGGGAGCCGATCACCGGCGCCATGCCGGTGACGACCAGCATCGGGGTCACGACCTCCGACGACGGCCGCGGCTCCCCGTCGTCGCTGCTCTCGCTGGCCGACCGCAACCTGTACGTGGCCAAGCGCGAGGGCCGGGACCGGGTCGTCGCCGACGTCTGAACCGCCCCCGGGGCGGGTATGACCAGACCATGCTGCCCCTGGCCCTCTCCGCGCCGAGACCCCGCCGGGGCTGGGTCAGCCGCTGGTCGACGGTCGGACGTGTCCGCACCCACGTCCGCGTCCCGGCCCGGCCCGCCGACGGCCTGCCGGTGGTGATGCTCCACGGCCTCGCCGTCTCGCACCGCTACCTGATGCCCACGGCGGAGGCGCTCACCGACCGGCACCCGGTGCTCGTACCGGACCTGCCCGGGTTCGGGCTCACCACCAAGCCACCGGTCGCCTTCGACGTCCCCCGCCACGCCCGGTTCGTCGCCGCGTGGCTGGACGCCGAAGGGCTCTCCCGGGTGGCCGTGCTGGGGCACTCGTTCGGCGCGGAGGTCGCGGCGGCCCTCGCCGTCCTGCGCCCCGACACGGTGGCGGCACTCATCCTGGCGAGCCCGACGACCGACCCCGCCGCGCGGACCCGCCGGGCCCTGATCGGCCGGTGGTTCGGCGACCTGCCGGCGGAGGACCCCCGTCAGGCCGCGATCCTGGCCCGCGACGTGTGGGACGCCCGGCCGTGGCGGGTCTGGGCGACCATCGGGCACTCGGTCCGCAACCGCGTCGAGGACGACCTGAGCCGGGTCGGCTGCCCCACCCTGGTGCTCGGCGGTGACCGGGACCCGGTCGCGCCGCTCCCCTGGCGTACCCGGGTCGCCCAGCTCACCGGCGGCGTCTCGGTGACCCTGCCGGGCGCGGCCCACAACGCCCTGACGACCGCCGGCCCGGCGGCGGCGGACGCGATCGCCGCCCACCTGGCCCCGGCGACGAGTGCTTTCGGCATGACGGGGTAGTCGGTGAGCCATGCGTATCGGAAACACGGAGGTCCGCGTCTTCGGCGGCGGCCTCGGCTGCCTCACGATGATCGTGGTGTCCGTCCTGCTGTCGGTCCTGCTCACCGTCCTGGTCAACGTGGTGCTGTGACGGCCGCGGCCAGCGCCCGGGCCGTTGCCGCGTCAGCCGGGAGGAAGGCCTCGAGCTTGAGCTCCGCGAGGGTGACATCCGTCGCGGTCGCGAACGTCGTCACGGTCGTGATCAAGTGCAGCCGACCGTGGCGTGAGTCCAGAAGCAGCGGCACCGCGAACCCCAGGTGCCCGTCGGACGGCTGCAGACCGGGTACGTACGCCAGCAGCTCGTCGCGGAGCTCTTCCTGCTGCTCCAAGCGGTGCAGGACGTGCCGCCCCCATTCGGCCAGGTTGCGGATCCGCGGTGCGATCCCGGCCGGGTGCAACGCCAGGCGGTAGACGTTGCGGCCGGGACCGACCAGCTCCGCGGCGGCTCCCTCGGTGATCACGCCGAACGCGTCGTTGGCCGCGACCAGGGCACCGCTACGGTCGACGACCAGCGCCGGATAGGGCTGGTGCCCGTCGAGGATGTGGCCGATCGCGGCGCGCACCGGGGCGAGTGCCGCATCATCCAGCGGCGTCTCGGGGTACACCGCCGCGTATCCGGCCGCCAGCAGCAGCGCGTTGCGCTCCCGCAGCGGCAGGCCCAGCGAGTCGGCCAGGCGTACCACCATGCCGCGCCCCGGGCGCGACCGGCCCGACTCCATGAAGCTCACGTGCCGCTGCGTCGTCCCGGCCCGCGTGGCCAGCTCGAGCTGACTGATCCGCCGGTCGGTACGCCGTTCACGCAGCGCGCGCGGGAAATCCATGGGTTCGTTTCTACCGGCTATTCCCCGGAGGGAATTGCCGCTCCCCGCAGTGGCTGGCCAGCATCGTCGGCGTGGACATCGGCGTACTGCTTCCGACCAGCGCCGCCCAGTGGGGCGACCCGCGCGACCTGATCGCCTTCGGCCAGGAGGCAGAGCGGCTCGGCTTCGCCTCGCTCTTCGCCAACGACTCCCTGATCAGCCCGCGTATCGAGGCCCTGACGATGCTCGCCGCACTGGCTCCGGTCACGACGACCGCGACCCTCGGCACGGGCGCGCTGCTGCCGTTCCTGCGGCGGCCCGTGCAGCTGGCACAGTCGCTCGCGTCGCTCGACCTGCTCTCCGGCGGGCGCCTGGCCGTCGCGGTCGGCGCCGGCTTCCCCGGGCGTTTCGGGCGGCCGTTCTACGCGCTGTCGGAGGTGCCGTGGGCCCGGCGGTTCGCCCGGCTGGACGAGACGGTCGCGCTGTGGCGCGCACTGTGGGCCGGCGCGACGAGTTTCCACGGCGAGTTCTTCCGGTACGACGAGATGCCGCCCGCCACGCCCCCGTTCCGTACCGAAGGACCTCCGATCTGGCTGGGCGGTGCAACACCGGCCGCGCTGGCCCGCACCGGGCGGCTGTACGACGGCTGGCTTCCGTACCCGCCCGACCCGGCGGACTACGCCTCAGGCCTCGCGCAGGTGCACAAGGCCGCGGCGGACAACGGCCGCTCCTCCGACGCCGTCACACCCGCCCTGTTCGTGACCGTTCTGATCGACGAGGACGGTGAGCGCAGGGCGATGGACCGGTACGCCACCACCGTCTACGGCATGCCGCTCACCGAGCTGGAGAAGGTCCAGGCAGTCGTCACCGGCTCCGCGGATCAGGTGCGTGCGGCCCTGACCCGCTACATCGAAGCCGGCGCCCGCCACATCGTCGTCCGCCTCGGCGCGCTCGACCTCCGTACCCAGCACCACCAGCTGGAACGGGTCGCCGCCCTCATCCCCGCATGGAACGAGATCACCGGAGCGCCGAACTCCACAGCGCAGCGAGAGGGACCGCCAGGACGCGGTCAGCCAGACGAAAAACCCGAGGCCCGGTGTGGACGACCAGGCCCATAGTGAACCTGTTACCAAGCTGGTCACGAAGCCACTCGAGATGGCGGGCGTCGTGAGAGGAAGGGGAAGACGTCGCCTTGACCTCGATCGCCAGCACGTGACCGTCGCGCGACTCGATGATCAGGTCTATCTCGCGCCGGCCGTTCGCATCACGCAGGTGGAACAGGTCGGCGCCGATGGTGCTGACAGTGCATTCTGCGCGGAATTGAGCGGCGACAAGCGTGTCCAGAGTGCGACCCAGCAGGTCGGGGTCACGCAGTGCACGCCGGTGGTCCACCAGCAGAAGCGGACCGAGCAGGCCAGGGTCGATGAGGAAACGCTTGGGAAGACGAAGCGCACGATCTGTACGGTTGCCGGCCCAGCTCGGAACACGCTGGGTGATCATGAGACTTTCAAGCAGCGTGTCGTAGCCGACGGCGGTGGCCCGATCGATGCCCGCCGCGTCGTACAGCAGTTTGTGCGTCGGGGTGCCCGCGGTGTTCGCGGCGACCGCCTGAAGATAGCGGCGCAGTCTGCTCGGATCACGCGCGAGACCGAGCGCCAGCGCCTCCCGGGTCGCCAGGTGATCGACGTATCCCCGTAGCCAACGGTCGCGTGCTCGGTCTGTCGGTACCCGGAGCGCCTCGGGCCATCCGCTGGTGAGGGCCTCGGTCACGTACCCTTCGACATCTTGGTCGACAGCCGAGTCGGCCAAGACATCGGCGCCGTCGCTGAAGAGCCGGTCAATGAGCGACGGTGCCGCAGCGTCGCCATGGCGCTCGCGCCCGACCAGCGGAAACATGGTCAAGCGAACGATACGGCCGGTGGCCGGCCACCCGGATGACGTCAGATCGGCCTGCGCGGAGCCCGTCAGCACGAACCGCCCCGGCCGGGGATCGTCGTCGACGGCCCGTTTGACGGCACCCAGGATCTCGGGGACGACCTGCCATTCATCGATCAGAACGGGCTCCTCGAGCCCGCGCAGCGCGACATCGGGGTCGACGCGTGCGAGAGCGGCCTGAGCCGGAACATCGAGACGCAAGACCGAACGGCAGTGGCGCCGAGTGGTGGTGGTCTTCCCGCAGGCGCGCGGACCCACCACGAGCACGGCGGGGTGGGTGGCCACGACATCGGCCAGCTCGGCGTCCAGCAGCCGGGGGACATAACCGCCCATCATCACACTCGCTAATTAGCACACGTTGTACTCCCAATTTAGCACACCCGCGACTCCCGATTTAGCACAGTACCGACTCCCTCTTTAGCACGCCGGGGCGCGGGTGGGCCGGCTCAGGGCGGCCCATCAGGTAGTCGAGCCGCATCCCGCAATGGAGAACGCCGGCGACTCCATCATGTTGCCTGTGAGGCCCCGTCCAATCGGAAGACCGTCTAGTCGGAAGGGGATACCCGGGTGCCCGCCCGGCGCATCAGAACCACCACACCGTTGAGGGCGGCGGCGTTGACGAATGCGGCCGCCGCGATGCAGCTGATGAACACCCCGTCGTTGCCGTCCCATCTTGCGGTGGCCGTCAACAGCGCATACGACCAGGGCGCTGTCAGGAGCATCGTCCCCATGACGGCGAAGTCGGCGCCCGGCTGGCCTGACCTGGTGATCTCCACGAAAGCCCACACGGTCGACGCGGCCACGGCGATCAGGTAGATCCGCGCGATCCAGCCACCGACGAACCCCCGCAAGATCCTCATCGGGCGATGGTGACCGAACGTACGGGACGGCGCCATCGGCCTCGAGGGCGGCGTCGTGGGTCAGCACGCTCAGCGGGGTGTGGTGAGGTCCAGGTCGACGGCGAGCGGGTAGTGGTCCGAGGCCCATTCGGCCTCGTCGCCGTGGATGACCCGGGCGTGGGAGGCGCGGGCGGCCAGCTCGGGGCGGGCCATCAGGTAGTCGAGCCGCATTCCCGTGTTGGAGAACTCGTGGCCGCCGCCCTTGGTGGTCGGGACCGTGAGGCCGTCGCCGACTCCCGCCGAGCGCCAGACGTCGACGTAGCCCGCCGCTCGGAAGGCCCCGATCGCCCGGGTGTCCGGGTGGCCGTCGCGGTCGAGGTGGCGGCGGCGGTAGAGCTCGGGCAGGCGAGCGAGGCGTTCGGTGTGGGCGGTGTCCGGGTCGAGCCCGTTGAGGTCGCCGGTGATGACGGTGAGCGGGGCGCGGAAGCGGTGGGCGAGCCAGCGGGCCTCGCGCATCCGGCGGTACGGCTGGAACGGGTTGAGGTGCGTGCTCACCACGGTGAGCGGTCCGGCCGGGGTGGGGATCTCGGCCGCTGCCGCCGCGTGGTGCAGGCGCCAGCGGACCGTGGCGCGGCGGGTGAACGTCAGGGGCGGGCGGACCAGGACGGCGACCGGCTGGCCGAAGGCGGAGGGGGCGAGGTGCGCGACCATGCCGAGCGCGTCGGCCACCTCGCGCATGCGGCGGCCGTCGTGGCGCTGGAAGTCGCGCAGTTCCTGCAGGGCGGCGACGTCCGGGCGTTCGCGGGCCAGCAGCGCGACGACCGAGTCGAGCCGGCCGCCGTTGCCTCCGGTCTTGATGTTCCAGGTGAGCAGGCTAGTCGGCATCGCGCACGCCCGCGTTCGGACGGATCGAGAAGTAGAGCACCGTCAGCCAGCCCGCGGTGAGCATCGCCGCGCCCAGCATGTCGGTGGGGTGGTGCATGCCGCGATACATCCGGGAGACCGCCACGCCCAGCGGCATGACGACGGCGAGGACCACGAAGATCCAACGCCACCAGTACGCCCTGAGCCGCGGCACCAGCAGCACGGCGATGGCGGCGTACAGGCACATCGTCGCGGCGATGTGGCCGGACGGGAAGGACGAGGTGGGCAGCTTGCCGTCGAGGTGCTCGACCGGCGGGCGGGGGCGGCCCACGGCGGCGGCCGTGCAGAGGAACAGGGTCAGCTCGCCGAACATGGCCAGGACGACGTAGAGGACCATGCGCCAGTGCCGCCAGACGGCGAGGGCGATCGGGCAGAACACCAGCGAGACGATGAGGATGGCGTGGGTGTCGCCGGCCTTGCTCCACGCGTAGCTGACGTCGTCCCAGGTGGGGGTGCGGAAGCCCTGCAGCCACCGGGGCACGCCGTCGTCGAAGTTCTGCAGCCAGCCGGGCAGGTGGTTGGTGACCGTCCAGCCGAACGCGTACAGCACGCCGAAGATGAGCACCCAGCCGACGATGATCTCCATGGCGCCCGCCCACGGGTGCGGGAGCAGCCGCTCTCCGGGGATGCCGGGGCGCACGTCGGCGGAGGCCTCCGGCTCCAGGCCGTCCTCGAGGGACGTCTCCGGGCGGCCGGTCTCCCGGCGCCAGACCCGGAAGGCGTACGCGGTGACGCCCAGCCACGCGGCGCCCAGCAGCCAGCCGGCCAGCACGTCCGAGGCGTAGTGCACGCCGAGCGAGATCCGGGTGAGCCCGATCGCGAGGACGATCACCGCCATCACGGTGACGAACCACTTGCGGCGCCGTGCCGAGACCGCCGGGAGGAAGACGAGCAGCAGGGCCCCGTACACGATCATCGATCCCAGGGCGTGGCCGCTCGGGAAGCTGTTGCCGGGTGCGTGGGCGACCGGGTCCGCGACGACCGGGCGGACCCGGGCGACCAGGGCCTTGAGCGACGGGTCGAGCAGCAGCGCGCCGGTCCCGGCGACCACCAGGTAGACCGCGAGCCGGATCCGCTTGCGGATCAGCAGAGCCACCACGGCGATGGTGACCAGCCACAGCATGATCGGCCGTCCGCCGAGCCGGGCGACGAACTCGAGAGCGCCGACGAACCCCGGGTGCGGGGCGACGAGCCGGTTGAGGGAGTTCGCCACGCCGTGGTCGAGGCGCTCCAGCGGGCCCCAGTTCGCGCGGACGAGCACGAGCAGCAGACCGAAGCCCAGCCCGAGGGCGATCACCACGAGCAGGCCCACGACGCTGCGCTCGGCGAAGTGCAGCATCGGCCGGCGTTCGACGGGCTCCTCGGCTACCGTCCTGTCCTGGTGGTGGTCGATGACCATGTCCGCGCTCCTGCATCCGTTGGGGTGCGCCGGAATTACCCCACGCGCTTCTCCGGTACACCGGATTTCTCGTCGCCCGGCTCCCAGTGGTCCCGCAGCGCCGGCCGGGTGATGCCGACCCGCTGCGCCTCGAGCTGCGCGGCGAACGCCAGGCCGAGGAAGAGGGCGACCCCGGTGAGATTGGCCCACAGCAGCAGCGCCATCATCGCGGTCAGCGGGCCGTACGTGGCCCCGAAGCCGTCGCTGACCAGGACGTACCCGGCGAGCAGCAGGCTCGCGACCCACCACAGCACGGTCGACAGGGCGGCGCCGAACAGCAGCCAGGTGAGGCCCGGCTGGCGGCGGCGGGGCGCGTGCCGGAACAGCAGGCCGACCGCGAACACGATCAGCACCAGGCTGAGCGGCCAGCGGACGATGTCGAAGGTCAGATGGGCGCGGTAGCCCCAATGGGCATGCCTTGCTATCGAGTCGCCGGTCGCGTGCCCGGCGACCAGCAGCAGGAAGCCGAAGAGCGCGGGCAGGCCGGCGACCGCCGCCAGCACCGCCGCGCGGGTGTACTTCTCCAGGGCCTTGCGGTCGCGCTCGACGCCGTAGATGCGGTTGGCGCCGCGCTCGATCTGGGCCATCGCGGTGGTCAGCGCGACCAGGCCGGTGAGCAGGCCGAGCGCGAGGGCGAGCTCGCCGGCGTCCTCGGTGCGGTCGTCGTCGTTGAGCAGGTCCCGGACCAGCGGCTCGCTGGCGCCGGGGGTGAGCGCCAGGACGGTGTCCGCGACGACCCGCCCGCCTTCCTCGGCGCCGAGGTCGGTGGCGAGGCCGGACAGCGCGATCATGAACGGCACGATCGCCAGGCACAGCTGCAGGGCCAGCGCCCGGGAGTGGCTGAAGCCGTCGCCGTACCGGAACCGCACGAACGCGTCCCGCAGCAGATGCCACCGTCCATAGTGCCGCAGCGCCAGGAACGCGTCGTCCGCCGAGAGCTCGTCGCCCGGCATCATCTTGGTCTCGGGTACGGGCGAGGTGCTGCTCATGGCGTCGCCTCGCTTCGCTCCCCGACACCATGAGGCACAAAAGGCGCTGAGCCTAATGGTTCGGTCGCAAGCTCCCTCACTTGGCCTCCTCCGCCGCGGCGCGCACCTCCTCGGCGGCCTTCTCGGCGGCGCCGCTGTCGTACGCGAGGTCGGGGTCGCTGTCCGGCTGGGGTACGCACAGCAGCAGCGCCCGGTGCCGGACCCCGATCGACATGCTCTTGCCCGGCTCGATGAGATCGCCGTCGAGCTGGCGCGGCTGCGGCCGGACGCTGCGGATCTCGACGCGCTCGGCGGTGTACGTCTCCATCCGCGGCACCCGCTCCCGGCGACGGACCACGGCCCAGCCCAGCGCGGCCCAGTGGGCCAGGTTGCGGGGGCTCAGGATCGCGACGTCGAGGCGGCCGTCGGCGGGGTCGGCCTCGCTGAGCAGCCGTACGCCGCCCTGCAGCCGCCCGACGTTGCCGACGATGACCGTCCGGGGCCGGCGCCGCAGCGGGGGCTTGCCGTCCAGCGAGATCACCACCGGCATCGGCTTGTCGCGCAGGTGCTTGAGGGCGCCGCCCACGTACGCGATCCAGCCGATGTGTTTCTTCGCGGTCTCGGACGTCCCCTCGAGCATCTGCGCGTCGAAGCCCATGCCGGCCATCACGGCGAAGCACTTGTCGCCGCAGACGCCCACGTCGATGCGGCGGCGGCCGCCCTGCAGCGCGATCTCCACGCCGGTGGCGGCGTCGCCGGTGAGGCCGAGGTTGGCCGCCAGCAGGTTGCCGGTGCCGGCGGGGATCACGGCGAGCGCCACGTCGGTGCCGGCGAGCGCGGAGATCACGGCCATCACCGTGCCGTCGCCGCCGCAGACGAAGACGAGCTCGGCGCCCTCCTTCATCGCCCGCAGCGCCTGGCCGCGACCGGAGTCCTCCGGGGTGGTCTCCAGCCAGAGCGGCTCGGGCCACCCGGCCGTGGCGAGGCCTTCGACGATGGTGCGCCGGAGCAGGTCCAGGTCGGGCACCTTCACGGGATTCACGACGACGGCGGTACGGGGTCCAGTCACGGCGTCAGTGTGCCCAACCGACCGCCCTTCGGAAACCCGGGCGCGGAGGGGTTACAGTGGTCGCAGAAACTTGAACACGTTCAAAAGACGGGGTGATCGCCATGCGGGTGCTCGTCAATCTCCTGATCGCGGTGGGGATGCTGGTCGTCGTGCCGGCCGGGCTGCGGCTGCTGGCCGATCCGGCCGCGGGGCTCGCCCGGCGGCTCTGGCCCTTCGGCGCCGCGGCCGGGGCGGTCAGCCTGTGGTTGCCGCGCGGCAGCGTCGCCACGGCGCTCGCCACCGGGTACGCGATCACGGCCGCGGTGCTCTGCGCGTACGCGATCAGCAGACCGGCCCCGCCCCGCCGCGAGTGGCCCGCCGAGGCCGCGGTGCTGACCGCCTTGATCGGACCGGCCGTGGCGGCGAGCGCCCTGGTCGCCGAGCGCAGCGGATATCACCTGTTCGGGTTCGAGCTCGGCGTGCTCGGCCTGACCGTGGCGCACTTCCACTTCGCCGGTTTCGCCGCCGCGCTGATCGCCGGCCTGCAGACCCGGACCCGCCCCGGTACGGCCGCCGACGCCGCCGCGCTCACGGTCCCGGCCGGCACGCTGCTCGTGCTCCTGGGGTACTTCACCGCGGAGTGGGTGGAGCTCGCCGGCGCCCTCGTGCTGACCGCCGGCATGTGGACGGTCGGCTGGCTCACCTGGCGGCATGCCCGCGCCGGCGCCCCCGATCGGCTCACCGCCACGCTGATCGCCGGCTCGGCGCTGGTGCTGGCCGGCTCGATGGTGCTGGCGGTCAGCTGGGCGCTCGGCGAGGCCACCGGGCTGCCGCACCCGTCGCTCGCCTGGATGGCGGCGACCCACGGGGTGGCGAACGCCCTCGGATTCGCGGTGTGCGGCATGGTGGGCTGGCGCCGCGCCGGGGCATTGGTGTGACACGAGGAGAGGACGACGATGACCGGGTTCACCTACGCCGAGGTCGGCGCGACACTGCACGAACCGCTGCCGGCCGGGTACCGGCACCTGCACTACCGCACCTACGTGGGCGGCGAGGAGGTCTTCGAGCGCGCCGCCGAGGCGATCCTGACCTTCGGCATGCACCGCCGCACCGGCGCCCGGATCCGGACGGCCGCCGAGCGGGCCGCCCCGGGCGTCCGGCTCACCGTCGGCGCCGGGCCGCTGAGCGTCCCCTGCGAGGTGGTCTGGACCGCCGACGACGAGGACCGGGCCGGATTCGGGTACGGCACCCTCCCCGGCCACCAGGCCAGCGGCGAGGAGGCCTTCACGGTCGAACGCGACGCGCGCGGCCGGGTCTGGTTCTCGGTGACCGCCTTCAGCCGCCCGGCCCGCCCCCTGATGCGCCTCGGCGGCCCGGCCGCGGTGCTCGCCCAGCACCTGTACGCGCGCCTCTGCGGCCGCGCTCTCAAGAAGCTGTGCGCCTCACGTACGGTTGATCGGTGAGCGACGTCAGCGTCACCTGGTGGGGGCACAGCACGATGTGGCTGGCCGACTCGGGGACGTGCCTGCTCACCGACCCGTTGCTCACCGACCGCCTGATCCACCTGCGCCGGATGGCCGGGCCCACCCCGGCGCTGCCCCGCACACCCGACGCGGTCCTGCTGTCCCACCTGCACGCCGACCACTTCCACCTGCCGTCCCTCAAGGCGATCCCCGGCGAGCCGCTGCTCGTCGTGCCGCGCGGGGCTGCGGCCTTCGTCGCCAAAGGGCTGGGCCGGGCGTACGGCGACCGCTGCGTCGAGCTGGTGCCGGGCGACGAGACGACGGTCGGCGCGGTGACGGTCCGCGCCGTACCCGCAGCCCACGACGGCGGCCGCGGCCCGTGGTCGAAACTGCGCACGGTGGCGATGGGCTTCGTCGTCGAGGGCGCGGCGCGCACCTGGTACGGCGGCGACACCGGCCTCTTCGACGGCATGACCGGCTTCGGCCCACTCGACCTGGCCCTGATCCCGGTGGGCGGCTGGGGCCCGACCCTCGCCGCCCACGGCCACCTGGACGCGGCCGCCGGTGCCGAGGCGCTGCGCCGGGTCAAGGCCGCCTGGGCCGTGCCCGTGCACTACGGGACCTTCTGGCCGGTCGGCATGGGCCGGATCCGCACCCACATGTTCCGCGAACCCGGCATGGAGTTCGCCCGCCGGGCCGCGATCTCCGCACCGGACGCCCAGGTCCGGGTGCTGCGCCACGGCGAGACCCTCACGATCGAGCCGGCCGCGTGATCTCCGAGCTCGCCGCCCTCGCCTGGCTCTTCGCCGTCGTCTCCTTCGGGGCCATCGTCCCGATCGTCCCCACCGGCGCCGCCGTCAGCGGCGCGGCCGCCCTGGCCTTCCACGACAACCCGTTCCTGGTCGTCCTGGTCATCGCCGCGGGCGCCGCCGGCGCCTACGTGGGCGACCTGGTCATGTACGCCGTGTGCCGCGCCGGCGGCGAGCAGCTGGCCCGCCGCCTGCGCTGGCTGCGCGACGAGGAGCACCTGGGAGCGGTCAAGGAGCGGCTGCAGCGCAGCCAGATCCCGGTGCTGCTGGTCTCCCGGCTGCTGCCCGGCGGCCGCGTCCCGGTGCTGCTGGCGGCGGCGTTCGTCGGGCTGAGCTGGCGGACGTTCGTGGTGGCGAACCTGCCGGCCTGCGCACTGTGGTCGGTGGTCTACGCGGGCATCGGGGTGGCCGGCGGCTCGATCTTCCCCGAGCCCTGGCAGGGCGTGGTCGCGGCGATCATCCTGGTCCTGGTGATCAGCCAGATCGTCAGCATGGTCAACAAGCGCCGGGCCGCGGCGACGGAGAACGCCTGAGGCCGGCTCAGTACTTGAGGTGCTGACGGGTCAGCGCGGCGACCTTCTCGACGAGCGCGATGCCGCTCTCCATGGACTGGTTGTTGTGGGACAGCACCGCCACGGACACGTCGGTCTTCTTGTCGTCGGAGACCACCCGGCCGATCGTGTTGACCGCCCACAGGCCGCCGTCCGCCGAGCGGGTGTCCCAGCCGTTCTTGACCGTCGAGGTCTCGGCCGTCTTCGCGATCGACGGGACGCCCCAGTCCTGGGCCTCGTTGACCGTGCTCATGAGGGTGAACGCCGTCTTGCGGGAGCCGGCGTCCAGCGGGCCGTTGGTGTCGACCAGCTTCGAGAGCAGCCGGACCTGGTCGTTGACCGTGGTCTTGGTCAGACCCCACGCGGTGTTGACCGTCGTCTGCTTCAGGCCCAGCCGGTCGTTGCACTTCGTGATCGCGCTGCGGCCGCCCAGGTGCTGGAAGAGCGACGTGGTCGCGTTGTTGTCGCTGAGCCGGATCATCGGTTTGGCCAGGTTCATCTCGCCTGCGGTCGGCTCGCGGCCGGCGTCCTGGGACTTCAGCAGGAGGCAGGCCAGGACCTGGACCTTCACGATGCTGGCGGTGTCGTACCGCTCGGTGCCCCGGTAGGAGTAGCGCTCACCGGTCTTCCTGTCGAGGACCGCGACGGAGAACTCGGGGGCGGTGGCGGCGTACTTCTTCAGGGCCGCGTCGAGCTTCTTGACGCGGGCGGCGCGTTCGGCCCTCGCCAGCTCCTCGGGGCTCGGCCCGGTCGGGGACGGGGCCGCGCTGGGGCGGGGCTCGTCGCCGAACGTCAGGGAGCTGGGCAGGAGGCCACCACCGGTGCCGCCGCCGCTGTCGTCCCGCAGGCCGAGACCGATGAGGGTCCCACCGCCCACGATCACCGCTGCCGCCACCGCGAAGATCAAGGATCGGGTACGTCGCACCCATGCATAGTGCCGTGCCCGGCGCGAGATCCCAAACTCGTGAACTCTCGGCATGATCACGTTCACGGTTGGTCATGGTGCTGGTGGGCACAATGGGGAGCATGGCTCTGCTGCCCTCCCCCGCCGCGCTCGTCGACCTGTCCCGTTTTGCCGTCGGGCAGGTGGTGGAGACGGCCGCCACCATCGCCACGGTGCCGATCAGGCTGCTGGGCCTGCTCGGCCAGACCGAGCTGCTGCTCAGCCGGGTGACCGTGCTCGCCGAGCGCGCGGACAGCCTGATCGACCGGGTGGAACGTGCGGTGGGCGACGCCGAGGCGCTGATCACCCGCGTCGGCGGCACGGTGGGCGGCGCCCAGACGCTGATGTCCCGCCTCGACCACACGGCCGCCGAGGCGGAGACCCTGGTCGCCCGGGTGGACCGCACGGCCGTCGGCGCCGAGACGCTCGTGGCGCGGGCCGACCGGGCGGCGGCCGGCGCCGAGACGCTCGTGGCGCGGGTCGACCGCACGGCGATCGAGGCGCACGATCTGATGTCCCGCCTCGACCGCACGGCGACCGAAGCGGAGGGCCTGGTGGCCCGGGTCGACCGGACCGCCGGGGACGCGGGCACGCTGGTGGCCGGCGTCGGAGGCACCGTCGTGGACGCGGCGGAGGCGATCCGCGAGACCAAGGCCATCCTCGCGGCGGTCGCGGTCGCGGTCGAGGAGGTCACCCGCATCACCGGTACGGCCGCGGGCGTCGTGGAGCAGGCGCAGAGCACGTCGGCCGACGCCAAGGAGCTGCTCGACGGGTACGCGCCGACGCTGCGGCGGGCGGCACCGTTCGCGGCCCGGTTCGTCGAGGAGCTGACGCCCGAGGAGGTCACGGCGGCGATCAGGATGATCGACGAGCTGCCGCGGCTGCGGGAGCACCTGAGCAACGACGTGATGCCGCTGCTCGGCAAGCTGGATCAGGTCGGCCCGGATCTGCACGCGCTGCTGGAGGTCACCAACGACCTGCACCTGGCGATCGTCGGCCTGCCGGGCCTCAAGCTGCTGCGCCGCCGTGGCTCCGAGCGCGTGGCCGAGGAGAGCTCGTCCGACGGCCGTTAATCTCAGGCCCGTCGTCAATCGTTACGGACCGCGGCGACAAAGTCACAGAATTGGCGGGAAGTCGACGCGGACGCCCAATTTACAACTGTGAACATTGACGGGTGAAAGTGTGACCGCTTAACCTCACCGAAACCTGTGAGAGCGCTCTCACACCCTTCGCCGCGAATCCCCACCTTCTCGCGGTACAGGGCGACCCCCGAGCCCACCGGAGGCACCCGACATGCATCCCACGCTCCCCCCACGCCGGCGCCGCCTCGCCGGTCTCACCACCGCCGTCCTCGTCGCCCTCAGCGCGGGCGTCCTCGCCGTCACCGTCGCGGCCTCCGCCGACGCGGCCACCGTGGGTGCCGGCAGCTACACCGAGACGCTGCCCGCGGGCGCCAAGCTCCCCACCGGCTGCGGGAACCTGTCCACCAACCCGCGGCAGTACGTCACCTCGAACGCCCCGGCGGGTGCCGTACCCACCAACGACTGGTGGTCCTCGCTGCTGTTCAAGAAGGGCGACGACTGCAACTTCTCGCAGCCGCTGTTCGCCGGGCCGGCCGCGTACCGGCCGGTGGCGGGCGGGCTCGGGCTCTCGTACCAGACCGACGCCGCGATCAGTGGCAGCGCCACCGGGCTGGGTGAGTACCACTACCCGTACGCGCAGCACGTCGTGGTCGGCGTCGCCGGGCTGAACGCCTCGCAGGCGCTCGTCGACGGGTGGAGCGACTGGACGGTCACGCCCTCGTGGAACGACGGCACGCGCACCCTCAAGGCCACCATCGGCCGGGGCCTGCCGCTGTCGTACTACCAGGTCACCGGCGGCGACGCCCTGCTGACCATCACCGGGCCGCCGACCGCGTGGCAGAACAGCGGCAACCGGATCGGGTTCTCGATCGGCGGGCACGACTACGTCGCGTACGGGCCGGCCGGTTCGACGTGGACGGTCAGCGGCAGCACGATCCGGTCGAGCCTGGCGGGCAAGGGCTACTTCTCCGTCGCGGTGCTGCCGACCCTGTCGAGCGCGAGCACGGCGGACAAGGTCGCCCTCGCCGACACCTACGGCCAGTACGCGCACAACCACGTCACCGGCACCCGCGTCTCGTACACGTACGACCAGGGCTCGGGCACGGTGAACACGACGTACGCGATCACGACCACCGCCCGGGAGGGCAGCGGCTCCGGCACCGTCATCGCGCTGTACCCGCACCAGTGGCGCTACCTCACCGGCGCGTCCCCGCTGGCGAGCACCTACGTCTCGCCGCGCGGTGCCATGAAGATCGTGACGGGTACGTCGTTCAGCACGTCGATGAAGTACACGGGCGTGCTCCCCGAGCTCCCGGCGGTGGCCGACTCGAGCGGCGCCGACCAGTCCCAGGTCACGGCGTTCCTCAACAACGAGCTCAACAACCCGTCGGACTTCCGCGGCGACGACACGTACTGGACGGGCAAGGGCCTGGGCCGCGCCGCCCGGATCGCGGAGATCGCCGACCAGCTCAACCTCACCTCGGTCCGCGACTCGGCGCTGAACGTCATCCGGACCCGGCTCACCGACTGGTTCACCGCGTCCTCCGGCAAGAGCGCGCGCGTCTTCTACTACGACAAGAACTGGGGCACGCTGATCGGCTACCCCGCGTCGTACGCCTCCGACGAGGACCTCAACGACCACCACTTCCACTACGGGTACTTCGTCGCCGCGGCGGCCACCCTCGCCAAGTTCGACCCGTCGTGGGCCTCGAGCGCCCGCTACGGCGGCATGGTGGACCTGCTGATCCGCGACGCGAACAACTACGACCGCACCGACACCCGGTTCCCGTACCTGCGGGACTTCGACATCTACGAGGGTCACGACTGGGCCTCCGGGCACGGCGCGTTCGGGGCCGGCAACAACCAGGAGTCCTCCTCGGAGGGTCAGAACTTCTCGAACGCGCTCATCCAGTGGGGTCAGGCGACCGGCAACAACAAGATCCGCGACGCCGGCATCTGGCTGCACACCACGCAGGCCGCGGCGATCAACGAGTACTGGTTCGACGTCCGCAACGAGAACTTCCCGGCGACCTGGGGTCACAACTACTCGGGCATCGTCTGGGGCTCGGGTGGCGCGTACGCGACCTGGTTCTCCGCCGACCACGCGATGATCGTGGGCATCAACATGCTGCCGATGACCGGCGGCCAGCTCTACCTCGGCGACTACCCGGCCGTGGTCCGCAGCACGTACGCGGAGCTGGTCCGCAACAACGGCGGTGAGCCGACGGCCTGGCGCGACATCCTCTGGCAGTACCTGGCCCTGGGCGACCCGGACGCGGCGCTCGCCAAGTTCAAGGCGAACACCTCGTACACGCCGGAGGAGGGCGAGAGCAAGGCCCACACGTTCCACTGGATCCGCAACCTCGCCGCCCTCGGCCAGGTCGACACCGGCGTCACCGCGAACCACCCGCTCGCCAAGGTGTTCACCAAGAACGGCGCGAAGACGTACGTGGCGTCGAACATCACCAACGCGGCGCTGACCGTGACGTTCTCCGACGGCAAGTCGCTGAGCGTGCCGGCCGGGCGTACGGTCGCCGGCGGCGCGACGAACTGGACCGGCGGCAACGCGACCGGAGGCGGCACCACCACGCCGCCGGACACCCCGGAGACCCCGTGCACCAGCGGGCCGCTGCTCTCCCAGGGCCGCACGGCCACCTCGTCCTCGACGGAGTCCGCGGCCTACGGGGCGAACCTGGCGGTCGACGGGGACACCGGCACCCGCTGGTCCAGCGCCTTCGCCGACCCGCAGTGGCTGCAGGTCGACCTCGGCTCCGCGCAGTCGCTCGGCCGGGTCGAGCTGAACTGGGAGGTCGCGTACGGCAAGGCGTACCAGATCCAGACCAGCACCAACGGCACCACCTGGACCACCGCCGCGACGGTGACCGACGGCGCGGCCGGAACCCGGACGCTGCCGGTCTCCGGCACGGCCCGCTACGTGCGGGTCAACGGCACGGAGCGCGGCACGCCCTACGGCTACTCGCTCTGGGAGTTCAAGGTGTACGGCGCCTGCGGCTGATCACCTGACCGGCCGGTGACGGCGGCCCTCCCCCGCGGGAGGGCCGCCGTTCTTACGTGTATTTGACGGACGAACCGGCAGGGTGGCCGTCATGCATGCCTTCCTGCCCCGACGAACCCTGCTCCTCGGCGGCGCCTCCGCGGCCGGCCTCCTGCTGATGCCCGGCGCCGCCCACGCGTCGTCCGGCCTGCCGGAGCTGGAGCGGAAGTACGAGGCGCGGATCGGGGCCTTCGCCCTGGACACGGGCAACGGCCGGATGGTCCGGCACCGCGCCACCGAACGCTTCCCGCTGCTGTCCACGTTCAAGGTCCTCGCTTCGGCGGCGGTGCTGCGGCGGGCCCGCACGTGCGACCCCGGCCTGCTCGACCGGGTGATCCACTACCGCACCGAGGACCTGGTCGAGTACTCGCCGATCACGAGCGCACATGTCGAGGACGGCATGACGGTTGCCGCGCTGTGCGAGGCCGCCCTGACCTACAGCGACAACACGGCGGGAAACCTGCTGCTGCGGCAGCTCGGCGGACCACAGGCGGTGACCCGGTACGCCCGCGGCCTCGGCGACCCGGTCACCCGCCTCGACCGGTGGGAGACCGAGCTCAACGACTGGTTCCCCACCGAGGAACGCGACACCACCACGCCCACGGCGATGGGACGGAACCTGCAGGCCCTGACGCTGGGCAGCGCCCTGCACCCCGGCGACCGCGAGCGGCTGACCGGCTGGCTGCGCAGCAACACCACCGGGAACGCCCGCATCCGCGCCGGCCTGCCGGCGGACTGGACCATCGGCGACAAGACCGGGTCCTCGGACTCCTACGGCGCGGCCAACGACATCGCACTCGTCGAACCGCCCACCGGCGCGCCGCTCATCCTGGCGGTCTACACCAACCGGCGGGCGGCGGACGCCGGCTACGACAACACCCTCATCGCGCGTACGGCGACCGCACTCGTTCGCTCTCTCGGGCGGCTCTGAGCTGCTCCTCGGGGTACTGGCTCGACTTCGGGCCCGCCACCAGCCGGTCGTAGAAGCGGTTCATGACGTCGGCGACCGGCCCGTAGCCCGGAGGCTCGGCGCGGCCGTGCCGGCGGGCCCAGAGCACGCGGTGGTGCCGGTCGAAGCGCCGGATCACCGTACGGCCAGGCGCAGGTTCGTCAGCTCGTACGAGGCGATCTCGGGCCGGATGGCCACCTTCGGCGATGAGACCATCCGCAGGCCCGGCACGGCGAGCAGCTTGGTCAGGAAGATGTCCGTCTCCTGAATGGCGATGTACGCCCCGGGACAGCGGTGCGGACCGTCGCCGAAGGACAGTCCCGCGTCCCCCACCCCGTCTGCCAGTGACCGGCCCGGGCAGACCTGGCCGGCGTCCGGACCGACGGCGCCGGAGTCCAGGTTGGCCGCGGCCACGCCGATGTCGACGCGTGCACCCGGCGGGATGACCGCGCCCGGCACCGCGACCTCGGCGGTGGTCCAGCGGGCCAGGTTGGCCACCACCGGCTCGAGGCGCAGGATCTCGTGCAGGATCGCGACCCGCTGCTTCTCGTCGCCCCCGGTGTACGCCGCGCGCAGGTCGTCGTCGGTGAACAGGTGCCAGGCGGCGACCGTGATGAACTCGCGGGTGGTGACCATCCCGGCCGCCGCGAACGTCACGCACTCACCGAGGATCTCGGCCTTGGTGCAGCCCTCGCCGAGCAGGTGGGAGATCAGGTCGTCACGCCGCTCGCGACGCCGGGCGTTCACCGCCGGGCGGACGTCGAGCCAGTAGAACAGCGCCATGTTGGCGTTGGAACGCACCTCCTTGATCAGCGCAACGAGCCGGTTGGAGGCCCCCCGCTCCATGAAGAACCGGTCCAGCCGCTTCGCCATCCCCGGCCCGCTCTCGGTGAGGCCGATGACCTCCGCGGCCACCGCGACCGCCAGCGCGAAGGACAACTGCGACAGATCCGCCTGACCTCGGCGCCGCAGCTTCTCGCACTGCTCGTCGGCGAGACGTTCCATCAGGGACCGGTACGCGGTGTCGACGCGCTTCGGGGTGAAGTACTTGGCGGTCTGGCGCCGATGTTCGCGGTGCTCCGGCCCGTCCCGGTAGAGGACGGGCATCCGCATCCGGCCTTCCATCTTGGCGGCGTTCTCGACGCCGAAGCCGGCCTGGCGGGTCTCGGTGCTGCGCAGCATCGACCGGGCGGTGGCGAAGTCCTGGACGTGCCAGACCCCGTCGGCGTCGGCGTGGACCGGGCAGCCGGGGGCGAGCTCACCCCGGCCGATCTTGCGCTGGGACTCGAGCGGGGTCTCCGTCATGAACTTATTCTTACCTGTCGATCGAAATGCAGAAAGGCCCCGGCGGGCGGCCGGGGCCTTTCTGTGGTGGAGGATGGCTCAGTAGACGGAGACCCCGTAGACGCCGAGCGGCTCGGTCACCGGCTGGAAGAACGTCGTTCCCCCACTGGAGCAGTTACCGCTGCCGCCGGAGGTCAAACCCAGCGCGGTCGTCCCGGAGTACAGCGAGCCGCCGGAGTCGCCGGGCTCGGCGCACACCGTGGTGCGGATCAGGCCGTAGACCGAGCCCTGGGCGTAGTTGACCGTCGCGTTGAGGGCGGTCACCTGGCCGGAGTGGGTGCCGGTCGTGCTGCCGCGGCGGTAGACGGTGGAGCCGACCGCCGGCGTGCCGGCACCGGTGATGTCCTGGCCGCCCACGTACCCCGGGTGCGAGATGCTGCTGTTCGTGTACTGCACGATGCCGTAGTCGTTGCCCGGGAAGCTGGTGCCGACCCGGGTGCCGATCGTCGTGGAGCCGTTGCTCCAGCTCGAGCCGATGTTCGTGCAGTGGCCGGCGGTCAGGAAGTAGTAGGTGTTGCCGCTGCGCACGTTGAAGCCCAGCGAGCACCGGGCACCGCCGGTGTAGATCGCGTCCCCGCCGGAGATGGTCGGGCTCAGCGTGCCGGGCACCGACTCGACGCGGGCCTTGTCGCCGAGCTTGGCCACGACGGCCTTGACGGCGGCGAGCTTCGCGCCGGTCACGGTGCTGTCGGCGGTGACCAGGATCTGGTTGCTCACCGGGTCGACGGCGAACGAGGTGCCGGGCGTCTTGAGCGTCGCCTTGAGCGTGGAGTCCGCGGCGGCGAGCTGGGCACCGCTGCGCGTCACGTACCGCGGGGTGGCACCGGCCGCGGTAACCGACTGCGCGGTGGCCGCGTCCGTCACGTTGACGATGAGCTTGCCGGCGGAGTCGATGTACGAGCCGGCGGCCCTGGTCCCGAGCTGGGTGTCGAGGCTGGTGGCGAGGGCGGAGGGGGCGAACGAGGGGTCGGCGGCGGGAGCTGCGGGGGCGGCGGATGCGGGTGACGCGAAGGCGCTGCCGGCGAGCAGGACGGCGGCCAGGCCGACGATCGGTCGGCCGAGCTTGGAGCCGGGGTTACGCACGGGGTCCTCCCAGGGGGGATGGGGGCGGTACGCCGGAACCCCGGCGTACCGAGTGCCATCCGCAGTATTGAGAAGAATCAATGGCAACTCAAGGCTCGCAGCGTCACCCAGATGTTCGCCGAACACCCCTTGAGCTGGGAAGACGCGGGTGCCATATCATCGGGCTATCACTCAACCGGGATGCCGCCCCGTTCATAATCGTCATGCAGCCACCGGCACCGGGCGGGCCTGCAGGTCGGTGGCGAGCCGGTGCGCCTGGGCCCGGATCTCCGGCACGGCGGTCGTCTCCCACTGCGCACCCCGGCGCAGCGGACCGAGCAGCCAGAGCCACTCGTGCGGGCGGCCGTCGGCGGCCACCAGCCGCCCCGACGGATCGATGTCCAGGCCGAGGGCGTGCGGGCCGAGGCGGGCCAGCCCCTGGTCCAGCAGGCCACCCACCAGCGGTCCCGCGGCGCCGGGCAGCCGCCCCGGACCGGCACAGTTCACCACGGCGGCGAAGTCGGCCAGACCCGGCCACGCGGCGACGCCGCCGCGGCGGATCTGCAGCAGCCCCGCCTCCCGCAGCGCGACGACCCGGGCCGCGATCTCCGGCGCCATCCGGTGCCGGTGACACTCCCAGGCGCGGGCCAGATGCCGCAGGAAGGCGTCCTGCTCCTCGGCGGTCAGCGCGGTCCAGAGCCGGTCCAGGTACGGCCGCATCCCGTCGACGACCGGCCGCCAGTCCCCCGCCTCACCCGCGGCGGAGCGTACGGCCCGGACGACGTCGCGCAGGGTGGCGCAGTCGTCGAGCGCCGGAGCGGCGGGCGGCGCGGCCTCGACGGTGTGCGTCAACGGCAGCAGGCCACGACGGCTGACCGCGACCACGGGGGCACTCCGGCGCCCGTCGGCGGTGAGCGTGAGAGCCGCGTCGACGGCGGTCAGCCCGGTGCCGACGAGCAGCACGGGCCGGTCGGCCGGAAGCGCCTCCAGCACGCCCGGCGCCCACGGATCGTGGATGTAGTGCGGGTGCTCCAGCCGCTGGCGGGCCGCGGCGGGACCGCCGGTCGCCAGGACCACGTGGTCGGCCTGCACCGCCGTACCGTCGTCGAGAACGACCGTGCCGCCGTCGGCATCCGGCACGACGCGCGTCGCCCGGGCCCGGCGCGCGTGAAACCGCCCCGGGTTGCCGGCGACCGCCTCCTCGAGAACGTCCCGCAGGTAACGGCCGTACTCGCGGCGAGGCCGGAACTCGGCCGGCGCGGCGCCGGACCAGCGCACGAAATGGTCCGGATCGCCGGGATCGGCACTCATCGCGCCGGCGCGCGAGTTGAGCAGGTGCCACGGCTGGGCGGTGCCGTACGCCACCCCGCCGCCGGGCTCCCCGGGCTCGACGAGGACGACGTCGTCGTCGCTACATCGCAGCAGTTCCCGTGTCATCAGAACGCCGGAGCACCCGCCTCCGACCACCGCCACCGTGCGCCGCATGGCACCTCCCTATATCCTATAAACACGATAGGGAAAACATGCTTTTGGCGCCAGGCACCGCGCCGGGCTTCCACCCCGGGCCCCGGTCCCGCCCGGCGTCACCCGGCCCGCCCGGCGCCCGGACCTGGCCGGCGCGCTCGCCGGGTCCCGCCTGTCCCCGCACCCCGGCCCGCCCAGCCCCGGCGCCCCGGTCTGCCCGGCCCACCCCTGTCTGCCCGGCAGCGTCGACTCGCCCCGACTCGCCCGGCGACCGGCGGGGTATCTTCGGTGCGCGCCCGCGGGCACAGGAAGGTGGATCATGGCGAGGGTGACCCGTCGCTCAGCGCTCTGGCAGGCAGATCTCGACGGCGGCGTCTGCGCCGCCCCGGAGGAATGCGTCGAGGCCCTGCGCGACCGGGACGACATCCCGCTCGTGCTCGAGCACCGCGACCATGGCACCACCCCCACCCGGCAGCTGTTCGAGGCCTCGCTGCAGCAGGACGTCGAGTGGCAGTTCGGCGGCATCAGCTGGCCCCGCGACGTACGGCCCGGCGTGCTGGTGACCGTCCTGTGGCAGGCCGGCAAGGACGAGGTCGTCGTGCGGACCGCCGCGCTGGACGAGCCGATGCGGGTGGACGGTGTGGACTACTTCCACGAGTACGATCCGCGGGTCGTCACGCGGGAGTTCGACGCCGGCGAGTCCAACCGCGGACAGGTGCTGCGCGCCGTCCGCAAGCTGGGCCGCATCTTCGAGGACGGGAGCGCGGTTCTTCCCGAGGCCGGTCTCGCCGCGCACTGTGGGCTCGGCCGGGGCGCCCGGGGCACGTTCCTGCTGCGTAACGCCGTCGACCAACTGATTCGCGAGGGCTATCTCACCCGGGTGCCGGGCAGCCTCGACACCGCCGGGTACCCGTCCTATCCCGCCGTTGACGGTCAGAAGCCCGCCGAGATGCTCTTCTACGCGCCGCTGGTGGAGCCGGCGCCGTGTCCGGACGACGATGACGCGGACGGCGCTGAGCGTCGTGAGCACCTGGTCAACGGATTCGTCCGCAGGCTTCCGCCGGGCGCCCAGCCGTCCGAGCGCCAGGTCTCGCTGCACGAGCGGGCCGTCGAGGAGGAGCAGGTGACCGAGGGCCCGCTGGCCCCCGGCTACACCTTCGTGCGCAAACACCACCGCACCGGGTGAGCCACCCCGCGCTGTCCGGCGTTCAGGACTCGTCGATCGTGATCGCGGCGTCCTCGGAGAGCCGGTAGCCCACGCCGTACACCGTCGTGACGATCTCCGGGTCGCCGAGCTTGGTGCGCAGGCGGCTCACGTGCACGTCGACCGTCCGTACCGTGGTGTGGGTGTGCCCCCAGACGTGGCCCAGCAGCTGACTGCGGCTGAAGACCTGCCGGGGGTTGCGGGCGAGGAAGACGAGCAGCTCGTACTCCAGCCGGCTCAGGTCCAGCACCTTGCCGTCGAGGACGGCGGTGCGCGGCCTCAGGTCCAGCCGGAGGCCGGTGGACACGGGCTCGCGGGGAGCCGGCACGGCCGGGGTGACGACCTGCGGGGTGAGGGCCACGTCGGCGCCGGGGCCCGCCGCTTCGACGAGGTCCCGGAGGGCGGCCAGGACCCGCTCGCTCTCCTCCGTGCCCGGTGAGCCGAGCGTGATGGTGACGGTCACGGACGAGGCGTTGCCTACCGCGATCGGGCGCAACCGGGTGGAGCGCGGGCGGCCGGCGGGGCCCCGGCGCGCCGGAGCGGTGCGGCTCAGGGACAGGTCGGCGACGGCGAGAACGGACATTGCTTTGCCTCCGGAGGGTGTCACCGCTGCCGGATCTCGGCGGCGGTTGAACAATACTTCTCCCATGTGTGGGATAGGTTTATAGGCGCATCGATGCGCCCGGGTTCACGCGAAAGAGGGAACGACGGGAGCTCAGCTCACCGGGCGGACCGTTCCGCGCAACACCGAGCACTCGCACACCGGAGAAGATCGATGGCAAGGCGGGACGTCAGCCTTACGTCGCGCAACCGCATGTCACCGATCCTTCTCGCTGCGTCAACCCGGGTCAAAGCAAATCCAGAATGCGGGAGTATTTTCTTCCGAAAACAAAAGCGTGACACCGCGCCACCCGAAAAGGTGACGGCGCGCACAATTGACCATTGTTCATGGCGTCTTCGGCCGGTCGTCGCGGCGGCGCACCCGCACGGCCAGATGCTGCGGGAACGACGTGAAGGTGGTCCGTTCGGTGACCGGCCCCGCGGAGCGGTCCGGCTCCAGATCGAAGGCGCGGGACAGCACCGACACGATCACCGCGGCCTCGAGCAGCGCGAGATTGCGGCCGGGACAGAAGCGGGGACCACTCCCGAACGGGGCGAACGGCAGAGACTCGGCCGGCAGGTTGCCATCGAGCCAGCGCTGCGGGCGGAACACCTCCGGGTCAGGGAAACGCACCCGGTCGCGCAGGGCACCGTACGAGGTGAGCACGAAGATCAGCTTGCCCTCGGGCACCCGCAGCGGCCCGTCCCGGGTGTCGAGGACGACGTCGGCCGTCGGCTGCATCACGAGGTACGGCGCGACCGGCCGCAGCCGCTGCGCCTCGTTGACCACCGCCTCGGCGTACCGGAGCCGCCCCACCGTGGCCGGATCCGCGGGGAACCTGTCGGCGCCGAGCACCTCGTCGGCCTCGGCGCGGACGCGGCGCAGCTCACCGGGGTTCTCGGCCAGGTAGTGGATCGCCCACGCCGCGGTGCCGGAGGTGGTGTCCTCGCCCGCGAGCAGCATGGTCAGGACGTTGCCGAACACCTCCTCGTCGGTGACGGCCGGCTCGTTCTCCAGCGGCTGCACCAGCGCCTCGAGGAACGTCGCGGGGGCCGCCCCGGTCGCCACGCGGTCGCGCGCCTCGGCGAACCGGTCACGGACCAGGTCCTCGATCTCGCGGACGGTCGCGTCCAGGCGCCGGTCGCGGGGCAGCTTCACGTACCGCCAGTACGGGAAGGGCGCCTGGATCCGTCGCGCGACCTCGGGGAAGAGCCTCGGCAGCCGGCGGTGCAGACCGTCGCCGGTGTTCTCCAGGGCGTTCAGGTCGTGACCCAGCGCCAGGCCGGCCGTCACGTCCAACGTGTAGCGCATCGTGCAGTCGAGCACGTCGATGGACTCACCGGAATCCGCGGCCGCCTGCCAGAGCCGGTCCAGCCGCTCGGTGACCCGCGTGATGGTGGCGAAGTACTGGCGCAGGTACGCGGCGTTGAGGCTCTGGGCGGCGACCTTCCGCAGCCGGCGCCAGCGTTCCCCCTCCGCGGTGAAGACGCCGTGGGGCGCCATCTCGTCGATGACGCGCGACATCACCGCACTGCGCCGGAAGTCGGCCGGCCGGCGCCGGAGCACCACGTCGACCACCTGAGGGTCGGCGGTGACGACCGCCTCGTTGCGCGCCAGGAAGAACCGGTAGGTCAGGCCGTACGTGTCGCACCACCGCTCCAGCACGCGGTTGGTGACGCCGCCGCGGACGAACTCCGGCAGGTTTCCGACGACGGGCAGGCGCCGCGGACCGGCGAGGTCGCTGACGGTACGGACGGGCGCGGAGGTTCGACGGGTGTCCACCATGGTCCCAGTGTCGTGGTTGACCGTCCCGGTGTGCACCTGCCGCCCACCTCCCTTCCCCATCACGCGGTCCGGGTTGCCCCCACCGCACTCCGACTCTTGCGCCGCACGCCCCGTATGTCAACCGTACCCCATAGGTTTACTAGGATATGGGACCGGCATTGACACCGCCTCAGCGGAAGACGCACGGTAGGGCTCATGCCGATCCCCGCGGTGGCCAGCCACAGGGCGTTCAGCGCCATCCATCCCAATCCGTGGACCGCCGCCTCATCACCGCCCGAAGGGGAACCCATGACCGTCAGCTCGCTGGTGGACGCCGACCTCTTCCGCTCCCTGCTGCGGCGCCACGCCGCGGCCGTCGTCGTGATCACCGCGCCCGGTCAGCCGCCGGCGGGATTCACCGCCACGTCGTTCACCTCGGTGTCGCTGGACCCTCCGCTGGTCTCCTTCGCCCTGGCCCGGACCGCCTCGGCGTGGCCCGCCGTGCAGGCCGCGGAGACGATCGCCGTCCACGTGCTCACCCGTGAGCAGGAGCACGTCGCCCGCACCTTCGCCACCCGCGGCATCGACCGGTTCGCCACCCACGGCGCGTGGCGTCCCGGTCCCGACGGCGTACCCCTGCTGGACGGCGTCCTGGCCACCCTGGTCTGCCGGGTCACCCAGCGGGTCGAGGCCGGCGACCACACCATCGTCCTGGCCGCGCCGTCGTCCGGCGAGCACCACGAGGACGCCACGGTGACCCCGCTCGTCTACCACGACGGCAGCTACGCCCACCTCAAGCGAAGTGCATAGAAACCCATCACAAGGAGCGGAAGCATGAGCGGAATCGTCGTCGTGTCGGGCAACCCCAGAGCCGGGTCACGCACCTCCACCCTCGCCACGGCCGTCGGCACGGCGCTCGGCGGCGCCTCCACCGTGATCGAGGTCGGCGCGCTCGGTGCCGGTCTCCTCACCCCCGGCGACGAGGCCACCGCGGCCGCCACCGCCGCGGTGCAAGGGGCCGACGTGCTGATCGTCGCCACCCCGACCTACAAGGGCAGCTACACCGGCGTGCTCAAGGTGCTGCTCGACCGCCTGCCCGCCGACGCCCTCGCCGGCAAGCGCGCAGTGCCCGTGGTCACCGCCGGCGTGGCCCCGCAGGCCGAGGCGGCGGCGGCCCTGCTCACCCAGCTGCTCCGTGAGCTCGGCGCCACCGTGCTCCCCCCGCTGCCGGTGGTCGAGGCCGACCTGCCCGAATCGGAGGCGATCGCGGGCAAGTACGCCGCCGCAGTAGCGAGCTGAGTCGCTCTCACCTGGCACCATCGGCGCATGGAGATCCTGGCGTACGTTCCGCTGATCCTGCTCGTCGCCGGCCTGACCATGGCTACCTTCGCCACCGCGGCGACCGACAAGCGCGAGCGGCGAAGGACGGCCGCACGCCTCGCCGACATCGAGCACAAGCTCGACGCCGTGATCGCCCACCTGGGCGTGACCGTGCCCGAGCCGCGCCACCCCGCCGTCGAGGAGCTGGTGCGGCAGGGCCGGCCGATCCACGCGGTGCGGGCGTACAGGGAGGAGACGGGAGCCGACCTGCTGACCGCGAAGCAGGCGGTGGACGCGATCTCCGCCCGCCTGGGCGGCTGACCGGAGCTTGTCAGGAGCCTGTGGCTTCCTTTGAAAGCCCTGTCAAAGGCGCAGGCCGGCGTGGGGCACGCCGAATCCCCCTGGTGTACGGGCCGACCGCCGGCCCCGCCGAGGAGGAAACCACCATGACGTCGATCAGCGCCCTGAGCTCCACGACCAGCACGTACCGCACGCCCCCGCCCCCGCCGCCGGGGCGCGGCGAGCGGCAGAACCCGATGGCCGCCGTCGCCGAGAAGCTGGGCCTCAGCGCCGACGAGCTCAAGAGCCAGCTCCAGGACGGCAAGAGTCTCGACGACATCGCCACCGCCCAGGGCGTCTCGCACGACGACCTGATCACCGCCATCAAGGCGGGCATGCCCACCGACGCGGTGTCGGGCACGAGCGGCGTGGACGCCACCGAGATGGCCGAGAAGATCGCCGGCACCAAGGGCATGCCGCCGCCCCCGCCGGGCGGCCCCCGCGGCGAGAACACCGGCATCCAGGACTCGTCCAAGCTCAGCCGGCTCAGCGAGCTGCTGCAGATGGACGAGGACGACGTCAGCACACAGGCGACCACCGCCACGGACCTGGTCAAGCTCCTGCAGAAGAACGGCGTCGACCTCAGCGCCCTGCGCAGCGTGCTGAACAACGGCGACCTGGTCGACGTCGCCGCCTGAACGCCGCGCAGCCCCCGGCAGGCCACGGACGCCACATTGGCCGTCGTGACCCGCCGGGCGCTCCGGCAGGCTCAGAGCATGATCAACTCCGCCGCGCTGCTCGGGGTCGCCGCCGTCGCCCTCGGCATGGTGCTGACTCCCGGTCCCAACATGATGTACATCGTCTCCCGCAGCATCACCCAGGGCCGCCGGGCGGGCATGGTGTCACTGAGCGGCGTCGCCATCGGGTTCGTGGTCTACCTCACCGCGGCGAACCTCGGGCTCTCGGTCATCTTCATCCACGTACCCGAGGCGTACGTCACCGTGAAGCTGGCGGGCGCGGCGTACCTGGCCTGGCTGGCCCTGCGCACCCTGCTGCCCGGCGGCACGTCGGTCTTCGCGCCCGGCGAGCTCCCGGCCGACTCGACCCGCCGCCTGTTCACCATGGGCCTGCTCACCAACCTGCTCAACCCCAAGGCCGCCATTCTGTACCTGTCGCTCATCCCGCAGTTCGTCCGGCCGAGCGCGGGTCACGTGCTGGCGCAGGGATTCGTGCTGGGCGGCGTACAGATCATGGTGAGCCTGACGGTGAACCTGCTGATCATCGGTGCGGCCGGAACCATCGCGGTCTTCCTCGGCCGCCGGCCCACCTGGCTCCGCCTGCAACGCTGGGCGATGGGCACGGTCCTGGGCGCCCTCGCCGTGCACCTGGCCACCGACCGCGTCCGTCCGGCCTGAACCGCCACCATGAGCGCGGCCTCCACGTGGGAGAGGATGCCGATCAGCACGGCCAGATCCTCATCACTCACCCGGTTGCGACTGTCCATGACGCCCAGCTCTCAGTCGTAGTAGAAGTCGTAGGCTTCGCCGACGTTGGACGGCTTGGTGATTTTCACCGGCTTGCCGTGGGCACCGAAAGTGGTCGTCATCTTCAGCGTCTCCTTGGCCTTCAGCTCGACCTCGATGGACGTCACCCAGCCTTCCGCGTTCGTCGTCGCCGTGAAGGTGGCGCTGCCGCCGAAGATGACCAGGCTGGGTGCGCCGACCGGCAGGAACTCGTCCGCCCCGGTGGGGGTCGCATCGAGCATTCCGCGGTACGTGTGGGGGCCGTCCCGGTTCACCGAGATGACGGCGGAGGTGAAGGTGGCGAGGCCGGTCGGGTTGGCCATGTCGACGCGCAGGTAGTCGTTCTTCTTGAGGCGTTTCATGTCCAGGTGGGCCCAGCCGCCGGCGATCGGGTCGTGGTCGTAGATGTCGTTGCCCAGCACGATGCGGCGCAGGGAGGCCGGGAACTTGCCGCCTCGCTTCTTGATCGAGACGGCGAACTTCTTGCGGGGGTCGACGGAGCCCTTCGCCTCGATGCGTTCCTTGTCGGGGCCGTCGCTGCGTACCGTAAATGTATAGGTGGATTTGTGGGTTTTGCGCAGGGCGGCTAGCAGCTCGTCCTTGGCCGGGATCCGGGACGGCGAGGGTTTGGCCGAGGCTGCCACCGCAGCGTTGCGGACGGGCGTGCCGGACGTGGTGGTGCAGCCGGCGAGCATCGCGGTGACGGCGATGGCGAGCAGGGCAGGGCCGCGCGTTCTCATGGTTCCCCCGTGGAATCGGAAAGCGGCGCCACCCTAGTCGATCTTCGCAACCGTCAGCTTCGGGCGTAGAGGGCCAGGCGTACGCGGTTGGGGCTGTCGGTCTTGGCCATCAGGCTGGTGACGTGGGTCTTGACCGTGGTGACGCCGATGTGCAGCCGCTCGGCGATCTCGGTGTTGGACAGGCCCTCCGCCACGAGCTCCAGCACGTCGCGTTCGCGGGTGGTCAGGCCCGGGATCCGCTTCGGTTCGCCCACCCGGGCGTCGACGGCCCGGCGCACCAGGCGGCGCAGGACGTCCTGGCTGAACGGGCTGTCGCCGGCCGCCGCGCGCCGGATGCCGTCGAGGAGCTCGGCCGGGGGTGCGTCCTTGAGGAGGAAGCCGCACGCTCCGGCGGTCAGCGCCGGGTAGAGGTGGTCGTCGTCGCCGAAGGTGGTCAGGACCAGGACCCTGGCTCCGGGCCGCTCGGCGAGGATGCGGCCGGTCGCGGTGATGCCGTCGACGCCGGGCATGCGCAGGTCCATGACGATGACGTCCGGGGTGAGCCGGGCCGCCAGCGTGACGGCGTCGCGGCCGTTGTCCGCCTCGCCGGCCACGGTCAGGTCGGGTTCCGCCTCGCAGAGCATGCGCAGGCCGGCGCGGATGAGCGGCTGGTCGTCGACCAGGAGGACCCGGATCATCCGGCGCCGCCCGGAAGGTCGGCGGGCACGGTCGCCGGCAGGACGGTGCCGACCCGCCAGCCGCCCTCGTGCGGGCCCGCCGTCAACCGGCCGCCCAGAACCTCGACCCGTTCCCGCATGCCGGTCAGCCCATGCCCGCCGCCGAAGGGCAGCGCCGCCGCAAGACCGCCGCCACCCGGAGACGGCGCCGGCGGGAGACCGCCGCCGGAAGGCGCCGCTGATGCGGAACGGCCGCCGCCGTCGTCGGTCACGGACCAGTGCACGTCACCGTCGACCAGGGCCACGCTCAGGCGGGCCCGGGCCGAGGGACCCGCGTGCTTGGCGACGTTGGTCAGCGCCTCCTGGGTCAGGCGCAGCACCGCCATGCCGCGGACCGCGTCGATGGTTCCCACCTCGTCGTCGATCGCGCAGTCCGCGGTCAGGCCCGCCTGCTCCGCGGTCGACACGGCCGCCGCCAGTGCCGCGGGGAGGGCCGTCGGTTCGATCGCGGTGAGCGCCGCGTCCGTGCGTACCGTGGGATCGCGCAACACCGCGACCAGCTTGCGCAGGTCCGCCAGGGCCGCGGTGCCGGTGCGGTGGACGTCGTCGAAGACGTCGGCGACCCGGGGGTCGACGTCCGGGAGGACGTGCCGGGCCACACCGACCCGCAGCACCATCGAGGCGACGTGGTGGGCTACCACGTCGTGCAGCTCGCGGGCGATCGCGCTGCGCTCGTCGGCGCGCGCCGCCCGGCTCTCGGACTCGCGCTGCCGGCCCTCGGCCTCCGCCTTCGCCTCGGCCTGGCGGCCCAGCTCGCGGGTGGTCCGGATGACCAGCCCGAGCAGGACCGGCAGGCCGACCACCACGGTCGCGCCGTAGACCGGCGCAATCCCGGAGCCGGCGGCGCCCGCATAGCCCGCGATCACGTAGATGGCGGTCACCAGGCCGGCGGCCGCCCAGATCAATGCCGGGCGGGCGGCCGCCATGGTGAGTTCCAGCAGGGCCCAGCCGGTGCCGACCCGGTGGATCGTCGGGTCGTCGAGCACCGCGAACGCCGTGGCCAGCAGCGCCGACTGGACGAGGAGGTTCGGCAGGCGGAGGCGGTGCAGGGTGAGCGCGGACGCGAACGCGATGACCGCGAGGGCCCATTGCGTGCCGGTGGGGTGGCGGCCGGCCTCGTGGCCGAACAGCAGGTAACCGAGGCCGCTGAGGTCGAGCAGCAGCATGCGGACGAGCGTGTCCCGCGCGTCGAACAGCCGGCCCACCCATCCCACGAGGACCACCCTAGGCTTCCGCGTCCGCGCCGAACCTCGGCCGTACGAGCAGATAGGCGCCGAGGCCGAGCGGTCCGAGCAGGATCGTCAACACCAGCAGCGGCGACATGATCCACCACGGTACGCCGCGCCGGTTCCCGTCGAGGAACGCCCATCGGCCGACGAACAGGTCGAAGGCGATCATGTGCGCCCAGGCCGCCGCCGCGCCGTCCGCGGTGCCCAGGAAGGTGCGGATGCCGTCGAGGGTCGGCGACGCGACCGCGGGCAGCACCTCGCCCAGGGCGGGCAGCACGAGGATCGCGTAGATGGCCAGGACCGGGACGACGATCAGCGGCGAGGCGACGATCCGGCGGGTCCACGACCAGCGCGGCAGCGCGATCATCAGGGCCCAGAACGGCGCGGCGACGGTGAAGGTCAGGGAGAACAGCGCTCCGGTCACGCGGCCAGCTCCAGCTCGGGCCGCCGCAGGCGCAGCACCGTACCGGTGGCCAGGACCGTGCCGGCGGCGAGCGCTCCCGCAACGGTCACCGTCAGGGCGTCGGGCTGCAGCAGCGGCTGCCCGCGCAGCGCCTGCCAGGTGAGCAGCAGGGTGAGGGAGCCGTAGGCACCGCCCGCGACCGCCAGCAGCCGCCTGCGGGTGAGCCCGTCGAACCTCCGCCCGAGCAGCATCGCGACCAGCGGGAGGGCCTGCAGCGCGTGCAGCCCCACGAAGTGGCCGATCCGCAGGTCGCCGCCGGTCGTGCTCCACCCGAGCAGGGGCAGGCCGGCACCGCCGTCGGCCACCCCGACGCTGTGCGCGCCCGCGATGGCGTCCTGACCGGGCGGGGCGGCGGAGGGCAGGGTCATCGGCACGGCCACCAGCATGCCGAGCAGGGACAAGCCGAGGCCCCACCGGACGGCGTGCGCGGCGACCCGGTCCGCGATGCGCGCGCGGAGCAGGACCAGCCCCACCACGAAGTGACCGGACACCAGCACGATCACCGCGATGCTCATGACCGACCACAGGGCCGCGTCGAACGGGGTGGTCTGGTTGAAGTGGCTGGTCCGCCCCCGCAGCACCTGGCCCACGATGACGACCATCTCGGCCACGCTCGCGGCGACGACCACGGTGGCCGCCCACTCGGCGGCGCGGCTGCGGCGCGGCAGCAGGGAGAGCATCCAGGCGAGGGTGGTGGCGTACAAGACGAAGGACACGGCGAACTTGAACGGCTTCGCCCAGATCGGCATGCCGGTGAGCACCCGGGGATCGGCGACGATGCCCACCGCGGCGACCACGGCGAGCACCGCCATCGCGGCGGTGAAGACCATCAATGGGCGGTGCAGGCGCATCAGCGATGTCATACCGCCGATGCTCGTCCGCGCCGGGCCCGGACTCGTCCGCCCGCGGGCCCGTCCCCTCCTCCCTGGGTAGGAGGCGGGTGGCCATACTGTCCGGCGTGAACGAGGTCGTGTTTCCCCGCGGGGCGGATGGTCGGCGCAGCAGTTCGGACCTGGGCCGCGAGGTGGTGGCCGAAGCCCTGCGCGCGGCCGACCCGGCGGCCGCCGGCGCCGCCGCGGCCGAACGCGACTGGCGCAAGGGCTACCTGCGCCACTTCCGGGCCCTGGTCGAGGCCGGGGACGGGTACGCCGTGGCAGCCGCCGGCCTGGCGTCGCTGCACGCACGGATGCGGGTCGACCGCGCCGGCGAGGACGCACCGCTGGCGGAGGTCTTCGCCGCCGACACCACTCCACCCGGCACGGTCACGGTGACCGGCGAGGAGAAGCCGGAGCGTGAGCTGACCGTGCCGTACCGCGGACAGCTCCTGCGCGGCGACACCCTGCACCGGCAGCTCGACGCGTGGGTCACGGCCGGGACGATCGAGGCGTCGTGCGCGGAGATGGTCCGGGAGGTCGCCGCGAACCCGGGCTGGCTCGACCTCTCCGACCAGCGCCTGGTGGTGCTCGGCGCGGGCAGCGAGATGGGCCCGCTGCCGTCGGTGCTCGCGTGGGGCGGCACGGTGGTGGGCGTGGACCTCCCCCGGCCCGCCGTGTGGTCCCGCGTGGCCGCCGCCGCCCGCCGCGGCGCCGGCACGCTGGTCGCGCCCGGCACCTCCCTCGAGACCGCCGGCGCCGACCTGCTCAGCGGGCTGCCCGAGGTCGCCCGGTGGCTGCTCGGCATCGAGGGGCGCCTGGTGCTCGGCAACTACGTGTACGCGCCCGGCGCCGCGTACGCCCGGCTCTCCGCGGCCATGGACGCGCTGGCCGTCCACATCGTCGCCGAACGCCCGGACACCGCCCTCGCCTTCCTCGCCACCCCGACCGACGTCTTCGCCGTGCCGGGTGACGCCGTGGCCCAGGCGACCGACCGCTACCGCCGGCGCTCCACCACGGCCCGGCTCACCCACCTGCTCTCCGCGGAACGCCTGCTGACACCGAACTACCCGCCCGGCGCCGACCCGGGCATCGCCGACAGCCTCGTCCCGCAGCAGGGCCCGAACTACGCCCTCGCCAAACGCGTCCAGCGCTGGCGGGCCACGGTGGCCCGCCAGGCCGGAACCACGGTGAGCTTCTCCGTCGCGCCGCCCACCCGGACCAGGTCGGTGACGAGCAACCGGCTGCTCGCGGCCGCGTACGCGGGAGCCCACCTGTTCGGCGTCGAGGTCTTCGAACCGGCGACGAGCACCAGGCTGATGGCGGCGCTGCTCGTGCACCAGCTGCGCAACCCCCGCCCGGCGGGTGCGCAGGCCTGGCGGGACGAGACCGTTGGTGCGGCGCACGGTGGGCTGTGGCGGGTCGCGTACCAGCCGCGCAGCGCCCTCGGACTGGCCGCCCTGCGCGGCCTGCCCGCCGCCTTCTAACCGAGAGCGGGGTGGCCGAACAGGCCGGGAAGACCGCCGCTGTGCAGGAACACCACCTTGCCGTCGGGCGGGGTGGCGCGCAGCCCGGCCAGGGCCCGGCCGGTGTAGGTGGGGTCGAGGAACAACCCCTCCGTGCGGGCCGCGAGAACCATGGCCGAGCGGACCGGGTCGGTCAGGGCCGCGTACCCGGCGCCGACGTGCGTCTCGTCGATCTGCAGCTCGGCGGGGTCCACTTTGACGCCCATACCGTCGAGAAGGGACGCCACCGTCGCTCGCGGGTCGGGCAGGGCGCCGGTGTCGACGCCGTACACGCGGTGCGGGCCCAGCTCGGCGACCAGGCCGGCCATCGTGCCGCCCGAGCCCAGCGCGACCACCACCGTCGCCAGGTCCGGCAGCTGCGTCAGCAGCTCACGGGCGCAGTCGACGTATCCGCGGGCCGAGAACGGCGACGTCCCGCCGAACGGGATGACGTAGCCGTCCTGCGCCGCCGCGATCTCGTCGAGCGGCTCGGCGCCGGCCCAGACCACCGACGCGCCCGCCAGCTCGTCCAGGATCAGGTTGCCGCGCACGCTCGCCGGGGGTTCGCCGCGCAGCACCAGCGTGCAGTGCAGGCCGAGCCGGGCCGCCGCCGCCGCGGTCAGCCGGGCATGGTTGGACTGCGCGGCGCCGGTGGTCACCAGCCTCGTCGCACCCGCCCGAACGGCCTCGGCGCAGGTGTACTGCAGCTTGCGTACCTTGTTGCCGCCGCCGCCCAGGCCGGTCAGGTCGTCACGTTTGATCCACAGCTCGTCCAGTCCCAGCGCCGCGGCCAGCCGCGGGGCGGGCTCCAGCGGGGTCGGCCAGCTGCCCAGGGGTATCGGGGTGACATCCACGGTGCCGAGCATAGGATGCCCGGCGTGGAACTGCGGGGTGTGCTGCTCGACCTGGACGGCACGCTCGTCGACCACGCCGCGGCCGCCGACGCCGGGCTGCGGGCCTGGCTGCCGACGATCGGCAGGGCGGCGACCGACGCCGCGGTCGCCCGCTGGACGGCCGTCCAGGAACCCCATCTCGCGGCCTGGCGGGCGGGCACGATCAGTTTCGCGGAGCAGCGCCGTCGCCGGTTGCGCGACTTCCTGGGTACGCCCTCACCACCCGACGCCGAGCTGGACGCCACCTTCGCCGGCTACCTGCACCACTACGAGGCGGCCTGGCGCGCCTACGACGACGTCCCCGACGCGTTGGCGGCGATCGCCGAGGCGGGGCTCGTCACCGCCGTGCTGACCAACGGATCCACCGTGCAGCAGCGCAAGAAGCTGGAGCGGACGGGCCTCGGCGGCCGGGTGGGACCGGTCTTCACGGTCGAGAACCTCGGCGTCGCCAAGCCGGCGCCGGAGGCGTTCCACCGTGCCTGCTCCCAGTGGGGGCTGCGGCCCGACGAGGTTCTCAGCGTGGGCGACGACCACGCGTTCGACGTGGTGGCCGCCCGGACCGCCGGGCTGCGCGCCGCCCACCTGGACCGGCTCGGCACCGGGCCGCCCGGCGAACCGGTCCGCCTGCGCAGCCTGCGAGATCTGGGCCCCCTGCTCACCGCCGCATCGAACTACGATCGTCGATCATGAGCAGAGTACGGGTGGCAGTGCAGATCGCGCAGGAACGGGCCGGCTACGAAGGGATCCGGCGGGCGGCGAGCGAGGCGGACCGGCTCGGCGCGGACGCGATCTTCAACTGGGACCACTTCTTCCCGCTCGGCAAGGACCGGGACGGCAAGCACTTCGAAGCCTGGACGATGCTGGGAGCCTGGGCCGAGTCGACCTCGCGCGCGGAGATCGGCACCATGGTCAGCAGCGTCGCCTACCGCAACCCCGACCTGCTCGCCGACATGGCGCGCACCGTCGACCACATCAGCGGCGGCCGGTTGATCCTCGGCCTCGGCGCCGGCTTCCGCGCCTGGGAGGCCGAACAGTACGGCTACGAGTTCGGCTCACCCGCGCAGCGCGTCGAGCAGCTCGGGAACGCGCTGCAGCGCATCGAGCGGCGCTTCGCCGCGCTGAACCCTCCGCCCACCCGCGAGATCCCCGTGCTGGTCGCCGCTGACGGGCCGAAGGCACTGCGGCTGGTGGCCCGGCACGCGGACATCTGGCACACGTTCGCGAAGGGTGAGGCCCTCGGCGAGAAGGTACGGCAGCTCGAGGGCTACTGCCGCGACCTCGGCCGCGACCCCGGCGAGATCGAACGGTCGGCGTTCGTGGAGGGCGACCCGTGGGTCGTCGGGCCCGCGCTGCGCAAGCACGGCGTGGGACTGTTCACCGTGATCACGTACGGGCCCGAGCACAGCCTCGACGAGCTGCGCCGGTGGCTGGCGTGGCGCGACGAGCAGGCCGGTTAGCTCAGGTCGAAGACCGGTCCGCGGGGCCGGAACGGCAGGCGGGCGCCGCGTGGCATCAGGAAGGCGTGCGTACGCCGGATCCGCAGCGGTTCGCAGCCGCCGTCGGTGATCACCAGGATCGGCCCGGACGCGGGGAAGTCGGCGGCCCGTTCCAGCAGGTCGATCGCGGGCTGCAGGACGGTGCCGCCGCGGCCACGGACCCGGATGCGCCCGGCGATGTCCTCGACCGGCAGGTACCCGGCGTCGTAGGCGGTCGCGTCGCAGAAGACCACGCGGGCCGCGGGGACGTCGCGGGCGGTCGCGTACGAGGCGATGGCCCCGAGCGCCTTGCCCATCAGCCGGTGGCTCATCGACCCGGACGTGTCGACGACGACTCCGAAGGTGCTGCGCTGGACCGTCTCCTGCGGACAGTGCCGGCCCGCCCGCGGGATGTCCGGCGTGCTCGCCTGGCGCCGGGAGGGACGCGCGTAGCTGCGGCGCGGCTCGGGGGCCGGCACGTGCTCGTCGAACCAGCGTGCCAGCCGGACGTCCCAGGGCAGCGGCGGGTGCTCGAGCACGCGGATCTCGGCGGTCAGGCCGGCGGGGAGCAGGCCACGGCCGCTGCCGCGGTGGTACGCGTACCCGGTGAGCAGCGCCCGCCGGTAGTAGTCGTCGAGGTCGACGGCGCCCGAGCGGGGCCCGTGCCACGGCAGCGGCTCGCCGAGCAGGTCGCCGATGCCACGGCCGCGCAGGGTGGCCAGCTTGCGCATGCGGCGCAGGTCGCCGGCGATGCGGTCGTACACGTCCTCGGCGGAGGCACCGGCGAGCCGCGGGTCGTGCAGCACCCCGTCGGGCAGCTGCCCGACCTCCATCTCGACCAGCCAGCCGTTGACGACGTAGTCGCAGGCGACGTTCCACAGGTACGGGTCGCGCGTCCCGGTGCGCTCGCCGTGGCGCAGGGCGGCGTGCAGCATCTCGTGGGCGAGCACGAACCGCCACTCCGGCTCGTCCAGCCGCCGCAGCGGGTTCAGGTAGATCTCGCCGGCCTCCGCCGAGACCGCCGCGACGGCGATGTCGCGCTCGCGGGCCAGGGTGGCGTCCGCGACCAAGGTGAACCCGGCGGCGAGGCCGCCGAGCAGCGGGTAGTTGCCCACGAACCAGCTCATCGCCCGCTCCCACGGCGGGCGGCGGGTGGGCGCGCCGGTGAGCGAGGCGCGGGCTCCCCCGGCGACGTCGACCGCCGCCGTCGCGGACGCGGACAGGCCCACGGCGAACCGGTCCGGCCACATCGGATCGTGCGGGAGCGGTCCGTCGCCGGCCCGGATGTCCGGCTCGCCCGCGCCGCAGCCGGCGAGCTCCGACGGTACGCCGTCCCGGCGCCAGCGCCGCAGCAGAGCCTCCTCGTCGGCGGTCGGCAGTTCGGCGGGGAACGCCGCCGGTTCGGTGCCCAGCTTCACCGCGCGCTGGAACCGCGTGACGGCGAGGCAGGCCGCCGCCCGGAACGCCTCGTCGTGGCCGGCCGCGCCGAGGTGGCCGAAGCCCAGGTGCAGCAGGCAGTGGGCGAGCACCCATTCCCACTGCGCCGCGTCGAGCCTCCGCCCGGCGTTGGCCCGGATCGTGCCGTCGGCGTGGACCATGGCGAAGCCGAGGGCGAAGTCCTCGACGAGCACCGCGCGGGCCGCCGGGCGCGGCCAGTCCGCGCCGGTCAGCGGCGCGAACATGGGGTGTCCGGCGACGGCGCGCCACGCGGCGTGGAAGGCCGCGGTGTTCGGGTCCGGCTCGGCCGGCGGCCGGCGGGCCATCAGGCGGCCCGCGCGGCGACCAGCCGGGGCAGGTCGCGGCTGACCTCGACCAGGAACCAGGCCGGCAGCACGGGAGCACCGTCGTCGTCCGTGGCGACGACCAGCTGCGCGCACTCCAGCGAGATCTCGGCGAGCTCGACGAGCAGCGCCTTCGCGCGGTGCGCGAACTGGCGTACCGCGGCCGGGGCGTGCTCCTTCACCCGCGGCAGGTCCTTGACCAGCCGGGCCCGGAACGTCTCGGCGAGGTAGTACAGCAGGTCCCGGTCGGTGGCCGCGCGCGGCCAGGGCGCGTCGCCGCGCAGGACCGCTTCCAGGCCGTACTGGTGGCGCACGATGCGCAGGTAGCCGCAGAAGGCTGCCGCGTGGGCGGGGGTCAGGGTTCCTGCGGCGAGCACGCGCAGGGTGTCGTCGTCGATCTCGTCACCGTACGAGTGCAGCGCGTCCGAGAGCATGTGCCAGCTGCGCGGCGTCGAGAAGGCCTCCTCGGTCTTGGGCGGGGCGGACCACAGGTGACCCGGCCGTTCGCCCAGGTACTCGAGGATCCACGGGTGGATGCCGGCGCCGGTGGCCCAGCTCAACCAGTCCGCGTACGCCGCCTGCAGGTGCACGTGGACGAGCCGGTTGACCAGGGCGGACGCCATCGGGCGAGCGAGCGCGTTGTCGGCCGAGCGGTTGCCGGCGCCGATGACGATCGAGCCGGGCGGCAGCTCGTACGCGCCGATGCGGCGGTCGAGGATGAGCGAGTAGAACGCCTTCTGCACGTCCGGGCCCGACGAGTTGAGCTCGTCGAGGAACAGGCAGTACGGCTCGTCGCGGGCGATCGACTCCGGCGGCGCGAAGCGGCTGCGCCCGTCCCGCAGCTCCGGCACGCCGATCAGGTCCTCCGCGGCGAGCTGGGTTCCCACGAGGGTGACGCACTCCAGACCCAGGGCGGCGGCGAAGTCGCGGACCAGCGAGCTCTTGCCGATGCCCGGCGCACCCCACACGAAGACCGGCCGCACGACCGCCACGTGCAGCAGCAGGTCGGGCAGCCGGGCCGGGGTCACGGTGAAGGCCGAGTGCACACCGGGAAGTGTGCGGGCCGCGCCGGTGCCGCCGCACCCCAATATCCGATCATCGGCGCCGGCTCGCGAGGCGCTGCACGAGCAGGGTGAGCACCCCGGCGGCCACGATCGCGGCGACGTTGATCAGTAGCTGCAGCGCCGAGCCGGCGGCTTCCTTCCTCACCCCGTACGCGAGGGCGACGGCGGCGTTGGCTGCGGCCGGGACCGTCGTCACGGAGATCAGCACCCCCACCAGCGTGCCGGCCTTCGCCGAGGTCAGCGAGAGCATCCCGGCGACGCCGGCGAGGAACCCGACCACCCAGCTGAGCGCGTCCGGCTGCCAGATGAAGCTGGTCAGCGGCCGGTCGCCGAGCAGCATCGACTTGTCCACCAGGTCGAGGGCGTCGAGCAGCCAGGTGGTGGCCACGGTGACCAGCATGCCCACGGCGAACCCGACCCCCAGCGCGGTCAGCGCGCGGCGCACGAGGGCCCACCGGCGGCGCACGGTGCCGACGCAGACCGCCGCCAGCGGACCGAACTCGGGACCGACGACCATGGCGCCGACGATGAGGATGGGCTGGTCCAGCAGGACGCCGATGCCGGCGATCACGGTCGCGACGATCATGAACGCGAGGAAGGCGCCGGAGATCTCGCTCTCGGCTGCGGTGGTGTGCTCGACCTCCTCCCAGACGACGGCGTCGACGCCGAGGCCCGGCACCCGCTTCTCGGCGCGGGCGGCGGCCGCGGAGAGGGCGGTGTCCACCCGCTCCAGCATGATCGAACCGTCCCGCTCGATGCCGAGGTCGCGCAGCCGCTCGATGAGGTCGCTCGCGCCCTCCCGGACGACGTCGCAGAGCACGAGGTCGCCCACCGGGTCGCGGGCCGTGCCGGGGAGCACGACCACGTGGGTCACCGCGTCGTCCGCGGTCAGCAGCTTCTCGACGGCCTCGGTGGTGGCCGGTGGCGAGATGATTCGAAGGTGCAGCACCCGGTTATCGAATCATCCCGTGGATGGGGCCCGAGGTGCTGGTCAGCCGCCCGCCGGTGCCGTCCCAGCGCAGCGCCACGATCTCCGCGGCCACGCTGACCGCCGTCTCCTCCGGCGTGCGGCCACCGAGGTCGAGGCCGATGGGCGAGCAGAGCCGGCCCAGCGCGGCCTCGGGCAGGCCGGCCTCGCGCAGCCGCTTGAGCCGGTCGTCGTGGGTGCGACGGGAACCCATGGCACCCACGTACGCGACCGGCAGCCGCAGCGCCACCTCGAGCACGGGCACGTCGAACTTCGGGTCGTGCGTCAGGACGCAGATCACCGTACGCGCGTCCAGCCGGCCCGCCGCTTCCTCGGCCGCGAGGTAGCGGTGCGGCCAGTCCACCACCACCTCGCCGGCGCCCGGGAACCGCTCGGCGGTGGCGAACACCGGCCGGGCATCGCACACGGTGACCCGGTAGCCGAGGAACGACCCGATCCGCGCGACCGCGGCGGCGTGGTCGGTGGCGCCGAACACCAGCATGCGGGCCGGCGGGGCGAACGCGGTGACGAGCACGCTCACCCCGCTCCCCCGCCGCTGCCCGTCCGGGCCGTAGTGCAGCAGCCCGGTACGCCCGGCCGCCAGCAGCCCGCGGCCGTCATCGGTGGCGGCGTCGTCGATCCGGTCGCCGCCCAGCGACCCGTGCCGTGAGTCCGGGCTGAGCACCAGGCGCCGCCCGATCCGCTCCGGCGGACCCTCCACACAGGTCAGCAGCGCCACCGGATGCCCGGCACCCACCAGGTCCGCCAGCACCTCCACCTCGGGGAAGCCGGCCGGCTGCACGAAGACGTCGATGGTGCCGCCGCACGGCAGTCCCACCTCGTACGCGTCGCCGTCGCTGACGCCGTACCGGGCCCTGCGGGGCTCGCCGGTGCCGGCCACCTCCCGGCACAGCTCGTGGACGGCGGCCTCGACGCAGCCGCCCGAGACGCTGCCCACCGTCGTGCCGTCGCCGAGCACCAGCATCGCCGTCCCCGGACCCCGCGGAGCGCTGGACCAGGTGGCGGTCACGGTCGCCAGCCCGGCCGGCTCACCGGCGCGCCATGCCCGCACCAGCTCGGCGAGGACGTCACGCATGGCCGGGCACGTCCAGGTCGGTGTCGTCCGCCACGTCGCCGACCGGCACGACCCGGACCTCGTCGGCGTGGGCGCGCAGGTACGACCGGGCACCGCTGTCACCGGTCGCGGCGGCGGCCACGCCCGGCCAGTGGTCGCGGCCGAGCAGGACCGGGTGGGAGCGGCGGGCGGCGTACCCGCCCGTGGCGAGGGCTGCGGGCGACGCCAGCGCGGCTACCCGGCGTACCGCTGCGGCCGTGACGCCGGGCATGTCGACCAGCAGGACCACCGCCGCCGTGGCCGGGGTGGCGGCCACGGCGGCCAGGCCGGCGCGCAGCGACGACGCCATCCCGGTCGCCCAGGCGGGGTTGTCCACGTACGTGAGCCGGGGTGCCGCCGCACGGACCCGGTCCGCCTCGGCCCCCACCACGACCAGCGTGCGGGTCAGGCCCGCCTCGGCCGCGACGGCGGCCGCGCGCTCGACCAGCGGACGGCCGTGCCAGGACACCAGCGCCTTCGGCATCCCGTAGCGGCTTCCGGCGCCGGCGGCGAGGATCAGCCCGGCGATCTCCATGGCGGCGAGGGTAGGCCCGTGACGCCAACCCGACTCAGCGCCTGCGCGATCACCCTCCGGTGCCTAATGTCGGCACATGCAGGCAGCAGTCATCGGCGCCGGACCGACCGGGCTCTTCACCGCCGTCGCCCTCGCTCGCCGCGGGCACCGGGTGACCGTGGTCGACCGGGATCCGGGACCGGCGCCGGACGGCACCTGGCCGCGCCGCGGCGTCATGCAGTTCCACCACCCGCACGGCGTGCGTCAGCAGGTCGTCCAGGCGATCCAGGCAGAGCTGCCGGAGGTCGAGAACGCGCTGCTCGCGGCCGGCGCGGAACGGTCGATCCTGCCCGCTGCCGACGGCCGCCCGGCCATGGTGGTCGGGCTGCACTGCCGCCGGATGCTCTTCGAGCGGGTGCTGCGGGAGACCGCGACCGCCGAACCCGGCGTGACGTTCGTCCGGGGCCACGCCGAGGACGTGCTGCGCTCCCGTGGGCGAGCCGCCGGCCTGCGGGTCGACGGCGGCGAGCTCGAGGCCGGCCTCGTCGTGAACGCGTCCGGCCGCTCCGGGCGGATCGCCGGCGACCTGCGCGCCCCGGCGGCCGGCGGGGACTGCGGCATGTCCTACGTGTCGCGGCACTACGCTCTGCGGCCCGGCGCCGAGCCCGGACCGGTGAACGCGCCGCTCGGGCTGATCACCCGCTTCCCCGGCTACCTGGCCGGAGTGTTCCTCCAGGACAACCGGACCGTCTCGGTGCTGATCGCCCGCCTCACCGGCGACCGGGAGCTGGCGGGACTGCGGCAACGGCAAGCGTTCGACGCGGCCGTCCGCGTCATCCCGGGGCTCGCCGAATGGACCGAGCCGGACCGCACCGAGCCGATGACGCCCGTGCTGGCCGGCGCGCGGCTGCACAACACGTACCGCGGTCAGCTCGACGCCGAGGGCAACGTGGCCCTGCCCGGCCTGGTGCATCTCGGCGACGCCGTCTGCACGACCAACCCGACCGCCGGCCGGGGCATCGCCACCTCCCTCATGCAGGCCCGGCAGTTCGTCCGCACGCTGAACGGCGACGTCGAGTCGGCGACCGTCGCCCTCGACGAGTGGTGCACCACGCACATCCGGCCCTGGTTCGACGACCACGTGGCCTGGGACGCCGACGAGATCCGCCAGTGGGCCGGCGAGGACGTGGACCTGAGCCGCCCGCTGACCTCCGGCCACGTCGTGGCCGCCGCGCAGGCCGACCCGTCGCTGATGCGGGTCGTCGGGCCGTACCTGTCCATGCGGGCCCTGCCGGCGACGCTGGCCGAGGTGGAACCGCGGGCGCGGGAGATCTACGCGGGCGGCTGGCGACCGCCGGTGCCGCAGACACCGACCCGCGACGAGCTGGCCGCCCTGATACGCCGCACCACCGCGCTCACGGTGTGACGCCCGTGCGGGACCGCAGGCGGCGCAGCATCCGGGCATCCCCGAAACCGACCGCGCGCGCCGCCGCCTCCACCGTGGCGCCGTGCCCGATGAGGTGCTCCGCCCGCTCCACCCGCAGCAGCTGCTGGTAGCGCAGCGGGGTCTGCCCGGTGGCCGCCTCGAAGCGCCGCGTCAGGGTCCGCTCGCTCATCCCGGCCGCCGCGGCCAGCTCCGCCAGCGGCAACGGCTCGGCGAAGCGGGCGTCGATGCGGTCCTGCACCCGGTGCACCGCGTCGCTCAGGTGCGCCCGGTGCCGGAGCATGGCGCTGGACTGCTGCTCGTGGCCGTTGCGGCGGGCGTACACGACCATCTGCCGGGCCACCCGCGCGGCCGCCGCCGGGCCGTGCCGCACCGCGACCAGGTGCAGCGCCAGGTCGATGCCGCTGGCGATGCCCGCGGACGTGACGACCCGGCCGTCCTCGACGTAGAGCACATCCCGGACCACCTGGGCGCGGGGGTAACGCCGGGCCAGCTCCTCCTGCACGTCGTGATGGGTGGTGCAGCGCCGCCCGTCGAGCAGGCCGGCCCGCCCGAGCGCGTCGGCGCCCGCGCAGACGCTCGCGACCGTCCCGCCGGCGGCGTGGTGCGCCGCGATCCGGTCCAGGGTCCGCGCCTCGAGGTGGCCGCTGCCGGCCAGGTGCGGCGAGCGCCAGCCCGGCACCACGACCAGATCGGCGGGCGTGAGCTGCGGCCACGTGGTCTCGGCGCGCAGCCGCACGCCCTGGTGACTGTCGATGTCCGGCCGGTCGGCCACGTACGAGAGCGGATAGTCGTGCCCGTGATCGGCCGCGGTCGAGAACACCTGGGCCGGACCGGCGAGGTCCAGCAGGTGCAGACCGGGCACGAGGACGAACACCACCCGGCTCACGATCCGGTCAGCTCCCCGGTCAGTTCCGCCACGGTGGCGATCGTAGCGAAGCGGCCGGCGAGGGCGTACTCGGTGCGGGCCACCACGTCGGCGGCGGACAGGGTACGCGGATCCGCCAGCAGCTCCGCCAAGGTCTGCTCGGCCGGGGCGTCCCAGTGCGGGATCGGGAACGTGGCGGTGGCGTCGGTGACGAACGTGACGGCGTACCCGAGGTCCGAGCCGACCCGGGTGGTGGTCTCGACGCACTGCTCCGTCCGGATCCCGCAGACCGTCAGCCCGCGCACGCCGCGGGCGGTCAGCAGCTGCTGCAGGTTGGTCGTGGTGAAGGCGTTGTGCGAGGTCTTGGTGATGATCGGCTCGCCGGGACGCGGTTCGAGCTCGGCGAAGACGCGGACGTGACCGCTCGCCGGGTCGAAGACGCCACCGCTGCCCGGCTCGGCGTGCAGCACCCACACCACCAGGTCACCGGCGGCGCGGGCGGCGTCGACGAGCCGCTGGACCCGCTCGGCTATCGCCGGGTTGCTGACGGCACCCCACAGCGGCCGGGCGCGGAAGGACTCCTGGACGTCGATGACGATGAGCGCATTGGTCATACCGCCATCCTGCGGCCGCGGCGGCACCGCGGGTAAGACACGGTCACGACCGACGCCGGAACGATCCGGTCAGCGAGCCACGTCGTCGCCGGCGGACGTCAGGGCACCGAGATCGGCCCGGGTGGGCAGCCCCTCACAGTCGCCCGGCACGGTCACCGCGAACGCGCCCGCCGCGATGGCCGTGGCGAGCCGGGCGGCCGGAGCCGCACCGGCCAGGCGGTCGGCGAGGTAGCCCGCGACGAAGGCGTCCCCCGCACCGACCGGGTCCACCACCGTGACGTCCAGCGCCTCTCGCTCGTACCGCTCGCCGCCGATCAGCGCGGTGCAGCCCCGGGCGCCGTCCTTGACCACCACCTCGGCCGGCCCGAGCGCCGCCAGGCCGTCGAGCGGCGGGCCGTCGACGAAGAGCGCTGCCTCGTCCGGGCCGGCGAAGACGACATCGGCGCGCGTGACCAGGTCGCGGAGCACCGGCCCGGCGTCGAAACGCGACCACAGCTTGGCCCGGTAGTTGACGTCCACCGACACCGGCACCCCCGCCGCGCGCGCGGTCTCCACGGCCTGGAAGACCGCCGCGCGCGCGGAATCGCTGAGAGCCGGGGTGATGCCGGTGACGTGCACAATCGCCGCCGCACGCAACGCGTCGGCCGGGATGTCGGACGGCGCGAGCCGCGAGCCGGCGCTCCCCGCACGGTGGTAGTCGACGTGCAGCAGAGCACCGGTGCGGCGGTGCTTCACCATGAGCCCGGTGAACGACGAGTCCCGGATGACGACGGCGTCGACCCCCTCGGCCCGCAGCCGGCGAGCGATGAGCTCGCCGGTCGCGTCGGAGCCGACCCGCCCGATCCATGTCGCCGGCCCGCCGAGGCGCGCCACACCGATGGCCACGTTGCTCTCCGCGCCGCCGATGCCGAACCCGAACCCCCGCGCGTACTCCAGCGGGCCGATGCCGTCGGCCGAGACCAGGCCCATGGTCTCGCCGAAGGTCAGCAGACCCGTCATGAGCGGGCGTACGCGACCGCGTCGGCCGCCCGCCGGGCCCGGTCGGCGAGCTTCGCCAGGCTGCCCCCGGAGGCGGCGTCGCCGAGCAGCGGGCCGCCCAGCCCTACCGCCGCCGCACCCGCGCCGAGCCAGGCCGCCACCTCGCCGATCTCGATGCCGCCGGTCGGCATGATCCGCACACCGGGGAGCGGCCCGTGCAGATCCTTGAGGTAACGAGGGCCGACCGCCGAGGCCGGGAACAGCTTGACCAGCGGTGCGCCGGTGCGGGAGGCGGCGAAGATCTCGCTCGGGGTGAACGCGCCCGGATAGACCGGCACGTCGAACCCCTCGATGCCGGGCACCGCCACCGGCGAGACCAGGAAGGCGGCTCCCGCGTCGATGCCGGCCTTGGCGTCGTCGGGGCTGAGCACCGTGCCCGCACCCACCACGACGTGGGCGGGAAGCTGCCGGCGCAGCCCGGCGATGGCCTCCAGCGCGCCCCGCGAGGTGAGGGTCACCTCGAGTGCGGTGATGCCCGCCTCGACGAGCACGTCACTGATCGCGGAGAAAGCACCGGCCGTCGGCGCCCGCAGCACCGCCACCACCCCGCTCCGCACCACCGCATCAGTCACTGACAAATCCGACATGGACGCCTCCCCACGAGTTCCGTCACGTCTGGCGATGATGACCTATCCGCTCGTGATGCTCGACTCCTCCGACGCCGGATGCCGCCTCATGTACGACCGCAGCGAACGCGACGGCTGCCCGGCCGACGGGGGCGGCGGCGCGTCCTTGATGCCCAGCTCCTCCCGGATCGCCGCCTCCAGCTGCTGCATCACCAGGGGTACGTGGCCGAGCATCTCGCGGGCTGACTTCGCCGGGTCCACGCCCGGGGGCGGGGTGGGGCGCTCGCCGTACAGCTTCTCCAGCAGCAGATGGACGGCGAGAGCGGCGCTGCGGACCTGGCCGGACGCGAGCAGCCGCACCTGCATCAGGGCCGGACCCACCTCGTCCAGGTAGGTGAACGGGCCGGGTAGTGGCCGGCCGGCGTCCAGGGCGGCGCGGGCACGGTACGAGGCGCGCTCGAACTGGGTGAGCAGGGCGACGTAGGCGTCGCGGCGTTCGGCGTACCAGCGGCGGGTTCGCTTGGCGCGGCTGCGCAGGTAGTTGTCGCGGGCTGACACCAGGAGGGTGACACCTGCTCCGACCAGGGCGAATACGGCGGCGATGAGGGGCAGGCCCCACCACGGGATCTCAGACACCCGACCACCGTAGCGATGCCCCGGGGTCGCCGGGTCCGGGCTGCGCCGGATCGTGACCGGGGTTCCTTTTCATCCGGCCTTCACGGCTTTCTTGCGCGCGGAGGGCCAAGGGCTGGAGCGACCAAGGCGGCTATGGCGCGTTTCATGCCGTTTCGCCGGGGCGGGGCGTGTCGGAGCCCCAGTCCCAGAGGGCTTCGAGGACGGGCAGCAGGGCCCGGCCGCGGTCGGTGAGGGCGTATTCGACTCGGGGTGGCCAGCCGGGGCTGCGTCTGCGGTGGGTCACTCCCGAGCGGGTCAGTTGGGCCAGTCGTTCGGCGAGGATCTTGTCCGAGAGGTTGGGGAGGGCTCGGGCGAGGTCGACGAAGGTGCGGTCGCCCAGGAGGAGTTCGCGGATCACCAGCGGGGTCCATCGGCCGCGGAGCACCGTGAGGGTCGTCTCCACCGGGCACGACGGTTCGGGTGCCGGCGCGGGTCCTCGGCAGCTTCGCCGCATCGGGGACTCGCTGCTCTCGTCACTAACCGTTAGGTGAGCCACTACGACGCCTCCTAGGGTTTCGGCGGGACATCGACGAGGGGGTTCGGTCTTGCGGGTTCATAGTCTCAACTGCGGGTCGCTGCGCGAGGTCCAGCCGCCACCGGAAAGCGGCCTTCGGGCGTTGCCGGCGGTTACCCACTGCTTGTTGATCGAGCCGGACGACGGCGGGCTGGTGCTGGTCGATTCCGGGTTCGGGCTGGGCGACGTCGCCGCGCCCGAGCGGTCGCTGGGGCCGGAATTCGTCGCGTGGGCTCAGCCGGCGCTCGATCCGGAGGAGACGGCGGTCCGTCAGATTCGTCGCCTGGGCTTCACCGCCGGCGATGTGCGTCATATCGTGCTGACGCACCTGCACCGCGACCACGCGGGCGGCCTGCCGGACTTCCCGGACGCCGCGGTTCACGTCTCGCGGGCGGAGCTCGAGGCGGCGACGGCCGGCCAGGGGTATGCGAACCGGACACAGTGGGCGCACGGGCCCCGGTGGGTCACCTATCCCGATGCGGGCGGTGAACGGTGGGAGGGCTTCGACGGCGTTCACCAGCTCGACGGTCTGCCGTCCGACGTACTGCTGGTTCCGTTGCGCGGTCATACGCCCGGTCACACGGCTGTAGCGGTCAAGGCCGGTGACCGGTGGTTGCTTCATGCCGGTGACGCGTACTACTACCACGGTGAGGTGCAGGACCCGCCCGCTGAGGCGCCGATGCTCACGCGGGCCCTGCAGGAGCAGGTGGAAACCGACCGCACCGTGCGGTTGGCGAACGTCGATCGGTTGCGTCGACTCGCCGCTGGCGGCAGCGCGGATGTCACGGTCTTCTGCGCACACGACCCTTGGGAGTTCCGGCGACTTGGCGTCTCCTGATTCGTGGCGCCAGGCTGCTGCGGTGGACGCAGAGTGGGGATCGGTGTGTGTGAGCGCAAGCGGCGAGGTGCGTCCGCTTGACCCACCAATGGGGTGGGCCTGCGGAACCAGATGCTCACCGCGACCGAAAAGCGCGGTAGCCGGACCACGCAGCGCGAGGTGGAGGCGCAGCGCACGATGCAACCAGCGAGGAGCAAGCCATCTCTCACCCGCAGCTGGTGTCCATGCAAGGTTGGGGGCCGGGGTGACCAAGAACGGCGTAAAACGCCCCACCAGCCGTCTTGGTCACCCCGGCCCCCAACCGTCCACCGCAAGAAACAAAGATCGCTTGACCTCAACCCAAGTTGAGCTAGCACAGTCAAGCGCATGAGAGCTGCCGTCTTCGACCGCTTCGGCGCGCCCGACGTCCTTCGCATCGCTCAGCTGCCCGACCCCGAACCCGGTCCCCGGTCAGGTCCGGGTCCGGGTACACGCCGCCGGCGTCCAGCCGTTCGACGTGGGCGTGCGGCGCGGCCATATCGCGCCGGTCCCGGTGCGCTTTCCTCAGCAGGTCGGCCAGGAGTACTCGGGGGTGGTCGACAAGCTCGGCGAGGGCGCCACCGGGACCGGCCTCGAGGTGGGCACCGCCGTGCTCGGGTCGACGATGATGAACGGGCAGGCCAGCCACGTCGTGGTGGAAGCCGCGACCGTCGTACGGAAGCCGCCGGAGCTCGATTTCCTCACCGCCGCCGCTCTCGTAGCGGCCTCGCAGACGGCTTCCGGGGCGTTGCTCGAGCTGGGTGTCGGTGCGGGTGACGTCCTGCTGGTGCATGCCGCCGCCGGTTCGGTGGGGACGGTGGCCACCCAGCTGGCCCGGCGGGCCGGGGCGACGGTCATCGGCACCGCGAGTCCCGCGAACCACGACTATCTGCGGCAGCTCGGGGCCGTGCCGGTCGCTTACGGTCCCGGGCTGGTGGACGCCGTCCGGGCGATCGGGCCGGTGACCGTGGCGCTCGATGCCGCCGGGGGCGAGGCGGTCGCCCAGTCGGTGGCGTTGGGCGTCGCGCCGGATCGGGTCGGCACGATCGTCGATGACAAGGCGGCTGCCGAGCACGGCGCCCGGGTGGTGCGGGCGGGGCGGTCGCCGGTGCGGCTGGCGGAGGTGGTCGCTCTGGCCGCCCGGGGGCTCGTCACGATGCCGGTACGCGCGTACCCGCTGGACGAGGTGGTGCAGGCGCACGCCGCCGTGGAGGCGCGGCACGGCCGCGGCAAGGTGGTGCTGATCGTGGAGCCGTGACGGGTCAGGCCGTGCCGCGGATCAGGTCGGTGTGGCCGGTGGGGAGCTGCGGCCGGCCGTACAGCCAGCCCTGGGCGAGGTCGCAGCCCTGCTCGCGCAGCCAGTCGCGTTGGAGCTCGGTCTCCACGCCTTCGGCGACCACCCGCAGGTTCAGGGCGCTGGTCATGGCGAGGACGGCGCGGACGATCGACTCGTTGGCGCCGTGCTCGCCGACCTCGGAGACGAAGGCGCGGTCGAGCTTGACGATGCCCACGGGCAGCCGGTTGAGGTAGCTCAGCGACGAGTAGCCCGTACCGAAGTCGTCGATGGCCAGGGTGACGCCCAGCTCTCGCAGAGCGTCGAGGGTGGCCAGCGCGGTTTCCAGGTCTTCCATCACGCCCGATTCGGTGATCTCCAGCCACAGGGCGTCCGGCGGGAGGCCGGTGGTGGCGAGCACGTCGCGGACGATGGCGACGAGGGTGTGGTCGCGCAGCTGCCGGACCGAGACGTTGACCGAGACGTGCAGCTGCCGGGCCTGCGGGCCGCGTTCGGCGCGCCATGCGGCGAGCTGGGCGGCGGCCTCGCGCAGCAGCCAGGCGCCGCTCTCGACGATGAGGCCGGTCTCCTCGGCGATCGGGATGAAGTGCAGCGGTGACACCGCGCCGAGGGTGGGGTGCTGCCAGCGCATGAGGGCCTCGAAGCCGTCGAGCTCGCCGGTGGCCAGGTCCACGATCGGCTGGTAGTGCACGGACAGCTCGCCGTTCGGCAGCGCGGTGCGCAGGGCCTGTTCCAGGTTCATACGGTCGCGGACCTGGTCGCGCAGCGAGGTGTCGAACAGGGCATACGCGTTGCGCCCGGAACCTTTCGCCTTGTACATCGCGGTGTCGGCGTCGCGGATCAGCTCGAGGGCCTCGGCCCCGCCGAGGGACTTCGCGACGCCGATGGAGGCCGAGATGACCACGTCTCCGACGGACAGTGCGAACGGGCGGGAGAACTCGTCGAGGACCCGGCCGGCGAGCGACTCGGCGAGCCGGGAGTGCGACGGGCTGGCCAGGGCGATGACGAACTCGTCGCCGCCGATGCGGCAGACCAGGTCGGCGTCGCGGACCTGGGCGCCGAGCCGGCCCGCGACGGCGCAGAGAAGCTCGTCGCCGACCTGGTGGCCCCAGTGGTCGTTGACCATCTTGAAGCGGTCCAGGTCGATGAAGAGCAGGCTGATCTCGAGCTGTTCGGCCGCCGCGCGGTCGCCCCAGCTCGCGACGGTCTCGGCGAGCAGCTCCCGGTTGGGCAGGTCGGTGAGGGCGTCGTGGGTGGCGCGCCGTCGGGTGGCGCGTTCGGCGCGGGCGCGGGAGTCGTTGGAGCGGACCACCCGGTAGAGCACGGCGAGGATCAGCGCTACGCACAGGATGGCCCGGACCGCGCCGTTGACCGTCCCTCCGGCGGGTTCGACCGTCGTGATCACCACGGGTACGACCACCACGAGCGCGATCAGCGCCATCCGGATCTTGCTCAGGTCCTTGACGATGATCCGCTGGGGTGCGGTGAGGGTACGCATCGACGGGTGCAGTCCCGCTCCCCCGACCAGCACGAAGGTCGCGCTGAAGAGCACGTCGATGAGGTGCTGGGGCGCGTCGGCGACGGCGTTGTCGCGGAGCATGAAGAGGAAGTCTCCGGCGAACATCGCGACGGATGCGGTGATCAGCAGCCAGAGGGAGAACTGGCGCGCGCCGCCGGAGAGGGCGAGCTGGGCCACGACCACCAGCAGGACGACGTCGAGGACCGGGAAGATCGAGTTGGCCACCCGCAACGGCGTGAGGTCGAGCTGGTCCATCGAGGGGACCATCACGAACGTCCAGCACATGAACGCCGCCGCCAGGCCGACCAGCACGGCGTCGACCCGGGCCGGGTCGTCCTCGGCCGCGCGGCGCCGGCGCAGCATGCTGCCGAAGGCGTACACCATGGTCAGGTAGCCGGGCAGCACGAAGGCGTCGGGGATCAGCGACATGGTCGTCGGCGGGGACGCGCCCGCCCCGGGCACCACGATCCGGGTCACGATGCCGGCCAGGAAGAGCCCGGCCGCGGCGAACAGGCACGTCCAGGGGCGGCGTTCCGCGGGCACCGCCATGCGCCGCGCGCCGTATCCCATCGCCGCCAGCCCGCCGAGCAGGGCTACTGCCAGCAGCGGGGTGCGCAGCCAGACCGGGCCGGCGGCCAGCAAGGCCAGCAGGATCCCGCCGGCGCCCAGGTAGGACCAGACCAGCAGCCGGTGGTGCGGGGGTAGCGGGGACCCCGCGCGCGGGACCGCAACCGGGGCGGTTTCCGGGCGCTGCGGGGCCAGCACGGGAGACACGTTCTTCCATCGGCAGCCGGGGCGGGGTCATTAACCATCCGTTTCGAGCTCCCCGGAATGGGTCACGCGGCCGCCCGGACCCGCGTACGTTTCATCCTGATCTGGGAACGGGGGGATAAAAGTGAACAGAACGTGCAGGCGAGTCATCGGTACGGCCCTGGGCACCGCAGTCACCTTGAGTGGCGCACTGGTGGTCCTGGGAAGCCGTGGGCCGGTCCCGGCCGAGCTGACGGCGGCCGCGGCCGGGACCGCACCGACATTGCAGACGATCGATCTGCTGCCGGCCGGAGGATCGTCGCCGACCGGCCGGGCCTTCTCGGCCCCCGGGGCGCTGCGGACCGAGTCGGCGGCGGCCGGCCGGGCCGTCGCACCGCGGACGACAGCCAGGTTCAGCCTGGTCGGCGCGACCTGGACGGACCCGGCCCGCCGGCTCACCGGCACCGTGCAGGTGCGGACCCGCTCGGCGGCCGACGGAACCTGGACACCGTGGCAGTCCCTCGAGGCCGCCGAGCCGAACCCGGCCGAGCCCGGATCCGGCGACGCCGACGGCGCCCGGGGCACCACGGATCCCCTCTGGGTCGGCCCGTCGGACGGGGTCGAGGCGCGGATCGCCGCCGATGCCGGGCGGACCACGCCGCTGCCGCCCGGCCTGCGACTGGATCTCATCGATCCCGGCCGTCCCGCCGCCGCGCCCGTGCCCAGGGCGTACGCGCGCGTCGAGGTCCCGGCCCGGCCGGTGCCGAACGTCGTCACCAGGGCGCAGTGGGGCGCCAACGAGAAGCTGGTCGAGGACGCGCCGGAGTACACCACCGACGTGCAGGTCCTGTTCGTGCACCACACGGCGGGGACCAACAGCTACAGCTGCTCGGACTCACCCGCGATCATCCGGAGCATCCAGGCGTACCACGTGAAGAGCAAGCACTGGAACGACATCGGCTACAACTTCCTCGTCGACAAGTGCGGCACCCTGTTCGAGGGGCGGCGCGGCGGGATCACCCGGGCCGTGCTCGGGGCGCACACGCTGGGTTTCAACTCGCACAGCAGCGCCATCGCGGTGCTCGGGAACTTCGGCTCGACCGGCGTATCGGCCCGGGTGCGCACGGTGATCGCGCAGGTGGCGGCGTACAAGCTGGGGGCGTACGGCAACACCCCGGCCGGCCGGACCACCCTGGTCTCGAGCGGCAGCGACCGGTACGCCAAGGGCAGCAAGGCGGTGCTCAACCGCATCTCGGGGCACCGTGACACCGGCCAGACCGAGTGCCCCGGCAACACCCTGTACGGCCAGCTCGGCTCGATCCGCGGCATCGCCGCAGCGGCCCCGGCCGACCTCGCGGTGGCCAAGGTCAACGGCGCCACGAAGATCGGCGCCACGTACTTCACCCGTGGCACCATCCGCCCGTTCTGGCGGGTGGACACGGCCACCACGCTGATGAACCGCTATGACGTGTACGTCGACGGCGTCCTGACCGCCTCCGTGCCGGCCGGTCAGCTCCAGCAGCTGCTGCGGCTCTCGCCGGGGCGGCACACCGTACGGGTCCGCGCGGTCGCTCTCAACGGCCGGGTCGCCGTCACCGACACCGCGGTGTACGCCGACCAGACCGTGCCCGCCTTCACCAGCGGCCCCAGCGTCACGCTGCGGCCCGGCTCGCTCAACGGCATCGTGCCGGTCCGGCTGCGCTGGGCGGTCAGCGACGCGGGCGGCCTGCGGACCGTGCGGCTGACGAGCCCCGCCACGGCGAGCCTCGGCACGGCCGCCACCGCGTGGGCCGGGTCGGTCAAGCCGGGCGTCGCGACCACGTTCGGCCTGCGCGCCACGGACCGGGCGGGCAACGCGCGCTCGGTGGCGGCGGTCCGGACGGCGGTCCTGGTGCGGGAGGCGCAGGCCCAGCGCGAGGGCACCTGGCGGTCCATCGGCAACCCCGCGTACCTGGGCGGTTCGGCGTTGCGGGCCACCGGCAAGAACGCGTCGCTGACCTGGACCTTCACCGGGCGGTCCGCGGCGCTGGCGGTGAGCCGCACGTCGGTCTCGGGCCGGGTGCAGGTGTACGTGGACGGTGAGCCCGCCGGCATCGTCGACCTTCGTTCGCCGGCCACCGTGTACCGCCGGGCGGTCTGGACCCGCTCCTGGGGCTCCAGCGACCGGCACACCGTGAAGATCGTGGTGGAGGGCACCGCGGGTCGTCCCGGCGTCATCTCCGACGGGCTGGTCTACCTGCGGTAGCCGTCGGTCTGCTGGTCCAGCACGACCCGCAGCGCCCGCATGGCGAAGTACAGGCTGGACTTGAGGGTGCTCACGGGCACGCCGCGAGCCTCGGCGGCGGCCTCCAGGGAGACACCCTCGAAGAACAGCTCGACGAGGATCTCGCGGTGTGACGCCGCGAGATCCTCCATCGCCCGCACGATCGTGGTCTGCGGGCGGGGGGACGGCGAGCGCTCCGCCGGCGCGACGACGGGGCGGTCGTCGTGCCCTGCAGGAGCGGAGCGCTCGCCGTCGCGCAGCACCGTACGAGCCGTGAGCACGAGCCACGGCCGTACCGCGGAGGCCCGCGGGGGGTAGCGGGCAGGATCCTGCGCTGCGCGGTAGAAGGTCTCCTTGAGCACATCGGTGGCGGTGGCCTCGTCGCCGCCGGTGAGGCGCAGCACGTACGCCTCCAGCGCCCGCCGGTGCGGCGCCACCAGCTCGTCGAACGCCACGGCCGCGCGTTCCCGTGCCACCCGCTCGGCGGCGCTGCCGGGCGTCGGGGCGAAGAGGTCGGCATGCATCGGCGGCCTGCCGGGCCGATCGGCCGCGTGGCGGCCCATGAGTGCCCCTTCCCTCGGTGATCGTTCGACGGGTCCCATCGTGATCCACGGGGGCGCCGGCGACACCGGGAGAAGTACCCGCGTCCGCGGATTCGGGTATCACCCGGGTAGTTCCCCGGTGTCCCCCGGGCGTGTCGCGACGAACTCTTGCTGCCGGAAGGGAGCGAGATGCAGTGCAGTCACGTGCCGCCCTGTCCAGGGGCGGCGGACACCGACCATGAGGCCGCGCGGGTGGTGGCCACCCATCCTGAGCAGGGCTGGAGCCTGCTCTGCAACGGCGTGGTGACCTTCGACGACACCGGCGAGCTGCTTCCGGACGGGCGCGCGGTCGCCGCCAAGGCCGTCGCGGGACTCGCCCTCGCGGGCCGAGCCGGGGCCACCGTGGGCATCCGGCAGACCGCAATCGGAGGTCGCACGCACTAACGTGCTCGTATGAGCACCGCCACGAGCGCGCGCGGTTCCCTCGGCAACCTGCCCGCCGAAGTGACCAGCTTCGTGGGCCGGCGCCACGAGATGACCGGCGTGCGGCGGATGCTCTCCACCAGCCGCCTGGTCACGCTGACCGGCGCCGGCGGGGTGGGCAAGACCCGGCTGGCCCAGCACGTCGGGCTGGAGATGCGCCGCGCGTTCCCCGACGGGGTGTGGCTCGCCGAGCTCGCCGAGCTGCGCGACCCCGATCTGGTCGCGGTCACGGTCGCCGAGGCTCTGGGCGTACGGGAGGAGTCGGTCAGTCCTGACGCACCGGGGCTGGCGACCTTCCTCGCCGATCGGCACGCCCTGCTCATCCTCGACAACTGCGAGCATCTCGTGGCGGCGTGCGCGGATCTCGCCGAGACTCTGCTGCGCGCCTGCCCGCACCTGCGCATCCTCGTGACGAGCCGGCAGGCCCTGCGGATCGCGGGCGAGGCGACGCTGACCGTGCAGCCGCTGTCGGTGCCCGGGTCCGACCTCGAGTGCACGCCGGCCGACCTGTCCCGCTACGAGGCTGCCAGCCTGCTGGTGGAGCGGGCCACGGCCGTGCTGCCCGGTTTCGAGGTCACCGACGCCAACTGCGCCACGGTCACCGCGCTCTGCCAGGCACTGGAGGGCATGCCGCTGGCCATCGAGCTGGCCGTGGCCCGGCTGCGGGTGCTGACCCTCGACGACATCCTCGAGCGGCTGACCGACCGCTACCGCCTGCTGACCACCGGCGCCCGCAACGCCCCGGCGCGCCAGCAGACGCTGCGCGCGCTCATCGACTGGAGCTGGGACCTGTGCACCGCCCCGGAGCGCCGGCTCTGGTTGCGGCTGTCGGTGTTCTCCGGCGGCTTCGAGCTCGACGCGGCGGAACAGGTGTGCGCCGCCCCGCCGCTGGAGGCCGGGTCGATCCTGGACCTCGTCGGGTCCCTCGTGGACAAGTCGGTGGTCTTCCGCGTCGGCGACGGCCCGCGCGCCCGCTACAAGATGCTCGAGGTGGTCCGGGAGTACGGCGCCGCCCGCCTCGCGGAGGCCGGCGAGCAGCACGACATCGCGCAGCGGCACTGCGACTGGTTCGCGGAGCTGGCGCACTACAGCGACGCGCACTGGGCGAGCCCGGACCAGGCGGCGCTCATGCTGCGGCTCCGCCACGAGCAGGCCAACCTCCGCGTCGCCCTGGAGTACGCGGTCACCTCCGGCCCGCCGGAGGTGGCCCTGCGCTTCGCGGCCGACCTGACGAACCACTGGTTCGTCCGCGGCTTCCTGTCGGAGGGCCGGCACTGGCTCGACCGCGGCCTGGCGTTGCCCCCGCCCCGGCACTGGACCCGCGTCCGCGCGCTGCGGGTGGCGTCCTGGATCGCCTGCGTGCAGGGCGATCGCGCCCGCGCCACGGCGCTGCTGGCCGACGCGAAGGACCTCAACGCCACCCTGCCGCCCTCGCCGGAGCACGCTTTCCTCCCGGTGGTCGAGGGCAACATCGCGATGTTCGCCGGCGACCATGCGACGGCACTCCCGCTGTTCGAGCAGGCCCTGGCGGAATTCCGCGCCCTGGACGCCCGCAGCGGCGAGCTGTGGTGCCTGGCCGTGCTGGGACTCGCCCGCGGCCTCGCATCGGCGTCACCCACCGACGGGTACGCCGACCTGATCGCCTGCCAGGACCTCGCCGCGGCCAACGGCGAGGTGTGGTGGCGCTCGTTCGCGCTGTGGGCGCTGAGTGTCCTGCGCTGGCGCGCGGGCGACAACCGGGGCGCCGCCGACGCGGCGAAGGAGAGCCTGGAGATCGGGACGATCGTCGAGGACGAGCAGTTCACGGTGGGCCTGTCGCTGGAGACCCTGGGCTGGGTCGCCGGCAGCGAGCGCCGCGACCAGCGCGCGGCCCAGCTGCTGGGCGCGTCCGACCGGATGTGGCGGGCCATGCACGCGTCCCTGTCGTCGTTCCGCAGCCTGCACGACTTCCACGACGAGGCGACCTCCCAGGTCCGGGCCCGCCTGGGCGACCGCGCGTTCGACGCCGCCTTCAGCCGGGGCACCGCCCTGTCGACAGCCGAGGCGGTCTCCCTGGCCGTGGAACGGGTGCCGACGCCCCGGACCGCCCCGGCTGGTGTCGCCGCGGAGCCGTCCGCCCTCGGCGACCTGGGGCTGACCCGCCGGGAACGGGAGGTGGCGACGCTGATCGCGGAGGGCCTGACCAACCGCGAGATCGCGGCACGCCTGGTGGTGGCCCAGCGCACCGCCGAGGGACACGTCGAGAACATCCTGAGCAAGCTCGGCTTCACGTCCCGGGCGCAGGTCGCGGCGTGGCTGGCTTCCCACCGTACCTGACAGAGGTTGTCAGTCTTTCCGGGCAGTATCGGCGGTGACCCATCCGCACGGAGAAGAGGACCACCATGCCCGGCTTCGCCACCCTCGCCATGCTCAACCTGGACGCCACCGACCCGGCGGCCCTGGCCACCTTCTACTCCGGCGTCCTCGGCTGGGACGTCCTGCACAGCGAGGCTGACTACGCCATGATCGGCGACGGCTCGACCAGCATCGGCTTCGGCCGCGTCCCGGGGTACTCGGCCCCGGGCTGGCCGCAGGAGTCCGCACCGAAGCGCTACCACCTCGACTTCTACGTCGACGACCTGGACAAGGCGGAGGAACAGGCGCTGGCGCTGGGCGCCACCAAGCCGTCCGAGCAGCCCAACCCGGACCGCTGGCGCGTCCTGCTCGACCCGGCCGGCCACCCGTTCGACATCTGCCTCCGCTCCTGACGGCATTCCAAAGGATTGTTTGACATCGGCGCCACGCCGGGGTGAGACTCCAAGCATGTCTTTGGAGTCTCACCCCGGGCGTCGCGTCATCACCGACCCGACCGCACTGCGGGCCCTTGCGCACCCGTTGCGCATCAAGCTGTTCGGGCTCGTCGGCCGAGAAGGCGGCCTCACCGCCGCCGAGGCCGCACGCCACCTCGGCATCAGCCAGGCGCTCGCCTCGCATCATCTGCGCCAGCTGGCCAAGTACGGCTACGTCGAGCGCGGGCCGGCGGGCGACAACCGCGAGCGGCCGTGGCGAATCACCGCCACGTCCAACCGGTTCGCCGGAGACGACTCACCGGAGGGCTGGGAGTCGGTCGAGCTTCTCGACCGCCACATGGCCGAGCAGGCCGCCGCTCAGCTCGCCGACTGGCAGCTCCGGCGAGCGGACGAGGACCCCGGCTGGAGCGAGCACGCCGGCGTCGACCAGTCTCTGCTCTACCTCACGCTCGAGGAGTTCGCCGAGCTCAAGACGGCCTGGCACGCGATGGTCGCCGAACGGGCCGCCCAGCGCCCGTTGGGCGACGCCACGAAACGCCCCCCGGGCGCGGTACCCGTGAACTTCACCCTGGTCGCCGTGCCGCTGCGGCCGACGGCTTCCGGTGGCTGAGGTGGGACGCGATCTGCGCCTCCTCCTCACCGCCAACCTCATCTCCCTCATCGGCGACTGGATGCTGCGGACCGGGGTCGCCTACCAGATCTACGTCCTCACCGGATCCACCGTCGCCTCCGCCGCGGCGGTGCTGGCCTCGCTCGTGCCTTCGATCGCGCTGGGCTCGCTCGCCGGAGTCTGCGCCGACCGGTGGGACCGGCGACGAACCATGGTCGGCGTCAACGTGCTCATGGCCGCTGCGCTGCTGCCCCTGCTCGCCGTCGGGAACGCCGGGAAAGCCTGGATCATCTACCTGGTCCTGGCCGCGCAGAGCTGCCTGTCGCCCTTCTTCTCCTCCGCCGAGGCTGCCCTGCTGCCCACTCTCGTGCCGCAGGACCGGCTCGTCACCGCGAATGCCCTCAACGCCCAGGTCCGTGACATCGCGCGCCTTGCCGGCGCAGCCCTGGGCGGCGTGGCCGCGGCGGCCCGTGGCATCGCCCTGCTGGGCGCACTCGACGCAGTCACCTTCCTGCTGAGCGCGGGGCTGCTGCTCGCCATCCGGGTACGCCGCAGGCCGGAACACGCGTCCCGCGCCCACCCGGTGCGCGAATGGATGCAGGGGCTGACCATCGCGCTCGGCAACCACGCACTGCGGGTGTTCCTCGCCTTCGGACTGGTCACCGGCATCGGCGAGGCGGTGATCGGCACGCTGATGGCGCCGTTCGTGCGCGACGTACTGGGCGGCAACGCTCAGGCGTTCGGCCTCTTCATGGCGGTGCAGGCGATCGGCGGGCTCGGCGGCGGCCTCATCGTGACTCTGGTCGGGCACCGGTTCGCGCCCCGCGCCATGTTCGGCTGGGGCGCGGTCGCCTTCGGCGGGCTGGATCTGGTGCTGTTCACCTATCCGCTGCTGACACCCACCCTGTGGCCGGCCGTCGGGCTGATCCTCCTGGTGGGACTGCCGGCAGCCTTCCTCGCCGCCGGCAGCATGACCGTGTTCCAGCAGGCCACCGAGGACGGACACCGGGGCCGGGTATGGGGTGCCATCGTCACCGTCGACGGGATCGCGATACTCGTCGGCTCCGTGGCAGCGGGCACTCTCGCCGGGTGGTGGGGCATCCTGCCGGTGATCGCGACTCAGGGGGTGGTCTACGCCCTGGCCGGCGCGATGGTTCTGCTCTGCCTGCCGCGACGCCTGACCCCCGCTCCGGGTCGCCTGCTGTCCAAGATCGGGTGACGCTCAGCGGGCTCACAGCACGGCTGCCGCAGGATGGCCGGCATGCCTCCGCGGTCAGTTGGCCAGCCAGATCGCCGCGTTCAGCGCGGTCGCGAACGTCACCCACGCCCAGTACGGCAGCAGCAGCCCCGCCGCGAGCCGCGAGACCGGGCGGAACAGCAGCACGGTGACGCCGATCGCGACCCACAGCACCACGATGTCCACCAGGGCGAGGCCGTAGCGGCCGAAGCCGAAGAAGATCGGCGTCCAGAGCGCGTTCAGCACGAGCTGGATCGCGTACGCCGTGAGCGCCGGCGTCCAGCCCGTCCGGCGCCACACCAGCCAGCCCGCGACGGCGATCATCGCGTACAGGATGGTCCAGACCGGGCCGAACAGCCACGACGGCGGCGCCCAGGCGGGCTGCTTCAGGCTCTGGTACTCCTCGGCGGTGCCGGCCACGCCGAGGCCGCCGATCAGCGCGGCCGCCGCCACCGCGGCGGCGAAGGGGGCGAGGCTCCACCGGGAGCCGGGTCGATGGGCGACGTGGCTGCTCATCCCGGGGTTCTACCCGACGAGACCGGCGATCATGCGGGCGGCGATGTCCTCGAACGACGGCGGTGCGCCGGATCCGCCCTCCGCGAGCACCGCGGCCAGCTCGGGGTAGGCGCCGCTCGCGACCGCGGCCTGCAGGTGGGCGACCTGCGCCGCGAGGTGTTCGGGGGTGGTGGCTCCGGCGCGCGCCTGAGCGAGCTCGTGCGTCACGTAGCCGACGACGAAGCCGGTGACGAGGGCGATGACCTCCATCTTCGCCGGGCCCGGCAGCCCGGTGCCGGCGAGCGCGGCCAGGCCGCGCTCGAGGAAGCCGAGCATGTTCGGTCCCTGCAGGTCGCGGCCCGGGACGGCGGCGCGCAGCCAGGGGTGGCGCAGCATGAGCTGGCGCTGCCAGGAGGCGAGCTGCAGCAGCGTCGGCGCCGGCGGTCCGTCGTACTCGCTGACCTGGTCGACCATCAGGTCGACGAGCTCGTCCTTGTCGCGGACGTACGTGTAGAGAGACATCGCCCCGGTGCCCAGTTCGGCGGCGAGCCGTCGCATGGTGAGTGCCTCCAGCCCTTCGGCGTCGGCTACGGCGACGGCCGCGGTGACGACGGCGGTACGGGTCCGCGCGGGCGGGCGGCCACGGGGCACAGCGATCCTCCGGGATGGTCTACTATTTCCAGTACAACGTACGGGAAAGGGGCCGGGTCATGCAGCGACTGCCATTCTTCCTTCGGATGATGCGACGCCGCGCACGGGCGGCCGCCCCGTACGACGTCCAATGGCAGCCCGGCCTCGAGGTGCCCGCCGCGGACGGCAGCCCGCTCGTCACGGACCACTACGCCCCGGTCACCGACGAGCCGTGCCCCGTACTGCTGGTGCGCAGCGCGTACGGGCGGGGCTTCCCGTGGAACGTGCTGTTCGGCACCGCGTACGCCGCTCACGGTTTCCGCGTGCTGCTGCAGAGCACTCGCGGGACCGGCGGCTCGGGCGGCGAGTTCCACCTGTGGCGCAACGAGGCGGCCGACGGGCAGGCGACCGTGGAGTGGATGCGCAAGCAGGAGTGGTTTCCCGGCGCCTTCGCGACGATCGGCCCCAGCTACCTCAGCTACGTGCAGTGGGCGCTCGGCCTGGACCCGCCGCCCGAGTGGCGCGCCGCGGTCCTGCAGGTGGCGGCCCACGACTTCTACGACGGCTTCCACCCGGACCAGCAGTGCGCGCTGCGTCTGGAGATGGCTCTCATCAGCGGCACCGCGTTCTTCCACCAGTCGGCCGGCCAGCTCTCCTATCTCCGGGCGCTGCTGCGGCTCGCCCGGCACCTGCGGCACGCCGTACGCGGGGTGCCGCTCCTGGACTCCTACCGCCGGGCACTCGGGGGCCGGCGGCAGGAGTTCGAGGACTGGGTCGGTCACCCGTACCCGGACGACCTGTTCTGGGCCGGCGCCGACGCCGGGCCGGCGGCCGACCGGATGACCGTGCCCGTCAGCCTGGTCACCGGGTGGCACGACCTCACCCTCGGGCAGACCCTGCGGCAGTATGACCGGCTGCGCCGCGCCGGGCAGGATCCGACGCTGATGATCGGGCCGTGGACCCACACGTCCCTGTTCGAGCAGGGCCGCGCCGACGTGCTCGCCGACTCCCTGGAGCACCTGCGGTTCCACCTGCTCGGCCGCGGCGAGCGGAGGACGGGGGTGCGGGTCCACGTCGGCGGCGAATGGCGGGATCTGCCGGCCTGGCCGCCGCCGAGCACGCCGGCCCGCTTCCACCTGCGTCCGGAGGGCGGCCTGGGCGAGCTCGCCGACGGCGCGACGAGCTTCACCTACGACCCGCGCGACCCCACGCCGTCGTTCGCCGGCCAGCTGCAGTCCCGCACGGCGGGCGCCCGGGACAACAAGCCCCTGGAGGCGCGTCCCGACGTCCGGACCTTCACCACCGGGCCGTTGCCCGAAGCCCTCGAGATCATGGGTACGCCCACAGCGGACCTGTACGCGACGGGCAGCACCGGCCACTTCGACCTGTTCGTACGCCTGTGCGACGTGGACCCGCAGGGACGCTCGGTGAACGTGTGCGACGGCTTCGTCCGGCTCACCCCCGACCACGCCGACGAGGAGGTCGTGCCCGTCGCGCTCGGGGCGGCCGGGCACCGCTTCGCCGCCGGGCACCGGATCCGGCTGCAGGTCAGCGGGGGTGCGCATCCCCGCTTCGCCCGCAACTACGGCACGGGTGAGCCGCTCGCGACCGCCACGCGCCTGGTCGCCACGACGACGACCGTGCACCACGACCCGGCCCACCCGTCCGCGCTGACGCTGCCTGTCGTCGGACCTCAGCCCAGCGTGCGCCGGTAGATCACCACCTGCCAGGGTTCGAGCTCGAGACCGGCCGGCGCGGGGGCGTTCGTCAGCACCAGCTCCGCCGACGACCAGGACTCCGCGTCGGCGAGGTCGGCGCGGGTCCGCTCGCCCGAGAAGTTGCCGATCACCAGCAGCTCGACGCTGCCGTGGCGGCGGGTGAACGCGTACAACTTCTCGTCGTCGGGCAGCAGCATGGTGAAGTCGCCGTGGACGACGACCGGTTCCTTGTGCCGCAGCTCGATGAGCCGGCGGTAGAAGTGGTAGACCGAGTCGGGGTCCTGCACCGCCGCCGCGGCGTTGACCTCGGTGTAGTTGGGATTCACCGCCAGCCACGGCGTGCCGGTCGTGAAGCCCGCCTGCGGCGAGGAATCCCACTGCATCGGCGTACGGGCGTTGTCGCGGCTCCGGGCCCGCAACACCGTCAGCATGTCCTCGGGCGAGCGGCCCTCGTGCTCGAGCGCCTGGGCGTACTGGCCGAGCGCCTCGATGTCGCGGAAGTCCGCGATGGAGGCGAACGGCGCGTTGGTCATGCCGAGCTCCTCGCCCTGGTAGACGTAGGGCGTGCCGCGGTGCAGATGCAGCACCGCCCCGAGCATCTTGGCCGAGCGGGCCCGGAATTCCGGTGAGTCGTCACCGAAGCGGGAGACCACGCGGGGCTGGTCGTGGTTGTTCCAGTAGAGGCTGTTCCAGCCCACCTCGGCGAGACCGGCCTGCCAGCGCCCGAAGATGCCCTTCAGCTTGGTCAGCTGCAACGGGTACAACGTCCAGGGGTCGGGTCCGCGGTCGACGTCGACGTGCTCGAAGCCGAAGACCATGTCGACCTCGCGGCTCGCGGGGTCGGTGTAGCGGATGGCCTCCGCCACCGTGACTCCGGGCATCTCGCCGACGGTCAGCATCTTGTCCCGGCCGGCGAAGACCCGCTCGTGCATCTCGTGCAGGAACTCGTGGTTACGCGGCCCGTTCATGAAGTACGGCCCGCCGTCGCCGTAGGGCCAGCCGGGGCGTACCGCGCCGTCGGGCAGCGCCGTGTCCTTGGAGATGAAGTTGATGACGTCCATCCGGAAGCCGTCCACGCCCCGGTCGAGCCACCAGTTCATCATCGCGTACACAGCCTCGCGGACCTCGGGGTTCTCCCAGTTGAGGTCGGGCTGCTTGCGGCTGAAGATGTGCAGGTAGTACTCGCCGGTCGTGGGGTCGTACTCCCAGGCCGGCCCGCCGAAGACCGAGCCCCAGTTGTTCGGCTCGGCGCCGGGCGTACCGGGTGTCATGCCGGCCCGGGCCGGGCGCCACCAGTACCAGTCGCGCTTCGGACTGTCCTTGCCCGACCGGCTCTCCACGAACCACGGGTGCTCGTCGGACGAGTGGTTGACCACGAGGTCCATGACCAGGCGCATGCCGCGCTCGTGCACCGCGGCGAGCAGCTCGTCGAAGTCGGCCAGCGTGCCGAAGACCGGGTCGATGTCCTGGTACTCGCTGATGTCGTAGCCGTTGTCGTCCTGCGGGGAGCGGTAGATCGGCGACAGCCAGATGACGTCGACGCCGAGGCCCGCGATGTGGTCCAGGTGCTGGATGATTCCCCGCAGGTCACCCATGCCGTCGCCGTCGGCGTCGGCGAAGCTGCGCGGATAGATCTGGTAAACGACGGCACTGTGCCACCAGGGGTTCTCCATGGTCCCTCTTTAACACGCGAACCCCGTACGGAACACCTGATCGCCTCCCATACTGAGGATCATGAAGGTGGCGCTGCTGGGACCGATCGCGTGGCGTACGCCGCCCGTCCACTACGGCCCGTGGGAGCTCGTCACCAGCCTGCTCGCCGAAGGGCTGACCGCCCGGGGGGTCGACGTGACGCTGTTCGCGACCCTGGACTCGGTCACCAAGGCCACCCTGGACGGCGTCGTGACGCGCGGCTACGAGGAGGATCCGGAGCTCGACGGCCGGGTGTGGGAGGCCCTGCACGTCGGGTACGCCCTGGAACGCTCGGGCGACTTCGACCTCGTGCACAACCACCTGGACTGGCTGCCGCTGGCGTTCTCCGGGCTCTGCCGCGCGCCGATGCTGACCACGATCCACGGCTTCTCCGGGCCGAACATCCTGCCGGCGTACCGGCGCGCCCGCTCGGCGTTCGTGTCGATCTCGGACGCGGACCGCTCCCCCGACCTGGACTACGTGGCGACCGTCTACCACGGCGTCGACCTGGACGAGCTGCCGTTCGACGCGGACGGCGGCGACGGCCTGGTGTGCTTCGGGCGCATCCACCCCGACAAGGGCACCCACGCCGCCGTCGAGATCGCCCGCCGGGCGGGGCGCCGGCTCACCCTGTGCGGCATCGTCCAGGACGAGCGTTACTTCCACGAGCAGGTGGAGCCGCACATCGACGGGGACCGGGTGGTCTACCTCGGCTCGGTGGGCCCCGCCGACCGGGCCCGGATCCTGGGCGGCAGCGCGGCGCTGCTGCACCCGATCCGGTTCGCCGAGCCGTTCGGCCTGTCCGTGGTGGAGTCGATGGTCTGCGGGACGCCGGTGGTGGCGTACCCGCGGGGTTCGATGCCGGAAGTGGTGGACGAGGGCCTCACCGGCCGGCTGGTCGCGGGCGTGGACGAGGCGGTGGCCGCCGTCGCGGAGATCGGACGCCTCGACCGGGCGGCGTGCCGGGCGCGGGCCCGCAGCCGCTTCGGCGCGGACCGCATGGTCGACGACTACCTGAGGATTTACCGCGAATTGGTCGGATGATAAGGGCTTCCTTGTTACCGTCGATTACCGAATTGCGGTAATTCCATGCAAATGTCCTAGCACGCTGCGGGGAGGCAGCACCCTGAGCAGAAAGGGCCCGTTCATGCCCGCCACGTACGGCTTTCTCAGCACCTATCCCCCGACGCAATGCGGTTTGGCGACGTTCAATGCGGCATTGGCGTCCCACCTCACCGGGGGCGCGCCCGGCAGCGGCGTGGTCCGGCTGCTCTCGGCGGACGCGGCCGGCGGCGGGCTGGAAGTCGACCGGACGGCACCGCGGGTCGTGCACACCTGGCACACCGACGTGGCCGGCGGATGGGCCGCCGCGGCGAACGCCCTGAACCGCTTCGACGTGGCCGTCGTCCAGCACGAGTACGGCATCTACCCCGGCGTCGACGGCGACGAGGTGCTGCCCCTGCTGCGCGCGCTCAAGGTGCCCACGATCGTGGTCCTGCACACCGTGCTGAGCACCCCGTCGCCCTCCCAGCGGTCCGTGCTGGAGCGCATCGTCGGTACCGCGGACGCGGTGGTCACCATGACGGACACCGCCCGGCACCGGCTCATCGCCGGCTACCGCGTCGACTCCCGCAAGGTGACGGTCATCCCGCACGGCGCGGGTAGCCACTCGAGCGCTCCCCGCGAGACCCTCGAGGTTCCGCACCTGCTCACGTGGGGGCTGCTCGGCCCCGGCAAGGGCATCGAGTGGGCGCTGCGGGCACTGGCCCTGCTGCGCGACATGGATCCGGCTCCCGTGTACACGGTGGCCGGCCGGACCCACCCGAAGGTGCTGGAACACCACGGCGACGTCTACCGGCAGTCGCTCAAGGCGCTGGCCGCCGAGCTGGGCGTCACCGAGCACCTGCGGTGGGAGGACGTCTACCTGGACCAGGCCGCCCTCAGCCGGCTCATCCGCTCCGCCGACGTGGTCGTGCTGCCGTACGACTCGACCGAGCAGGTGACCTCCGGGGTGCTGATCGAGGCGGTCGGCGCCGGCGTGCCGGTGGTGGCCACGGAGTTCCCGCACGCCGTGGAGCTGCTCGCCGACGGTCCCGGCCTGCTCGTGCCGCACCAGGACCCGGAGGCGATGGCCGCCGGCATCCGGCGACTGCTGCAGGCGCCCGACGCGACCAGCCGGCTGACCGGCCTGACCGGCGGGCCCACCCTGCGCTGGCCCGCGGTGGCCGCCCGCTACCAGAGCCTCGCCGCGGGGCTGCTCGCCGACCGCGCACCCGTCGCCGCCTCCGTGCCGGCGTGAGCGTCTCCCTGCGGCTCGTGCCGCCCCCGCTGCAGCTCATCGAGGCGCCGGAACCGAACTGGTCGCACCTCGCGCGCCTCTCCGACGACACCGGCCTGCTGGAGCACGCGCGCAACGCGATCGTCCGCCGCGAGCACGGGTACTGCGTCGACGACGTGGCCCGCGGCCTGGTGGTCGCCAGCCGGGAACCCCAGCCCACCGCCCAGGTCATCGGGCTGGCCGAGCGCTACCTCGCGTTCCTGAACCACGCGACGGCACCCGACGGCAGGGTGCGCAACCGGCTCTCGTACGACCGCCGCTGGCTCGACGAACCGTCCACCGGCGACTGGTGGGGCCGCGCCGTCTGGGGCCTGGGCACCGCCGCCGCGCGCAGCACCGTCCCGTGGATCCGCAAGGAGGCCCGGGAGGCGTTCGCCGTCGCCGTCCAGCAGCGCTCCCCGTGGCCCCGCGCGATGGCCTTCGCCGGGCTGGGCGCGGCCGAGGTGCTGCGTGCCGACTCGCGGGCGGGCGATGCCGCGCAGCTGCTCGGCGATGCGGCCACGGTCATCGGGCTGCCGGGCCGCGACCCGCAATGGGTCTGGCCGGAGCGCGAGCTGACGTACGCCAACCCGGCCCTGCCCGAGGTCCTCATCCACGCCGGCGACCTGCTCGGCGACGAGCCGCTGCTCGCCGACGGGCTGCGGATGCTCGGCTGGCTCTGCCGGATGCAGAATCACCAGGGTCACCTGTCCACCGTGCCGGTGGGCGGCTGGCACCCCGACGAAGAGCGGCACCGCTTCGACCAGCAGCCGATCGAGGCCGCGGCCACCGCCGACGCCTGCGCCACCGCGGCGGCGGTGACCGGCGACGACTACTGGGAGGGGCCGCTGGTGCAGGCCATCGCCTGGTTCCTCGGCGACAACGACACCGGGTCCGTCATGTACGACCCTTTAACTGGCGGGGGATATGACGGTTTGACGCCGGATGGGCCTAATCTGAACCAAGGTGCCGAATCCACTCTCGCGCTCGTCTCCACGTTGCAGCACGCCCGCGCGTTGGCAGGCCGCAGCGCGACCCGACCGTCAGGCGGCCTAGCGTGACCGCAACTCTCGACCCGCACGGGGTCCGGACCACTACCCTCGTCCAGCGCCACGAGCTCACGATGCAGCCCGACGGGCGGCGCGTGGTGATCAAGCTGTTCGTCCCCGGCGAGGACGCCCAGCTGGCGCAGAACCGGGCGTCCAGCCTCATCGAACGCATCCTCCAGCTCGACGAGAGCGAGATCGGCAGGCTGCTCGACGACGTGCTGGCCCGCTTCTCCGGGCGCCACCACGACATTCTCGCCACGTTCCAGCATCACTACGACGTGGTGCACCACCGCGTGCCGCCGGACGTCGAGCTCTCACCGAACGCGCGGACGCTGATCGGCGCGTACTTCAGCCACGAGTTCGCGGTCGAGGCCGCGGCGCTCTGCAACCCCTCGATGGTCCCGCATCCCGACCAGAGCGGACTCGAACCGGGCGAGCTGCGGGTGGCGATCAGCCTCCGGCAGATCGGCGAGGGGCACATCTCCTCGATCGGTTTCTGCTCGGCCGTCCTCGGACCGCACGACGCCTTCCGGCTCGAGAACCGCGACGGCCCGCTGGTCATCGGCGAGCGCACCGGGGCCAAGCACCAGCGCGACCTGCTCGCCGCCGGCCTCGCCGAGCTCGAGATCGACAACGAGCTGACGTGCAGCGTCCTGGGCTCGCTGCCGGAGCGCTACTCCGACGAGGAGTTCGAGGACGTCCTCGGGCACCTGCCGGGCGAGCTGCTGGCCCGTCCCACCACCGGGGACACCCTGGCCGTGCTGCGGGAGATCACCGCGACCGACTACGCGGTGACGTTCCCGGCGTCGGTGCCGCTGCACCGGCGGGTGCTGTGGCCGGCCGCGCCCGCCGAGAGCAACGGCATGGAGGACGCCCGGTTCGTACAGGTCGCCGAGCCCGACGGGCGCCTGGCGTACCTCGCGACCTACACCGCGTACGACGGCCGGCAGATCGGCGGGCGCATGCTGCACTCCCGCGACCTGCGGCACTTCGAGGTCACGGCGCTGCGCGGACCGGCGGCCCGCAACAAGGGCATGGCCCTGTTCCCGCGGCCGGTCAACGGGCGGCGCCTCGCGCTGTGCCGCTCGGACGGCGAGACGCTGGGCCTCAGCGAGTGCGACGAGAACAACCGCTGGCAGGAGGCGACCCCGCTGCTCGTCCCGCACCGCGGGTGGGACCTGATCCAGGTGGGCAACTGCGGATCGCCGGTGGAGACCGAGGCGGGATGGCTGGTGCTGACGCACGGGGTCGGCCCGATGCGCCGGTACGCGATCGGCGCGATGCTGCTCGACCTCGACCACCCGGAACGGGTCCTCGCCGACCTGCCGCACGGCCTGCTGGAGCCGGACGAGATCGAGCGTGAGGGGTACGTCCCCAACGTCGTCTACTCCTGCGGCGGGCTGCTGCACGACGGGCGGCTGTGGCTGCCGTACGGTGCCAGCGACGTCCGGGTGGGCTTCGCCAGCATCGCGCTGGACCGGCTGCTGGACGCGATGGTGGTCGTCGTCCCCTGATGCACGCGGACATCGTCGAGCCGTGCCGATCTCCCGATCGGTACGGCTTTCCGTTAGATTGCCCTCCATGGATGGATTGAGGATCTCCCGCCGCGGGCTTCTCACGCTCGGCGGCGCCGCGGCGGTCACCGTCGCGGCCGGCGCCGGCGCCGTCAGGACCCTGCCCGCCGTCGCCGACGAGGAGCCTCCGATGACCACCTTCCACGTCGGCAGCTACACCTCGGCGGGCGGCCCCGGCATCACCCGCGGCCGGCTGGACCCGGCGACGGGAGCGCTCACCGCGACGGCCACGACCGCCGCGGTCACCGACGCTTCCTGGCTGGCGACCAGCCCCGCCGGCAGCATCCTCTACGCGATCAGCGAGCAGGACGAGGGTACGGTCAGCGCCCTCGCCCCCGACCTCGGCGTGCTCAACACCGTCGCCACCGGTGGCGGGCCGGCACACCTGGCCGTCCACCCCGGCGGCAGCTTCCTGTTCGTCTCGCTGTACGGCGCCGGCGCGGTAGTCACCCACCCGATCGATGCCGACGGCACGGTCGGCGCCGCCACGGACATCCGGCCGCAGGGCACCGAGGGTCACCCGTCGCACGCCCACCAGGTGGTGATCGATCCGCTGGGGTCGTACGTGCTCGCCGTCGACCTCGGCCGCGACAGCGTCTTCACCTACACGCTCGACGCGCAGGCGGGCAAGCTGACCGAGGTGGCCCGGACCGCGATGGCGACCGGCAGCGGCCCCCGGCACCTCGCCTTCCACCCCTCCGGCGAGGTGGCGTACGTGGCCGGCGAGCACGACTCCACCGTCACCGTGTGCCGATGGAGCGACGGGGTGCTCAAGCCGGGCCAGGTCATCGCGGCGGCACCGGACACCGGGGTCACGAACCACCCGGGCGAGATCGCCGTGTCGCCGGACGGCCGCCACGTCTACGTCAGCAACCGCGGCACGAACACGGTCGCCGTCTTCGCCACCGGCGACGACGGCACCCGCCTCGAACGGGTCGCCGCGCCGGCGTGCGGCGGCAACTGGCCCCGGCACCTGGCCCTGGACCCCACCGGCCGCTGGCTGTACGTCGCCAACCAGCGCTCCGGAACCGTGACGTGGCTGCCGGTGCGCGACGGCATCCCCGGACCGGCCGCGGGGTCCCTGGCGGTCCCGGGCGCGGCGCAGATCCTGGTGTAGTCCCCGGCGTCGACTTTGGTCGGTGCCACGACGACTTTCGGTGGTATCCCCGGCCCCTGCGGGCGGTGAAGGCTTGCCGGCGTGATCGAGGAACGGACCGTGGCGACGCCGTGGTGGGCCCGCGCCGCGATGTGGACCGCCCTGCCGGCCGCGGGCGCCGGGGCCGGCTGGGTCGTGCACGAGCTGCCGGACTGGATCCTGCGCATCCCGTTCGCGCCGATGCGTGGCCCGTCGCGGTGGGCGGCACGGCTTCCGGAGCCCGAGTCGACCCTCGTCCTCCTGGCCGTGGGTGCGGTGCTCGGGCTGGTCCTCGCCTACCTGGCCGACCTGGAGTCGCTCACCGTACGGATCACCGGCAGCGAGGTGGTGCTCACCCGGCCGGGAGTGCGGCGGACCGTCGCCCTCGGCGAGGTCGTCGCCGCGTTCCGCGAGCGGGACCGGCTCGTGCTGCTCGGGCGTACCGGCCGGGAGCTGGCCCGCGAGCCGTCCCATCTCGGCGAACGCCGGCTCGCGGCGCTCTTCGGCACCGTCTGGCGGGACGGGGACCCGTACGCGGGCACGTACCGGCGCTGGGTCCCCGGCCTGCCCGACGTGCCGGCCGAGGCGGAGGCCCTGTTCGCCGCCCGGCAGCAGGCGCTGGGCAGCGGTGACGCCGATGACGCCCGCGAGCTACGCGACGAGCTGGGCCGGCTGGGCTTCGTCGTCCGCGAGGAGCGCAAGCGGCAGCACTTCCGCCGGGCGCAGTGACTCAGCCGAGCGGGTTGTCCTTGTCGCGCAGTGTCTCCAGCACGGTCGCGTACATCCGGGCCTTGATCGTGGCGAGGGTGTCGCCGGCCTTGGCGGCCTGTGCCGCGGCGAGCCCGGCCGCCGCCGTGCGCACCTCGTCCTCCGGCACCGCCTGGTCGACGATGCCCGCGGCGAGCGCTTCGATGCCGCCGTAGCGCCGGGCCGTCGTCATGGCCTCGTGTGCGGTGCGGGGGGCGAGCCGGGACTGGATCAGCGCGGACATGCCGCGGGTGAAGGGGATGTTGATCTCCGCCTCGGGCAGGCACCAGAACCCGCGGTCCGCCCGCATCACGCGGAAGTCGTGGGCCAGCGACAGCATCGCCCCGGCGGCGAAGGTGTGCCCCTGCAGGGCGGCCACGGTGATCACGGGCAGCGACAGCATCCGGGCGAACAGCTCGTGCACCGACACCGCGTACTCGTGGAACCTCTCGGCGTTGCGCCCCAGCCAGTCCAGGTCCAGGCCGTTGGAGTAGATCTTGCCCGTGGCCGCGGTGACCAGCGCACGGGCGCCGTCGGCCCGCTCGACCCGGTCCAGGGCGGCGGTCACCTCGGCGATCCAGTCGGGATGGAACCGGTTCTCCCCGTCGCCGAGGTCGAGGACGAAGACGTCGTCGTGGCGGTCCAGCGTCGGCATGGCGCTCCTCTCGATGCTACCCACGGGTAACATACGGCATCACACCGTGCCGGCGACCACCCAGATGGTCAGGACGGCGAGAAAATCGCCCCGCTCGCCGGCCGTGTCGACCTGCGCGAACCATTCGTCGCGCAGCCCGGCGGGGGTCATCCAGCTCTCCTCCGGCACGTCGTGGTTGACCATCGGCAGCACCACCGCCGCCGACGCCGGGTCCGGGAAGTAGCAGGTCACCGGCGTCGCCGTGACGTCCTCGAGGCCGTGGTCGACCAGGCGGCGGCGCAGCGTGCGGCCCATGTCGAGCTGCCGCGGGGTGAGCCTGCCGTGCATGTGCCCGATCACCGTGCCGGCCAGGGCGCCGTCCACGCCGTCGAATGCCAGCGACGCCCAGTCGGTGTCCAGCAGGCAGACGCGCCCGCCGGTCCGCGTAACCCGGACCAGCTCGCCGATCGCCGCGTCCGCGTCCTCGACGTGCTGCAGCACCCGCTCGCACCACACCCCGTCGAAGCTCTCGTCGTCGAAGTCCAGCGCGCGGACGTCGCCCGTCACGTACGAGATGGCGCCGCCGGTGTCGCGGGCCCGAGCGGCCGCCAGGGTCGCCGCGGAGAAGTCGAGCGCGACCACCTCGCCGTCCGGGGCGACGGCGGCCGCGAGCTCGCGGGCGACGTCCCCGGCACCGCAGCCGGCGTCGAGCAGACGCTGGCCGGGACGGGGGCGCAGCGCCTCCCAGGCGGTGTGCCGCACGCGGCGGATCTCGGGGTGGCGGGACATCGCCTCGAGCGCCGCCACGAGCATGGCGAGCATGTCGGGCGGCATCCGGTCGAGGTCCGCGAACGGGGTGCGGTCCAGCTGGTCGGGCTCCATGGCGCCCATGGTGGCTCGGGAAAAGCGCCCCGACCGGCGCACGTCAACCTTCCGACATGCCGCGTTCACGTTTCGTGATCGCAGCGATCGTGCTCTGCGTCACCCTCCCGGGGAGGATCGGGGTTTGTAAGATTCCGCACCATGACGGCAACAAGGATCGGCCTGGTCGGGTACGGCTCGGGCGGGCGCATCTTCCACGCGCCCCTGCTCGCGTCGGCGGAGGGCGTCGAGTTCGCGGGCGTGGTGACCCGCTCGGCGGAGCGGCGCGAGGAGCTCGCCAAGGCGCACCCCGGCGTGCCCGCGTACGACTCGATCGCCGACCTGGCGGCCGCGGGAGCCGAAGCCGTGGCCATCTCCACCCCGGCCGCCACGCACGCCTCCCTCGCCCGCGAGGCGATCGCGCAGGGGCTGGCCGTGGTCGTCGACAAGCCGTTCGCGCTGGACGCGGAGGCGGCCCGCGAGGTCACCACGATCGCCGCGGACCGGGGCGTGCTGCTGACCGTCTACCAGAACCGCCGCTACGACGCCGACCTGCTGACCGTGCGCCGGCTGCTCGACGAGGGCACGCTCGGCGAGGTCCGCCGCTTCGAGTCCCGCTTCGAGCGCTGGGACCCGGACCGCCAGCCCCCGGCCGCGGGCGGCGGCACCCTGCTCGACTTCGGCGCCCACCTCGTCGACCAGGCGCACCTGCTCTTCGGCCCGGTCGCCCGGGTGTACGCGGAGATGCACTCCGACGGCGACCTCGACAGCGACGTCTTCGTGGCCCTGCACCACCGCAGCGGCGTGGAGTCGCACCTGTGGGGCAGCTGGCGGCAGGCCGCGCCGGGTCCGCGGTTCCGCGTCACCGGCACCACGGGCACGTACATCGTCGACGGCATCGACGGTCAGGAGGCGGCGCTCAAGGCCGGCCGCTCCCCCGCCACCCTCGGCGACCGCTGGGGCGTCGAGCCGGAACACGCCTGGGGCCGCCTCTACCGCGGCCGGACCGGTGCGCCCGTCCGCAGCGAGCGGGGCCGCTGGGACAGCTTCTACCCGGCGTTCGCCGCGGCGGTCCGCGGCGAGGGACCGCTGCCGGTGGACCCGTGGGACGCGGTGCGGAACATGGACGTGCTCGACGCGGCCCGGATGAGCGCGACGACCGGCGAGACGGTCGATCTTCAGATCTGACACCGCTCGGCCCAGGCGGTGACGGCTTCGGCGATGGCCTGCGGCTGGTCCTCGGGAGCGTGGTGCCCGGCGGGGCCGCAGTGCCGGACCGTCAGGGCGGCGATGGTGGCCTTGCACCACTGCGCCGTCTCGGCGTCGATCAGGAGGGTCGGCGAGGAGTCGAAGGTGAGCAGCAGTTTGGGCACGTCATGGCTCGTGGCCAGCCACTTGCCGTACCGTTCGACGCGCTCGGCGACGTCCGCCGGCTGCCCGTCCAGGGGCAGCGAGCGGGCCCACTCGAGGATGGGACGCCGGCTGTCCCGGGTGGGGTACGGGGCCAGGTAGGCGGCCAGGTCCTGCTCGCTGACGGGCTTCAGCACGCCGCCGGTGAAGGCGGACGTGAGGAAGAAGTTCTGGTCGAGCACCAGCTCCTCGCCTTCGGGCCCGCGCACGGCCTCGGCGCGCGCCCGCGGCCCGCCCGCCAGGTCGCTCCACGACAGGGGCCGCACGATGGTCTCGAGGAAGGCCACGCCGCGGACCCGGTCCGGGTGCCCGGCCGCCCAGTCGAAGGCGAGCGCTCCGCCCCAGTCGTGCCCGACGAGGACGACGTCGTCCAGGCCGAGCCGGTCGAACCAGGCGTCCAGGTAGCGGGCATGGTCGGCGAAGCGGTACGGCACGTCGGGCTTGCCCGACCGCCCCATCCCGATCAGGTCCGGGGCGAGCAGGCGGGCCCGCAGACCCACCGCGGGCAGCACCTTGCGCCACAGCCACGACGAGCTCGGGTTGCCGTGCAGGAACACGACAGGGGTGCCGGCGCCCGGAATCTCCTCGTAGTACATCGTCGACTCGAGCACGTCGGTCATCGGCATGACAGCCCCATTCGTTGGTCACACTAACGTTTCGAGCGACGGTAAATCGTTAGTGCGACTAACGCAAGGGCTATGCTGACGGGATGAGCGACAGTGCGGAGCGGCTGCGCAAGCTCCCCACGCGGCTGCTGTCCCTGGCCGCGATCCATTCCGATCGCCGCGTCACCGAGGAGCTGGCCCGCGCGGACGCCCGCAAGTGGCACTACGCGGTGCTGGCGACCCTGGACGAGTTCGCGCCGGCGAGCCAGGCCGAGCTCAGCTCCCGGACCGGCATCCACCGCAGCGACCTGGTCGCGGTCATCAACGAGCTGGCCGACCGGGGGTTCATCCAACGCGCCCCCGATCCCGCCGACCGCCGGCGGAACGTCGTCACGCTGACCGGGCCGGGCCGGCGTCAGCTGCTGAGGCTGGACGGACTGATCGCCGACGTCGAGGACGAGGTGCTGGCCCCGCTGACTCCGGAGCAACGCGACCAGCTGACCGGCCTGCTCTGCGCCCTCGTGGACCACCACGGCCGGCGGATGTGACTCAGAGCAGGCGTTCCAGCAGCGCGAAGATCGATGACGGGTCCAGCACCTCGCTGTTGGTGAGCACCACGATGCGCCGGTCCGACTCCGGCAGGCAGGCCGCGAACGTCTTGTAGCCGGCGTTGTGCCCGCTGTGCTGGAACCACGGCTCGCCGTCGTACGTGCCCACGAACCAGCCGTAGCCGTAGCCGCGGGAGTGGTCGTCGGCGTTCCCGGTCGCCGCGCGCTCGGTGAGCATCAACGTGCGCCACGGCTCGCCGAGCACGTCCCCGGCCCACAGCCGGCGCATCCAGGAGACCATGTCGCCGGTGGTGGACCAGACGTCGCCGGCGCCCATGCCGACCACGTCGAGGTCCCAGGACGGCAGGGCAGCGCCGTGCTGGTCGTGTCCCGGGGCGATGTCGCCCGCGTCGCCCGGCGAGCCGGCGAAGGTGCCGGTCAGGCCGGCGGGGCCGAAGACCCGGCCGGCGAGGAAATCCCGGTACGGCAGGTCGGCGACTCGCTCCACGACCTGCGCCGCCAGCACGTACGCCGGACTGCTGTAGCGCCAACCGTCGCCCGGCGCGAACACCGGCGGCACGCGGCGGAAGGTCTCGACCAGCTCGCCGGGGTCGACGCGGCGGCCGAGGTCGATCATCGGATAGTCGTGCCAATGCCCGATCCCGGAGGTGTGCGCGAGCAGATGGTGCAGGGTCACCCCGGGCCAGCCGGCGATCCACCGGTCCAGCGGGTCGTCCAGGCGTACCCGGCCGTCCTGCGCCAGCAGCAGCACCGCGGCGGCGGTGAACTGCTTGCTCACCGAGGCCAGCTGGTAGCGGATCGGCGACTCCCCACCGATGACCGTCTCGTCGCCGCGCTCGAGCCGGACCATCCCGCCGTGTCTCACCCCGCCGACTCTAGGATGACCGCACCAGCTCCGCGAGGGTCTTCGCGCGGCGGCCGACGAGCCCTTCGATCGCCGGGTCCACCGTGGCCAGTTCGCCGGCGGCCACCGCCGTGTACGTGCTCACCCAGGCGTCCACCTGCCAGGCCGGGGCGCCGTACGCCGCGCGCGAGGCGTACGCCTCCTCGAGGGTCTCGTCATGGAAGCGGACCTCGCGCCCGGTCGCCTCGGTGAGCACCGCCGCCATCTCGGCGAACGTGAGCGCCTCGGGCCCGGTGAGGTCGTAGGTCCGGCCGGCGTGCGGTCCCGGGTCGCGCAGCACGGCGACGATCGCGTCCGCGATGTCGTCCTGCGCCACGACCGCGGCCCGCCCGTCCCCGCCCGGCCAGCGGATGACCCCGTCGTCACCCACGAGCGCCGGCACGAAGTCGGCGTACAGGTTGTCGCGCAGGAAGGTGAAGGGCAGGCCGCTTTCCCGGATGTGCTGCTCCGTCGCCCAGTGGTCGCGGGCGAGGGTGAAGGTGGCGTCCGGCCGCGCCCTGGCGAAGGAGGTGTAGACCAGGTGGCCGACGCCCGCGGCCGCCGCCGCGTCGACGAAGACGCGGTGCCGGTCGACCCGGTCGGGACTCTCCGACGCCGAGACCATCAGGACGGTCCCGGCGCCCTCGAGCGCGGCCCGGACCGCCGTGGCGTCGCCGTAATCGGCCTGGGCGACCTCGGCGCCCGGGATGCTCGGGGCACGGGCAGCGTCGCGGACGAGGAGCCGCTGCGGCCGGTCCAAGCGGGCTGCCACCCGGCCTCCGAGGCGGCCCGTGGCGCCGCTCACCACTGTCAGGGTCATGCTCAGACGATATGCCGGGGGTTGACCTCGGGGCCGAGAACCCGGGCGGTGGCCAGGGAGTCCGCGAACCGGCCGGGATCGAGGTCCAGGCCGCCGGGCACCCAGCTGAGTTCGGTACGGCCGGGGTCGGTCATGGCCGCCAGGACGTCCGCCGGGTTCAGCCCGGCCTCCTGCAGGGCGCGTACCTCGCGGGGATTGATCGCGAGCGGCAGCGGGCCGTTGCCGAGGTCGGTGCCGTACCGGACTTTTCCGCCCTGGCCGAGGAAACGCCGCAGGTTGCCGACCGCGGTGACCCGATCCGGCGACGGCGCGCCGTAGCCGTGGATGTCGAGGGTGCTGATCCACGTCATCCGCGCGGCGCACGCCCGGACGAGCCCGTCGTCGAGCTCCTCCGTCCACGGTGTATGGGCGAGCAGGTCGGCTCCCGACTCGTACGCGGCCCGCACCATGCCCGGCCCCTCGGCGTGCACCACCACCGGCAGCTCCCGCGCGTGCGCCGCCTCGACCACGGCCGCCAGCGTCCCGGGCGCCAGGACCGGCCCGCCCGCGTGTGCCGTGACCTTGATCAGCGTCGCTCCCCCGGCGTACGCCTCCGCGACCGCCTCGGCGGCGTCGGCCACCGACCGGACCGCACGACAGCTTCCGGCCGGCGCCCACGACCGGTCGCTGGGGTAGCCACCGGGTGCGGTCAGGAACGGCCCGGCGAACCGGAGCCACGGGTACCGGGCGGCCACCGCGGCGACCGCCACCGGCGCGCCGCCGAGATCCCAGGCCCAGGCGATCCCGCCGGCGTGCAGCGTCGGCAGATCCACCAGGGCGGAGTGCACGTGAGCGTCCCCGAGCCCCGGCAGCACCGTGCCGGGCAGCCGCTTGCGCTTGTCACCGGCGGGCAGGTCGCCGGCTGCGGCGAGCACACCGTCGCGCAGTGCCGTCCCCGTGTGCCACCGGCCGTCCCACCACAGCGAGTCGGGCACCAGCCAGGTCATGCGTGCTTCTCGAGCAGATCCCGCAGAATCCCCAGTCCCCGGTGGACCTCGGCGAAACCGGTGCTCAGCGGGGCCGGTCCGATGCGGAGCCCGTCGGGGCGGCGGTAGTCCGGGATCACCCCGCGCTCCCACAGCGGGTCCAGCAGCTCCTGGAAACCGGGCCGGCGCAGCGTCACGTGGCCGCCGCGGCGCTCCGGCTCCCGGGGCCCGGCCACCTCCACGCCCAGCGGCGTCAGCCAGCGGTCCGCCAGCTCGATGACGTAGTCGGTGAGCAGCAGCGACTTGGCCCGCACGGCCTCGATGCCCGCCTCGGCGTAGAGGTCCAGGCTCGCGTGCAGCGGCACCATGCCCAGGATCGGCGGGGTGCCGCTGAGCAGCGCCCGGGCGCCCGGCGCCGGCTCGTGCCCGGGTCCCATCTCGAACGACGCCCGATGCCCCATCCAGCCCCAGATCGGTTGCCGCAGCTCGTCCTGCAGCCCCGCCCGCAGGTACGCGAAGGCCGGCGCCCCCGGACCACCGTTGAGGTACTTGTACGTGCAGCCCACCGCCAGGTCCACGCCCCACGCGTCCAGCTCGACCTCCACCGAGCCGGCCGAGTGGCACAGGTCCCAGAGGGTCAGCGCCCCGGCGGCGTGCGCCACGCGGTTGATCTCCGCGGCGTCGGCGAGCCAGCCCGACCGGTAGGCGACGTGGCTGAACAGCACGAGCGCCGTGTTGTCGTCCACCACCGCGGCGACCTGCTCCGGCGTGATTCCGGCGGCCGGGTCGGTGTCGATCCACACCAGCTCGGCGCCGCGTTCCGCCGCGACGGCCTCACACACGTACCGGTCGGTCGGGAAGTTGTCGGTGTCCAGCACGATGCGGCGGCGGCCGGGACGGGCGTCGACGGCCGCCCGGACCAGCTTGTAGAGCAGCACGGTCGTGGAGTCGGCCACCACGACCTGCCCCGCGGCGGCGCCCAGGGCGATCGCGCCGAGCCGGTCGCCGAGCCGCTGCGGCCACTCCAGCCAGCCGTCCGTCCAGCCGCGGATCAACCGGCCCGCCCACTGCTCGCGGACGAACTCGGTCATCAGCTCCCCGGTGGCGCGCAGCGGCCGGCCCAGCGAGTTGCCGTCGAGGTACGAGACCACGTCGAAGTCGCCGGGGGCCAGGAAACGGTCGCGCAGCGGCGCCAGCGGGTCGGCGGCGTCCAGCGCCTCGGCCCGCTCCAGCAGGTCGTCCGTCACAGATCCTCCACGCCGATCTCCGTGCGGACGGCGTACAGCTCGGGGAAGAACTCCAGGTCGAGGGCCTTGCGCAGGAACCCGACGCCGCTGGAGCCGCCGGTGCCGCGCTTGACCCCGATCGTGCGCTCGACGGTCTTGAGATGCCGGAACCGCCAGAACTGGAAGTTCTCCTCGAGGTCGACGAGCTCCTCGCAGGCCTCGTACGCCTCCCAGAACTTGTCCTTGTTCTCGTAGATGGCGACGAAGACCGGCACCAGGTCGGCGTGGAAGCGCCACGGCAGCGTCACGTCCCGCTGCAGCAGCTCGACCGGGATGTCGTGGCCGTGCCGGGCGAGGTAGCGCAGGAACTCGTCGTAGACGCTCGGCGTCTCCAGCGCCTCGACGAGCATCTCCTGGGCCGCCGGGTCGTCGTCGAAGAGCGACAGCATCCGCCGGTCCTTGTTGCCGAGCGTGAACTCGACCGCGCGGTACTGGTACGACTGGAAGCCCGACGAGGTGCCCAGAAAGCTGCGGAACTCGGCGTACTCGCTGGGGGTCAGCGTGGCCAGCACCGACCACTGCTCGGTCAGGCAGCGCTGGATGTGCTTCACCCGGGCCAGCCCCTTGAGGGCGGGCCGCAGCTCGTCGGCGGCCAGCTGCCGGCGGACCGCCCGCAGCTCGTGCAGGACCAGCTTGAGCCAGAGCTCCGACGTCTGGTGCTGAAGGATGAACAGCAGCTCGTCGTGGTGCTCGGGCACGCTGACCGGATGCTGCGCGCTGAGGATCCGGTCGAGATCCAGGTACTTCCCGTACGACAGATTGACCTTGAAGTCGCGGACGATGCCCGGCTCCAGCGGCCGCTGGTGCGACGACACGATGACCTCCTGACGGTGATCCCTGCAGCAGATCACACGAGGTCAGCTGTTGGCGAGGGTCCCGCCGGTAAGGAGCGGCCCCCAGTACACCCACTGACCGTCGTGCCGCACGAACCGGCTGCGCTCGCGCATGTCCCCGGGCCGGCCGCCGTCGCGGTAGTGGGCCCGGAACTCCACGACACCCTCGGCGTCGAACAGGCCACCCCCGGTCGCCTCCAGCACGTCGAGGCCGGTCCAGCGCAGGGTGTCGTCAGCCTCGACGGACTCGGGACGGGTGTCGGGATGCCAGGAGTGCAGCACGTACTCGGCGTCGTCCAGCGCGAACGCGGCGTACCGCGAACGCATCAGCGCCTCGGCGGTCGCGGGTGCGTGGCCGCGGTGGGCGGGGCCGCAGCACTCGCCGTACGGCTGACCCAGCCCGCAGGGACAGGCGGAGGTCTCGTCGAAGGGCGCGGGCGCCGGTCGGCGGCGCTGAGCACGTCGGGCCATCCGCCTATTCTTCCCCAACCGGCACCTCCACCGACCGGTAGTAGCGGATCTTCTCCCGGATGTGCGCACGCTGCAGGATCAGCTCGTCGATCCGGCGGCTGATGTCGGCGTCGTGGTCCTCGAGCAGCTCCCGCCGCTCGGTGACGGTCGACGCGTCGCGGCTCAGGTCGGCGTAGCGGCGCATCTGGGCGATCGGCATGCCGGTGTCCCGCAGGCAGCGCAGGATGCCCAGCCACGCGACGTCGTCGTCGTCGAAGACCCGCTGCCCGCCCGCGGTCCGCGCGATGCCGGCGAGCAGGCCGATCCGTTCGTAGTAGCGCAGGGTGTCCAGGCTGAAGCCGGTCTTCTCGGCGGTCTCGCCCGGCGTGTAGGTCGGCATCCTTCGATTCTGCCCTTGATCTGGAGCGCGCTCCAGGTGGCACCGTCGCCGGCATGAGCGAGATCGTCCTGGGTGCCATGCTGTTCGGGAACGGGATCGGCGAGCGGGAGTCGTTCGCCCTGCTGGACCGGTTCGCCGAGCGTGGCGGGCGGTGGATCGACACCGCCAACAACTACATGTTCTGGACCCATCCGAGCGGCTTCGGCGGGCAGAGCGAGGAGGTGGTCGGCCGCTGGCTGGCCGCCCGGTCCGCGCTGCGCGACCGGATGCGGATCAGCACCAAGGTGGGTGCTGAGCCGACCGACGCGGCACTGGGCCTGGCCTCCGCCGAGGGACTGTCGGCGCGCGTGGTCCGGCGCGCCGCCGACGGCAGCCGCAAGCGTCTCGGCGTCGACCGCATCGACCTGTACTGGGCGCACATCGAGGACCGGTCGGTGCCGTTGGAGGAGACCGTCGGCGCGTTCGGCGAGCTGGTCGCGCAGGGCACGGTCGCCCGGCTCGGCGCGTCGAACCACGCGGTGTGGCGGGTCGAGCGGGCACGGGCCGTCGCCGCCCGGCTGGGCGTGGCCGGCTGGACCGCCCTGCAGCTGCGGCACTCGTACCTACGGCCCCGGCCTGGCGCGGCCCTGCAGTCCACGGCGCACCGGCTCGTCACCGAGGAGACCCTGGATTTCGTACGCGGCAACGACGGCCTGGAGCTGTGGGCGTACACCGCGCTGATGAACGGGGCGTACGCGCGCGCCGACCGGCTGGAGGAGGCGTACGACCACCCGGGTACCACCCGCCGCCTCGCCGCCCTCGACGCAGTGGCCGCCGAGACCGGCGCGACCCGCAACCAGATCGTCCTGGCGTGGCTCCTCGGCGGTGACCCCCCGGTCGCCCCGATCCTGGGCGCGACCACGGTCGAGCGCCTGGACGAGGCGATGGACGCCCGCGACCTGACGCTCGACGACGACCTGCGTGCCCGCCTGGACGCGGCGGCCTGACCCCGGCGGGGCGGCAGGCCGGCGTCAGCCGGCCTGCTGCTCCGCCACGATGCCGGAGATCACCTTCTGGCAGCGGTCCAGCTCCTCGATGAGGGACTGCATCTCCTCGATCGCCGAGACCGCGTTCTGGGTGTCGGCGCGGATCCCGCCCACCTGCCCGCCGATCTCGTTGGTCGCGGTCGCCGTCTCGTTGGCCAGGTCCTTGACCTCGCTCGCCACCACCGCGAAGCCCCGGCCCGCCTCCCCCGCCCGCGCCGCCTCGATGGTGGCGTTCAGGGCCAGGAGGTTGGTCTGCTTGGCGATCGTGGCGATGAGCTGAACGACCTTGCCGATCTCGGTGCTGCTCGCGTCCAGCCGCTGGATCACGGCGACGGCGGTCTCCGCCGCACGCACCGCCGATCGGGTCGCCGTGGCCATGTCACTGCTGACGTCCGCGAGCCGGTGCACCGAGTCGCGCACGTCCGTCGTGTACTGGCCGGCGTCCACCTGCGAAGCTTCCGGGGACCACTCTTCGGTCCCGGTCTGCCACTCACTCATCGCATCCGCCCATCACTCGTCGCGGTTACCAACATCGCACCTCGGGGAGGGCGTTCGCGGGCGTTTCCGCCTAATCGGGCAGCGGCAAGGGCAATCGCGGCCGGCCCGGGCTTGTTCTCAGCCTGGCCGTGCACCGGCCGATCTGATCATCGGACGTGGTGACGGGATGGTGGGGCGCGTGGCGGTGGCCGATCTCAGCGACCTGGTACTGGAGAAGGAACTCGGGCGCGGTGCACAGACCAGCGTGTTCCGGGCGCGCCGCGGAGCGGATCGGTACGCCGTCAAGGTGCTGCGCGGCGCGGCGGCGGACGCCCCCGACGCGGTCCTCGACCTGCGCCGGGAGGCGGCATTGCTGGCCAGCCTCGATCACCCGGGGATTCTGCGCACGTACGCGTCGGGGCTGCACGAGGGCCGTCCCGCGCTCGTGACCGAACTGGTCCCGGGCGATTCGCTGGCGGATCTCCTGGCCCACGGTCCGCTCCCGGTGGACCGGGTGGTGCGGTTGGCCCTGGAGCTGGCCGACGCGCTCGCCGCGGCGCACGAGGGCGGGGTGGTGCACCGGGACCTGAAACCGCAGAACGTCATGGTCCCGCCGACGGGACCGGCGAAACTGATCGACTTCGGGCTCGCGGGGCTTGCGAGCCAGCCCTCCGACGCGGACACCGCCATGGGTACCTTCGTGTACGCGTCCCCGGAGCAGACCGGGATGCTCAAGCGCCCGGTGGACCACCGCTCCGACCTGTACTCCCTCGGCGTGGTGCTCTTCGAGTGCCTGGCCGGCCGGCCGCCGTTTCTCGCGGACGACGTCGGGGAGCTGCTCCGCATGCACGCGGTGCAGGCCGTTCCGGACGTGTGCGAAATACGCCCGGACGCCGGCTCCGAAGTGGGCGCCGTCATCGGGCGGCTCCTCGCCAAGGATCCCGACGACCGATACCGCAGCGCGCCGGAGCTGCTCGCCGACCTGGCGCGGGTTGGCGGCAGCGATCCCGCGGCACCGGTTCCCGCCTCCCACCGCCGGCCTCTGTGCGGACGCCAGGCCGAGATGGACCAGCTGCGTACACGGTGGCAGTCGGCACGGGCCGGACGGGGCGGGATGGCCTTGGTCCGCGGACCGGCGGGAGGAGGCAAGAGCCACCTCGCGCGAGCGCTGGCGGACGCGGTGGACGGTGTGGTGCTCAGCGCTCGCTGTTCCCGCGACGGCGGACCGCTGGCGGCGGTGCGGGAGGCGGTGGAGACCTATCTCGGGAAACTGCCGCCCGGAGATCCCGCTCGGCGGCGGGTCCGGGACGCGGCCATGACGGCCGGTCCGGGCCTGCTGAAAGCACTTTCCGCCCGGCTGGCGGCGCTGCTCGCGGATGTCCCCGATCCGGCCGCGCCCGCGGGCAACGACCAGTTCGCCGAGATCGTGGCGGTCTTCCTCGCGGAGCTGGCCCGAGGCGACGACGGTGCTCTGCTGGTGCTGGACGATGCCCATGACCTGGACGAGCGGTCCGGGCAGGTCCTGGCCCGGCTCGCCGACCTGCTTCCGAACGCGCCCATGCTGGTGGTCCTGACCGCCGCGGAGGGCGCTTCCGCCGCTCCCCTGCGTGCCGCGTACGGCGCCGCCCTCGACACGGAGGTGGTGGCCGGAGCCCTCGGCCAAGGAGCCACCGCTGAACTGATCAGCTCCCGGCTGCCGGGCGCGGCGGTCAACCCGGCGCTCACCGCGCACGTCCTGGCCCGGACCGGCGGCCTGCCGCTGGCCGTGGTCGAGTATCTGCGTCTGCTCGTCGACAAGGCGGTGCTCTCGCCGTACTGGGGAACCTGGCGGCTCGACGACTCCCGGCTCGACACGCTGCCGGCAGCCGGCCGGGACCTGCTGGCGTCGCGGCTCGCCGATCTGCCGGCGGCGACGGTGGAGGTCCTGGTCGTGGCCGCTTGCATGGGCAGCCGGTTCCGGGCGGACGTCGTCGCGGCCGCCGCGGAGAAGCCCGGTGACGTGGCGGCGGCCATCGAGGCCGCGACCGCTCAGCGGCTGATCGAGGTCCGCCAGGACGGCCGGTACGGCTTCGCGCACGCCGGCGTCCGCACGGCCCTGCTCGACTCCGCCGACGAGGTCCGGGTCCGCCGGCTGCACCGTCGCATCGCCCAGGTGCTGGAAGAGCAGGATCCTGCCACGCGCGACGCCGAGCACGCGTACGCGGTCGCCGAGCACTACCTCCGGGGCGCCGTCGCCGGCGACGAGGCGGCGATGTACCGCAGCCTCGTGGCGGCCGCGCAGAAGGCGCTCGCCGACGGCTCCCCGGCCGAGGCCCTGCGGTTCCTGGAGCGTGCGGAGGAGACGGCCCGCGCCGGTGGCCTGCCGGTGGCTCCGGAGGTACGGCACGGGATCGTCACCGCGTACCTGCGGATGGGCCGGGTGGAGGCGGCACGCGACCGCATCGAGGAGACCCTGCGCACGGAGACCGACCCGGGGTGGCGGGTGAAGCTCTGGAGCGCGATGGCCGAGGTGCACGCGATCGAGTACGAAGACGATCGTGCGGTAGAGGCGGCCTCCACGGCCCTGTCCGAGCTCGGCCATGCGGTGCCCCGGGGCCGGCTGCGACTGGCGGTGTCCACCGTGGGCGCCGCGGTGGCCGGGGCCCTCGTCCGGCGGACCGGCATCGGTTTCGGGACGGTACGCGGCCGCCAGCGGGAGGAGTACCTGGTCCGCGCGTCGCTGCTCGAGGCGTGCGCATACGGCTCGGCCGTCGGCATGCGGATTCTGCACCTCGCCGTGTACGTGATGCGGGCGCTGTATCTGGTCAACCGACTCGGTGCCGGGCGGCACTACGTACGGGCGTACGCGCTTCTCGGTCTCGTTCCCGCGCTCGTGGGACTGCGCCGTCCCGCTGAGCGGTGCTGGACCCGCGCGGCCCACGCGGCGCGCGAACTGGCGGATCCCGCCCTGGTCGCCTTCGTGGACTGGGTACGCGGCACAGGCCTGCTCTTCGGCGGTCACGATGACGGCGGAGCCTGGGAGAAGGCGGTGGACGAGCACGCGCGCTGGCTGGCCCCGGCCCAGCTTCTCGGCGGGTTCGGAACCGTCGTGATGCGCCTGCTGTTGCGGGGGCGGCCGAACGAGGCGGCGGCCGCCCTGCAGCGCTGTGAGGCGATGCTGCCCGGGGCGGCCGGGCGGATCAACGGCACGAGCATCGGCATGGCCCGGGTGATGGTGCCGGCGCAGCAGGGCCACAACGGCGAGGCGGCGGCCGCGCTGGCGACCATGCGGGCAGCGTTCGCGGACGGCGGCGGAACGGTCCAGCAGCGCGCGAACGTCGCGGTCGCCACGCTGCACTCCCTCGTGGAGCAGGGCGAGTTCGGTGCGCCGTTCGACGAGGCGGTCGCGGAGTTCGAGGCGATCGGGATGCGCCGCTCCGAGATGATGGCCATCCACAAGTACTTCTTCCTGTTCCGAGCGCACGGACGCCTCGCACAGTGCCGGTTGTCCCCACCCGGCGAGCTCTCCTCGCGGCTCGCCGTGGCCCGCGAGGCGATCGCGGATCTGCGCCGCAATGCCGGCACTCCGCTGCTCAAGGTCGGCCATGGGCTGACCCGCGCGGCGCTGTTCCAGCTCACGGGCGACCATGTGGCCGCCCTGAAGCTGGCGGACAGGATGGAACACCGGGCGCGACCGCTCGACAGCCCGCTGGCCATCCTCGAGGCGTCCCGGATCCGGGCTCGCGCCCTGCGGGCGCTCGGGATGACGGGAGAGGCTCAGCGCCAGGCCCGCTGGGCGTACTCGGTCGCTGCCTTCTACGGCCTGGACCGCCGGGCACAGCAGGTCCGTGCCGAGTTCGGCGAGATGGAGTCGGGCACGGCGGCCGGTGGCACCTCACAGCGCACCCGCGAGCGTGCCCGGGACCGTGACCTCGAAGCGATGCAGCGGGTGGCTCTCGCCGCCGCCACCGTGCTGGATCCGCAGGAGCTGGCCCGGGTCACGCTCGCCGAGACGTTGCGCATCTTCGGCGCCGAGCGCGCGCTGTTCTTCCTCGTCGGTGACGACGATCGTCTCGCCCTCTATGCCGGGCTCGATTCCACGGGCGCGGAACTGGACGCGGTGAGCGACTACGGGTCCACGCTGCTCCGCCGGGTGCGGGAGAGCGGCGAGCCGCTCGTCCTGACCGGCACCGAGGAGGGGGCGGCGCTGGGTTCGCGCAGCGTCGTCGCGCACGGGTTGCGCAGCATCATGGTGGCTCCGGTGCAGTTGAAGGGGCGCCTGCTCGGGGTGGTGTACCTGGACAGCCGCCTCGCCCGCGGCGTCTTCACCGACGAGGACATCGACGTGCTGGCCACGGTGACGAGCCACGTCGCGGTGGCGTTGCAGACAGCCCGCGCCGCGCAGCTCGAACTCGCCGTCCAGGTCGCCATCCGGCAGCAGGAGCTGGCCGAGACACTGCGCTCGAGCCTCGCCGAGCTGAGCGCGATCCTCGATCCTCAGGAAGTGCTGCACCGGCTGGCCGGCACCCTGGTCGAACAGGCCGGGGCCGGCCGTAGCTGTCTGCTGCGCGCCGGCGCGGACATGTTCACGGTCGTGGCGACCACGGGACCGGACACCGCCTCCCACGGGCAGGAGGTGGATCTCGCCGCCGACGTGCAGGCGGCCGAGCTGGTGACGACCGCCCTGGTCTCGGGAGGCTGGGCTTCGACGGCACCCGGCGTCGTAGCCGAGCTGCTCGGAAACCCTGCTGCCTGGCTCGCCGTCCCGCTGCACGGCCGCGACGGGCTGGTGGCGGTGCTGTTCCTGGGCGGCGACCACTTCGACGACGGCCACCGCCAGGTCGTGTCCACCCTGGCCGGTCAGGGCATGAGCGCCTACGACAACGCCGAGCTGTTCAGCCGGGTGGAGCGGCTGGCGACCACCGACGGCCTCACCGGGGTCGCCAACCGCCGGCACGCCTTCCAGCTGGGCGAGACGCTGTTCGGGGTGGCCCGCCGCAGCGGGCGGCCGCTGACCGCGGTCATGGTCGACATCGATCACTTCAAGGGCATCAACGACCGGTACGGGCACGCCTGCGGTGACGACGTGATCCGGGAGGTCGCGGCGCGGCTGGGCGCGGTCATCCGCTCGTCCGACATCCTGGGCCGCTACGGGGGCGAGGAGTTCCTCATCATCCTGCCGGAGGCGGGCACCGGCGGCGCGGAGCTGGCCGAGCGCATGCGGGAGGCGGTCGCGGCGGAGCCCGTGCCGACCCGCGACGGGCCGGTCCCGGTCACCATCAGCGTGGGTCTGGCCGGGCTGGCCGCGGACGACGACACCCTGGACACCCTCGTGGCCCGCGCCGACCACGGCCTGTACCTGGCGAAGGAGGGCGGCCGCAACCGCGTCGCCGCGGCTTGACCGTCAGGCGGTGAGTTGACGCAGCCGGTCGGCCTGCTCGCGGAGGCTCGCGGCCGCGGCGAGCACCGTCTCGGCACCCTTGGCCGCCGCCGTCGCGGACTCGGCCACGGCGTGCATGCCGCCCGACATCTCGGCGCTGGTGGCGGTCTGCTCCTCCACCGCCGCGGCGATCATGGTCTGTTGCTCCGCGATGCTCTCGATCAGCTTGACGATGCCGGAGATGCCGTCCACCGCCTGCAGGCTCTCGGTCTGGATGGCGTCGATGCGTCCGATGATCTGCTGGGTCGCCTCGGCGCTGCGCCCGGCCAGCTCCTTCACCTCGCCGGCCACGACCGCGAACCCCTTACCGGCCTCACCGGCCCGCGCCGACTCGATCTGCGCGTTGAGCGCGAGCAGCTTGGTCTGCTCGGCCACGGCGATGATGAGCTTGGTGACGTTGCCGATCTCCTCGCTGGAGCCCTGCAGCTGTTCCATGCTGTTCGCCGTCGCCCGGGCCGACACGACCGCCGTGTCCGTGCTGGACGTCGCGCTCGTGACCCGGGAGGCGATCTCGCGGATGCTCTCGGCCATCTCGCTGGAGTTGCGGGAGATCGCGTCGGCCCGCTCGGCGCTCTGCCCGGCCGCCTCGGCCAGTTGCCCGCCGGCCTCAGCCAGTTCGGTGCTGGCCCGGGTGAGCTCGGTAACCAGCGAGTTGACCACCTCGTTCCGCTCCACCTTCTCGGTGTCGTCCACCCACGTGAAGATGTAGCCGCCGGGGAAGCGGTCGATGGTCATGGAGCCGTACAACGTCCTGCCCTTGACCTCCGTCGGGATGTAGGTGGTCAGCGGAAAGGTGGTCGCCGTTGCCAGGACGCGCTTGACCCCCTCCCGCAAGGCGGCCACCGACTGCTCGCCGTGTTCCTCGATGGAACGCCGGATGATGTCCTCACCGGCCTTGTTCCGGTACACGACCTCGCCCTGGTCGTCGGCGACGATCAGCACGACCGGGGCGGCGTTCAGGGCGGCCAGCGCTCCCTGGGCGGAACGCAACAAGGGCGGCACGTCCTGACCCGCCGAGCTTTTCCGGACCACCATCAGTTCTCCCCCTTCGACGGCACACCCCGAGCGTATGGAAACAGCCTCGTTCGCGAGGAGAACTCACAGCATCCGCAAGGCACGGCAGCAATCCGTCCGATCCTGCAAGACTCAGTTCCGATTTTGCAGAAAGCCGACGTAGGATTCCGACGTGATCAAACGTCTGGCCGAGGTGGCCAAGAAAGCCGGCGTCAGTGAGGCGACCGTCAGCCGGGTGCTCAACGGCCGCAGCGGCGTCTCGGAGGCGACCCGGGCCTCCGTGCTCACGGCCCTCGACGTCCTCGGCTACGAACGGCCGACCAAGCTGCGCGGCGAGCGTGGCCGCCTGGTCGGGCTCGTCCTCCCCGAGCTGCAGAACCCGATCTTCCCCGCGCTCGCCGAGGTGGTGACGGCCTCTCTGGCCCAGCGCGGCTTCACGCCCGCCCTGTGCGCCCGCACGATCGGCGGCGTGCCCGAGCGCGACTACATCGAGATGCTGCTGGACCACCAGGTGTCCGGCGTCGTCTTCGCCGGCGGGTCGTACGCGCTGGCCGCCGCCGAGCACGGGCACTACAAGCAGCTGCTCGACCGCCGCATGCCCGTGGTGATGGTGAACGCCGGCGTGGACGGTCTCGGTTTCCCGCACATCTCCACCGACGACGCGGTGGCCGTCGAGCAGGCGTACGGGCATCTGCGCTCGCTCGGCCACGAGCGCATCGGCATGGTGCTGGGGCCCGAGGACCACGTCCCGTCGCGCCGCAAGCTGGCCGCCGTCGTGGAGGCGGCGAAGTGGACGGAGCCGCCCGCGGAGTGGCTCATCGAGCGGACGAACTTCTCCATGGAGAGCGCCCGGCTGGCGGCCACCCGGCTGATCCAGCGGGGTGCCACCGGACTGATCTGCGCCAGCGACGTCATCGCCCTCGGGTCGATCCGGGCCGCGCGCCGCCTGAACCTGGATGTGCCGAACGACATCTCGGTGGTGGGTTTCGACGACAGCGCCCTGATGACGTGCACCGACCCGCCGCTGACCACGGTGCGCCAGCCGATCGAGCTCATGGGCCAGGCCGCCGTGGACGTCCTCGTCAACCAGATCGAGGGTGCCGCGGCGACCACCGACGAGCTGCTCTTCGAGCCGGAGCTGGTGGTACGCGGATCGACCGCGCCGGCACCCGCCCCCTAGGGCGGCTGACCAGCGGATTCAGGGCGGGCCCGAGGCGGGCCCGCCCTCTTTTTGTGCCCGCCACCACAAGAGTCGCAAAATTTCTGTCCGCAGTCGAGTTCTTGCGGCAACTCGTTTGTCTTTGTATCGTCATCGCCACGAAACAGACTGCGAGAAGGGCGTATCCCTCATGTTCATAACCAGGCTGCGCAGTGCCCTCGGGCTGCTGCTCGTCGCCGGGGTCGCCATGTCGGCCGCGGCGTGCGGCGGGGACGACGACTCCGCGACATCGAAGGACGGCAAGGTCACGCTCGTCATCAACGGGCTTCCCCCGGCCACCGAGAAGGCCACCCACGACCGCTTCCTCGCCAACGTCGCCGAGTTCGAGAAGGCGAACCCGACCATCAAGATCGACGCCCGCGAGGGCAAGATGGACCCGCAGACCTTCCCCGCGAAGCTCGCCGGCGGCCAGCTCGAGGACGTCTTCTACGTCTACTTCACCGACCCGGCCAGCCTCATCGCCAAGCGCCAGGTCTCGGACATCAGCAAGTACCTCAAGGACTTCCCGGTCACCTCGCAGATCAAGCCCGAGGTGCTCCGGGTGTTCCAGGACGACAAGGGCAACACGTACGGTCTGCCGTACAAGAACTACTCGATGGGTCTGCTCTACAACCGCGACCTGTTCAAGAAGGCGGGGCTCGACCCGAACAGCCCGCCCAAGACGTGGGCCGACGTCCGCACGGCCGCCAAGAAGATCGCGGGCCTGGGCGACGGCACGGTGGGCTACGGCGACTACAGCAAGAACAACACCGGCGGCTGGCACTTCACCACCGAGCTCTACTCGCTGGGCGGCGAGGTGGCGGTCAACCAGGGCGGCACCTGGAAGGCGGCGTTCAACAGCCCGCAGGGCAGGCAGGTCCTGCAGCAGCTGAAGGACATGCGCTGGACCGACGGCTCGATGGGCCAGAAGCAGCTGCTCGAGTGGGCCGACCTGCTCCAGCAGATGGGCTCCGGCAAGCTGGGCATGTATCTGGCCACCGCCGACAACATCCCGACGATCGTCAACCAGTACAAGGGCAAGTACGAGACGTACGGCCTGGGCCCGATCCCGGACGGTAAGGGCACGCTCGGCGGCGGCGAGGGCTACATGTTCAAGGCCGGGCTCAGCCCGGAGAAGATCCAGGCCGGGCTCAAGTGGCTGACGTTCTGGTTCACCTCGGCCGACCGCTACGAGGCCGAGAACAAGTGGTCGAGTGAGACCAAGCAGCCCGTCGGCCTTCCCGAGCCGGCCATCTTCACCGGCGCGGCGGCCCAGACGCAGGCCGCGGCCGACAAGAAGTACGCGAACGTCCCGCAGGAGAACTACGCGCCGTTCGTCGCCTCCATGGGCTCGATCCCGGTCAAGCTGGAGCCGCCGAACGCCCAGCAGATCTACGCGACGCTCGACGTAGCGATGCAGAAGGTCCTCACGGACAGGAACACGAACGTCGACGAGCTGCTGGCGAACGCCGAGACCCAGGTCAACCAGATCCTGGCAAGCGTCAAGTGAGTGCCCTGTCCCCGGTGGCCCGCGCACGCGATGCGCGCGCGGGCCGCCTGCGCCGCAAGGTCTCCGACAACCTCCTGGCGTACGCGTTCATGGCCGCGGGGCTGGCCTGTTTCGCCTTCTTCTCGTGGTACCCGCTCGTCAAGGGCGTGATCCTCAGCTTCCAGCAGGACAACTTCGTCGTCCCGCCGTACTGGGTGGGCCTCGACAACTACCGGGCGCTCTTCGACGACCCGCTGTTCTACACGGCGTGGAGGAACACCCTGCTGTTCACCGGGCTCGCGCTCGTCTTCGGCTTCGCCCTGCCGTTCTTCATCGCGGTGCTGCTCAACGAGTTCCGCCACTTCAGCGGCTACTTCCGGGTGCTGGTCTACCTGCCCGTCATGCTGCCGCCGATCGTGGCCGTGCTGCTCTGGAAGTACTTCTACGACCCGGGCAACGGCCTGTTCAACACGCTGCTGCGCGGCGTCGGCCTGCCGGAGTCACAGTGGACCCAGTCCTCCGGCACCGCGATGATCTCGCTGGTGCTGGTCTCCACCTGGGCCAACCTGGGCGGCGCCACACTGATGTACCTGGCCGCGCTGCAGGGCATCCCCGGCGAGCTCTACGAAGCCGCCGAGCTGGACGGCGCGAGCGTCTGGCAGCGGCTGCGGCACGTCACCTTCCCGCAGCTGCGGTTCATCATGCTGGTCCTGCTGCTGCTGCAGATCATCGCGACCATGCAGGTCTTCATCGAGCCGTACGCGCTGACCGGCACCTCGAACCCGGACACGATCACCGTGATGGTCCTGGTCTACCGCTACGCGTTCACCGTCAACAACGACTTCGGGCTGGCCGCCGCGATGAGCGTGCTGCTGTTCGTGGTGCTCGGCGCCTTCTCGGCGCTGTACCTGCGCCTGACCCGCAGCGGGGACTGAGGAGAACCCGATGACCCTGACCGCCCCGCCCTCGGCCCCGGTCGGTACGCCCGCGCCTGCGCCCGTACCCGTGGCACGCAAGCGCCGGACCTCCACCGGCGGCACGGCGAGCCGTACCCTCATCTCCGCCGTCGACCTGCAGCGGCACCGCCGGCTCTACTTCGCCGTGCTGGGCCTCACCCTGGTGGTCTTCACGCTCGTCTTCCTCTTCCCGCTGTACTGGATGGTCACCAGCGCGGTGAAGTCGCCGGTCGAGTACGCCCAGAGCACCCCCACCTTCATCCCGCACTCCTGGCACCCGGACACCTACGCGACCGCGTGGACGAACATGCGGATCGCCAAGTACTTCACCAACACGGTCCTGTACGCCGTCGGCGGCTGGCTGATCTCGCTGCTGGTCGACGTCGGGGTCGCGTACGCCCTCAGCAAGCTGAAGCCGGTGTTCGGCCGGATCGTGCTCGGCGCGATGCTCGCCAGCCTCATGCTGCCCGCCGCCGCGCTGCTGGTGCCCGCCTACAAGACGGTGGCCGACCTGCCGCTGCTGCACGTCAACCTGCTCAACACGCCGTGGGCGCTGTGGCTCCCGGCCGCCGCCAACGCCTTCAACGTGTACGTGCTCAAGCGCTTCTTCGACCAGATCCCCGACGACCTGCTCGACGCCGCCTCGATCGACGGCGCCGGGCGGCTGCGCCAGCTGTGGTCGATCGTCCTGCCGCTGTCGCGACCGGTGCTCGGGGTCACCTCCATCTTCATCATCGTCGCGATGTGGAAGGACTTCCTCTGGCCGCTGCTGGTGCTGCAGAACCCCGAGTCGCAGACGCTCAGCGTGGCCCTCGCCCGGCTCTCCAACACCAGCCAGGTGCCCCCGACCGAGTTCATGGCCGGGCTGGCCATCGCGAGCCTCCCCATGATCGTCGTCTTCCTGATCTTCCAGCGCAGCATCATCGGCGGGCTCTCCGCGGGCTCGATCAAGGGCTGAACTTCCAGAAAGCAGGTCACTGTGCCCAGTTCCTGGTGGCGCGACGCCGTCATCTACCAGGTCTACCCGCGCAGCTTCGCCGACTCCGACGGCGACGGCGTCGGCGACCTCGACGGGATCCGCTCGCGCCTCGACCACCTGGCCGGCCTCGGCGTGGACGCGATCTGGATGAGCCCCTGGTATCCGTCGCCGATGGCCGATGCCGGCTACGACGTCGCCGACTTCCGCGACATCGACCCGGTCTTCGGCACCCTCGCCAAGGCGGAGGCCCTGATCGCGGAGGCGCACGAGCGCGGCATCCGCACGATCGTCGACATCGTCCCCAACCACGTCTCCAGCGAGCACGCGTGGTTCAAGAAGGCCCTCGCCGATCCCGCGGCGCCGGAACGCGACCTGTTCTGGTTCCACCCGGGGCGCGGCGAGCACGGCGACGAGATGCCCACCGACTGGGTGGGCGAGTTCGGCGGCACCACCTGGACCCGCACCACGAACCCCGACGGCACGCCGGGCGACTGGTACCTGCACCTGTTCACGCCCGAGCAGCCCGACCTCAACTGGGACCACCCGGCCGTCCGGGCCGAGTTCGAGGACATCCTGCGGTTCTGGTTCGACCGTGGCGTCGACGGCATCCGCATCGACTCGGCGGCGCTGCTGCTCAAGGACCGCGCCCTGCCGCCCGTGGTCGAGGGGCGGCCGCACCCGTTCCACGACCTCGACGAGGTGCACGAGGTCTACCGGGCCTGGCGGCGGGTGTCGGACGCGTACCCGGACCGCGCGCTGATCGGCGAGGTGTGGATGCCCGAGGCGGACCGCTTCGCCAACTACCTGCGCGCCGACGAGCTGCACGCCGCCTTCAACTTCGACTTCCTCGGCTGCGCCTGGGACGCCGGGCTGCTGCGCGAGTGCATCGACCGTACGCTCGACGCCCACCGCGCGGTCGGCGCGCCCGCCACCTGGGTCCTGTCCAACCACGACGTCACCCGGCACGTCACCCGGTACGGCCGGGCCACCACCACCTTCAGCTTCGACGACAACCTCGACGGCACCCCGGTCGACCTCGAGCTCGGCACCCGCCGCGCCCGGGCCGCCGCCCTGCTCTCCCTCTCCCTGCCCGGCGCCACCTACGTCTACCAGGGCGAGGAGCTCGGCCTCTGGGAGAACGAGAACATCCCGGTCGACCGGATGCAGGACCCCATGCACGCCCGCCGCGGTCACAGCCGCGACGGCTGCCGGGTACCGCTGCCGTGGAGCGGCGACGAACCGCCGTTCGGATTCTCCACCGCCGAGCCGTGGCTCCCCCAGCCGCGGGAGTGGAAGGACCGCACGGTCCAGGCCCAGACCGGCGACCCCAGCTCGATGCTCGAGCTCTACCGGTCGGCGATCGCCCTGCGCCGGGCGGAGCCGGGCCTGCACGAACCGCACATGGACTGGCTGCCGAGCTCGCCGGGCGTGCTCGCGTACAGCCGGGGCGAGGCCTTCGCCTGCGTCCTCAACCTGTCCCCGGCCGCCGTCCCGCTGCCGGACCACCGATCCGTCCTCCTCACGAGCAGCCCTCTCGACGGTGACCACATCCCCCCGGACACCGCCGTCTGGCTGCGCCTGACCTGAAAGGCGCCCCCCATGCCCCGATTGCGACGAGTCATGGCGGCGACAGCAGCCGCCGTCCTCGCCAGCGCCGTCCTCCAGGCCCTCTCCCCCACCGCCCCCGCCGCCGCCGCGGGCCCCAACCTCGCCGCCGGCAAGCCCTTCACCGCCAGCAGCGTCACCGACGTGTACGCCGCGGGCAACGCGGGCGACGGCAACGCCAGCACGTACTGGGAGAGCGCCAACAACGCCTTCCCGCAGTGGCTGCAGGTCGACCTCGGCCAGTCCCTGTCCGTCAACCAGGCCGTCGTCAAGCTGCCGCCCGCCACCGCGTGGCAGACCCGTACCCAGACGTTGTCGGTCCAGGGCAGCACCACCGGCTCGTCCTTCACCGATCTCAAAGCGAGCGCGGACTACACCTTCAACCCGGCGACCGGCAACACCGTCACCGTCGACTTCGGGGCGGCCACCACCCGGTACGTGCGCCTGCGGATCACCGGCAACACCGGCTGGCCCGCCGGGCAGGTGTCGGAGCTCGAGGTCTACGGCCCCACCACCGGGGACACGCAGGCACCGAGCGCGCCGGGCGGGCTGGCGTACATGCAGCCGCAGGCCGGGCAGATCCGGCTGACCTGGAACGCCTCGACCGACAACGTCGGCGTGACCGGCTACGAGGTCTACGCCAACAACAGCCTCAGGACCACGGTGGCCGGGAACGTCCTCACGTACACCGACTCCCAGCCGGCGAGCGCGACCGTCGCGTACTACGTCAAGGCGCGCGACGCTGCCGGCAACGTGTCCGCCCCGAGCAACACGGTGACACGTACGGGCACCGGCACCGGCGGGACGAACCTGGCGGCCGGGAAGCCGATCACCGCCTCGTCGACCATCTACTCCTTCGTCGCCACGAACGCCAACGACGACAACACGGCGACGTACTGGGAGGGCAGCGCGTACCCGGCGGACCTCACGGTGTCGCTCGGTGCGAACGCCACCACCAGCTCCGTCGTGGTCAAGCTCAACCCGGCGGCCGAATGGGGTACGCGCACCCAGACGTTCTCGGTCCTCGGCCGTGAGCAGGGCGCCTCGGGCTTCACCACGCTGGTGGGCCCGGCGACGTACACGTTCGACCCGGCCACCGGCAACACGGTGACCATCCCGGTCAGCGCCACCGCGGCGGACGTGCGGCTGAGCTTCACCGCGAACACCGGGGCGCCCAGCGGGCAGGTCGCGGAGTTCCAGGTCATCGGCGAGCCGGCGCCCAACCCGGACCTGACGATCACCGGCCTGACGTTCTCGCCGTCCGCTCCGGTCGAGACCGACCAGATCACCCTGTCCGCGACCGTCCGCAACGCCGGCACCGCGGCCAGCCCGGCCACGACGGTCACCTTCTACATCGGTACGGCCAAAGCCGGCACCGCGAACGTCGGGGCGCTCGCCGCCGGGGCGTCCGCCACGGTCACCGCCACGGCCGCCGCTCGTGAGGCGGGCACGTACCCCTTGAGCGCCAAGGTGGACGAGGGCGGCACCGTCACCGAGCAGAACGAGACGAACAACGCGTACACCAGCCCCACCGACCTGGTCGTCACCCCGGTCGCCAGCTCGGACCTGGTCGCCTCGGTGGTGAGCTGGTCGCCGTCGAACCCGTCGGCGGGCCAGACGGTCACGTTCAGCGTCACCATCCGCAACCAGGGGTCGACCGCCTCCGCCGGCGGCGCCCACGGCGTCACCGTCACCGTCCTCAACGACAGCGGCGCGACGGTGAAGACGCTGACCGGCTCGTGGACCGGCACCCTCGCGCCCGGCGCCTCGTCGCCGGCGATCACGGTGGGCACCTGGACCGCGGTCAACGGCAAGTACACCGTCCGGACCGTCCTGGCCGACGACGCGAACGAGCTGCCGGTCAAGCGGGCCAACAACACCAGCGAGAAGCCGATGTTCGTCGGCCGCGGCGCCAACATGCCCTACGACATGTACGAGGCGGAGGACGGCACCACCGGCGGCGGCGCGCAGGTCGTCGGCCCCAACCGCAAGATCGGCGATCTCGCCGGCGAGGCGTCCGGCCGCAAGGCGGTCACGCTGAACACCACCGGGGCGTACGTGCAGTGGACGACCCGGGCCGCCACGAACACCGTGGTCACCCGCTTCTCCATCCCGGACGGCACCACCAGCTCGATCAACGTCTACGTCAACGGCTCGCTGAACAAGACGCTGCCGCTCACGTCCCGGTACGCGTGGCTCTACGGCAACGAGAGCTCGCCGCAGAACTCCGGCACCGGGCCGCGGCACATCTACGACGAGGCGAACACCATGCTCACCGGCTCGTTCCCGGCGGGCACCGTGATCAAGCTGCAGAAGGACGCCGGCAACCCCGGAAACATCGCGATCGACTTCATCAACACCGAGCAGGTCGCGCCGGTCGCCAACCCCAACCCCGCCACATACGTGGTCCCCACCGGCTTCGACCAGCAGTCCGTGCAGGCGGCGCTGGACGCGGCCCGGATGGACAGCGGCAAGGCCGGCGTCTACCTTCCGGCCGGCGACTACCAGACCACGAGCAAGTTCCAGGTGTACGGACGGGCGATCCAGGTCGTCGGCGCCGGTCCCTGGTACACGCGGTTCCTCACCCCGCAGAACCAGTCCGAGACGGATGCCGGCTTCCGGGCCGACAGCTCGGCGAACGGCTCGACGTTCAAGAACTTCGCGTTCTTCGGCAACTACACGATCCGCCAGGACGGGCCGGGCAAGGTGTTCGACTTCGCCAACGTCGCGAACATCACGATCGACAACATCTGGGCCGAGCACACGGTCTGCCTCTACTGGGGCGCGAACACCGACCGCATGGTCATCAAGAACTCGCGCATCCGCAACCTGTTCGCCGACGGCGTCAACATGACCAACGGCAGCACCGACAACCTGGTCGACAACAACGACGCCCGGGCCACCGGCGACGACAGCTTCGCGCTGTTCTCGGCGATCGACGCGGGCGGCGCCGACGAGATCAACAACGTCTACTCGAACCTCTCCACCACGCTCACCTGGCGCGCCGCGGGCATCGCGGTCTACGGCGGGTACGCGAACACCTTCAAGAACATCTACATCGCCGACACGCTCGTCTACTCCGGCATCACGATCAGCTCGCTGGACTTCGGCTACCCGATGAACGGCTTCGGCGCCGACCCGCCGACGGTCTTCGACAACATCTCGATCGTCCGCGCCGGCGGCCACTTCTGGGGTGCGCAGACGTTCCCGGCGATCTGGGTGTTCTCCGCCTCCAAGGTGTTCCAGGGCATCCGGGTGAGCAACGTCGACATCGTCGACCCGACGTACTCCGGCATCATGTTCCAGACCAACTACGACAGCGCCGGACGCCCGCAGAACCCGATCAAGGACACGGTCTTCACCAACGTCTCGATCAGCGGCGCCCGCAAGAGCGGTGACGAGTTCGACGCCAAGTCGGGCTTCGGCATCTGGGCCAACCCGATGCCGGAGTCGGGCCAGGGCCCGGCGGTCGGCTCGGCGACCTTCACCAACCTGCGCCTGAGCGACAACTGGCGGGACATCGAGAACACGACATCCACCTTCACCATCATCCGTAACTGACCGCTCACTCACGACGATGCGAGGCTCGCGCCGGCCTTGCCGGCGCGGGCCTCGCCGCCCCACATGGCGAGATCATCGTCACGGGTACGGTTCACCGTCCGGCCCCCCGTGGCATTCTCACCCAGGTGACGACCCGGCTCCGAGGGACGCTGGTCGGCCGCGACAGCGAGCTGGCCCGGCTCAAGGACGCCTGCACCCGGATATCGGACGAGCCCGTCGCGGTGCTGGTCGGCGGCGAGGCCGGCGTGGGCAAGACCCGCCTGGTGCGCGAGTTCGCCGACGCCTTCGCGGACGCCGACATGCAGGTGCTCACCGGGCAGTGCCTGCAGCTGGGCGAGGAGGGGCTGCCGTTCGCCCCGCTGGCCGGCGCGCTGCGGCAGCTGCTGCGCCGGGACGGGCCGGCCGTCTTCGCCACCCACCAGGCCGACTTCGCCCGGCTGCTGCCCGAGCTGGGTCCGGTCGGGCCGGCCGTCCTCGACGAGGCGCACCGGGCGTACCTCTTCGACCTGGTGGCCGGGCTGTTCGAGCGCCTCGCCGCGACCCGGCCGCTGCTGCTGGTGCTCGAGGACCTGCACTGGGCCGACCGTTCGACCCGCGACCTGCTGGCCTACCTGGTCCGGGTCGCGCGCCCGGCGTCGGTGCTGGTCGTGGTCACGTACCGGTCCGACGAGCTGCACCGCGGCCACCCTCTGCGGCCGTTCCTGGCCGAGCTGGACCGGGTGCGTACCGTCGACCGCTTCGAGCTGGACCGGCTGGACCGCAACGACACCGCCCGGATGATCCGTGAGCTGCTCGGCGCGGAGCCGCCGACCGGCCTGGTGGACGATGTCTTCGAGCGGGCGCAGGGCAACCCGTTGTTCGTCGAGGAGCTCACCCACTGCACCGGCGACCTCCCGGACAGCCTGCGCGACCTGCTGCTGAGCCGGGTGGACCGGCTGGACGAAGCGGCCCAGCGGATGCTGCGGGTGTTCGCCGCCGGCGGCAACCGGATCGGCCACGACCTGCTCGCGGCCGTGTCGGGTCTGCAGCCGCCCGAGCTGGAGGAGGCGTTGCGCAGCGCCGTCGCGGCGCAGCTCGTGCACGCCGACCCCGACGGCGGGTACGCGTTCCGGCACGCTCTGGTCCGTGAGGCCGTCCACTCCGACTCCCTGCCCAGTGAGAGGGTCCGGCTGCACACCCGGTACGCGGCCGCGATCGAGGCCGACCCGGGCCTGGTCGGCTCCGACCGCGCCCCCGCCGAGACGGCGCACCACTGGTTCCAGGCGCACGAGCCCCGGCGGGCGCTGACCGCGGCCGCGGCCGCCGCCGAGCTCGCGGGCCGCCGGTACGCGTACGCCGAGCGCAGCCAGCTGCTCGAACGCGTCCTCGACCTGTGGGAGCAGGTCCCGGACGCCGCGGAGGTGCTCGGCATGAGCCACCTCGATCTCCTGGAGGCCACCGCCACGTCGGGGTACACGGCCGGCGACTATGCGCGGGCGCTCACCCTCATCCGGGCCGCGCTCGCTGAGGTGGACGAGCGGAAGGCGCCGCAGCGGGCAGCCCGGCTGTTGATGTCGCGCGGCCGGTGCCTGCGCAAGCTCGGCACCTCGGACGGCATCGCCGACCTGGACCGGGCGCACGACCTCGCCGCCCGTGTCGAGAGTCTCCCCGACCGCTTGACACTGCTGGCCGAGCTGGCCTCGGCGCTGGTCTGCGTGGATGGCGAAAGGTCGGCCCGAGTGGCTCAGGAAGTCCTCGGCGGGCTCACGCCGGGCACCGACGTTCCGCTGGAGATGTCCGTCTGGCTGACCCTGGCCCGCGCACGCAAACGGGAATGGTCCGACGAGGACCAGGTCGCCGCGATTCGTCGCGCCGCCGCGGACGCCGAGCGGATCGGTGACACCCACGGCTACCTGCGCGCCCACGTCAACGCCTCACACCACCTGTTCAGCCTCGGCAGGTACGCCGAGTCACTGGCCGCTGCGGAGCTCGGCCTGGCCGCGGCGCATCGGGTGAACGCCCACCGGACGTCCGGCGCCCTGCTGCTGACCAACGCCACCGAGGCGCTGATCGCCCTCGGCCGCTGGGACGACGCGGAGACGATGTGCACCCGTGCCGTCCGGCTCGACCTGCCCGGCTACGGCGCCGGCCCGGTGCTGAACCTGGCTGCCCGGCTACGTTTGGCTCGCGGCACCGAGGACGCCCCCGAGATGGTGGCCCGTGCCCTGCGCTTCCTCGACCGGCCCTACCTGGAGGCGCAGTTCCGCGCCCCGCTGACCGAGTTGCGGGTGCGCACCCGGCTCGCCGCCGGCGACGTCGCGGGCGCGCTCACGGCGGCCACCCCTGGGGCACGGGACGCGGACCTGCTGGCAGACCCTCGCGACGCCTGGCCGCTGCTCGCGGCCGCCGCCCGCGCGGCCGCCACCGCCGGCGGTGCCGGGCGGGAGCTCTCCCGGACGGTGCTCACCGCCGCGGCGGCTCTGGCCCGGCCGAACCCGCGGGACCGGGCCTTCGCCGCCGAGGTCGCCGCATGGGCCTCGGGCGACCTCGGCGACTGGGCCACGGCGGTGGCCGCCTGGCGGGCGGACGGCGCGCCGTACCCGCTCGCGGAGGCACTCACCGCGTACGCCCACGCGGCAGCCGCCGCAGGCGACCGGACCGCCGCGGCCGCCGCGCTGGACGAGGCGGCCGACCTCGCCCGGCCGCTCGGCGCCGCGCCCCTGGTCGACGAGGGTGAGGTGCTCGCCCACCGGCTCGGGCTGCGCCCCGGCCGGGAAGCGGACGAGGTGCTGACGGCGCGGGAGCGCGAGGTGCTGCGCCTGGTCGCCGAGGGGCTGAGCAACAGCCGGATCGCCCGCGACCTGTTCATCTCGCCCAAGACGGCCAGCGTGCACGTGTCCCGGATCATCGCCAAGCTGTCCGTCGGCAACCGCACCGAGGCCGCCGCCGTCGCCCACCGGCTCGGCCTGCTCGACGGCTGACCGTCGCCGCCGCCGGTGGCGCCACCTGCCTCACGCTCAGTGGCTCGCCACTACTCCGCACCGGCCGGCCGCGTGTTGCACACTGGGAGGGCGACCGATCATAGACGTAACGCCGCGCACTTCCGCTACCGCAGGATTTCACTATCAACGGTTTCTGCGGGAGCGCCGCGCCCCCTTTCCACTGTGATCCGTGGCGGCCGCCTCGCCGGTCCGGCACGACGGCATCCTGTGCAACTCGAAAGCAGGCGCGGTCGAAGCCTGCACGCCGCTTGCGTATGCCCGACCCGGCGGGACACGCGGCTACCGCGACCGGCGGGAAACGACCGACCGGGCCTCCGCGCCCGTTCCGCAGCCACCACCGGGCGCCGCTGACCTCCCGCGCTGCCGCTTTGCACTCTGCCGTCCCGGGGTGCGGTGCCTCGCCCCCGACTCGTCGTCTTGTGCTCAGCGTCCGGCCGCTCGAGACCGTCAGTGGCGTGACCGCGATGCGTCATGCCAGGGCCGGCCTGTGGGACCGCGGACCGATCCTCGGTCTCGCGCAGCCGGCGCAAGCGCCGGGAATGACGTTGCACCAATCCCCACGAACGGTGCCGCTCGTGCTCGCGCCGAAACTTCTCAGCCGCCGGTGAATAATTGCGACGGACGGTGCGGCTTCGCACATTCTTCGATGGGAACAATGCGAGCTGCGTCATTCCACAATTATCCCCGACACCCCCGGAATCAGCGATGGTGACCGCGGATGTTTCATATCAGGAATCGATCCGAGGCTGCCTTGACGATCCGAATATCGGCGTGGCGGAAACAGTGACGTCGCCGCCGGGCGCAGCGCTCTGTTCGGCGCCGAGAGATACGGGCGGCACGGCACGTCATCAACGGCGTGCCGGCTCGTGGCGCCGATCATGAGGAAGAAGTGGGTCATGGCGCTGACCTGGATCGCAGTCGCTCCCCTGGCAACCGCACCCGCTTTTCGGCCAGAACACGCCCCAGCGGTGGATCTCGCGGCCACGGCAGCGCGCCTTGATGCGCTGTATCTGCGCATCGGCGGGAACCGCCAGGAACAGCGGGCGAGCGAACTAATCAACTATCACCGCATCGAGGGCGGCGTCTACCGGTGCATGCGCGCCGCAGGGAAGGCCTACCGGATCGCGCCGTTCGTCAGCCGCTTCGACGACTTCAAGAACGCCGACCTCGGATTCGGCTCTGGCCACGGGTCGGTGGTCGACTCGGTCACCGACCGCGGGCGGGTCAGCATCCTGAACGAGCTCGCCGGCGCCCGCTACGCCCGCGCCGGCGTCCTCGACTGGTGGTCCTCGGTCCCGGCCGCCGACGCAGCGACCTTCAACAGGTGCACGGCGCCGTTCCAGCACCGGACGTACCCCGACTTCGACCCGCCCGCCAGGATCTACCAGCTGTCCGGGTTTCCCGGCCTTCTCGACACTGTTGAACGCGACCCGGCCGTCGTCGCGGCGATGCGCCCGTACAAATCCTGCATGAAGAACCGGTATGGGTACGACGTGGACGAGCGCACCGACCTTTTGTTCGCCCAGCGCATCTCCTACCAGGACGCACCCATCGACGGCCGCCACGCCACGCCGGCATGGAGTCGCGGAGTCAAGAAGATCCGGGCTGCGTTCGCCGCGGACATCGACTGCCGGATGCCCGCGTACCGCATCGCGATGACACTGCTCGCCCCACGGATCAGCACCTGGGAGAAGAGCACCGCGCCGACATAGTCGCTCACCTGGAGCGCTGCGACGACCGCCTGAATCCGCCGGTCACCGGGTGGCGCGCCACCCGTTTCACCTTCCTCCGGCGCGACCCCACCCCGACGCTCAAGGGCGCCGGTCGATCCGCAGCGACGAGCCCGGGGTGCCGGCGCGGCGCAGCCCGGCCTTGCGCACGAAGATGCGCCGGCGCGCCACCGCCTGCCCGCGGCGGTCCAGCTGATACCCGTCCAGCCAGACCCAGCCGTCGTACGTCGGCCGGTCGTCGACGGCGATGATGCGGAACGCGAAGCCGGACCGGCCGGTGAACTGCACACTGGCCGCCCGCCCGACGAGCACGACATCGCCCGGGTTCAGCGCTGGTCCGGCATCGGCCATGGTTCATGGATGCCGGGGCCGGGGGCGCCGCAAACCACCCAGTCGGACGAAGATGCGGCGCCGGGCGGCCGGGCACCCGCGCCGGTCCAGCTGATACCCGTCGAGCCAGGCCCAGCCGTCGTACGTGGGCCGGGGATCGACGTCCACCACCCGGAAGGCGAACCCCGCCGAACCGGCGAACTGGACGCTCGCCGCCCGGCCGACGAGCACGACGTCCCCGGCGCGGACCGTCCCCACGACAGTCACCACATCCGTCACCTCCGCACCGGAGCGACCCGCTCGCCTCCACCCAGCCGTACGGAGGTGATGTCGCGCGCGGCCGGGTGGGCCGGGGATTTTCCGTCCGCGACCGAGTCCACCTTGGGCCGTCGGCGCGCGTACCTCAATCCCTCACACGGATATGGCACAAAGCCTGCCGGTCCGGTAGGGCCGGTCCTTTGCTCAGCGGCTGTCGGACTCCCCCGCCGTGACCGCCGCCCGGCCCGCTTCGAGGCGCGCGACCGGCACCCGGAACGGCGAGCACGACACGTAGTCCAGCCCGACCTCGTGGAAGAAGTGCACAGACTCGGGATCGCCGCCGTGCTCACCGCAGACGCCCAGCTTCAGCTCCGGCTTCACGGCCCGGCCCTCCTCCGCGGCGATGCGGATGAGCCGGCCCACGCCGTCGCGGTCGATGGACTCGAACGGCGAGATGCCGAAGATGCCGAGCTCGAGGTAGCGCCAGAAGAACGCGCCCTCCACGTCGTCGCGGGAGAAGCCCCAGCCCATCTGGGTCAGGTCGTTGGTGCCGAAGGAGAAGAAGTCCGCGGCCTCGGCGATCTGCCCGGCGGTCAGGGCCGCCCGCGGCACCTCGATCATCGTGCCGATCAGGACCTGCACGCCGCTGTCGGCGACGACCTCGGCGACGATCTGCTCGCACTCCTGCCGGACCATCTCCAGCTCCTGCACGGCGCCGACCAGCGGCACCATGATCTCCGGGCGCGGGTCGAGGCCCTCGCCGGCGAGCTGGACGGCGGCCTCGGCGATCGCGCGGACCTGCATGGCGAACAGACCGGGGATGACCAGACCCAGGCGTACGCCGCGCAGGCCGAGCATCGGGTTCTGCTCGTGCATCCGGCGTACGGCGTCGAGCAGCCGTTCCTCCTCGGCGTGCACCTCGCCACGCTCGCGGGCCACGGCCACGTTCACGGCCAGCTCCTCCAACGAGGGCAGGAACTCGTGCAGCGGCGGGTCGATGAGGCGTACGGTCACCGGCAGCCCGTCCATGGCCCGGAACAGGTCGACGAAGTCGGCGCGTTGCAACGGCAGCAGGGCGGCGAGGGCGTCGTTGCGGGCGCTCTCGCTGACGGCCAGGATCAGCCGCTCGACCAGCTCCTTGCGGTCGCCGAGGAACATGTGCTCGGTGCGGCACAGGCCGATGCCCTCCGCGCCGAAGCGCCGGGCGCGGGCGGCGTCCTCGCCGGTGTCCGCGTTGGTGCGCACGGCCAGCCGGCGCGTGGCGTCGGCGTGGCTCATGATGGTGTGCACCGCCTCGACCAGCGTCGAGTCGACCTTGTCGCCCTCGAAGTACTGGACCACCTCGGACGGGCGTACCGGCACCGCGCCCAGGTAGACGCAGCCGGTGGTGCCGTCGACCGAGATGACGTCGCCCTCGTCGACCGTACGGCCGTCCACCGTGAACCGGTCCGCCGCGATCTCCAGCTGGTCGGCGCCGCACACGCAGGTGCGGCCCATGCCGCGGGCGACCACCGCCGCGTGGCTGGTCTTGCCGCCGCGGGCGGTGAGGATGCCCCGGGCGGCGATCATGCCGGCCAGGTCCTCGGGGTTGGTCTCGCGGCGGACCAGGATGACGTCCTCGCCCGCGCCGGCGAGCTCGACCGCCCGCTGGGCGGTGAAGACCGCCTTGCCGGACGCGGCGCCCGGTGAGGCGCCGATGCCCCTGGTCAGCGCGGTCGGCTCGGCCGAGAGGTCGAAGCGCGGGAACATGAGCTGGGCGAGCTGGGCTCCGGAGACCCGGCGCAGCGCCTCGTCGGGCGTGATCATGCCCTCGGTGACCAGCTGGGCGGCGATCCGGAAGGCGGCCGCGGCGGTGCGCTTGCCGACCCGGGTCTGCAGCATCCACAGCTTGCCGCGCTCGATGGTGAACTCGATGTCGCACAGGTCGCGGTAGTGGCCCTCGAGCGTGGCCATGATGCCCAGCAGCTCCTCGTAGGACCGCGGGTCCAGGCGCTGCAGGTCCTCCAGTGGCACGGTGTTGCGGATGCCCGCGACGACGTCCTCGCCCTGGGCGTTGGCGAGGTAGTCGCCATAGATGCCCTGGGCGCCGGAGGCCGGGTCCCGGGTGAACGCCACGCCGGTCCCGGAGTCGGGGCCGAGGTTGCCGAACACCATCGCCACCACGTTCACCGCCGTGCCGAGGTCGGCCGGAATGCGTTCCTGGCGGCGGTAGAGCACGGCCCGCTCGGCATTCCAGGAGCGGAACACGGCCTCCATCGCCAGCCGCATCTGCTCGCGGGGATCCTGCGGGAACTCATATCCGGTGTGCTTGGCGAAAATGCGCTTGTACCGGTCCACGAGGCCGCGCAGGTCGGCCTCGTCCAGGTGCAGATCGTCGGTCGCGCCCTTGGCTTTCTTGGTCTCTTCGAGCGCCTCGGAGAAATCCTCGCCGGGCACGTCGCACACCGTTTTCCCGAACATCTGGATGAGCCGGCGGTACGAGTCCCAGGCGAACCGGTCGTCGCCGCCGGCCTGGGCGGCGAGGCCCGCGACGCTGGCGTCGGTGAGGCCGACGTTGAGCACCGTCTCCATCATGCCGGGCATCGAGAACGCGGCGCCGGAACGCACGGATACCAGCAGCGGATCGTCCGGATCGCCGAGCCGGCGGCCCATCGCGGCCTCCAGCGCGGCAAGATGCTCGTCGATCTCCGCCTCGAGCCCCTCGGGGTTGCGCCCGGTCGCCAGGTACGCCTGGCAGGCACGCGTGGTGACGGTGAATCCGGCCGGAACGGGAAGCCCCAGACGGGTCATCTCCGCCAGGTTCGCGCCTTTGCCGCCGAGGAGCTCCTTGAGATCCTTGTGACCTTCCGAAAAATCGTAGACGTACTTCTCCCCGGCCATTGTCGCCTCCCATTGCCACGCGCCGAACGCTCGTTAATGGTGTCCCGGAGGGTAGGGGCGCCGCCACCGGTGGCCATAGCCTTCGTGAAGAATTGCACAAGCATTCGCGTGGATGAGCGCGGAAGAGCGTGACTTCGAGCAGCCCCGCGCACGCGTACGCACCGGAGCCGCACCGCAGGGCCCCGGTGTCGGCAGCGTCATGCTTGATCGCAGCTGGAAATGGGCACGTCACAGGTTCGGTACATGAGCTGACAAGGCTCCGGGCCAACGGACGATGCGACATAGGCGGTTGACACATGACGGAGTCACTGAGGGTCAGCGAGGGCGACGAGGAACGCAGCGTAGCCACCGATCTCACGCTGGGTGTCGAGGAGGAGCTGCACGTCGTCGACCTCAAGACGCGCGAGCTGGTGCCGCGCGCCCCGGACGTCCTCGCCGAGCTCGGCGAGGCCCACTTCTCCGCGGAGCTGCACCGTTCGGTGGTCGAGACGAACACCCCTGTGGCCGCCACGTTGGACGATCTGCGCGACGGCATCGTGGCGCTGCGCCGGCGCGCGATCGGCGTCGCGGAGTCGCTCGGCCTGGGCCTGGTGGCGGCCGGTACGGTGCCGATCGTCGACCTGGACTCGCTGCCGGTGACGCCGACCTCGCGCTACCGCCGGATGCTCGACGAGTACCAGATGCTGGCCCGCGAGCAGCTGATCTGCGGCGCGCAGGTGCACGTGGGCATCCCCGACCGCGACGAGGCCGTCGCCATCGCGCAGCGGGTCACCCCCGCACTGCCGGTGCTGCTGGCCCTCTCCGCGAGCTCGCCGTACTGGATGGGTGAGGACAGCGGCTACGCGAGCGTGCGGTCGCTGGTCTGGATGCGCTGGCCGACCGCCGGGGACAGCGGCCTGGTCCGGGACGCCGCCGACCACGACGCGCTGGTGGCCGACCTCATCGCGTCCGGCACCATCAGCGACCCCAAGATGGTCTATTTCGACGTCCGGCCGTCGGCTCACCTGCCGACCGTCGAGCTGCGGGTCACCGACTCCAGCCCCGACGCGGACACGGTGGTGCTGCTGGCCGGCCTGTTCCGCGGGCTCGTGCTGCGCGCCCGGCAGGACCACCGTGCCGGCCGCCCGCTCGTGCCGACCCGGCCGCCGCTGCACCGGGCGGCGATGTGGCGCGCCGCCCGCTCCGGCCTCGAGGGCGACCTGCTCGACCTGCCCCGCTCGCCGGTGCCCGTACCGGCCGCCGTCGCCGTCGAGCGCCTCGTCGGTGACCTGCGCCCGCAGCTGGAGGAGCTGGGCGACTGGGAGCAGGTGTTCGACCTGTCGGTCCAGGCGCTCAGCCGGGGCAGCTCGGCCGCCCGGCAGCGGCGCGCCCTGGCCCGCCGCGGCCGCATCTCGGACGTGGTCGACCTGGTGGTCGCCGACACCCGCGGCGGCGCGACCGGCATCGGCCCGGGTGGTCAGACGATCCCCGCGGGGCTCACACCGTACGCGGCGAGCGGCGACGAGGCGTTCCCGGACGGCGACGTGGTGCCCGCGTACCAGCCGATCCTGACGGTCCTCAACGCGCTGGGGCCGGCCGGGTTGCGCCGCCGCGAGGACGCCAAGGACGACGAGCAGCGCGCCCGCGGCATCACGTTCAGCGTGGCCGGCGAGGCCGCGACCCGCCTGTTCCCGTTCGACCTCGTGCCGCGCATCGTGCCCGCCCGGGACTGGAACGGCCTGCAAAGCGGGCTGATCCAGCGGGTCCGCGCACTCGACGCGTTCATCAACGACGTGTACGGCGACCGTGCCGTCGTGGCCGACGGCGTCATGCCGGAATGGGTCATCGACGGCTCCCCCGAGCTGCGGCCCAGCGGCGCACTGGTCGCCCGGCAGGGCGTACGCGCGCAGGTGGCCGGCGTCGACCTGGTCCGCGACGGCGACGGCAACTGGTGCGTGCTCGAGGACAACCTGCGGGTGCCGTCCGGGATCGCGTACGCGATGCAGAACCGCCGGCTCACCGAGGCCGTGCTGCCGGAACTGCCCCGCCCCGGCGGCCTGCTCAGCCCCGAGGAGACGCCGCGGCTGCTGCGGCAGGCGCTGCTGGAGGCCGCCGGCCCGGCCGCCGGGGACGACCCGAACGTCGTGGTGCTGAGCCAGGGCCCCGACGACTCGGCGTGGTTCGAGCACCGGATGCTGGCCGAGGAGATGGGCGTACCCGTGGTCCGCAGCACCGAGCTGCTGGTCGACGACCGCGTCGTGTACCGGGTCGCCAGCGGGCGCAAGCACCGCGTCGACGTGATCTACCTGCGCATGGGCGAGGACAGCCTGGTGCACTCGCCGGGCGCGGACGGCATGCCGCTGGGCCCGAACCTGGTCACCGCCCTGCACGCCGAGTCGGTGGTGCTGGCGAACGCGCTGGGCAACGGCATCGGCGACGACAAGGCCGTGTACGCGTACGTCCCGAAGCTCATCGAGTACTACCTGGGCGAGAAGCCGCTGCTGGCCGACGTACCGACGTACCTGTGCGGCATCCCGGAGCAGCGCGCGGAGGTCTTGGAACGCCTGGAGGAGCTGGTCTGCAAGCCCGTCGACGGCTACGGCGGCGACCGCATCGTCATCGGCCCGCACGCGAGCCCCGAGGACCTGGCCGCGGTACGCCGGCAGATCCGCACCGCCCCGCACCGCTGGGTGGCGCAGGAGGTGGTGAACCTGTCGACGCATCCGGTCTTCGACGGCCAGGAGCTTGCGCCCCGCCACGTCGACCTGCGCGCGTTCGTCTTCACCGGCGAGGAGTCGGTGGTCGCCCCGGCGGCCCTGACCCGCGTCGCCCCTTCCGGGAGCATGATCGTCAACTCCTCGCGCGGCGGCGGCTCCAAGGACACCTGGCTGCTGAGCTGACTGACATCCCCTCGAACGGAAAGCGTGGAGGTTGATCCATCATGTGCGGAATCGCCGGCGAGCTCAGGTTCGACGGGCGGGCGGCCGACCCCGAGGCCGTGCGGCGGATGCTCCCGGCCCTGGAGTCGCGCGGTCCCGACGGCGAGGGCCTGTGGCACCGCGGCCCGGTCGCGTTCGGCCACCGGCGGCTGAAGATCATCGACCTCTCCGAGGCCGGCGGGCAGCCGATGACCGACGAGCAGCTCGGCCTCACGCTGGTCTTCAACGGCTGCATCTACAACTACCAGGACCTGCGCGATGAGCTGCGCGGTCACGGCTACACGTTCGCCTCCACCTCCGACACCGAGGTGATCATCAAGGCGTACCACCGCTGGGGCGCCGACTGCGTCAAGCACTTCCTCGGCATGTTCGCCTTCGCCATCACCGAGCACGCCACCGGCACCGTGATGCTGGCCCGCGACCGCCTCGGCATCAAGCCGATGTATCTGGCCGAGACCCCCGGGCGGCTGCGCTTCGCGTCGACCCTGCCCGCGTTGCTCGCCGCCGGCGACGTCGACACGTCCATCGACAAGGTGGCGCTGCAGCACTACATGACCTTCCACTCGGTCGTGCCGGCGCCACGCACGATCGTCACCGGCATCCGCAAGCTGCCGCCGGCCACGGTTCGCATCATCGAAGCCGACGGTACGTCGACCTCGACGGTCTACTGGGAGGCGTCGCACACCCGCGTGGACGCGCCCTCGACGCGCGAGGAATGGGCCGAGGCGATCCACGTCAAGCTGCGGACGGCGGTCGAGCGGCGGATGGTCGCCGACGTGCCGGTCGGGGTGCTGCTCTCCGGGGGCCTCGACTCCTCGTACATCGTCGCGCTCCTGGCCGAGCAGGGGCAGCGCGGGCTCACCACCTTCTCCATCGGCTTCGAGTCCGCGGCCGGCGAGAGCGGCGACGAGTTCGCGTACTCGGACATCATCGCCAAGCAGTTCGACACCCGGCACCACCAGATCCGGATCGGCAGGGACCGGTTCCTGCCCGCCGTGGCGCGCACGGTCGCCGCGATGAGCGAGCCGATGGTCAGCCATGACTGCGTCGCCTTCAACCTGCTCAGCGAGGACGTGTCGCAGCACGTCAAGGTCGTCCAGTCGGGGCAGGGCGCGGACGAGATCCTCGCCGGCTACAGCTGGTACCCGCCGCTCGCGGACGTGCCCCGGGAACGGGCCGTCGACGCGTACGCGAAGGAGTTCTTCGACCGCCCCCACGGCGACCTGGCCCGGCAGCTGAACCCGGAATGGTTCCTCGGCGAGGACGTCAGCCGCGAGTTCGTGGCGGCGAGCTTCGCCCGGCCCGGCGCCACCACCGCGGTCGACGCGGCGTTGCGGCTGGACTCCCAGGTCATGCTGGTCGACGATCCCGTCAAGCGGGTGGACAACATGACGATGGCGTGGGGGCTGGAGGCGCGCGTACCGTTTCTGGACCATGAGCTGGTCGAGCTCGCGGCGGCCTGCCCGCCGGAGCTGAAACTGGCCCAGGGCGGCAAGGGAGTGCTCAAGGACGCGGCCCGCGGGGTCGTGCCCGACGAGGTGATCGACCGCACCAAGGGCTACTTCCCGGTTCCCGGGATCCGGCACCTGGAGGGGCCGATGTTGGACATGGTCCGCGAGGCGCTGCACGCACCCGCGGCCCGCGCGCGGAATCTCTTCCGCAAGGAGTACGTTGACGCGCTACTGGCCGACCCGAACACGCCACGGACGACGCTCGGGGCGAACCAGCTGTGGCAGCTCGCGCTGCTCGAGATGTGGTTGCAGGACAAGGGGATCCAGTAAGCCGAAGGAGGACCTGTATGACCGGTCAGCTCAGCCGGGTCGACGTCACCGTGCTCCCCGCCGGGTGGCTGTCGAAAGGGTCCTACCCCTCGGAAGCCAGCGGCAGCTGGTCGCCGGCGCTGTCCCCCGACGGCCGGCACATGGCGTACGTGTCCGACCGCAGTGGCTCCCCCAAGGTCTGGGTGCAGCCGGTCGGCAGCGAGCTGACCTTCCTCGTCGACACGGGTGCGGAACCGGTCGCCTCGGTGCAGTGGTCCACCGGCGGCGGGTGGCTGGCGTGCGTGCTCGCCCCCGGCGGAGCCCCCCGCACGGAGGTCTGGCTGGTCCGCCCGGACGGCTCGGCGCTGCATCAGGTGGCCGGCTTCGGCTCGGACAGCGCCGAGAACACCCGCTGGCTGCCCGGCCGTCCCCTGCTGGCGGTGACCGAGAATCTCACCACCACCGTGCTCGTCGACGCCGAGCACGGCACCCGTGAGGTGATCGCGGAGGGCGAGCTGATCTCGCTCTTCGACGTCTCCGCGGACCGTCGCCGCGCGCTGCTGCGGCGTGGACCCCGCGGCGCCCGCCATGTGGTCGTGCGCGATCTCGAGACCGGGGTCGACGAGTACGTCACCAGCGGCGAGCAGGCGTGCTTCGCCCCGGACGGCTCGATCTACGCGCGGAGCGACACCGGTGAGCGGCCGGTGCTGCTGCGTATCGTGGACGGCACGGCCGAGGTCGTGGCCGGTGCCGGAACCGCCGAGGTGGAGCAGTTCGCGCTCACCTCCGACGGCGCGAAGGTCGCGGTGCTCTGGAACGCCCACGGCGGCCGGTCCGAGCTGACCGTGCACACCGCGGACGGCAGCACCGCCGTGCCGCTGCCGGGCACGGTGGTCTCCGGCCCGGTGTGGAGCCACGACGGCAGCACCCTCGCCTTCACCGCCGAGGGGCCGGGACAGCCGCACGGCGTCTGGGTGTGGGACGGCGACCAGCCTCAGGCGGTGTCGGCCGAGGAGCCCGCGCCCGGAGCCGTGCACCCGACGCTGCGCCGGTTCCCCTCGCACGACGGCCTGGAGATCAGCGGCTGGTTGTTCGAGCCCGCCGGTCCAGGCCCGCACCCGGCCGTCCTGTGGTTCCACGGTGGCCCGGAGGCACAGGAACGCCCCGGGCACGGGCCGCTGTTCCAGTCGCTGGTCGACCGGGGCATCGCGGTCTTCGCGCCGAACGTCCGCGGCTCGTCCGGCTTCGGCCGAAGCTTCGTCAACGCCGACAACGGGCCGCTGCGGTGGGCAGCCGTCGCCGACGTCGCCGCCTGTGTCGAGCACCTCGTCGCCACCGGCGTCGCGGATCCGGCGAGGGTGGGGTGCATGGGCCGCTCGTACGGCGGCTACCTGACGCTGGCGGCGCTGACGACGTACCCGGAGCTGTTCGCGGTCGGCATCGACGTCTGCGGCATGTCGAACTTCGCCACCTTCTACGAGCACACCGAGCCGTGGATCGCAGCGGCGGCGGTCTCCAAGTACGGCGACCCGGTCCGGGACGCGGAGCTGCTGCGGGAGCTGTCGCCGATCACCCGGATCGACCGGCTGCGGGCGCCGCTGATGGTGGTGCACGGCGAGAACGACAGCAACGTCCCCGTCATCGAGGCCGAGCAGGTGGTGACCGCCCTGGCCGCACGCGGGGTGCCGCACAGGTACCTGCTGTTCCCCGGCGAAGGCCACGAGCTGCTGCACCGCTCGTCCCGCGCCGAGTACCTGCGCGCGACGGTGGGCTGGCTCACCGACCACCTGGGGGTGTCGTCGCCTGCCGCCTGATCCGGCGGTTTGGCCGAGCTATGACCGGGCACACGTCCGATTTGTGACGCTCCTCGTTGGCGGTCTTGCACCGTCCGCGAAAGGGTGGAACGGCACGCGAGCGGACGGAGTGGGTTTTCATGCAGGGCGGTGCCCGGGCCTGGGCGGTGTGGGCCGTCGGCCTCTCCGCGTACGTGGTGGCCGTGCTGCACCGCACGTCGCTGGGCGTGGCCGGGCTGGACGCGCAGCACCGGTTCGGCATCGGCGCCGGCGCGCTCGCGTCGTTCGCCGTGCTGCAGCTCCTCGTGTACGCCGCCCTCCAGGTGCCCGTCGGCCTGCTGCTCGACCGGTTCGGCTCGCTGCGGCTGGTCGTCGCCGGCGCCCTGGTCATGGCCTCCGGTCAGGCCCTCATGGCGGTCGCCGACGGGGTAGGGGGTGCGGTCGCCGCCCGAGTCCTGGTGGGCGCGGGTGACGCGATGACGTTCATCAGCGTGCTGCGCCTGGTGCCGCAGTGGTTCCCGTCGGGGCGGGTGCCTGTGGTGACGCAGCTCACCGGCATCGTCGGGCAGCTCGGTCAGGTGCTCAGCGCCGTACCGTTGGCCGCTCTTCTGGCGGGGGCCGGCTGGACCACCGCCTTCGTCTCCGCGTCGGCGAGCGGACTGTTCGTCGCGATCGTGGCCCTGGCGGCGCTGCGGGACACCCCGCAGCGCCGGATCAACTCCGGCGACCCGATCGAGTTCCGCCGGCTCGGGGCCGACCTGGCGAGCGCCTGGCGGCACCCCGGGACGCGGCTCGGGCTGTGGACGCACTTCACCAGCCAGTTCCCGGGCACGGTCTTCGCTCTCATGTGGGGTTATCCGTTCCTGGTCGCCGGGGAGGGCCTGTCCCGCGGCGCGGCGAGCACGCTGCTCACCCTCTTCGTGCTCGTCGGCATGGCCGGCGGTCCCCTCCTCGGCGTCCTGGTGCAGCGGCACCCGATGCGCCGCTCCTGGCTCGTGCTCGGCGTGATCGCCGCCAACGCGCTCGGGTGGGCGCTGATCATCGCGTGGCCGGGCCGGGCCCCGCTGCCCGTCGTGGTGCTGCTGGTGATCGCGCTGGGCCTGGGCGGCCCCGGCTCGATGATCGGCTTCGAGTTCGCACGCACTTTCAACCCGCCCACCCGGCTCGGTACGGCCACCGGCATCGTGAACGTCGGCGGCTTCGTGGCCTCCCTGGTCACGATCCTGCTCGTCGGCCTGATCCTCGACGCCCGCACGGGCGGCCGGGCCGGCTACGACATCGCCGACTTCAAGGTCGCGATGGGCGTGCAGTACGCCGTCGGCATCATCGGCGTCGCCGGGATCCTGCGGACCCGCAGACTGGTCCGCCGGCGGCTGGCCGCCGAGGGGATCCACGTGCGACCGCTGCGTGAGGTCCTGGCCGAACGAGGATGGTTTAGCGCGGAGCGCATCGGTAAAGGCTGAAGCTTCGCGCCCGACTCGACAGAGTCACTATGTGAGGAGGACATGAGCGAGCAGGCACCGGACCGGTTGTGGTCCGGCATCCAGATCAGCAAGGTCATCGCCGGAACACTCGCGGCGGTGACCGCCGCAGTGCTCGGCTCCTTCCTGGGAGTGGCCGGCACCCTCGCCGGGGCTGCGCTGGCCAGTGTGGTCGGCTCGGTCGGAACGGAGATCTTCAACAATTCCCTGAAACGCAGCACCAAGCACCTGCAGACGGTGGCCCCGGCCTTCATCAAGGCACCGGCCGCCGTCGGCACCCCGCCGGTCGCGGCGGCCGCCGAGGAGGAGAAGCCCTCCCACACGGTGGTCCCCGAGCCCGGGCGGTTCGCGATCCGCTGGAAGACGGTCGCGTTGGGCGCCGCCGCGGTGTTCGTCATCGCCATGGGCGCGATCTTCGCGGTCGAGGTGACCGCGGGCCGCTCACTGGCCTCGATGACGGGGCACGGCCCGAGCGGCGGCAACACGTTCAGCAACCTCGTCTCGAGCAACGACGACACGTCGAAGGAGAAGGCACCGTCGACCGAGGTCTCAGAGAGCCCCTCGGACGACGCGTCGTCCACGCCGGACACCTCGTCCAGCGAGGCCCCCGCGACGGGCACACCGGAGGAGACGCCGGCGACCACGGAGCCGACGACCGAGCCCACCACCGAGGCGACCACCCAGGCGCCGCAGACGCCCCCGGCGGACGAGCAGCAGCAGCAGCCGGATCAGGAGATCGCACCGCAGCAGGAGCAGGACTCGACGACCGAGTAGGAGGCGCGGCACCGTGAACGTCAGCGAGTTGCTCACCGAGGCGTACGGCCGCCTGCCCGACCTGGTCCGCACGGCCGTGGACGGCCTCACCGCGGACCAGCTCCGCGCCGCACCGGCCGGCCGCGGCAACACGGTCGGCTGGCTGGTCTGGCACCTGACCCGGGTCCAGGACAGCCACATCGCGGAGCTGCTCGACGAGGAGCAGGTCTACACCGCCGGCGACTGGGCGTCCCGGTTCGGCCGCAAGCCGGACCCGGGCGACACCGGCTACGGGCACTCCCCCGAGGAGGTCGCCGCGGTCCGCCCGGAGAACGCCGCGGCGTTGGTCGAGTACTACCAGGCGGTCCACGAGCGGACGATCGCCTACGTCTCCGGGCTCACCGCCGAGGACCTCGACCGGGTGGTCGACGAGTCCTGGGATCCGCCCGTCACGCTGGGCGTGCGGCTGGTGAGCATCCTCGACGACGACGTCCAGCACGCGGGCCAGGCGGCCTACGTGCGCGGGCTTCTCTAGGACGGGCAGACCAGCGCTCCCGTACCCCCCGGGTGCGGGAGCGCTCGGCTGTCACGCACCGGGCATTCCGGTCTCATCGGGAGGCGCGCTTCTCCCGGCTCGCGATGAGCAGGTCGGCCGCCGCGGCAAGGTTCGGGACGACGGCGGTGGCGGCGGGTACGTCGGGACTGTCCGCATACTCGCCCGTGCGTACCCGGATGGAGCGCGCTCCGCACGCCGTGGCGACCGCCATGTCCTTGCCAGGCCGGTCGCCCACGACGACCAGACCGCCCACCGGGACACCCAGCAGGTCGGCGGCCCGGTGCAGGCCCGCGGGGTGCGGTTTGCGCATCTCGCGACCGCCCAGCTCGTCGGTGATGACGACGACGGCGAAGGCGGATGCCAACCCGGTGGCGGCGATCTTGGCGCGCTGGATCGCCGGGTTGCCGTCGGTCAGGCATGCCAGCGGATAGCGCTGACCCAGGGCGGCCAGTGCGGCTCGCGTGCCCGGATACAACGCCAGCCGACGTGGCCGATAGGCGGTGAACGCGGTCACCAGTGTCGGGACCAGTTGTGCCACCTCTGCCGGCGGCACGCCGTAAGCGATGAGCGCCCGGTCGATGGTGCCACCCGCGTCCGAACCGGCGATCAGCTGCCGACGTACGGCCCGGCTCAGCCGGACCGGATCCAGGCCGAAGGCGCTTCCGGCCCGTCCCACAGCCCGCGCCGCACCGTACAGGTAACCGCTCTGCGGATAGAGCGTGTCGTCCAGGTCGATGACGATGCCGTCCGGCGCGGGTGGTCTCAGGCGGCCTTCCACGGCCGGCTCCCGTCGGTGTAGTCCGGTTCCTCCAGGGCCAGCAGCGCAGCCAGGGCCGGGTCGGACAGCAGCCGCGCGACCCGCGAACCGGTGTGCCCATCACCGTACGGGCATGGCAGCGCCGCGATCCGCGCGAGTTCCTCCGGCGTGCTGAGCCGTTGCGCGGCGGCCACCGCACGGGTCGCCTCCTCGTCACTCGTTATCCCGGTCAGGACCGCCGAGCCCGACTCAACCCCTTCCCACCGCGGCGTGGAGCGGCGGAGTACGACGGCCGGCACCCCGAGATAGGCGGCCTCCTCCTGCAGACCACCCGAGTCCGTGACCACGACCCGCGCGTGCGCGAGCGCGTTCAGCAGGTCGTCGTAGGCGAGCGGTTCCTCGAACGCCGTGAGTCGGTCGGCGAGCCCGTACTCGATCAGCCGTGCCCGCGTCCGGGGATGCACCGGAAAGCGGACCGGCCCGATCTCAGCGAGTCGTCCGATGACGCCGACCAGTCGGGCGCGCCGAGCGGGGTCGCCGTGGCACACCGTTGGTGATCGGTTGCCGGCGCAGGCGCTTGAGGTCTTGAGCCTCGACCAGTTCAGCGACGCCGGTCCGGGAGATGGCGAGCCCGAGGGACACGAGCGTCCGGCGGTGCGGCGGCGTGGGAGCCGGAGCGCCGCCGGCCGCAGGACCGGGCCCCCGTGATCACCGCGAGGGCGGCTCCGCGAGCGGCAGCTTGACCAGGAAGCGCGTGTCACCCGGCCGGGACTGCAGGACGATGTCCCCGCCGTGGCCGTTGACCACGATCCGGTACGAGATGTCGAGGCCCAGCCCGGTGCCCTCCCCGACCGCCTTCGTGGTGAAGAACGGCTCGAAGACCCGCTTGCGCAGCTCCTCGGGAACGCCCGGGCCGGTGTCGCCCACGGAGACGACGACGTGGTCGTCCTCCCGGAACGTGCGGACGGTGAGCGTGCCGGCGCCGTCCATGGCCTGTACGGCGTTGTCGATGATGTTGGTCCAGACCTGGTTCAGCTCGGCCGGGTGGGCCGGCACCTGGGGCAGCGAACGGTCGTAGTCCTTGACGACCTTGACGCCGGTGCCGATCTTGTGGCTGAGCATGACCAGCGTGCTGTCCAGGCCGGTGTGCACGTCGATCCACTGGTGCGCCGCCCGGTCCAGCTGGGAGTACTGCTTCGCCGCCGACACCAGCGACGAGACGCGGCCGGTGGCGTCCTCGATGTCGCTCATCAGCTGCTCGGTCTCCAGGGCGTACCCGATCCAGTGGATGGCCTGGTCGAGCAGCTCGGGCGAGCCCACCTTGGCCTCGATGTCGTCGAGGCACTGCAGGTCGAGACCGCCCTGGGCGAAGACCGGGGCGAGGTCCCAGCCGCCCGTGACGTTGCGCTCGTCCATCCACTCGCCGAGCTCGTCCTCGCGGTCGGCGGCCTGCATGGCGGTCAGCGCGGGCGCCTTGGCGGCCCGTTCGATCACCTCTTCCTGCAGCTCCACCAGCGCGTCGAGGCGGTCCGGGTCGACCTTGCCGTGGGCGAGCATGCCGAGCTTGTGCCGCATGCCGGCGACCCGCTGGCGCAGCGCGCCGGTGGCCCGGGAGGCCGCGGCGGCCGGGTTGTTCAGCTCGTGCATCAGGCCGGCGGACAGCGCGCCGAGGGCCATGAGCCGCTGGCGCTCGCTGATCGCGGCCTGGGTGCTGCGCATGCCGAGGGTGAGGCCTTCGAGCAGGTGGATGGCCATGGGGAACCACTCGCGCATCATCCAGCCGAAGTCGGCGGCGGAGAGCATGAAGAAGTCTGCGTCGTCGAGCGCGCGCATGGTCGCCATGTACTTGCGTTCCACGCCCTCGTCACGGATGTACGCCTGCGTCGCGCCCATGTAGACGCCGCGCTGCTCCGTACGCGTGGTCTGCACGTCGTCCTGGCCCACCCGGCGCGAGAGCGCGATCGTGCCACTGAGCAGGACGAAGAACGACTCGGCCGGGTCTCCCTCGCGGAGCACCAGCGAACCGGCCGGGGCGTGCATGGTGCAGCCGTGGTCGGCGATCCAGGCGAGCTGGTCGTCGGTCAGCTTCTCGAAGAGGAACAGCGTCCGCAGCTCGTCGGGGGTGAGCTTGCCGGGTTCGCAGGGTTGCAGCCGGACTTCCTCGATGTCGCTCATCACTGCGCCTCCAGGTAACGATGGACCAGCGTGACGGCCATCGCGCCCTCGCCGACCGCCGAGGCCACCCGTTTCACCGAGTTCGCCCGGACGTCGCCGGCGGCGAAGATGCCGGGAACACTGCACTCCAGGTAGAACGGATCCCGGTCGCGATCCCATCCCGGCGGGCGTGTGCCGTTCGTCAACAGATCCGGGCCGGTGTAGACGAAGCCCTTCTCGTCGCGCGCCACCGCGTTGCCGAGCCAGTCGGTGCGCGGCTCGGCGCCGATGAAGACGAACAGGTACCCGCATTCGACGGTGGTCTGGAGGCCGTTCTTGCTGTCGCAGATGGTGATCGCCTGCAGGTGCCCGTCGCCCTGGGCGCTGAGCACCTCGCAGCGGGTACGCACGTGCACGTTGTCGATCTTGTTGAGCTGCTGGATGAGGTAGTAGGACATCGACGCCTCGAGCGAGTCGCCGCGGACGAGCAGGGTGACGCTGCGGGCGTACCGGGAGAAGAAGAGCGCGGCCTGCCCGGCGGAGTTCGCCCCGCCGACGATGTAGACGTCGCTGCCGGCGCACGACGGGCCCTCGGTCGAGGCGGACCCGTAGTAGACGCCCGAGCCGGTCAGCTCGGGGATGCCCTCGGCGACCAGCGGACGGTACGCGACCCCGGTGGCCAGCACGATCGAGTGCGCCGACACCTCCCCGCCGTCGGCGAAGGTCAGCGTGCGGGCCGAGCCGTCCAGCCGCAGCCCGGTGACCTCGCGGGTGTTGAGCACCTCCGCCTCGAACTTGCCGGCCTGCCGGCGGGCCCGGTCGGTGAGCTGGGCGCCGGAGATGCCGTCGGGGAAGCCGAGGTAGTTCTCGATGCGCGAGCTCTGCCCCGCCTGCCCGCCGACCGCCTGGCGCTCCACGAGCAGCGTCTTGAGGCCTTCCGAGGCGCCGTACACCGCGGCGCCCAGCCCTGCCGGACCGCCGCCGACGATGATGAGGTCGTAGAAGTCGCGGTTGGGCGCGGTGGACAGGCCGGCGGCCTCGGCGACCTCCGACGGGCTCGGCTGCGCCAGGGCCCGGCCGTCCGCGGTGACGACGAGCGGGATCGCCTCGGGTCCGACCCCGGCGGCCTCCAGCAGGCGGCGCCCCTCCGGGTCGTCCGCTCCGAGCCATCGGTACGGCACCAGGTTGCGCGCCAGGAAGTCCCGGATCTGGTACGACGGTTCGCTCCACCGGTGCCCCACGACCCGGATGTCCTCGACCTCTCGGTCGCCGGTGGCCTGCCAGGCGTCGAGCAGCGCGTCGATGACCGGGTAGAGCTTCTCCTCCGGCGGGTCCCACGGCTTGAGCAGGTAGTGGTCGACGTCCACCACGTTGATCGCCTGGATCGCGGCGTCGGTGTCCGCGTACGCGGTGAGCAGCGCCCGGCGCGCGTTCGGGAACAGGTCCATGCCCTGCTCCAGGAACTCGATGCCGTTCATCTGCGGCATCCGGTAGTCGGCGAGCATGACGGCGACCCGCCCGCCGCGCAGCTTGATGTCGCGCAGCGCCTCGAGGGCGTCGGTGGCCGAGGAGGCGCGGATGATCCGGTAGTTCTCGCCGTAGCGGCGGCGCAGGTCGCGGGCGATGGCCCGGGACACCGAGGGGTCATCGTCGACGGTCAGGATCGCGGGGTGTCCCATGGGATTCGGTTTCCTCAGCCGTAGGTGAAGGTGGGGGCGTCGGCGACCTTGAACGCGACCTCGTCCTGGTAGCACCACCACCAGTCCTCGCCCGGCTCGTACGACTGCACGAGCGGGTGGCTCTCGGCGTGGAAGTGCGCGGTCGCGTGCTTACCGGGTGACGAGTCGCAGCAGCCGACGTGGCCGCACGTCATGCAGACGCGCAGGTGCACCCAGCGGCCACCGGCGGCGAGGCATTCCACGCAGCCCTGCCCGGACGGCGTGACGTCCCGGGCCTCGTCGACGTGAGAACAGACGGCATTGGTCATGAGGGTGTTCCTCCCGTGTCGAGCACGTCGCTGAATTCGGGGTGACGCTGCACCCACCCGGCCACGAACGGGCAGGTGACCAGCACCGGGGTGGAGCGGCGGCGGGCGTCGCCGAGGGCGGCCGAGGCCAGCCTGCCGGCCAGGCCGCGGCCCTCGAAGGCCTGGTCGATCTCGGTGTGGGCCAGCTCGATCCGGCCGCCGGCGCGGCGGTAGTGCAGGGCGCCGGCGAGCTCGCCGCCGAGCAGGATCTCGTAGCGGGACTGTTCGAAGCTGTCGACGACCACCGCGTCGCCCGGCTCCCCGCCGCTCACCTGGGCGCTGCCCTCGACGCGCAGCTTGCGCCGGGCGCGCTCGTAGAACGACGTACCGCCGAAGCGGATGACCTGGGCGGCGGCCGGCACCGGGATGATCTTCAGGTGGTCGCCCGCGCCGGCGTGGCCCTGGATGATGCCGTCGACCTCGATGGCCAGGCGCCCGCTGGTCGCCGCCACCTCGAGCTCGAGCCGCTCGTCCGGCGAGAGCATCAGCGAGCGGTTGAACGACGAGTGCGCCGCCGACGCGCTCACGAGGATGCCTTCGACGTTGGGCGAGACGATCGGGCCGCCCGCCGAGAAGCTGTACGCCGTCGACCCGGTGGGCGTGGCGACGATCACGGCGTCGGCCGCGTACCGCACGAAGTTGCTGCCCTCGACGTTGATGCCGATGTGCGCGAGGCCGTCGCCGGGGACCCGGACGAGCGCGATGTCGTTGAACGCCGACACCTCCTTGCCGCCGGGCAGGACCGTGCGCACCGCCGTACGGGACTCGATCGTGAACTTGTGCTCGTCGATCATGGACAGCGCCCCGGCCAGATCGGGCAGGTCGACCTCGGCGAGGAAGCCGAGGCGCCCGACGTTGACGCCCAGCACCGGGGTCTTGCGGCCCTCGACGAGGCGCATGGTCCGCAGCATGGTGCCGTCGCCGCCCAGGCTCACGAGCAGCCCGGCCCGCTCGACCATCTCCTCCGTGGACACCGCCACGGCCTCGCAGTCGATGCGGGTGATCTCGTCGTGCAGCCCCAGCACGGTCACGTCCCGGGCCTGCGCCCAGCGCACGATCGCGTCGATGGCCGCGCCGCAGTCGCGCCGCGGGTGCAGGACCAGCCCCACCACCTTGACCATTCCCATGGGTTCCAGCCTTGCACGTCCGCGGGACGAGGGCGAGGTCCCCCGGAACCGGTACCGGGTCCGGGAATTGTGAAAGTTTCTTGACAGCGTTGTCAAATATCGAAACACTCCGATGGGGAGAGCGCTCTCCTTCCCCTGACCAGCGGAAGGACTCCCCCCATGTCCCCTGCCCTCAAAGCGTTCGGCGTCACCGCCGCCGCCCTGGCCGTCGTCGGCCTCGTACCCACGTCCGGCTTCGCGGCCGAGACCCCCGCACCCGCCGCACCCCCGGCGGCGACCCGCTTCCACATGGCCCCCGGCATGGTCGAAGCGATGCGCCGCGACCTGCACCTGAGTGACGACCAGATCGCCGCGCGCCTCGCCACCGAGGCCGCGGCACCCGTCGTCGAGAAACGGCTCCGCGCCCGGCTCGGCGCCACCTTCGCCGGCGCCTGGATCCCGGACGGCGCGGACCGCCTCACCGTCGCCACCACCGACGCCCGCCGGGCCGCCGACATCCGGGCGGAGGGCGCCGTACCCGTCATCGCCCGCCGCAGCGACCGGGACCTGGCCGCCGCCCGGGCGAAGCTCGACCGCAACGCCGCCCAGGCCCGCGGCACCGCCGTCCGCGGCTGGTACGTCGACGCCGCCACCAACAGCCTCGTCGTCATGGCGAAGCCCGGAGCCGCGGCGCAGGCGCGCAAGTTCGCGGCCGACAGCGGCGCCGGCACCGTCACGGTGGTCGACACCGCCGAGCAACCGCGGCCGGTCTACGACATCCGCGGTGGCGACCAGTACGTCATCAACGGCAACACGCTGTGCTCGGTGGGCTTCTCGGTCGCGGGCGGCTTCGTCAGCGCCGGCCACTGCGGTGGCGTGAACAGCCCCACCCTCGGCTACAACAACGTCGCCCAGGGCACCTTCGCCGGCTCCTCGTTCCCCGGCAACGACTACTCGTGGATCCGCACCAACGGCAGCTGGACGCCGCAGCCGTGGGTCAACAACTACGCGGGCGGCAACGTCGTGGTCGCCGGTTCCCAGGAAGCGGCGGTCGGCAGCTCGGTCTGCCGCTCCGGGCGCACCACGGGATGGCGCTGCGGCACGATCCTCGGCCGCGACGAGACCATCGTGTACGCCCAGGGCGCCGTCTCCGGCCTCGCCCGCAGCAACGCCTGCGCCGAACCGGGCGACTCCGGCGGCTCCTGGATCAGCGGCAACCAGGCCCAGGGCGTGACGTCCGGCGGCACGGGCAACTGCAGCTCCGGCGGCACGATGTGGTTCCAGCCGGTCAACGAGATCCTCAGCGTCTACGGGTTGTCGCTGACCACGAGCGGGGGTGGCGGCAGCACCAGTTCCGTGGTCAGCAACTGGAACAACAAGTGCATCGACGTACCGAACGCGAACTTCTCCGACGGCGTCCAGCTGCAGATGTGGGTGTGCAACAACACAGGTGCGCAGAAGTGGACCTTCGTCAACGGGACGCTGCAGACTTCCAATAACAAGTGCATGGACGTGGCGTGGGGCTCGACCGCTAACGGCGCGGCTATTCAGATCGTCGGCTGCAGCGGCAACCCGGCCCAGCAGTTCGTCCTGTCCGCCGCCGGTGACCTCGTGAACCCGCAGGCGAACAAGTGCGTCGACATCAAGGACTGGAACAGCAACGACGGCGCGCTGCTGCAGTTGTGGGACTGCGGCGGCACCGCCAACCAGAAGTGGCGACGAGCATAGAAATAGTTCCGGAGAAACTGTTATCGCCCGTCGGTCGTGCGTTCCGCGATCGGCGGGCGACTCTTCGTGCACCCACTCTATTAGCGGAACTTTAATCATGGTCTTAATTAATCATCTGAGGCCGCGGCTCGCCAATAATCGCCGGGAACCCTTTCATCCCCCTGGAGGCAGCTCCCCGATGCGCCGCAAGCGAACGCTCATTCTGTCCATGGCCGCCGTCGTGGCGGCGGCAGGGACCGCCTGGATCGCCATGCCGGCGTCCGCCGCCGCCACGACCGCGGTCTTCAGTAAGACGTCCGACTGGGGCTCCGGCTGGCAGGGCAGCGTCACCATCACCAACGGCGGCCCGTCGGCCATGAAGTCCTGGAAGGTCGAGTTCGACCTGCCCGCAGGCGCCACCATCGGCAGCTTCTGGGAAGCCGACATGGCCGCGTCCGGCCAGCACCGCACGTTCACCAGCCGCCCGTGGAACGGCGAGGTCGCCGTGGACGGCAAGGTGACCTTCGGCTTCATCGGCGCCGGTGGCGACCCGGTCAACTGCAAGATCAACGGCAACCCCTGCACCGGTACGGGCACCGCGCCGACCCAGCCCGCGGCGACGTACGCCCCCACGTACGCCCCCAAGCCGCCGGCCACCCCCACCACGGCGCCCACGACGAAGCCGGCGGCGACGACGGCACCCACCACGCCGCCCGCGGACAACCCGAAGCCGCCACCGGCCGGGAACGTGCTGCCCGTCTCGGTCACGAACAAGACCGGCCGCTCCGAAGCCGTGCACCTCTACGTCCTGGGCGTCAACCTGACCACCGGGAAGCTCGGTTACGTCAACGGCGGCGGCGCCTTCACCGCGTGGAGCGGCGGCGCGGCCACGCCGGTGCCGGCCCCGGACGTGTCCATTCCCGGACCGGCCGACGGCGCCACCACCACGATCAAGCTTCCGAAGAACCTGTCCGGCCGGATCTACATGTCGTTCGGCAAGAAGCTCGACTTCCGGCTCAGCAACGACGGCCTGGTGCAGCCCGCGCCGTGGGCCGGCGGCGACCCCAACAAGGACATCCTCTTCGACTGGAGCGAGTTCACCCTCAACGACTCCGGCCTGTGGCTCAACAGCTCCCAGGTCGACATGTTCGCGGTCCCCCACATCGTCAGCGTGCAGGGCGGCGACGGCGCGACCCAGAAGACCGGTGAGCTCAAGCCGGGCGGCCGGCAGAAGGTCATCGACAGCCTCAAGGCCGAGCCCGCCTTCGCCAAGAGCGTGCAGACCCGCTCCGACGGTACGGTGCTGCGCGTGCTCGCCCCCGGCAAGGCGGCGGACGCCGGCCTGATGAGCGCGACGTACCTGGACCCGTACATCAACCGGGCGTGGAACGCGTACACCAGCAAGACCCTGACCGTGGTGCCGTTCACCGACCAGCCGAACAAGAAGTTCACCGGCCGCACCAGCGGCAACGTCATGAACTTCACGGACGGCACGGGCAAGGTGGTGGCCTCGTTCACCAAGCCGTCGACGGCCAACGTGTGGGGCTGCGACGGCGCCCTCGGCGCCCCGAACGACCTGGTCGTCGGCCCGATCTCGCGCACCCTCTGCGCCGCGATGCAGCGCACGACCCTGGGCACGCTCGACACCCAGCCGAGCGGCAAGGCGGCGGACTTCTACAAGGGCGACCCGACGAACTGCTACGCCCGGGTGATCCACGACCAGATGGTGGACGGCAAGGCGTACGCGTTCGCCTTCGACGACGTGCAGAACCAGGAGTCGCTGGTGCACAGCGGCGACCCGCGGCAGGCCGGGATCGTCATGACCCCGTTCTGACCGCCCGCTTCACCCCGGCGGGGCCGCCCATCGTGGCGGCCCCGCCTTTTTGTGACGACACCCACCTCGAGGAATCCCCGGAAGCATCCGGAACTTGTCGTACCTGTGTCGGACGCTGTACGGCGACCGACCGGACGACGATGGGAATCTCATGACGCAGGCGCTTGACCGCCTCGAAACGCCGACGGCCTCGCCTTCCCGCGAGCGGCTCCGGCTCGTCCTGGTGCTCGGCTTCCTGATCGCACTCGGCCCGCTCACCATCGACATGTACCTGCCGTCCCTGCCCACCATCACGGCAGACCTGCACACGACCGCCGCGGCGGTGCAGCTCACCCTCACCGGCACGCTCGCCGGCCTGGCGCTCGGTCAGCTGGTCATCGGCCCGCTCTCCGACGCCCTCGGCCGGCGCACCCCCCTGCTCGCCGGTGTCGCGGTGCACATCCTCGCGTCGGTCCTGTGCGTCATCGCACCGAACCTGGCCCTCCTCGGCACCCTGCGCGTCCTACAAGGGCTCGGGGCCGCCGCGGCCACGGTCGTCGCGATGGCGATCGTGCGCGACCTCTTCACCGGCTTCGCCGCCGCCAAGCTGCTCTCCCGCCTCATGCTGGTCATGGGCGCGGCCCCGATCCTCGCCCCGACCCTGGGCGGCATCACCCTCAGCTGGACGTCGTGGCGCGGCGTCTTCGTGGTGCTCACCCTCTTCGGCATCGCGATCCTGACGGTGACCGCCCTCGCACTGCCCGAGACGCTGCCCGCCGAGCACCGGCGCAACGGCGGCGTCGTCGGCACGGTCCGCGACTACGGCCGGCTGTTCACCGACCGCGCCTACCTCGGCCTCATCGTCGTGGCGGGGCTGGCGATGGCGGCGCTCTTCGCGTACGTGTCGGGCTCGTCCTTCGTCTTCCAGGAGGAGTACGGCCTGACGGAACAGCAGTTCGGCTTCGTCTTCGGCGCCGGCGCGGTCGGCCTGATCACGGCGACCCAGCTCAACGTCCGCCTCCTGCGCCGTTGGAGCCCCGCCCGCATCCTGGTCACCTCGCTCACCTTCGGAGCGGTTTCCGGCGTCGTCCTGCTGATCGTCGCGGCCACCGGCCTCGGCGGGCTCCCGGGCATTCTGGCCCCACTCTGGCTCGTCCTGGCCTCGGCGGGCCTGGCCTTCCCGAACGCCCCAGCCCTCGCCCTCTCCCGCCACGGCGAGGCAGCGGGCACGGCGGCCGCCCTGCTGGGCGCCGTCCAGTTCGGAGTCGGCGCCCTGGCAGCACCGCTGGTGGGCGTCCTCGGCACCGGCGCGGTCAGCATGGGCCTGGTCATCGCGGGCGGCATGCTCGCCGCGACCATCGTCCTGGTCACAGTGGTCCGCCCATGGTCCCTCCCCACCGACCCCGCAGCCGAGCCGGTGATGGCCGCACACTGACCAGCCACGGCCCGGCGCCCGGCGCCGTCGCTGGGGCCGCGATCACCAAGAACCGGCCCGACCCCCGCTTCGAGGCCGTCGTCCGGGTCGCCGCCATGGTCGCGGGGGTACCCACCGCGACGCTCAACCGGGGCTGCGGAAGCGCCGGCCGCGAGCAGCCGCTGACGGCGCCAAACCCTTAGCTTGCCGTTTGGCCTTTAGCCTCATCTCGACGTCGCTGCGGGCAAGGTCGATGCGTCATCAAGAGAACTTCGGTGCGTACCGGCCGGCGCGCTGGGAGCGGGCGGCGATGGGCCCTCGCGCGCATCCTCTGCGGCATGTGAGCCCGCAGCGGACCTAAGGGGTCAAGCCCGGTGGGGAATGGACCGCCATGCCCCACACGCCTTGAGCCACCCATGCGGGCCTAGCCAAGAGCGCGTTCGCACTGCTCGAGCAACTGAACCATAGGTCGACTCAAGCGTGGCGTCATCGTGCGACCTCGCCCACTGATCTCGACACTTCAGGTCTACCAGGCTGCGCGCCGCCGGTCACCAACCGTGACGCCCGCGCTCCCCCGCGCGCACGAAAGGCGGCAGATCAACGTGCTCGACCTCAGTGTCCTGTAACTGTTTTCGTAAGGCTGGACCAGCGGATCATCCAGTCGACCAAGGATCATTTCTTGATATGAAATACGGGCGGTCATCTTCGTGGATCATGAGGGGCGCCTGAGACAATGGGGAAATGACGCAGCTCGCATTGTTCCCCACGAAGAATGTGCGGGACCGGACGCTGCGTCGCAACTATTCGCAGGCCGCTGAAGAGTTCCGGCGCGAGCATGCGCGGCACCGCTCGTGGGGCTTGGTGCGGCGTCATTCCCGGCGCTTGCGCCGGCCACACGAGACCGCGAACCCGCAGCCCGACCCTCATCACCTCCGCCCTTGCGGCCCCCGCCCTGGCGATCCGCACCTCAGCGACGTCCGCCCCGGCGACCCGCGCCCAGGCGACCCACACCTCAGCGACGTCCACCCCAGCGACCCGCGCCCAGGCGACCCACACCTCAGCGACGTCCACCCCAGCGACCCGTACCCCGGTGATCGGCGCCCCGGAGCGCCGCCCAGCATGACGTATCCGGGTGGCCCAGCTCATCATTCCGACCAGCCGGACAGGCCAGCACAAGACGACGACCCCGGGCCGAGGCACCGCACCCGCACACGGCAAGGTGCGAAGCGCCGGCACAGCGGAGCACCGAGTCGAGACGGCGGCCGCGCAACAGGCGCGGGCCGCCGGACCACCACCTCCTGCCGGACGCGACAGCCGCGCATCGTGCCGAACAAATCTTGCGACCAGAAAAAGGCCACCACCCGGCCGCCGCTTCCCAGCACGCGAATACGGCGTCATCCAATCAGCGGCCATTGTCCCACCGGACCAGTGCGGCGGCCGCCGCGGAAAGGCGAACGAGACCCCCCGCGGAAACTGTTGACGAACTCATCTCGGCTACAGATCCATGCACTCGTCGGCTCCCTTTCCGGGCCGACTGCTGTAACTGAGCGTCAGGCGGCACCTGGGGGTAGTTGACGCTTCGGCATGCCGAGGCCGGCGGAGCCGTGTCCGCGCCTGTCGACGGTCGCTGTGGCGGTCATGGCTGACCGAGCAGAAGCGACCTGGCGGACGGCCGCCGCCCCCGAGCCCACCGATGTTTTCCGCGGCGACCCGTGCACCCCGGTGCCCGCGTGAGCTGCGGCGGTGCGTGCCGCTCGCCCGAGGTCCTCGACGCGGCCGGCCCGTGGCTCCCCGCGTCCCGCGAGTCCCTCGAGGACTGTGAACAGGACAGGCAGGGTTACCGCGGCGGCTCGGGCGTACCCGTCGGCCGAGGGATGGAAGCGGTCCGGGCCGAACATCCGGTCCGGCTCGGCCGTGAAGTAGGGGTTGAGCAGGTTCGCCAGCGAGACGGTGGACCCGCCCGCGCGGACCACCTCGACCGTCTGCGCGGCGGCCAGCCGCCGGCTCAGGTACCAGGCGAGCCAGCGCAGCGGCGGTTTGAAGGGCGGCAGCGCGCTCAGGTCGGGGCAGGTTCCGACGACGACCTCGCACCCGGTCGCCCGCAGCCGGCGCACCACGTCACCGAGCCGGCGGACGTGCGGGCCCGGGGCGGACAGATGCGTGACGTCGTTGCCGCCGATGTAGATGACCGCCACGTCGGGTCCGACTCCCAGGGCGCGGTCCACCTGGCGATCGAGCTCCGAGGTCTCCGCGCCCAGCACCGCGAAGGTGTACGCCTGCACCCGGCGGCGGAAGCGGCGCGCCAGCCCGGCGGCCAGCAGCGCCGCGGGCGTGTCCCTCGCCCGGCCGGCCCCGTATCCGGCGGCGAACGAGTCACCCAGCACCACCATCGTGAGTGGCCTGCGCGAGGACCGGCGGCCGTAAGCCACGTCGCCCCGCGGCGGCGGCTTCTCCGGTACGGGAATCCGCCGTGGAGTGAACACGATCTGCGCGGCGAGCGCACCGGCCGCCACAGCCGCTGCCGCGGCGGGAACGATCGCGAGGGCAGTCGCGCGCACGGAGGTGCCCTTCGTCGAGGAACGGATGAAATGGCGAGCGCCGATTGCGAGACTCGCGAGCGGAGACATCCGTGTCAACGAAGCAGGGGCCACCATGCCCCATGGGGCACCGAACAGGGCCGCCGAGGGCTGGTACAGCGCGCACACCGTGAAGGTGCGCCGGTGTCAGGCGCGCTGCCGGGCCATCCACTGCCAGATGTGGGTGCCGTCGATGCTCGGGTCGTTGCGGGCCACGTAGATCCACGACCAGTGGCCGGGGAACTGGTGCCCGTTCCAGACGACGTGGTCGTACAGCGTCATCAGCGAGCCCGGGATGAGGTCGTGCGCGTGGACGGTGTTGGGCCCAGGCGGCACGGTGTCGTCGTCTCGTGAGGCCACGAGCCAGGTCGGGGTGTCGATGCTGCGCAGCTCGGCGTCGGTGATCATCCGGGGGCCGCCGGGCTGGAGGGACTCGACGACGCCGCAGATCGGGACGGAGGCTGCGAACAGGTCCGGGTAGACGGTGGTCATCTTGAGGCTCATGTAGCCGCCGTTGCTGGCGCCCACGACGTAGATCCGGTCGCGGTCGACGCGGTGCCGGCGGGCGACCTCGCTGACGATCTGGCGGATCAGCGGCGCGAAGCCGTCGCCGTCGTCGAGCCAGCGGGAGGTGCTCTGCGGGGCCACGACGTACGCCCCGGCGAAGATCCGTTGTGCCTCCGGGGTGGCGAAGCCCAGCGCACCCCGGTTGGCTCGCAGCGTGGTCTCGTTGTCGTAGTAGCCGTCGGGAAGCGATGCGCCCTCCCCGCCGCCGTGCAGCCAGAGCACCAGCGGGTGCCCGCCGCGGCCGGCGGAGCGACGAGGCGGCGAGTACAGGCGGTACTTCATGCCCGAGCGGGAGGTGTGGTAGCTGAACGCGTCCACTTCGGGGTTGGACAGCCGGCCCTGGATGAAGTCGGTGATGGTCACCCGGCGGCGCCCGCGGACGACGAAGGGGCTGTGCTGGGTGATGGTGTAGACGAGGTCCAGCCGGACGTTGCGGCCGCGGCTCGCGATGTAGCCGAGGGTGCCGCCGCCGACCTGGCCTTCGGCGTACGCGAGGTCGAGCACGATGTCGCCGTGGCGGTCGAGCCGGACGGCGGTCACCGCGCGGTCCAGGTCGTACTCGCTGAAGATCTGGTCGCCGGGAGCGAGCGGGATCGGGCTGGTGGCCTTGGCATGCACGCTGAAGGTGGCGGTCGTCAGGCTCGCCGGGTCGATCGGGCCGAACCTCGCGGTGGCGAGGGTGAGCGACACGACCTGCTCACCACCGTCCAGCGTCACGGCGTTGAGGGTGAACCGCACCCTCGTGGACACGTGGCCGTCGGCCACTGCCGCCGCACCCGGCAGCGTCAGCCCGACGGCGGCTCCGGCGCCGGCGGCCAGGACGGAACGACGGCTGATCGACGTGGCCATGCGGCCTCCTTGATTCGATCAATGTAAATGCATGCCGTTCCGGGTCTATCACACCCGTCGGCGCGGGCGGAAGATTCGACGATGCGATGATCTTCTACCCTGCCCGCATGCACCCCCACTACCCCGGGCCCCCGAACGACCGCCGTCCGGACCTCCTCGACCGGCTGGCCTCCTCTGACAGTGACCTCCTGGTCCACGTGCTGCTGACCGTCTGCACGTGCGGCCTGTACCTGGTGTTCCTTCCCTTCATCCTGCTGTTCGACCAGGTGGAGAAGGTCATCGACTGGGCCGTCGACAAGTTCTTCGCGGCGATCTGGTGGGTGGTCTCCGCACCGTTCAAAGCACTCTTCGCCCTGGTGCGCTCCGCCCGGCGACAGGGGTGATCCGGCCCCGGTGCGCTCCGTGGCGGTCGCTCAGCACGGTGGATGCTCCCTGCCGAAAGGTCTGACCTGGTTTTGTCCCTGGTGCGGCTCAAAACCGGCGGGGTTCGCGCCGATCGGACGGGTATGAAGTCTGCGACGAAGTACCGCGAGGCACCGACCCCGGAAGACACCATGGAAAAGATCATGGATGTGCCGCTGACTCGCCGCTGGCGCAACCTGATCGAGACGATCGCCGCCGCGGCGCCCGAACCGGTCGACAGCCAGGTGTTCTTCCAGCCGCCGCTGAACTGGACGCCCTCGATCCTCGAGGGCGTGCACCATTCGCTGCACATCTGGGTGAACGCCGTGCACTCCCGATGCCCCTGGGACTACCAGCTGACCGAGGAGCAGGAGCCGGTGCAGTACAGGATGAAGCCCTCGGTGGCGACCATCGTCAAGACGCCGACGTGGTCGCCACCGGGACACTGACGGAGCACCGTCAGCCGGGCCGCCGTTGCGTGACGGCGACGTAGTCGACGAGCATCGACCGGCCCGGCTCGGTGGCGTTCGTCGGCCGGCCGCCGAGGGCTGCGGGGAACGCACCGCCGATCGCCACGTTGAGGATGACGAAGAAGCCGTGCCCGGTCGCCCGGCTCCAGGCCGGCTCGCCCACCTGGGCGGCGGTGACCTTGTGGAACATCGTTCCGTCGAGGTACCACCGCACCTCCGCGGGGCTGGCCGACAGGTCGAGCTCCGCCGCGTACACGTGGAACCGGGAGCCGCAGTCGGCGCAGGCCTGCTCCGGCGAGCCCAGGCCGCCGCGCGCCTCGTGGCACGGGCCGTCGGGCAGCTCGCCGCAGTGCATGGCGCCGACGATCGTGCCGCGGCCGTTGACCGACTCCATCACGTCGATCTCCCCGGCGCCCGGCCAGTCGGTGTAACCGTTGCGGAACGGCGCGCCCAGCATCCAGAACGCCGGCCAGTAGCCCGCGCCGTCGGCGGCGGCGACGCCCGGCAGCCGCAGGGCCGCCTCGACCCGCAGCACACCGCCCGCCGGCGGCGCGAAGTCCGCGCTCTCGGTCTCCACCCGGCCGGAGGTCCAGCCGCCGGCGGTCCGGCGGGGTGTGATGGCGAGGTGACCGGTTCCGTCGAGCGAGACGTTGGCCGGGTCGTCGGTCATCGTCTCGATCTCACCGGTGCCCCAGTGCGGCGCCGGGCAGCCCGGGTAGCACGTACCGGTGTCGTAACGCCACTGGCCGGACAGCCGGCCGCCGGCCGGACCGGTGAAGTCTTCGCGCCACACCCCGGTCCACGATGGAGGCGGCGAAGGCTGGGGCGTCGGCTCCGTGCACCCGGCGACCGTCAGTGCCAGCATCACCGCGACGCCGGCCGCGAGCCGCCTCACCGGTTCACCGCCGGCAGCAGCTTCAGGCGGTCGATCTCGTTCTCCAGCCGCGGCGCCAGGATCGTGGCGGCCGTGCTGGTGAGGTGCGAACCGTCGCGGTAGAGCAGGATGCCCTCGCGCACGGCCGGGCACTGCCGGCCGGGCGGGCAGACGGCTCGGGTCAGGTCGACGACCGAAACCCCCGCATGGCGGCCCTGCGCGAGCTCCTCGGCGAGCTGATCGCGCGGCAGCGCCGCCTCCCGGTCCACGGCGCACCGGCGCCAGGACTGCAGCGCGCCCGAGACGCAGGTGGGCACGTCCCGGCCGAAGGTCGGGGTGTCCCGCAGGTACGCGACCGGCGCACCCGTCGCGACGAGCCGGTCCAGTGTGCTCTCCCAGCCACGGGCCAGCGCCCGGGCGTCGGCCGTGTACCGGTTGAGGCTGGCCGCCACGATCAGGCGCGGCCGGGGCCCGGCGGCCAGCCGGGCCAGCGTCCGTTCCCGCCAGGTGTCGCACTCGGTGTAGGTGCGGCCCAGCTGCGGGTTGCGTACGGTCAGCCGGGGCAGCGGGCACCCCTGCTTCACCAGCACTTCCACCGCCCAGCCGCGCCGCGACGCCAGCTGCTCGACCGCGGTGAACCACTGTCCGGCGTGCGAGTCGCCGATCAGCACGATCCGGTCGGAGGCGCCGGGCGGGCCGTAGCGGCACGCCGGACCGGTCGTGGCCTCCGGCGGGATCTCGCAGCCGGCGATCGGCGGGAAGTCCACGCGGGCCTGCGCCGGCGCGGGCCGCACCGGTCCGCCGTCGCCGGCCGGTCCGGGCGTGGCCAGCAGCGACGGCCCGCCGGTCGCGCCCGCCGGGAGGGGACCGGCCGCGTTGCGCGCGTCCGACTCCAGCTGGCGGATCGCTCCGGTGCCCAGCAGCAGTGCGGCGACGAGCGGTACGGCCACCGCAACGGCACCGAGGGCGAGTCCCCGGCGCGGCCTGGCGGCCACCACGAGCGAGAACCGCAGGGGGCGTTCGACCAGCCGCGTGGTCACGACGGCGGGGAGGGCGGCCGCGACGACCAGGGCCGCGCGCGCCGGCCAGGCCAGCTCGCCGAGACGCGCCTGGGCGAGCACGAGCACCGGCCAGTGCCAGAGGTACCAGGCGTACGAGAGCCGCCCGACCGCACGCGACGGCCCGGTGGCGAGCAGGCGGCCCGCCTCCACGCCCGCCGGCGACCGGTCGTCGGCTCGCTGGCCGGCGAGGATGACGGCTGCGGCACCGAGCGTCGGGACCAGCGCCGCCGTGCCGGGGAACGCGGTGAGCCCGTCGAAGGTCACCGTCGCCCAGCCGATCGCGGCGACACCGGCCCAGCCGGTCACCGCCCGCGCCCAGGCTCCGCCGCGGCGCGACAGGATGCGCGCGACGTACGGCGCGACGAGGGCGGCAGCGGCGCCGATCCCGAACTGCCAGGCCCGCGACGGGGACGCCAGGTACGCCAGCGGCGCCGCGACAGCGGTCCAGTGCAGGCTCAGCGCGAACGAGCCGGCGGTGACCACGCCGACCGCCACCGCGATGCCCGGCAGCGCGGACCGTCGCCACCGCCGGGCCAGCACCGCGATGAGCAGCAGCAGCGGCGCCCACACCAGATAGAACTGCTCCTCGACCGCCAGTGACCAGAAGTGCAGCACCGGGCTGGGCTCGGCGTGCGCGGCCAGGTAGTCGGTCTGACCGGCGATGAACCGCCAGTTCGCGACGCTGAGCGCGGCGGCGATGAGGTCGTACGCGGCGTCGGCGCGACCCAGCGGTGGCAACAGCAGCCAGCACCCGAGAGCCGTCGCGGCGAGGGTCACGCCGGCCGCCGGCAGGATGCGCCGCGCTCGCCGGGCGTAGAAGTCGGCCAGCGAGAACGTGCCGTGCGCCGTGACCCGGGCCAGCAGCAGTCCCGTGATGAGGAAGCCGGACACGACGAAGAAGACGTCCACACCGACGTATCCGCCGGAGAAGAACGGAACACCGGCGTGGAAGCCCAGCACGGTGAGGATCGCGACGGCCCGCAGGCCCTCGATGTCGGGCCGGAAGTTCAGCCGGTAGGCCAGCGCTCGGGAACCCGCGGTCGCGACCGGGGCCGGGGCGGCGGTCAGCGTCATGGCCGGCGTCACCGGGCCCACGGCAGCATCGGGTCCACCCAGCCGCTGGCGACCAGGGCGATCAGGGCGAGGACGGCGGTCACGGCCACGGACTCCGGCCAGCCGATCCGGTCGTCGGTCATCGGTTCTCCCGCTGCCAGAGGGCCGCGATCAGCGGCACGGTCAGGTACGACATGACGACGGCGTAGCCCGCGACACCCCAGTGCTGCGCCCAGCCGTAGCGGGCGACGTCGTACGCGACGCCGCACCACAGGGCCACCGTGGTGGTGGCCAGCCAGCCGAGGGCGACCCGGCCGACCGTACGCGCGAGCGGGGAGCGCCCGCCCCCGGCGCCCGTGGGCACCCACGCCGCCGCCCGATGCCGCAGCGTGTGCAGCAGCGCGACCGCTCCGGCGAAACTCACCATCAGGTGGGCACGGATCACTTCCATCCGCCATCGGGTCGCCGAGACCGAGGGCAGCAGCACCAGCCAGACCCACAGCGGGGCGAGCAGCGGCAGCACGTGCCAGGCGCGGATCTCGCCCGGGAAGCAGAACATCATCACCAGCGGCGGCAGCGGCGCGGCGAAGGCGTTGACCGCGGCCAGCAGGTAGCCGAACACCCCGTTGGCGTACGCCAGCCGCAACCGCCAGGGCGCCGGCATGCGGCGGAAGCCGGAGTCGACGAGCAGGTGCAGGTTGCCCATCGCCCACCGGTACTGCTGGTTGACGAACGCGGGCATCGTGTCGGGTGACAGGCCCTTGGCGACCTGGACCGGGACGTAGCGGGTGCGGTAGCCGGCGCACAGCATCGCCAGCCCGGTGTACAGGTCCTCGCTGTGCTCGAGCCGGGCGAAGCCGCCGATGCGCTCCACCGCCGACCGGCGGTAGACGGCGTTGCTGCCGCAGCAGATGGCCGCGTCGTCGGCGTCCCGCGACGGCTGCAGCCAGCGGAAGAACCACTCCTGCGCCGCGCCCGCGGCGCGCTGCAGCCACGGCATCCGCGCGTCGGTGTCGAAGGACTGCGGGCTCTGCACGATGCCGATGTCGGGCGCCTCGAGGTACGGCACGAGGTGCTGCAGGAAGTCGGTACGCGGGCAGAAGTCGGCGTCGAAGATCGCGATCAGCTCACCGTCGCTGAGCGAGAGGGCGTCGTTGAGGTTCCCCGCCTTCTTGAGGTGTCCCCGGTCGGGCCGGGTCCGGTAGGTGAACCCGTACTCGCCTGCGAGGTCGCGCACTTCCGGGCGGGCGGCGTCGTCGAGCACCCAGAAGCGCAGCGCCCCGCGCCACTGCATGCGTGCCACGTGGTCGTACGCGTTGCGCAGCACCCCGAGCGGCTCGCCGCAGGTGGGCAGGAAGACGTCGACGCTCGGCACGACGGCCGGATGCCACGCCCGCACCAGAAGCTCGTGCGAGTCGCGGGTGAGGCGGCGCTGGCGCTGGCCGTCCATGCAGGACAGCAGCCATCCGGCCACATTGAGCCCCAGAACGACCAGGAACACCCACAGAGCGGGATGACGCAGGGCGAAAAAGAACAGCGTGGCGGCCGTGAAGGCGTACGACAGTGACACGCACAACAAAACCCATCGGCGCTGCGGTCCGAAATAGGCATACAGTTCGGTGTCGTCCGGCGGTGCCGGCAGCAGTGGCTCCGCCTCTACCATTTCTGAGCTGGCCGGCGGCGCGTCGAGCGCGGCTGACGCGGGCATGACAGTGCTCCCCATGAGTTGAAAATGCACGGCCCGACGGGCCGAATCCCCGGGGCCAACCAAAACATAGGTTTGTTAACTGAAGGCGGCCGAGGCATTGATTCATGACGGCCGTCACGTCCGTTCATTTTCTCCTGACAAATGTGTGTCATCGGAGAACTGAATTGAGAATTGCCGATGCAGCCTGGTGAGCGGTGGCGGATCCCGCGGACATGCGAAAGACTTCCCGGCATGCGTGGTCGCTCTCGGCGGTGGGCCTGGCTCGGCGTCCTGGTCATCGGGCTCGTGCTCTACGTCGTCGTGCTCCGGACCCTGGTCCGGACCCAGAACCCCAACTTCGTGCCGTCCCTGCTGCTGCTCGGTGCGACCGTCGTACCGCTGGCCTTCCTGACCTTCGCGCAGGCCCGCACCGGGCGCTGGCAGGTGCCGGCGTCCGCGCTGGTGGTCGCGGCGTTCTTCGGCGGGGTCATCGGCGTGGTCGTCGCCGGCACGCTCGAGTACGACGCGCTGCGCGGGCTCGGGGCGCTGCCCATGCTGTTCGTCGCCGTCATCGAGGAGGCGGCGAAGATGATCATCCCGGTGGTCCTGCTCTTCGCGCTGCTGGCCCGGCACGGCCGGCGGCTGCCCTCGGACGGGCTGGTCATCGGGGTGGCGTCCGGCATGGGCTTCGCCGCGCTCGAGACCATGGGGTACGGCTTCACCGCCCTGCTGTCGTCGAAGGGCAACATCAGCGCCGTGCAGGAGACCCTGTTCGTCCGGGGGCTCACCGCTCCGGCAGGTCACACCGCATGGACGGGCCTGACCTGCGGCGCACTCTGGGCCCTGGTCGCCACGCCGACCGGCAAGAAGCTGCTGGCCTTTCTCGGTACGTTCGTCGGCGCCGTCGCCATGCACACCGCCTGGGACACGTTCGGGGGTGTGGTGCCCTTCGTCATCCTGGCGATCCTCAGCCTCGGCTGGCTCTTCCTCGCGCTGCACCGCTACCGCGCGTTCGGCGAGCACACCCATTGGGCTCCCCGCGACCCGATCGCCGTATAGCCGCGACGCACCGTCACCGGCTGGGCGACCGCCCGGCGTAGTAGCTCCTCGCCCGCGCCACGAGCGCCGGCGCCCCGCACTGTTCCGCCAGCTCGAGCCCGTCCCGCAGCACCCGGCGGGCCTGCGGGCGGCGGCGGGCCAGGTTGAGCAGCCCGCCGAGGTCGACCAGCGCGGTGGCCCGTTCGAAGCGCCGAGGCGTGCCCTGCAGGACCCGTACGGCTTCCTCGGCCGCGCCCATCCCGGCCAGCCCGGGCCGCACCTGGCCCTGGATGCGCAGCGCCCGCCCGAGCGCCGACGCCAGCCCGTGCCGGCGGGTCAGCGCCACCTCCTCGGCGACCAGCCGCTCGGCGGCCTCGGCCGCCCCGAGCCCGGTGAGGACGAGACCCGCGGCCGACCGCCAGGGCAGCACCCCCGGGTGGTCCGAGCGGCGGGCGGCCACCCGTTCGCCGCAGTGGTACAGGTCGGCCAGGCCCTCCCCCGGGCGGCCGGCGGCGGCGTGCAGGCGCCCGCGGACGTAGCGCAGGAGCAGGAACTCGGAGTCGTCGGGCAGGTCGTCGCCGCCGAAGGGCGTGGCCGCCAGCAGCGCGTCGGCGGAGTCGATCTCGCCGAGGTCGAGGCGCACCGCGATCCGCCGGGAGGTGAGCAGCGCCGCTGTGGCGCCCCGGGGCTCGGCGCCGGAGACCTCCAGCAGCTCGGCAGCGGCCTCGCAGTCCCGGCGGGCGGCGGGGAGGTCGCCCAGGCGGCGGGCCGCGGAGCTGCGTTCCGAGTACGCCATGACCAGCCCGCCCGCCGCACCCTCGCGCGCGGCCACCTCGACGGCGAGGCTGCACCCGGCGTACGCGACAGCCAGGTCGTCGGCGTTCGAGAGGCGACGCAGGGCACGGAGGTATCGCGGCAGGTCGTCGGCGCTCGCCGGGGCTGCGACGGGCACCGGCCGGGCATTGCGGACGGTGATGTCCCGGTCGCGGTTCGCCAACCTTGGCCGTTCATCGCGGACGGTCATGCAGGGTCTGTACCCCTCCGGGCGCTGGAGCCACATCGCGAACCTCTCCAGATTTCTCCTTCCGGGCGCAATGCACAATGTCGCATGCGCAGTCCGACCCAACGAGTTCTCGACGCCGCCGCCCTCGACGCGATGGTGGCGCCCGTTCTGGGGGCGTCCGTCGCCGATGCCGCGGAGCTGTCCGGTGGCGGGTTCGCCGCCGTGTGGCGTGCCACGCTCACCGACGGCCGCCGCATCGTGGTCAAGGCGGGTCCGCCGCCCGGGACGCGCCTGCTGCGCTACGAGCGCGACCTGATCCCCGCCGAGGCGGCCTACTTCCGCATGGTCGCCGAGGTGGCGCCGGTTCCGCGGGTGCTGCACCTGGGCGACGGCTGGCTGGCCACGACCCTCCTACCGGGACGCCCGCTGGCCGGGCAGCCGGACTCGGCACCGGTACGGGAGGAGCTGGGCCGCACCATCGCCCGGGTTCACGAGCGGTGCGGCGACCACTTCGGATACACCGGCGACCGGCCGTCCGGGGCGGACTGGCCCACGGCGTTCACCGCCATCGTCGAGGCCCTGATCGCCGACGCGGCCGACTGGGACGTACCGCTGCCGGCCGGGATCGGGGCCGCCGTCGATCGCCACCGCACGGTGCTGGCCGCCGTCCACCGGCCCGCGCTGCTGCACTTCGACCTCTGGGACGGCAACGTACTGACCGAGGGAGGGAGGCTGACCGGGCTCGTGGACGGCGAGCGGTTCCTCTACGGCGACCCGCTGCTCGATCTCGTCTCCCCCGCCCTGTTCCGCCGCATCGAGGACGAACCGGACCACCCGTTCCTGCGCGGGTACGCCGGGGCCACCGGCCTGGTGCTCGACGAGCCGGCGCGGATCCGGCTGGCGCTCTATCGCGTGCACCTCTACCTGCTGATGCTGGCCGAGGGGCCGAGCCGGGGCGTCCCGGCCGGCGGCGAGCGGCACGATCAGCTGACCGGCCTGCTCGCCGCCGAGCTCGCGACCCTCTGACCCACGGTGAACGTGTACGAGCCGGAGCCGAGCGCGTACGCGGCAGCGCCGCCGGCATAGCCCTGTGGCACCGCCTCCGCCGGGGCGGTGACCACGGCCGCGGACGGCGCCGGCACCTCGATCGTCGCCGTGGTGTTCGGCGGTACGACGACGCTCAGCGTCGGCTTCCCTCCGCTGCGTGTCCACTGCGTACGCGTCTCGCCGTACCGTGTCGTGAGCGACGTGGTCGCGGCCGTGAGCGAACCGCCGGGCCTGGGCGCGACCAGGAGCTTCTGATATCCGGGCGCACCGGGGGCGAGTCCGCCGACCGTGCGGTAGAGCCAGTCGCCGACCGACCCGAGGCCGTGGTGGTTGAAGGAGTTCATGCCCGGGTCCTGCAGCGAACCGTCCGGCCGGATGCCGTCCCAGCACTCCCGAATGGTGGTTGCGCCGCGGGAGCTCATGTAGGTGCCCGTTGCGGGACGCCACCTTGGCGGCGAGCTTGTCGGCCACCGCCTGCGCGCGCTCCTGCGGCACGAGGCCGAAGGCCAGCGCGAGCACGTAGCCGGTCTGGCTGTTGCCGCCGACCGTGCCGTCGGCCGCCACGAAGCGGCCGGTGAACGCCGTACTCGTCAGGTCGTTGGCCGTGTTGTCGTCGACGTTGAGCCAGTCGCCGTAGGTCTCCTGGTCGCGGATGAGGTTTTCACCCCGGTGGCCTTGAGGTAGTCCACCCAGCGGGCCATCGCGTCGAAGCGCCGGTCCACGGCGGACAGATCCCCGTAGCGCTGCCAGAGCACGTACGGCACCACCACTCCCGCATCGCCCCAGCAGGCCGTGGGTGTCGAGGGCGAACGTGGACGTGGCGCCGAACGCCGCGATGTCGCCGGTCCATCCGAGCCGCTCGTCGCGCTGCGGGCAGTCGGTGGGGATCGACAGCATGTTGGAACGCGCGCCCCACAGGACGTTGTGCTGCAGCTGGTTGACCAGCGGGTCCGAGGTGGTGAACATCCCGGTCCCCGCGCCGGCGGTCCAGGCCGCCGGCCCGGTGATGGTGTCGGCGGTCGGGGTGCCGGGGAAGCCGGTCAGCTCCACGTAGCGGTAGCCGTGCACGGTGAAGTGCGGCTCGAACGTCTCCGTGCCACCGCCGGCCAGCGTGAACGTGTCGGTGGCCTGGGCCGCGCGGAGGTTGGCCGCGTAGAGCGTCCCGTCCGCGTCGAGGATCTCGCCGTGTCGCAGCGTCACCGTGGTGCCGGCCGGTGAAGGTGCGCTGCAGGTAGCGGGTGGCGGCGGGCGGATCGTTCTCGGGGAACCAGATCCAGTGCGCACCGGCGAGCGTTGGCGGAGTCGCAAGATCTACTCAAGGGTGCCGTTACGGTGGAACCCGTGCAGGCACTCGAACTGGCCGACTACCGGGCGGCGGTCGCACGCCTCTACCTGACCGCGACCGACCTCGTCGACTTCCGCACCCGGCGCGACGCCCTCTTCGCCACCCACCCGCAGTCGGCGATCCCCCGGGGCGAGCCGTTCGCCGGCCTGAAGTACTACCCGCCCGCCGACGAGTACGTGACCGAGGCGGACCTGCGGGTGGCCCCCGGCGAGCTGGTCATCGACACCGGCGGCCCCGACGGCGTCTGCCGCTACGACCGCGTCGGCATCCTCGACACCCCGTGGGGCCCGTTGTCGCTGTGGTGGCTGGCGGCGTACGGCGGCGGGCTGTTCCTCCCGGTCCGCGACGCGACCAGCGGCACGGAGACGTACGGCGGCGGCCGGTACCTGACCGACACGGTCAAGGGCACCCACGGGCGCGGCCTCGAGCTGCTCGGCCCCACCCGGGTCCGGCTCGACTTCAACTACCTCTACAACCCGAGCTGCGCGTACGACGACGCATGGCTCTGCCCCCTGGCACCACCGGAGAACACGCTCACCGCACCGATCCGGGCGGGAGAGCTCAGCTACCACTAGGAGTCCCTCGGCCCCTACCATCGGGCCGTGCGCTCGATGCTCCGCTCCGTCTGGGACGAACCGCGCCCGCCCGCGGCCCCGGCGCGGGTGTGGCGCGACTGGGCGCTGGTCGCCGTCCTCGCGGTCCTCATCCCGCTGGAAGCGGCCCTGCGGCCGGGCCTGCCCGCGCGGTTCACCGGTGCGGCAGTCCTGATGGCACTGCTGCCGACCCTGCTCTGGCGGCGGACCCGGCCGCTGACGGCGGTCGCGGTGGCGTTCGGAGCGACCGCCCTGCTCCCCCTCGTCACCGGTGGGGTGAGCCTCGAGCACTACGCCACGGCCTACCCGCTGATCCTCCCGTACGCCCTGGTCCGCTGGGGTTCCGGCCGGGAGATCCTGCTCGGCTCGGGGATCATCGCGGTCAAGGTCGCGGTCTCCGCGGCCGTCGGTCAGATCGGGCCGGGCGACGCCGCCGGGGGCGTGGTCGTCCTCTGCTCGGCCGGCGCGCTGGCGCTCGCCCTGCGCTACCGGGCCCGCGCCCGGGCCCGGGAGCTCGACCAGGTGAAGCTGCTCGAGCGTGAGCAGCTGGCCCGGGACCTGCACGACACCGTCGCCCACCACGTCTCCGCCATGGCCATCCGCGCCCAGGCCGGTCTGGCCACCTCCGCCGCCGACCCGGCCGCCGCCACCGACGCGCTGCGGTTGATCGAGTCGGAGGCGGCGCAGGCCCTCGCCGAGATGCGCACGATGGTCCGCGTCCTGCGCCGCGGCGAGCCCCTCGACCTGGCGCCCAGCCCGGGCATCGGCGACGTGACCGCCTTCGCCGGCAAGGCGCGCGGCGGCCCGGAGGTCGACGTGCGGATCACCGGCGACGTGTCCGGCGTGCCGGCCCCGATCGGCGCCGCCGTCTACCGGCTGGCCCAGGAGTCGATCACGAACGCCCAGCGGCACGCGCGTCACGCGAGCCGCATCGAGGTCCGCGTCGACGCGGGCGCCGAGGCGGTCAGCCTGCGGGTCAGCGACGACGGGGACGGCGGGCACGGACGCCCGGCCGGTGGCGGCTACGGCATCAGGGGCATGGTCGAGCGCGCCGGCCTGCTCGGCGGCAGCTGCGCGGCGGGTCCCGGGCCGGACCGCGGCTGGACGGTCACGGCGACCCTGCCGCTCGCCGGGGCGGCCGGATGACCGTCCGGGTGCTGGTCGCCGACGACCAGGAGATCGTCCGTACGGGCTTGACGATGCTGCTCAACGCCCACCCGGACATCACCGTGGTGGCCGAGGCGGCGAACGGTCAGCGCGCCGTGGAGCTGGCCCTGAGCCTGCGGCCCGACGTGTGCCTGCTGGACATCCGCATGCCCGGCGTCGACGGCATCGAGGCGACCCGGCTCCTCGCCGGCCCCGGCGTGGCCGACCCCATCCCGGTCGTCGTCATCACCACCTTCGACCTCGACGAGCTCGTGTACGCGGCCCTGCGCGCCGGCGCCCGCGGTTTCCTGCTCAAGGAGGCCGGCGCCGCGATGCTGGCCCAGGCCGTGCACGCCGCCGCGGCCGGGGACGCCCTCATCGCGCCCAGCATCACCGCGCGGCTGCTGCACACCTTCGCCGCGGCCGGGCCCGCCGGAACGCCGCGCCAGCCGGTCGAGCCGTTGACCGAGCGGGAGGAGGAGGTGCTGCGGACGGTGGCCGCCGGGCGGACCAACGCCGAGATCGCCGACGAGCTGCACATCAGCCTCAGCACGGTGAAGACCCATGTCGCCAGCCTGATGACCAAGCTCGGGGCACGGAACCGGGTGGAGATCGCCATGTGGGCGTACGAGCATCGGCCATAAGTACGGCTCGCGCCTCCGTCCGCGGTACCAGACGATGCGAGCCCCGGGAGCGATGAGGCGTACCCCGATCTCCCGTGACGATCGTGACATGGCTTCCCGAACCTGGCTCGCGCCCACCGGACTCGTCGCACTCGCCCTCGTCCCGTCGGTGGCCGGCGCCGCCCGGCTCACCGAGCTCGCCTCCGGGGCGGAGGTGACGGCGGAGAACCAGCGCTTCTTCGACCTGCCCCTGCCGGTGGTGCTGCACGTCCTCGGCGCAGTGCCCTACTGCATCGTCGGCGCCTTCCAGTTCTCGGCGGTCCTGCGCCGCCGATGGCCCCGGTGGCACCGCGTCGCCGGTTACCTCCTCATGGTCTGCGGCCTGGTCGCGGCCGCCTCGGGTCTGTGGATGACGTTCGCCTACGACCTGCCCGCGACCGACAACGCGGCCACCAACGTGTACCGGGTGATCTTCGGCGGGGGGATGATCGCGTCGATCGTGCTGGGGCTGGTCGCGGTCCGCCGTCGCGACTTCCGGAGCCACGAGGCGTGGATGATCCGCGGTTATGCCATCGGCATGGGCGCCGGGACCCAGGTGTTCACCAACGTGCCGTGGCTGCTGCTGGTCGGCGAGCAGGGTCCGGTCAGCCACTCGTTCCTCATGCTCGCCGGCTGGGTCGTGAACCTCGCCGTCGCCGAATGGGTCATCCGCCGCCGCCCCACTCCCGCCCGCCGCGGCCGTCGCCTGGTGGACGTGGCGGGCTAGGTGGGTGTCTCGGATCATGGCGTCGCCGAGACGGAGTCCCCGTTTCGTCTCGCAAGTGGGCCGGACGCGGCGCGCAGCTGCGGCCCACCCCGGTTCTCACCTGAGGTTCAGCGATTTCACAACAAAGCGCCGCATAGTGGAGGGGCCCACCGGCTTCTGGAGGTATTCCATGGGTTCCGTGCTCGCCGTGGTGAGCCTGCTGTTGCTGCTGCTCCAGGTGCTGCTGATCCTTCGCGCGGTGCTCGACTGGACCGTCGCCATCGCCGGCCCGAGCATGCCCGGATCGTTCCGGTCCCGTCTGTCCGCCGGGGTGCGCGCGGCCACCGAACCGCTGCTCGCCCCGGTGCGCCGGGTGCTGCCGCCGCTGCGCGTCGGCGGCGTCGGCATCGACTTGGCCTTCATCGTCGTCTTCCTGGCCATCGTGATCGTCCGCTCGCTCCTGCCGTGACCCGTCCCGCCCGGGTGCGGATCGTGCACCTGACCGCCGCGATCTTCGAGGCCCTCGCCCGGCAGGACCTCGTGGCGGCGAACGCGCTGAGCCCGGTGCCGCTGTCGGCGTACCTGGCCGGGCCCGACAACGCCGGCACCTGGCGGCGGCGCCACCGGCAGGTGCTGGCCGACCCGGCGGAGGCGGCCTGGGTCACCGGCGTCATCTGGGACGAGGACGGGCGGCGGGCCGTCGGGCGGGCCGGCTTCCACGGCCTGCCGTCGCCCGCCGGCCTGGCGGAGATCGGCTACGCGGTCGACCCGGCGTTCCGGCGCCTCGGGTACGCCACCGCAGCGCTCGGTGTCCTGCTCGACCGCGCGGCCCGCGAGCCCGCCGTGCGAACCGTGCGGCTGTCCATCAGCCCGGACAACGTGGCGTCGCTCGCCCTGGCTCACCGGTTCGGGTTCGTCCAGGTCGGCGAGCAGTGGGACGACGAGGACGGTCGGGAGCTGGTCCACGAACGGGCGTCGTGACTCCGCCGATCCGCTCATTAAGATCGGTACCGGACGTTCCCCTCGTCCAGCGGTGGGAGGCAGTGTGAGCGGCGGCCACGCGGATGTGAACCGGTTCGACTCGACGGTCGCGCATCCGGCCCGGCGGTACAACTACTGGCTCGGCGGCAAGGACCACTTCGCCGCGGACCGGGCCTCCGGTGACGCCATCGAGGCCGCCATGCCGACCATCCGGCTCATGGCGGTGGAGAACAGAATGTTCCTCGGCCGCGCCGTGGAGTTCCTGGCGCGGCAGGGTGTGCGGCAGTTCCTCGACATCGGCACCGGCATCCCGGCCCCCGGCAACACCCACGACGTGGCCCGCGCGATCCAGCCGGCCACCCGCACCGTGTACGTCGACAACGACCCGATCGTGCTCACCCACGCCCGGGCGCTGATCACGGGCGGGCCGGAGGGCGCGATCGCGTACCTCGACGCCGACCTGCGCAGGCCCGGGGACATCCTGGGCCACCCGGACCTGCACGCGACCCTGGACCTCACCCAGCCGGTCGCCCTGCTGCTCGTCGCCGTCCTGCACTTCATCCGCGACGACGAGGACCCGCAGGGCATCGTCGACAAGCTCGTGGGCGCCCTGCCCGCCGGCAGCTACGTCGTCGCCTCCCACGCCACCTGGGAGCACCAGACGCCGGAGGCGATCGCCGAGCTCACCGCGAACAACCGCGACGGCCGCTTCGTGCCGCGCACCGGCGAGCGCCTGGCCGAGCTCCTGCACGGCCTCGAGCTCGTCGACCCGGGCCTGGTGTCGGTGTCCCGCTGGCGTGCCGACGGCGCCCCGCACCCCCGCCCGTCCATCGAGGACGTGTCCTGCAACGGCGTGGTGGCGCGCGTCGGATGACCCTCAGTCGTTGCGGGCCGCTTCGGGACCGGTGATGCGGCGCAGCAGCGGCAGCATCGACGTGATCACCGCCAGGGAGACCGCCAGCCCGAGCCCCACGATGACGTAGTAGCCGGGCCCCGGCGACCTCAGCGACAGGTGCATCTGTGCCTTGAGAAACAGATGGGCGCAGAGGAACCCCGACCCGGCGGACACGAGCGCCGCCGTCAGCAGCGGTGTCACGCTCTCGAGTGCCACGACCCGCCGCAGCGTGGCGAGCGACACCCCGGTCAGCCGCAGCATGCTGAACGGCCGCTTGCGCTCGGCCAGCCCGCCCGCCACGGTGACGGCGAGGCTGAGGCCGGCGATGGCCAGGCTGACCAGCACCACCACGTCGGCCAGCCGCTGCCAGCCGTCGAAGACCCGGGCGGCGTCCGCCTCCCACTCGGCCGGCGTCACCGGACCCCACAACGTCGGGTACGCGGTGGTGATCATGGTGCGGGCGCGCTCCACGGTGGCAGCCGAGCCGTCCGTGTCCACCATGAGCGACAACGCCGGGAGCTCGCGGAGCCGGGACACGGGTAGGTCCGCGGCGGGCCAGGGACCGGTGAACTCGTCGGGGCCGACGAGATCGGCCCACACCCACGCGGTCGTCGCCCCGGGCTCGCACTGCCTTGCTCCGGGCGTACGGGCGATGTCCGCGCAGTCGGCGAGGCTGTCGGGGAAGAAGAACCGGTCGGCGCTTCCCGGCGGCCGGGGCAGGTCTTCGGGGGCCACCCGGACCACCGTCACGGTCCGGACACCGGGCAGCTCAGCGAGCCCGGCCGGGACGACCGTCCCGGTGGGTGCCGCGCGCTCGTCCCGGAAGATGAGCCCGAGCTCGCCGTCGTAGCCGACGCCCGGCCGCGGGCGGTCCGCCGAGAGCGTCGTCATCACGCCCACGGCGACACTGGTCACGAACAGCGCGAGGACCAGGCCGCTGACCGCGCGGAACCCCGCCCTGGGGTCGTCGGCGAGCCGGCGCGCGGCGATCAGCGACTCCGGGCGCCGGGCCCGGCGGGCCAGCAGCCGGGAACCGGCCATGGTGAGCCACGGTCCCGCGATGACCAGGCCCGCCATGACGATGAGGATGCCGGGCAGGAAGGCGAGGATCTGGTCCTCGGTGCGGTCCGGCCGGCGGCCGATGAAGTAGGCCAGCTCGGCGAGCCCGACGGCCATCGGGATGAGCCGGTACGCGCGCGGCGGCCGCGGCGTGACCCGCCGGCTCACCCCGAGCGGTGAGATCTGGACGCGGCGCAACGCGAACCGGGCGACCAGGGCGGCCGCCACGGGTACGCCCACCGCCACGCCCAAGGTGCCCGCGATGCCGGGCGACAGGTCCGACGGGAACATCGGCGCACCGGTGAACGGGATGGCGGCCAGCAGGTCGCGGAAGGCGTAGAACAGGATGAACCCGCCCACCGTCCCGGCGAGTGCGGACACTGTGGACTCGACCGCGGCGACGGTCGCCACCTGCCGGGGTGTCGCGCCGACCAGCCGCATGGCCGCGAACCGCTGCTCGCGCCGGGTGGCGTTGAGCCGGGTCGCCGAGCCCACGAGGATCAGCAGCGGGAAGATCAGCGCGCCCGCGACCACCGCCAGGATGAGCTGCAGCCCGGCCGACGGGATGCCGGCCCAGCAGCCGCCCGGGCAGCTGGCGGGGGCCGCGGCCGGGATGCGGTCGACCCGCACGGCGCCCGGGCGGTGTGCCAGGTCCGCCGGGGCGTACCCGACGACGGCCACCAGCGAGTCCGGCGCGGGCAGCGCGGCCGGGCCGATCGTGCCGGCCATCCGGCCGGGGAAGCGGGCGCCGAGCTGGTCGGCGGGCGCGGTCGCGAGCAGGTCGCGCAGGGCCGGCGAGACGTAGAACTCCCCGGGCCCGGGCAGTCGCGGCAGGCCGGGCGGCACGGGTGCGCCCGGCGCGGCGGCGGCCAGGTCGACCCGGCCGAGGGCCCGCTTGTCGTAGCTGTCGATGCGCAGGTGCCACCACAGGGGACCCTGTTCGGCCGGGTGCACGGCGGCGTTGGCCCAGCCGTAGCGGTCGTTCTGCCGCTCCACGCCGGTCATGCCGGCCACGGCGGTCAGCAGCATGCCGACCCCGACAGCCACCGCCGCAGCGATGATGACCAGCCGCAGCACCGCCTCCCGGCCCCCCGCGACCGTGAGGCGCAACCCGAAGCGGATCATGAGACGACCGGCTCGGCGGTGAGCGAGTGGACCCGGCCGTCGCGGACCACGACCTCGCGGTCGGCGTATGCGGCCACCCGCGGCTCGTGGGTGACCAGCACGACGGTGGTGCCGCGCTCGCGGGCCGCATCGACGAGAAGGTCCATGACCTGCTCACCGGTGAGCGAGTCCAGGGCGCCGGTCGGCTCGTCGGCGAACAGCACCCGGGGCCGGGCGACCAGGCCGCGGGCGAGCGCCACCCGCTGGGCCTGCCCGCCGGACAGCTCGCCCGAGCGCCGCTGCTCCAGCCCGTCGAGGCCGAGGCGGGGGAACCAGTCGCGCGCCTCGCGCACCGCCGCGGCCCGGCGTACGCCGTTGAGCAGCAGCGGCAGGGCGACGTTCTCCTCGGCGGTGAGCTCGGGCACGAGCTGTCCGAACTGGAACACGAACCCGAAGGCGTCCCGGCGCAGGGCGCTGCGCGCGGTCTCGGGCAGGGTGTCGACCCGGCGGCCGTCGAAGTGGATCTCACCGGTGTCCGGCGTGAGGATGCCGGCGAGGCAGTGCAGCAGCGTGGACTTGCCCGAGCCGCTCGGGCCCATGATGGCGAGGATCTCCCCGGCGTCGACGCTCAGGCTCGCGCCCCGCAGCGCGGGGGTCTGCCCGAAGGACAGCGAGACGTTGCGGGCGGCGATGAGGCTCATCGGCGGACCTCCTTGGCGAGGGCGTCGAGCCGGGCCGCGGTGAGCTCGATCCACCGCAGGTCGGCCTCGAGGTGGAACAGCCCGTGGTCGGCGAGCAGCGCGTCGACGAGCTCGCCGGTCCGCTTGATCTCGGTCAGCTCGCGCATCCGGCGCAGGTGCGCGGCCCGCTGGGTGTCGAGGTACTCCTCCGCCGGGCGGCCCAGCATCAGCGCCAGCGTGACCTTGGCGAAGAGCAGGGTCTGCAGGTGCGGCTCGGGCTCGACCGGCTCGGTGAGCCAGGTGTCCACCTCGGTGGCGCCCAGGTCGGTGATGATGTAGCGCTTGCGGTCGGGCCCCACGCCGGGGCCGACCTCGCTGATGACCACCTTGCCGTCGCGTGCGAGCCGGCCGAGCGTGGAGTAGACCTGCCCGAACGACAGCGGCTTGCCGCGCCCGAAGAAGGTGTCGTAGTCGCGCTTGAGGTCGTAGCCATGGCTGGGTTCGCGTTCGAGCAGCCCCAGGAGGGTCAGCGGCACCGTCATGTCGCCGACTATACGCTGAGAGTATACGCCGAGGGAATACCCGCCTCAGGCTCCGATCAGGCGCAGCGCACCGGGGTGGACGCGGACCGTGAGCGGACCGGACGGCAGCGGCTCGCCGTCCGCGTAGAACGGCGTCGGGCGGTCCGTGGCGATCGTGACCTCGCGGACCGGCCGGCACTCGATGCCCGGCATCGTCACGTGCTCGCCGCGGCGCATCGCCCGCAGGACCGGCACCAGGCGGCGCCGGCTCATCTCGCCGATCGTCACGAGGTCGAGCAGCCCGTCGTCCAGCCGCGCCGCCGGAGCCACCCGCAGCGCCCCGCCGTACCAGGCGCAGTTGGCCACCACGACCGTGTTGCCGCGCAACCGCTGCGGCGCCCCGTCGACCGTCAGGTCGTAGGTCACCGGCCGCCACCGAGCGAGCACCCCGGCCGCCGCGATCTGGTAGGCGATCGGCCGCCGCGGCAGGCGCCAGCGGTTCGCCGCGGCGTTCGCGGCCGCGTCGAGACCCGCGCAGACGCTGCCGAGCACCACCCGGTCCCCCGCCATCGCCACGTCGACCGGCCGGCTGACCCGCTCCCGCAGCGCCGCGGCGAAGGCCGCCGGGTCCTCGCGCGGCAGCGGCACGGCCCGGGCCAGGTCGTTCCCCCGGCCCGCCGGCACCACCCCCAGCTCGGCCCGCGTGCCGGCCAGCCCGGCCGCGACCGCCCCGGCCATCCCGTCACCACCGGCCGCGAGCACCGTCTCACCCTGCCCGGCTGCCGCGGCGGCCAGCTCGGTGGCATGCTCCAGACCCCTGCTGTACGCGACCCGCACCCGTGCCCCGCTGTCCCGCAACGCCCGGGCCAGCGCGATCATCGTGGCCGCGGCCGTACCCGCGCCGGCGGCGGGGTTCACGACCGCGGTGAACGTCTCGCGCATCACCACGGCAGCAGGATTCCGGGATTGAGGACGTCGTGCGGGTCCATGGCCCGCTTGACCGCCTGCAGCACGGCGACGCCGACCGGGCCGATCTCCTCGGCGTACCAGGGCCGGTGGTCGCGGCCGACGCCGTGGTGATGGCTGATCGTGGCGCCGGACGCGACGATCGCCTCGCCCGCCGCCACCTTCGCCGCCCGCCACTGCGCGACCGGATCCTCGGCCTGTGCCGCCACCACCGTGAAGTAGAGCGACGCGCCGGTCTCGTACACGTGCGAGATGTGGCACATGACGATCGGCGGCGTACCCCCGGCGCCCAGCGTGCCGACCAGCGCGTCCCGGACGGCGGCGTACGTCTCCGGAAGGCGGTCCCAGAAGGTGGCGGTCTCCAGCGTCTCGGCGAGCGCACCCGCATCGAGGAGGGCGTCGCGCAGGTACGGTGCGCGGAACCGGCCCGCGGCCCACACCCGCCCCGGCTCCGCACCGAGCGGCTCACCCCCGTACGCCTTGAGCTGCTCGGCGGGATGAGCCTCCTCCAGATGCCCGACGATGGCGAGGCAGCCGCCGCCGGCCTCCGCGCCGGAACCGGTCGCCGCGTTGATGGCCGTCTCCGCCTCGTCGGACAACCGCAGCACCGCCGGCAGCGGGCCGTCCTGGGCGAGGGCGCGCACCGCCCGCATCCCGGCCTCGAAGGAGGGGAACGCCCACCCGGCATAGCTCAGCTCGCACTGCGGCCGGATGCGCACGGTGAGCTCGGTGAGCACGCCGAAGGCCCCCTCGGAGCCGAGCATCAGCTGGCGCAGGTCGGGCCCGGCCGCGGACTGCGGCGCCCGGCCGAGGTCGAGGGTGCCCGCGCCGGTGGCCGCGCGCAGGCCGACGACCATCTGGTCGAACCGGCCGTACCCCGCCGACGCCTGGCCGCTGGAGCGGGTCGCGGCGAAGCCGCCGAGCGTCGCGTACTGGAAGGACTGGGGGAAGTGGCCGAGCGTGAACCCCTCGGCGTTGAGCAGCTCCTCGGCTCGGGGGCCGCGGATGCCGGCCTCGAAGGTGGCGGTCCGGGAGGTGCGGTCGAGGCGGAGCAGCTTGTCGAGGCCGCTCAGGTCGAGGGCGACGACCCCGGCGTAGCCGTCGCGGACGGCGCGCAGCCCGCCGACCACGGACGTGCGGCCGCCTTGCGGCACGACCGCGATCCGGTGCTCGGCGGCGAGCCGCAGGACTTCGAGGACGTCCTCGTGCGAGGACGGCCGGGCGACGCCGTCCGGCGCGTCGGGCACGGCGCCGCCGCGGGCGGTGAGCAGGTCCTCGGTGGACATCCCGGCGGCGTGGCGCAGGCGGGCCGCGGCGGAGACGTCCAGCCCGGGGAAGTCCGGCAGCGGCGCCGGCTCCGGGAGCACCGGCTCGGCCGCCGGCCGCGGTCCGGTCACGCCCAGCGCGGAGGAGAGCAGGTCGCGCACGGACAGCGACAGGGTGACGGCGTCGGCGGGATCGCCCCAGCGGAAGGTGGTCATGCGTTACACTGTGACACATGACGTCAACTCGTAACACCCCCGCTCGCGAGCGAGGCGACGACGCGCTCCTCGACGCGGCCCGGGAGTGCGTGCTCGCCGTCGGCCTGCGGCGCACGACGCTCACCGACGTGGCCCGGCGAGCCGGCGTCTCCCGCATGACGATGTACCGGCGCTGGCCGGACATGGCCACGCTGATGGCGGACCTGATGACCCGCGAGTGGAGCGCGCTGGCCTTCGCGGCGGAGTCGGACGCGGTGGGCGGGACCGCGCGCGAACGCATCGTCGACGGCCTCGTCCGGGGCGCGCGGGCGCTGCGCAGGCACGCGATGTTCCGGCGGGTGGTCGAGCTCGACCCCGAAGTGCTGCTCCCCTACCTCGTCGATCGCCGCGGCAGCGTGCAGGACGCCATCCTCGAGCACCTCGTCGCCGCGATCGAGCAGGGCCGCGACGACGGCTCCCTGCGCCGGCAGCATCCGGTGCTGCTGGCCCGCACCGCGGTCCTGGCCGTGCACGGGTTCGTCATCTCCGCATCGACGATGACGGGCCCGGACGGCGACGTCACCGAGGAGGCGCTCGACGACGAGCTGCGCCTGCTCCTCGACCGGCACCTGCAGCCGTGAACGCCACCTCGCTGTCCGCGGCCCGCCGCCGCCGCGACCTCGCCGAGCTGGCCGGCGGCACCACGGTCGACCTGCTCGTCGTCGGCCTGGGCGCGACCGGAGCCGGCGTGGCCCTCGACGCCGCCTCGCGAGGGCTGACGGTGGCCGCCGTCGACGCCGGCGACCTGGCCTTCGGCACGTCCCGCTGGAGTTCCAAACTGGTCCACGGTGGACTGCGTTACCTCGCGGGCGGGCACGTCGGCCTGGCGTACGAGAGCGCCGGCGAGCGCGACGTGCTGCTGCGGCGTACGGCCCCGCACCTGGTCAGCGCGCTGCCGTTCGTGCTGCCGCTCACGCCGTTCGTTCCCGGGTCGAAGGCGTGGCTGGCCCGTGCGGGATTCGCCGCGGGCGACGCCCTGCGCATCGCCGCCGGCACCCCACGCGCGGCCCTCCCCCGCTCCCGCCGCATCTCGGCCGTCGAGGTACGCCGCCTGGCCCCGGGCGTACGCCGCTCCGGCCTGCGCGGCGGGCTGCTGCAGTGGGACGGGCAACTGGTCGACGACGCGCGGCTGGTCGTGGCACTGGCCCGCACGGCGGCCGGCTTCGGCGCGCGCATCGTGACCCACTGCGCGGTCGAGTCGCTGCACGGCCGAGGAGCGGCCGTCCGTGACACGCTGACCGGCGAGCGCCACGAACTGCGCGCGCGAACCGTCGTCAACGCGACCGGCGTCTGGGCCGGGCAGCTCGACCCGGCCGTACGCCTGCGCCCGTCCCGCGGCACCCACCTGGTGCTGCGCGCCGCGGCCCTCGGCCACCCCACCGCCGCGCTGACCGTGCCGGTCCCGGGCGAGACCAACCGGTTCGTCTTCGCGCTCCCCCAGCCGGGCGGCCTCGTCTACGCGGGAATCACCGACGAGCCGGTCGACGGGCCGGTGAGCGACGTCCCGCGCCCCAGCCCGGCGGAGGTCGGCTTCCTGCTCGACGTGTTCGCCACCGCGCTGGAGGCCCCGCTCTCCGAGGCGGACGTCGTGGGCACGTTCGCCGGGCTGCGACCCTTGCTGACGGGGCGGGCGGACACCACCGCCGACCTGTCGCGGCACCACGCCGTGCACACCTCGGCTGCCGGCGTCACCACAGTGGTGGGCGGGAAGCTCACGACGTACCGGAGAATGGCGGCCGACGCGGTCGACACTGCGGTGACCCACGCCGGGTTGACCGCCGGCCCGTGCCGCACCGCGCGACTGCCGCTGGTCGGAGCGGCGCCGCCCGCCCGCCTCAGCCGCCTCAACGCCCCGGCCCGGCTGATCGCCCGCTACGGCGCCGAGGCGCCCGCCGTGTACGCCCTAGGCGCGGCCGATCCGACCCTGCGGGAGCCGGTCGCACCCGGCATCGACGTGACCGGCGCGGAGCTGCTCTTCGCGGTACGCCACGAGGGCGCGGTGACCGAGGAGGATCTGCTGGACCGCCGCACCCGCCTCGGCCTGGTCCCGGCCGACCGCGACCGCGCGCTCCCGGCAGCGCGCGCAGCCCTGGCCACCCCCTGAGCGACCCGCCGGCCACCAGCGAGTCAGCGGACAACCGTTCCGCTGGGCCAAGTCCGTCCGCGAATGGTCACAAAGGTTGATCGGCCACACCGTCGAAGACCTCGCCGGGATCACCCGAACCGACCTTCCAGAACGCTGAGTCACCGCCACGACGACGATGGGACCGCAAAGGAAACGAAACCCCGATTCATCATGGACGCCCGATAAGTGGCCGGACCGGGCGCGGACTGCGATCGAGAAATGCCGCGATTTGGGAGCGTATGCGCATCGGCTGTTGTCGGGCTTCGGCATCAAGAAACCGGCCGAACATCCTTCCGACGACAAGACCCTGGCCGTCGCCAATTGCACCCGTCAACCGGCTGCCGCGCGGCCTGCGAAAGTGCGGCTTCGTCCATCCTCGTCGGCCGTTGAAGAACACTCCGGCACACCACCGCCGGCCCTCGCCGGATCGGCGACATCCTCGCCGCAGCGCTACAACCGGCGCTTCGAACATGGGAACCGATCGAGGACTGCTGATCTCACCTTGCGGGACGAACAACCCAGCGCGATGAGCGGCCAACACAACGCTCACCCTTGGCTCGGCTGGGGTGTGCTTGGATCGCGTCAGGTCACTGTCCAGGTCAGCGCCGGCAATCTTGGCCTGACGACACGTCCGCCGTCAGGCCGGCGGGGACATTCGGCACTCGCTCGACGGCGCCGCAAAGGTGGCGCGCACGTACGGCGGCACAATAAAAAGCGTTCCATCGCGTGGCATCTTCGCTGTTCGTCGTGCCGGACAGGCGCAGCACCCAGTCGACTTCAGATGATTGCTTGATATGAAAAAACCGAGGTCGGCGTCGTCGAAGCGGAGGGTGGGGGAGGATAATTGCGTCATGACGCAGCTCGCATTGTTCCCCGCGAAGAATGTGCGGGACCGGACGCTGCGTCATAACTATTCACCGGCGGCCGAGGAGTTCCGGCGCAAACATGAGCGGCACCGCTCGTGGGGCTTGGTGCAACGTCATTCCCGGCGCATGCGTCGGCTGCGCGATGCCACGGATCAGCCGACGAACTCCCAGCCAGCGCCGGACGCCCCTCACCCTGGGACGCCGCCCGGCATGACGCATCGGAAGGAAACAACCGATCATCGCGATCCGCCGGAGCGCCTAGCACAACACGACGAGCCGGAGCGCGGCGCCGCAGCTCAGGACGACAGAGTGCACAGCAGCAGCGCGGCAGATCATCGATCCCAGGCAATGGCCGCGGCGCGGGCGACCGGATCGCCTGTTGCACCGGCGGCCGCGGACTGCGCCGCGCGTCCCACGCGACGAGAGCGGGGACGAAGCCGGGCCCGCCGCTTCCGTGCGCCTCGACATTGCGGCCTTGACCGATGCCTGCCACGACGGCGCGGGTCACGGTACCGAGGCCCCCGCCGAGCAGTCGGACCGGCTGTCGCCGACCGCACGGTCAACCGGCTGCTGCAGAGTCTGTGCCGGCAGGGCGAACGGCCTCGCCTTCCTCCACGGATGCCGGCAAACGCTTCGGCACGCCCACCGCCAGTCCTCACCGGATCCGTGACGTCGTCGCTGCAGCGCTACAGCTGATGCACTTACGAATACCGCTGCCGCATGAAGATCGTCGGGAACCCCAGGGGGCGCCTCCTGGGCCGATGGCTGAACCTGGATGCGGTTCCACTCCGCGGCCACGCCTGAGCCGACCGGTCACGACAGCTCACGACCGCTCCCAGCCGCCCGCCCGGGCTGCCGGCCCTCGATCGGCGGCCAGAGGCGGCGAGTCGTGAGAAAAATCAGTGGCTGAGTGAGTGCTCGCTCAGTAGCCTTGCCGCGTGAACTCACCCCAGACCCGCCGGCGCCGGGTGCCCGCGATGGCGCCCGATGACCGCCGGGCCGCCCTCATCGCCGCCACCGTTCCGCTGCTGCACGAGGTCGGCATCGAGGTCAGCACGCGGCGTATCGCCGAGGCCGCCGGCGTCGCCGAGGGCACGATCTTCGGCGTCTTCCCGGACAAGCAGTCGCTGATCGTGGCGGCCCTGCTGCAGGCGCTCGACCCGCAGCCCACCCTGGACGCCATCGCGGCCATCGATCCGCGCGCCGGCCTGCGGAAGCGGCTCGCGGCCGCGGCCACGCTGATCAACGACCGCTTCACCGAGAGCGCCCACCTCATGACCGGCGCCCGCAAGCTGGTGCTCGCCTCCAACGCCCATCCCGACGCCGCCGCGCGGATGGCCCGCTCCCGGGAGCTCCTGCAGGCTGTCGTCGCCGACCTCATCGCGCCCGATGCCGCCCTGTTGCGGCGCTCGCCCGGCACGGTCGCCCGGCTTCTCCTGCTCTTCTGCGGCGCGAACTCGTTCGGGCCGTTCGGCGACCCCGACCGCTTCGACGGGGACGAGCTGGTCTCGCTCCTGCTCGACGGTCTCCTCGTCCCATCCGACTTCGATCACGGGGGTTCCTGACAGGTGCTGATCCGACTACTGCGTGCGCGGCTGCGGCCGTACGGGAAACCGATCTTGCTGGTTGTGCTCTTCCAGTTCGTCGCCACGCTGGCAACGCTCTATCTGCCCACCTTGAACGCCGACATCATCGACAACGGCGTCGTGCCCGGCGACACCGGCTACGTGATGCGCGTCGGCGCCGGGATGCTGGCCGTGTCCCTGGTGCAGATCGTCGCGCAGGTCGCGGCGGTCTACTTCGGGGCGCAGACCGCCATGGGCGCCGGCCGGGACATCCGGGCGGCGATCTTCTCGCGCGTGATGGACTTCTCGACCCGCGAGGTCGGGCAGTTCGGCGCGCCCTCGCTCATCACCCGCACCACGAACGACGTGCAGCAGGTGCAGATGCTGGTGCTGATGACCTTGCTGCTCATGGTCTCGGCACCGATCATGTGCGTGGGCGGCATTCTGCTCGCCCTGCGCCAGGACGTGCCGTTGTCCGGCCTGCTGCTGGTGATCGTGCCGTTGCTGCTGATCGTGGTGATGGTGCTGATCGCGGCCATGCGCCCGCTGTTCCGCAGCATGCAGGTGCGCATCGACAAGGTGAACCGCATCATGCGCGAGCAGATCGCCGGCATCCGGGTGATCCGCGCGTTCGTCCGCGACGAGCGTGAGCAGGCCCGCTACGGCGTCGCCAACGACGAGCTGACCGACGTCTCGCTGCGGGTCGGCAAGCTGATGGCGCTGATGTTCCCCACGGTGATGCTCATTGTGAACCTCTCGAGCGTCGCGGTGCTCTGGTTCGGCGGGCACCGCATCGACGACGACTCGATGCTGGTGGGGGCGCTCACCGCGTTCCTCAGCTACCTCATGCAGATCCTCATGGCGATCATGATGGCGACCTTCATGTTCGTCATGATTCCGCGGGCCGAGGTGTGCGCCGAGCGCATCGAGGAGGTGCTCGGCACCGAGCCCTCCGTACGGGTGCCCACGGCTCCCGTCACGGCGCTCCCCCGCCACGGCGACCTGGAGCTGCGCGGCGTCGACTTCCATTACCCGGGCGCGGAGGCGCCGGTGCTGTGCGGGGTGGACCTGACGGCCCGGCCGGGCGAGGTGACCGCGGTCATCGGCAGCACCGGCTCCGGCAAGACCACTCTGCTGAACCTGGTGCCGCGGTTGTTCGACGCGACCGGTGGCGAGGTCCTCGTGGACGGGGTCGACGTCCGTGAGCTCGATCCGGGGCTGCTGTCGCGGCTCGTCGGCCTGGTGCCGCAGAAGCCGTACCTGTTCAGCGGCACGGTGGCGTCGAACCTGCGCTACGGCAACCCGGACGCCACCGATGAGGAGCTGTGGGACGCGCTGGAGGTGGCGCAGGCCCGCGACTTCGTGCAGCGGATGGAGGGCGGGCTGAGCGCGCCGATCGCGCAGGGCGGCACCAACGTCTCGGGCGGTCAGCGGCAGCGGCTGGCGATCGCCCGGGTGCTGGTGCACCGGCCGGAGATCTACCTCTTCGACGACTCGTTCTCGGCGCTCGACTACGCCACCGACGCGGCGCTGCGGGCGGCCCTGGCCGAGCGGACCGCGGACGCGACCGTGGTGATCGTCGCGCAGCGCGTCAGCACCATCCGCGACGCGGACCGCATCATCGTGCTGGACGACGGCCTGGTGGTCGGCGCCGGCACCCACACCGAGCTCATGGACACCAACGAGACCTACCGGGAGATCGTCCTCTCCCAGCTCACCGAGCAGGAGGCAGCGGCATGACGGCTCCCGGACGCAGGCCGGCCGGGCCACCGATGGGCGGTCCCGGGCGGATGATGATGGGCGGCGGCATGCCGACCGAGAAGCTGCAGGACTTCAAGGGGTCGAGCAAGCGGCTGCTGGGCATGCTGCGCCCGCAGCGGATGCTCGTCGGTGTCGTACTGCTGCTGGGCATCGCCAGCGTGGCGCTGTCGGTGGCCGGGCCGAAGATCCTCGGCCACGCCACGGACGTCATCTTCGCCGGCGTGGTGGGCAGGAAACTGCCCGCCGGGATGTCCAAGGACCAGATCGTCGAGCAGCTGCGGGCCCACGGCGAGACCAACCGGGCCGACATGCTCGCCGCCATGGACTTCGTCCCGGGCCAGGGCGTCGACTTCACCAAGCTCGGCCACATCCTGGCCTGGGTGCTCGTGGTCTACGCGGCGGCCTGGGTCTTCGGAGTGCTGCAGGGCCGGCTCACCGCGCGGGTGGTCCAGGCCACCGTGTCCCGGCTGCGCCAGGACGTCGAGGCGAAACTCTCCCGGCTGCCGCTGTCCTATTTCGACCAGCAGCCCCGCGGCGAGGTGCTCAGCCGCGCCACGAACGACACCGACAACATCGCGCAGACCCTGCAGCAGACGCTCGCCCAGCTCGTCACGGCGCTGCTGATGATCGTGGGCGTGCTCGGGGTGATGCTGTGGATCTCCCCGCTGCTGGCGCTGATCGCGCTGGTCACCGTTCCGGTGTCGGTCTGGGTCACCACTCGCATCGGCAAGCGCTCGCAGCCGCAGTTCGTGGCGCAGTGGGCCACGACCGGCCGGCTCAACGGGCACATCGAGGAGATGTTCACCGGCCACTCGCTGGTCAAGGTCTTCGGTCGCTCGCGCGAGGCGGCGGAGACCTTCGAGGAGCACAACACCAAGCTGTACGCGTCCAGCTTCCGCGCCCAGTTCATCTCGGGCCTGATCCAGCCCGCCATGATGTTCATCAGCAACCTCAACTACGTGCTGGTGGCGGTGGTCGGCGGCCTGCGGGTGGCCTCCGGCGCGTTGTCGCTCGGCGAGGTGCAGGCGTTCATCCAGTACTCGCGCCAGTTCAGCCAGCCGCTGACCCAGGTCGCGAGCATGGCCAACCTGGTGCAGTCCGGGGTGGCGTCGGCCGAACGGGTCTTCGCCCTGCTGGACGCCCCGGAGCAGGAGCCCGATCCCGCGTCGCCCGGGGTACGCCGGGTCGAGGGCCGGATCGCCTTCGAACACGTCTCGTTCCGCTACCTGCCGGACAAGCCGCTGATCGAGGACCTGTCGTTCACGGTGGAGCCGGGGCAGACGGTGGCGATCGTGGGGCCCACCGGGGCCGGCAAGACGACGCTGGTCAACCTGCTGATGCGGTTCTACGACGTGTCGGCGGGCCGGATCACGCTGGACGGTGTGGACATCGCCACCATGCCGCGCGCCGAGCTGCGCGAGCACATCGGCATGGTGCTGCAGGACACGTGGCTCTTCGGCGGGACCATCGCGGACAACATCGCGTACGGCGCCGACGATCCGTCCACAGCGGACGTGGCCGCGGCGGCGGAGGCGGCGCACGTCGACCGCTTCGCCCGGTCGCTGCCCGACGGCATGGACACGATGATCGACGAGGAGGGCTCGAACGTCTCGGCCGGCGAGAAGCAGCTCGTCACGATCGCCCGGGCGTTCCTGGCCGAGCCGAGCATCCTGATCCTGGACGAGGCGACCAGCTCGGTGGACACCCGCACCGAGGTGCTGATCCAGCGGGCGATGAACACCTTGCGCACCGGGCGGACGTCGTTCGTCATCGCGCACCGCCTGTCGACCATCCGCGACGCCGACGTGATCCTGGTGATGGAGGACGGCGCCATCGTCGAGCAGGGCACCCACGACGAGCTGATCGCCGCGGGTGGCGCGTATGCCCGGCTCTACTCGGCGCAGTTCGCCCAAGCGGCGGTGGAGGTGGAATAGCGGAAGGGGGCGGCCCGGCGGGCCGCCCCCTTCGTGCTCGTCAGCCGATTCAGCGAATCGTGACGCTGGCGACGTTCGAGTAGTTGGTCAGCAGGCCGACATCGGAGTCACCGAAGATCAGGGCCTTGTAGGAGACCGAGCTACCCGACCGCAGTCCGGTGAACGTCCGGACGTACTTGCCGTTCTCGTCCAGCTTGCCGCTGCCGGCCGTGACCCAGCCGCTGCCGGTGTTGCGGAGCACCCGGACCGAGAGACCGGGGACCCGCGGGTCACCGTAGACGCTCACCGTCGCGGCGCCCTTGCTGGACGAGCGGAGGTAGAGGTCCGGGTCCTCCTTGAGGTTCACCTTGATGGCGGGCGACGCGTTCTCCCCGTCGGTCACCTTGAACCACCAGCCGGTGGTGGTGAACTCCGGCTTGAAGATGTAGCCGCCCTTGCTGTTCGCAGTAGTCGTGCCGAGCTCCTCGTACGCCTTGTCCTCGGGCGCGCCGACAGGCTTGCCCCACAGGGTGAGGTTGGCGCCAACGGCGGCCGTACCGCTCAGGGTGATCGGGCCGACACCCAGCCGGTAGCTCGCCGAGGACTTGAGCGTGACCGGGGTCGGCTTGCCACCGTCGCTCTCCGCGATGGTGATGGTGCCGCCCTTGACGGTGCCGACACCCACGCCGGTGACCTGGATCGTCTCGGCGGTCTCGGGCGTGGTGTCGTCGACCAGCTTCACACTGGCGATCTTGTAGCTCAGGCCGGATGCGGCGCCCGCGCCGACGGGGACCGATACGGCGCCCGGGCCGTCGTAGTCGGATACGGGCGTCGCCGTTCCACCGGTCAGGGTGAGGAAGAAGCTCGTCGCCGCCTGCGCCTGGCCGGTGACGACACCCATGACGTCGACGGTCTCACCCTCGTTCCCCGTGACAGGCACGACGGCCAGCTGCGGGGCGGTGTCGTCGTCCTTCAGGGTGAGCGACGCCGTGGCGGTCTTCGTCGTCAGCGCCGCGATGCTGCCGGCGTCCTTCGGCGTGATGGTGAAGGTCGCCTTCTCGGTGCTCTCGAACACGTCGTCGCCGTTGACGAGCACGAAGGCGTAGCCCTCGGTCTGTCCCGCCTCGATCGTCGCGGTGGCGACCGGAAGGGCGAAGTCGCTCGTTCCGGCCTGGCTGCCCGGCACCGCCGACTCGGCGGTGTCCTTGCCCCCGACGTTCTTCGTGATGTCGAAGGTCAGCTTCGTGTCCGTCGGGTTGGACAGCTTGATCGTGTAAAGCGCGACCGACGCCTGGTCGCCTTCCGTCATGTCGATGTCGTTGACCGTGTAGGTCGGAGCGTCGTCATCATCGGTGATGGTGACGGTGTTCTCCTTGATGTCCCCACCGGTGACCGTGCTGTCGCTACCGAGCGCCGCGGACAGCTTGATGTAGAACTTCTCGTTGGACTCGTCGATCTTGTCGCCGATGACGTCGACCGTGAAGGTCTTCTCGAGCTCACCCGGGTTGAACGTGAGGTCGCCCATGGTGGCGGTCACGTCCTGGTCGGAGGCGTCACCCGCGGCGGACTTGGTCGACACGTCATAGTGGACGACCTGCTTGATACCGGATTCCTTGCTCAGCTTGACCACGAAGGTCTTCTTGGTGGCGGCGCCGGAGCTGCCCTCCTCGACGGGGGATCCCGTCAGCGTCACGGAGGGAGGCGTGCTGCCGGTGTCGCTGATACTTCCGGTGGCGGTCTTGGCACTGCCCAGCGTCGCGCCGCTCGGGGCGGAGAGCGTGACCCGCAGGTCCTCGGTCCGCTCGTCCAGAGCGTCCGGGCTCGTCTTGACGATCGCGTTAGCGGTCGTGCCCGAGGTGATGGTCACCGTGCCGCCGGTGACCTTGGTGTAGTCCTTGTCCGCGACCGCGACGCCGTGGCCGGCCCCGACCGTGTCAGCGGTGAGGTCCGAGGTGTCGTACTTGACCGTGACGGGCGCCTCGGATTTGCCGCTCAGCTTGACCGGGAACTTGAGGTCCGCACCCTCGAGGGCGGTCGCGTCACCGTCGAGCGACACCGTGGGAACGGTCTCGTCGTCGGTGATGGTGATCGTGATCGGGGTCGCCACCCCGGTGACGGTGGGGTCCGAGGCGGCGTTGATGGTGAACGTCTGCGCGCCCTCGTACACGTCATCGTCGGTGAGAGTGACGTCGAACGACTCCTCGGTGTCGCCGGCGCTGAAGGCGACCGTCTTGGCGACCTTGGTGTAGTCCGAGCCCTGCTTCGCGGTGACGTCCGAGGTGGAGACCGGGATCTGCACGGCGTTGTCCGAGGCCGTGGTCAGCTTCAGCGTCACCTTGACGGTCGTGTCGGTCTTCTCGTTGACGTTCACCTTGTCGGCGGTCATGGTGTACGTCGGACCGGCGCTGGTGTCCTTGATCGTGACCGTGGCCTCGTCGATCGTCGTGGCCCCGTCCAGCACCCGCACCTTGAACGTCTCGTCGGCCTCGTCGAGGGCGTCCGTCTTGGTGTCGACGATGAGCTTGGCCTTCTTGGTCCCACTGTCGAAGGTGACCGTGCCGGCCGTGACGGCGGTGTAGTCGCCGCTGGCTGCCTTGGCCGAGCCGTCGACCGTGATCCAGGTGAGGTTCGAAGCAGGGGTGGCACCGGCGTTGACCGTGTCCCAGTCGAGATTGAGCGTCACCGACTCGCCCTCGTTGACCGTGTAGGTCGCAGGAGAGAAGTCGGCGTCTCCCATCGCCGCGGCGGCCTGGGCGGGCGAGGTGATGAGCACGGCCGGGGCGAAGGCGATCGCACCGGCGACGACGGTCGAGAGGACCGTCCGCACCGACTTCGGGCCACGCAGCATGAACGGAACCGAGCCGCTCTTGGCCGCATGGGCTGGTTGATAGCGCATGTGTTTCTGTCTCCTTCGGCGGCTGGGCCGCCTCCCGATCGGGAGGTCCCTGGCTTTGCGTCCCCGCCTCTCGACGGGTTTGCCTTTCTCGGTGCCGCACGCGACGGCTGGTGGAGCGCCGGCCTCGAAGCCGGTTCGGCGCGGTCGGAAGCACGCGGACAAAGCTCGCACTTGGGAACTGCGCCGGTCGTACTGTAACCAGGGATTTGGGGCGGTGTAGGGGAAATGGACTTTTAGGCCGGATCGCCCCCTCGGCGCGGTTTTGCGGCCACTCGGATCAAGTTTGATCATCTTTTCGTCCGACGTCAGTCACTTCGCCCACGGCGAATACCGACCGGTAACCTGGAGACCGAAGACCTCAACCGGCGTGCGGCGGCGCTGCTGTTGCCCTTCTGACGCCGACCCGGGCGACCGGGATCCACGCCAGCAGCACCGCGAGTGCCAGCACGGCGAGCAGCGGCGCCCGCCACCAGCGGGCGAGCTCCAGGGACGGAGGCGGCGAGGGCGGCGGTGAGACCCACGGACGAGCCGTCTTCGACCACGCCAGAAAGGCGTCGCCGATCGGCAGCAGGCCGCCGGCATAGCGCTTCGACCAGGGAGTCGACACCGGTACGCCGAGCAGCTCCCCGTAGTTCCCCAGCGCCCGCGCCAGGCCCTCGTCCCCCTGCACCCGGGCGGCCCCGAGCGTCACCGTCGTCGCCGACAGGCTGACCCCGAGCATTAGCGGCCCCGAGTCCACGTCACCGGCGCCCGCGACCCCGGGCGGATACTCGCGGACCGCGGGCCCCAGACGCAGCGGACGGGTCACGAACAACGACCGGAACCGCAGGTACTGCTCGCGGGCGAAGGCCGGGTCGATGTCGGTGAGGAAACGCTGGGTGATGCTCTGCGACGAGCCGCGGGCACCCGATCCGGGCGCCCCGGTGACGGGGTCGGCCGTGTGCGGCAACAGCCCGGTCGCCGGATCCAGCCGCGAGCGGACACCGGCCAGCCACCGTGTGACCGTGGCGCCGTACCGAGGGGGCAGCAGGCGGTCGTGCAGGCGCAGGGAGGCGACCGCGACGGTCGAGTCCACCGGCCACGCCTGGTCCGGAAAGGCGGTGAGGTACGGCGTCGGGGACGCGTCGAAGGCGGCGGCCAGGGCAGCGGACGAGGCCTCGAACCTCTCCCGCAGCTCGGGGTCCGGACGCAGCGCGAGGATGCCGCCGCGCAGCCAGTTCGTCCACCCCTGGTAGAACACCCCGTACGCCGGGGTGAGGCCAGGGCTGAACGGGGCCCGGCCCGCCGGCGCCTCCAGCCGGGCGAGCGCCCAGCGGGCCTCCTGCTCGTCCCCCAGATCCACGCTGGTGAGGCCGTAAAGGGCGTACAGGAAGAAATAGCCCTCGGGGAAGGACTTCTGCGCCTCCTCGGCCGCGCCGTCGTCGAGGGCGGAGCGCAGGAACGCGAGCTGCCGGCGTACTCCCGAATCCGGGGCGGCGACCAGCCGCACCCCCGCGACCAGGGCGATCAGGGTGACCACGACAGCGGCGATCCGGCGCAGCATGGCGCCGAGCCTAGGAACCCGCCGCCACCGGTACGGTCGGATCATGGCGTATGACGAGGCCCTGGCCGAGCGGGTGCGCGACCTGCTCGCGCCGCTGCCCGGGGTGAGCGACAAGCGGATGTTCGGCGGCCTCGCGTTCCTGACCGACGGCAACTTGACCGTCGCGCTGATGGGTGACGACCTCATGGTCCGCCTCGGGCGGGACGCCGCCGAGCAGGCGCTGACCCGCCCGGGCGCACGGCCGTGCGACATCGGTGGCCGGCTGATGCGCGGATGGGTGCTGGTCGACGGTGCCGTCCTGGACGACGACGTGCTGGCCGGGTGGGTGGACCTGGCGCGCTCGTTCGTGTCGACGCTGCCGCCGAAATAGTCAGGTTGGCATTAGCTCTGCCTTAAGCCGGCTGTGATCTTCTGTTTCCGCCTATACGCTCCGACATCGACAAACCACAAAGGAGAGTTGATGTTGCGCAGGGCGCACGCGCCGGCCCACGCACCGGCGCCGCGACGAGGAATCCGCAGCACCCGGTCGCTGTCCGTCATCGGTATGGCCGTCGTGGCCGTGACCGCGGCGACGCTCGTGCCGGTCTTCGCCGGCGACGACGACGGGCTGACGCTGCACCCGGTGGCGGACACGACGATCACCCAGGTGCCGCAGGACGGCGACAACGACGTCAAGACGACGCTGGCCAGCTGCCCGTCGCTCTGCGACAACAACCCGCGCGGCCGGCGCGACGCCACCCTCCAGTTCGCGGTGGACAAGCTGCCCGTCAACGCCACCAAGGTCAAGGCCACCCTGCGCGTGTACTCCTGGCACGACGTCGCCGCGCGCATCCTGGCCCGCACCCTCCCCGGCGACCTCAGCGCGGCCAGCACCCCGGCCCAGCTCGCCACCGCCGGCAGCGTGCAGGCGCTGGAGGCGGTCAAGAAGGGCTACAACGAGTTCGACGTCTCCGGCTCGGTGCAGCGCAACGGCACCTACACGTTCGCGCTCTCCCAGGAGACCCTCAACACCAGGGTCTACTGGGCGTCGCGGGAGAACGCCAAGGAGAACCTGCACCCTGAGCTGGTGCTGTCGTACGAGACGCAGAACAAGCCGACCGCGGCTCCCACCACCCCGGCGACCGCCCTGCCCCCGCCCACGACGGCGCCGACCACCCCTCCGACGACGACCAAGCCCGCGGAGCCGACGAAGAGCACCACGGCACCGACCAGCAAACCGCCGGCCACCACCACGGCACCGCCGCCGTCCGGCTGGAAGCTCGTCTGGAGCGACGACTTCGACGGCGGCAGCATCGACAAGGCGAAGTGGAACCTCCGCAACGGCGAGGGCCGCGACATCGACGCCGGCTGCAACGTCAGCAGCCCGAAGAACACCCTCGTCGGCGGCGGCAACCTGACCCTGCGCGCGCTCAAGGAGAGCTCGACCTGCAGCTCGCAGAACAGGCAGTACACCCAGTCGTACCTGGACACCATCGGCAAGGCGTCGTGGAAGTACGGCCGCTTCGAGATGCGCGCGAAGTCGCCCAACAAGCCGGAGTCCTCCAAGGGCCTGTGGCCGGCGTTCTGGCTGCGCCCCGACGACGGCGGCAACGGTGAGATCGACGTCACCGAGCTGCCCGGCGGCAAGGACTGGTACGACAAGTCCACCGCGGCCATCTTCTGGGACTACACCCCGGTCAAGCAGGACACCCGGATCGCCCTGCCCGGCGGCGGCTACCCGGCGGACGGCTTCCACACGTACGCCACCGAATGGGACGCCACCGCGCTCAAGTGGTACATCGACGGCAAGCTGGTCTGGACCCGGGACCGCAGCACCACCCCGTGGTACGACAAGGCCTTCAACAAGCCGTACAACATCCGGCTCAACTTCCAGGTCGGTGGCTGGCTCGGCGACCCGGACGCCACCACGCGGTTCCCGGCCGACTTCGTCGTCGACTACGTACGGGTCTATCAGCACTGAACGACGCTCACCTATGGTCTAGGGCGTGCTGAAACAGTCTCTGGTTCCCGAGGACCGCCTCGGCTGGGTCACCCGGGCCGTCTTCGGCAACCCCGGCGTGACGGTCGCGGTGGGCGACGATCCCTCCGCGACCGTCCGGTACGCCGTGATCCCGTCGCTGGACCAGGCGCGGTTCCTGCTGCCGCTGGTGTCGCGCCGGGTCACCGCGGCGTCCCTGCTGACGTACAACGCGCTCAGGCCGCCGAAGGTCCGGGCCGGCCGGGCCGCGGTCGGCCTCCTCGCCCGGCTGGGCCTGCTCGGGCTCACCAAGGCGCCGGTGCTGTCCGTGCACGCCCCTGAGCTGCTCAGCACGTTCCTGGCCGAACGGCTCGGCGTGGACCGGCTGCACGCGGCGATCGGGATCCGCCCGCCGGACCCGCATCACAAGCCGACCCTGCAACTCTTCGACGACGACGGCCGGCCACGCGGCTACGCCAAGATCGGCTGGAACGACGGCACCCGCGCGATGGTCCGGGCGGAGGCCGCCACCCTGGCCGACCTGCCCGAGGGTGGCGGCTTCCCGCCCGCGCCGCGGCTGGTCCTGCACACCCAGTGGCACGGCCGCGAGATCGCGGTGATCGAGCCGATGCCGCGTACCGTCCGGCGCATCCGCCGGCCCGACCGGCCCCGGCTCGACGCGATGCTGGCCGTCGCACGGCGCGGCGGGCCCGCCACTGCCCCGCGGCCCGTCACCGAGCTGCTGCAGACCTGGCGGCGGCGAGCGGCCGGGGCGGATCCCCGCATTTTCACCTTCATCGACGCGCTCGACACCGGTGAGCAGCTCGAGTTCGGGGACTGGCACGGCGACTGGGTGCCGTGGAACATGGCCCGTCACCGGGGACGGTTGCTCGTGTGGGACTGGGAGAACCGGTCCGCGGGCGTACCGGTCGGTTTCGACCTGGCCCACCAGGCGTTCCAGACCGCCCTGTCGACCCACGGGCGGCCGGCGGCGCAGTGCGCGGTGGCGGTCGACGAGGCGATGCGCGAGCACGGGCCGGCGCTCGGGCTCGACGCGGCGGGGCAGCGCTTCGTCGCCGATGCCTACCTGGTGGAGTTGTGGCTGCGCACGTACGAGCTGTCCGGTGGCGGCGCGGGCTGGAACCCGAAGCTGCACCCGGCGCTCTTGGACGTGCTCGCCACCCGCCTGCCGCGATGAGCACCCTCCGCGACGTCGATCGTTGGTACAGGGAGCGGATAGCCGGGTTGCTGAACGCCGGGGATCCGGTGGCTTCGCGCGTACGCGCCAGCGCGCTCGCCTTCCTGTCCTCCGGAGGCACCCTCACCTCGGTGCAACGGTGGATGCTTGCGGCCGCCATCGAGGAGATGGAGCAGCGGCCGCGGGACACCTATCCGCACAGCGCGGAGATGCTGCACCTGGCCCGGCTGGTCACGGACGCTTGTAGGCGATGAGCGACTTGGTCAGCCCGAGAACCTTCTCGGACCGCAGCACCGAGTCGGGGAAGTACGACCGCATCTGGGTCTTGTCCACCAGCTCCGTCCACAGCACCCGGGACAGGGCCTCCTCGCGGGTGCGCCCGGGGGTGTAGGCCAGCGGCCACTTGCGGGCGACCACGCTGCGCGCGGCCACGGGAAGGAACTGCATGCCCGGCGCGATCCAGTGCGGCTCGATCGGGAAATACCGGTACGGCGTCTGCACCCAGTGCGCGGGCGCCAGCGCGTGGACCGCTTCGGCGAACCGCAGCCTGCGCTCGTGGCCGCCGACGTGTTCGATCACCGAGTTGCTGAAGACCAGGTCGTAGCGGCGAGCAGCGATCTCCGCGGGGAGGGCGCACGCGTCGCCGTGGTCGACCTGCACCCACTCCGGCACGTCCGCGGGGGCCGGCTCGAGGTTGACGACGTGCACGCTCTTGGGGCGTACGGGCAGCTGCCGCCAGAAGCCGACCCGGCCGCCCAGGTCGACCACCGACATCTCGGACAACTCGGGGAACGTGTCGGCCAGCCACCGCGACCGCTCCTCGCGGCGCTTGGCGCCCCACGAGTCGGGCCGGTCCACGAGGCGCCAGCGGAGAGAGTGTAGGTCCATCGCGGCAGACTACATCGACACCGGGCACGCTCCGATGAGGACGAATCACTCCCAGCCGAACCGCCGGCCCAGTCGCTCCTCCAGGGCAGCGGTGAACGGCCGGTAGTACGCGGTCAGCTCGGCGCGCACCTGCGGATCCATGCCCTTGCTCGGCCGGTCGTTGAAGACGTCGTACGACCCCAGGTCGTGCTCGGGCAGGCCGATGAAGCGCAGGATGCGGGCGTACGTCTCGGCAGGCTCCCGGTAGAGGGTCTCGCTCGCCTCGACGAACAGCTGCTCCCGGGGGAACCGCTCCAGCCACGGCTCGAGGTGCTCGAGGTAGCGGCCCCGGGCCCGGTACGAGTACCAGTCGAACGCCTCGCTGAAGTACCCCGGTTCGGCGATCAGCCGCTCCCGCTCCCCCGCCGTGCGGCTGTCCTCGGCCGCCAGGGCCTCCGCGAAGCCGAGCGGCTCCACGCCCTCCCCACGGCGTTCCTTCCAGTGCGAGTACGCGCGTTCCACCGGGTTGCGCAGCAGCACGACGATCCTGGCCTGCGGCATCAGGTCCGCCACCCGCCCCGCCACCAGCGGGTGGAACATGTAGAGCGGCGCCGCCTCGCCGGCCTTCGACGGCCCACCGTGCCGGCGTTCGAGTGCCGCGCGCTGCCGGCGGGTCGGGAAGTGCGAGCGGTACCACGCCTCGCCGCGGGCCCAGTTCTCCTCGAAGTAGTGGGAGGTCTTGGTGTTCCACGCCGGGAAGAGCCGCGGCACCAGCGGGTGCTGGATGAGGTAGCGCCACAACGACGTGGTGCCGCCGCGCTTGGTGCCGATCACGAGGAAGTCCGGGAGCGGCCGCTGGGCCGCGGTCTTCTCCCCGTAGCGCACCAGCAGCTCCCGGACCTGGTCGCGAGCCCCCCGCGGCGCGGCGTTCTTGATCCGGTCCAACACGGTCACGACGGAACCTCCACCTTGTCCACGGGTCTGAGCTGGGACCGGACCGCACCCAGCAGCGCGCGCACCCGGCGGTCGGCGAGCAACGCGAGGCAGCCCAGAAGGATCACGCCGAGCGCGACGACCAGCCCGGCCGGGCCCCGGCCGCCGGCGCCGATCCCGATCGCGGCCGCGACCCCGGTCGCGGTGAGCGCGGCCGTCGCGGCGACGGCGAGGGTACGCCCGAACAGCGGCGACCCCAGCACACGCCGGGCCAGCACCGCCGCCAGGACGTTCTCGCACACGATGCCCAGCGACCACGCGACGGCCGCTCCCAGCGCGCCGTACGCGGGGATCAGCACCAGGCAGGCCAGCACGTTGAGAGTGAGGCCGGCCACCGTCGCGAGCAGGTGTCCCCGGCTGTTGCCGCTCATCAGCAGCACGGTCTGCACCAGGCCCACGCCCACGTTGACCAGCATCGCCGCCGCCAGGACCGCCATGGGCCCGGCGCCCGCGGCGAACTCCGGACCGAACAACGCCAGGAACGCCGGGGCGAACGCCGCCAGCAGTAGGTAGGCCGGCCAGGACAGCAGGACGATCGCCAGCGTCGTCCGGCGGTAGATCTCCGCCGCGGCCCGGGTCCGGCCCGCGCCGAGCAGACGGGAGAGCTGCGGCGCGATCGCCACCCGCAGCCCCTGCATCACCAGGAGCCCGGCCAGCGCGTAACGCCCGACCGCGCCGAAGACACCGGCGGCAGCGGGGTCCGCGAGAGCCGAGGTCAGCAGGACACCGACCCACATGCTGCTGGCGTCGATCGCCGTGGACAGGGCGCGCGGCAGGGCGAAACCCCAGAACTCGCGCCGGTCGTCCCCGGTCGGCCGCAGACGTGCACCACGGCGGAGGCCCAGAGGACCGGCGCACAGCATCGCCGCGGCCACCGCAGCCACGAAGAGCGGGAGCAGCCAGCCGCCGAAGCCGGGCACCACCGAGCCGCCGAGGGCCACCGCGCCGCCGATGAGCAGGGGCCGCGCGACCGGTACGGCGATCAGCTGCAGGCCCACGTACGCGCCGACCGGCCGGGTGGCTCGCACCGCCGCGAGCAGCACCGTGGCGACCACGAACACCGGCACCCCGACGAATGCCAGGCGGATCAGCGTGGTGTGCTGCCCGCCGGCGCCCAGGACGGCCCGTCCGAGCACCGGCGCGAGAACCCAGCCGACGCCGGCCACGACCAGCGCCAGCGACGCCGTCGGCACGAGGGCCAGTGGCAGCAGCCGGGCACCGTCGGCGGCCAGGCTCCGGCGGCGCGGCAGCGCCCACATCAGTCCCGTGTCGGCGCCGAGGCAGCAGAGCGGACCGATGATGCTGACCAGCCCGATCGCGGTGAACAGCGCGCCCGAGTCGGCGGCGCCGAACGCCCGGACCACGACCGCGGTGAGCAGGAACCCGCACGCCCCGTTGATCGCGGCGCCGAGCAGGCCGGTGGCGCCGCTGCGGGCGCTCCGGCGTACCTCGTTCCCGTCCGAGACGGCGGTCATCTGCCGGTTTCCTTCCCGTCCCGGTTGACCGGGCCGTCCACCGCCGCGAGCCCCAGGCCGACGGCGAAGCACAGCACGGACAGGTTCGGATCGATGTACGAGTAGAACGGGGTGACCACCGCGGCGATGACCGGCAGCGAGCTCAGCCACAGCCCGGACGGGGTCACGGCGGCGGCGAGCCGGCGGGCGAGGACCGCCAGGAGCAGGTAGAAGCAGATCGTCGCCGGAATGCCGTGGCTGTAGAGCAGCTGCCAGATCATGCCCTGGGTGCCCAGCGGTTCGGCGGCGTGGGTGGTGTCGACCGAGGTCGGCTGCCCGAAGCCCAGCAGCGGTGAGTGCAGCACCGCGGCCCACGTCTGGGCGTACAGGTCGAAGCGGTCCAGATTGGTGTCGGTCGTCGAGGTCCGGTGCGTGATGAGGTCGATCACCGGGATGAACAGGGTCACCACCCAGCCGGCCAGCACGATGCCGGCGATCGGCAGCAGCAGCCGCACCCGCCCCCGGGCGATCTCCCGGCCGAGCAGGTACAGCACGCCCGCGCCGAGGCCGATGAACATGCCGCGGTTGAGGGTGAGGAACGCCGGAACGATGGACACCGGCAGCGACACCAGCAGGACCATCCGCATCCTGCCCCGCCGCACCGAGGTCAGGTACGACAGCACGAACGGCACCAGGAAGCTGTACGCCGTGCCCCAGTTGTTGGTGTACGGATAGGGCGCCGCCGGCCGGTAGATCGGGTTGCGGCTCAGCGGGTTGAACTCGGTTGAGTCCAGGCGCGAGATGTCGGTGATGAAGCGCTCGCTCTGCACGCCGTGCGGAAGCACCATCTGGAACGGGCTGGGCATGCTGAACTTGGGCGCGAGCACGCCCAGCCAGCCCAGCAGCACCAGGGCCAGCCAGAACACCGCGAGCGGGTTGGCGATCCGCACCCAGGAGACCCGGTCGCGGGCCAGGTTGTAGACGTAGATGCCGACCATCAGGGCGGTGAACAGGTGCCCGAACCGCAGGCCGAAGACGATCAGCGAGGTGACGCGTTCGAGCCGGGTTGCGCTGATCGCGATGATGCCGAGCCAGATCAGCCAGATCCAGGTACCGGGCGGCAGCCGCACGTCGCCCCGGGTGGTGAGCAGGGCCAGCAGCACGACCCCGAAGAACGGCCAGACGAAGTACCAGACGCCGAGCCCCCACCAGAGCGGCATCAGCGCGAACATGACGGCCAGCGGCCACACCGGCAGCTTCGCCGTGCGGACCCGCCAGGCGCGCGGGTCGAGCACGCCCGGCTCGACGGCGGCCACCGCGCGCGCCCGGGCCGGCGCGGTCGCTCGCGCGACGCGCCGGGGACGCACGGACGTCCGGGCCAACCTCAGATCCCCTTGCCGCGCTTCTGCGCCATCCGCAGGACCCGCTCACCGGTCACCAGCCGAAGGATCACGGGTACGGTGACCAGCACCCGCTTCTCCCGCGGGCGGAGCCGGACCACCGCCGCCAGCTCCCTGATCGCCTCGGTCCGCCGGTTGCCGGAGGCGAGCGCGAACGCGATCTGACCGCGCAGGCGGGCCAGGCCGGCGCGGCTCTGCGCCAGGTCGGGGTGCTTGCGGATGAGGTAGCGCTGGGCGTCGACGATCGTCGCCCACCGGCCGAAGTAGAACGAGCCTCCGTGCCAGTCGACGATGACCAGCGCCTTGCGGACGACGGCGACGGGCGTGTGCGCCGAGACGCGCAGGAGCCACTCGTAGTCCTCGCTGTAGCCGCCGGGGATCTCCTCGTCGACCGGCCCCACCGCGTCCCAGGTCGAGCGGCGCACGAGCATGGTGCTCGAATGCACCTCCATCACGCGGTCGGCGAGGAACTGCTCGTGCGTGACGACGTCCTGGTCGAGCACGCGCTCCTTGTCGATGCCAGGGCCGCGCAGCCGCAGCCCGCAGCTGACCGCGCCCAGGCCGGGGTCGGCGAGCAGCTCGACCTGACGGCGCAGCTTGGCCGGCAGCCAGATGTCGTCGTCGTCGCAGAAGGCGAGCAGCTCGCCGGTGGCCGCGTCGGCCCCGCTGTTGCGGCCGCCGGGCAGGCCCTGCCGGTGGGTGTTGCTGATGAGCTTGAGCGAACGGCCCGGGCCCACCGTGACGGCGAGGTCGCGCACGTCCACGTGGTCGTAGACGACGATGCACTCGATCTCGCCGGGATAGTCCTGCTGCAGGATGCTGGTGACCGCCCGTTCGAGCAGGCCGGGCCGGTCCCGGGTGGCGACGATGACGCTGACGAGGGGGTGGCTGTCAGGCACCGCGGCCTCCTGTCAGGACGAAACCGACGGTCTGGGCGCCGGCGGACCGCAGCCGGTCGACCAGCCGGCTGAGCTCGTTGTTGCGGGTGCGGTCGCGCGCCACGACGAGCACGGCGACGCCGGACTGGGCGGCCCGCACTCCTCGCTCGTCGGTGTCCGAGGGCGGCGCGTCGACGACCACGACGCCGGTGTCGGGCTGGTCGCCGAGCGCGCACAGCCGTACCACGCCGCCGCCGATCAGCACGACCAGTGGCGCCCGGCCGTCGACGTCGGCCTTCGTCAGCACGGGTTGCGTGTCGACGGACGCAACGGGCCGCCCGCCGGTCGTATCCATGATCAGGGTGGCTTCCGGGTCCTGGGAGGTGGCGACCTCGGCGAGACGCAGGGGCGCTCCCTGCATGCGGGTCACGCCCGGAGCGGCCACGAGGCCCGGGCCGGCCGGGCCACGGCCGCGACCGCCGGCCGTGGCGGCACCATTGAGCCCGGAACCGGAGGGTGTGACGGTCCGCGGACGCGGTGGCGTCCGCTTCTGCGCCGCGAACAGGATGCGCTTCAGCTGCTCCTGGCTCTCCGCCCGCGCCGCCAGGGTGACGTCCTGGCCGGCCTCGGCGAGCGCGACCGCGAGGTTGCCGCTCACGGTGGTCCGGCCCTCGTCGTCCCGCACGGAGAGCACGACGAGCGAGCGGTCCGGGTGCCGGTCGATCCACTTGAGCACGGCCAGCGAGACGTACCGGGCATCGGCCGCGGCGCCCTCCTCGTGGTGGCGGCCCGCCGCCCGGACCACGCCGAGCGCCGGCACCCCGACGATGTCGGCGGCCTGGTCGATGGAGCGGATCCGGCGGTCGAGGGCCTCGCGGGCGTGCGCGAGAACCATGCCGAGGAGCAGGCCACCGAGCACGGCGGCGGCCACGTAGAGCAGGGCGGCGTCGTGGCTGGACGGCACCGGGGCCCGGGCCGCGGCGGCGACCGAGCCGGGGCTCAGGTCGGCCGAGGCGACCTTCGCGCGTGCGTTGGCGAGCTGGGCGATCTGGTCGTTCAGCGCGTTGACCTGGTCCAGCATCGCCTGCGTCCGCGGCGACACCGTGTCGGAGCTGGAGGTGCGGGACGGCAGGTCCTTCTGCGCCGCCTGCCGCTGCGCGGTCACCGACTTGATGGTGTTGTCGTACGACAGCATCAGCGCGGCCCGCTGTTGCTTGTAGATGTCCTCGCGCACCCGCAGGTACGTCTCGGCGGCCGTGTTGGCGCCGGTGATCGCGCTGTCCTCGGTGTCGTCGGCGTACTGGAAGCGCAGGACCTGGCCGCCGGTCGGCACCTCGGTGGTGAGCGCGTTGCGTACGTCCTCGGGATCGCGGTCGAGGATCCGCGCGGTCGAGTCGATGACGTCGTTGCCGAGGGCGATGCCGTTCTCGGCGGTCATGTTGATGGCCCGGTCCGCGCCGCTGGACGGCAGCGTGAACGGGTCGGTCACCACGGGGCGCAGCACGACGACCGTGGTGGCCCGGTAGGTGGCCGGGAAGAACAACAGATAGGCGAGCACGGCGACCGTGACGGCCGCGGTGGCGGCAAGCACGATGCGCCAGCGGCGCAGCGGAATCCGTACGACGTCCGCAAAGCCGACGACCCGCTGCCGGCTCGCGGCGACGGAATCAGTCACATCCATGTGTCGTCTCTCCCCGACGTCTGCAGTTGTGTTTCCGGTTCGGCGGACGTCCCCGGCCGGGCGGCACTGCCCGGCCGGGGACGTCGCGCGTCTGACGTCCTCCGCTACGAGGTGGCGAAGAACAGCGTGGGGTTGTTCCAGGTCGCCGCCGCGGTGCCGGTCGCCACCACGGTCGCGGTCGAACCGTCCACAGCGGTGGACGCCGCCGGGTCGAAGGCGACGGTCCGCAGCGATCCGTTGGTGGAACCATAGACGAGCTTCCCCGCTACCCAGGTCATACCACGGACCGTGCGCCAATCGATACCCGTCGTAGGCAGGGTGAACGGAGTGCAGCCGACCACCGAGCCGTCCGGCGTGAGGTACCGGTAGAACAGCGAGTTGCTGGACGAGGTCGTGTAGTACATCCGGCCCTGCAGGAAGAAGGCGCCGGTCATGCTCGCGGCGGTGAACCACGAGTTGTATCCGCTGCTCACCCACGGCGCACCGATCGTGCCACCGCTGAGGATCGAGACGTTCAGGACGCTGCCGCTGGGCGCCGAGGAGTCCGTCTTGGCCCAGTAGACCTTGTTGGACAGCGCGAACGCCGCCTTGGCGCTGGTGAGCTGCGGCTGGCTGACGGTCGCCGGTGTCCCCAGCCCGTCCGGGCCGTACGCGACCTTGGTGACCTGACCGTTGCCCGCCCCCAGGTAGAGGTAGCCGGAGGCGGCCTGCGGGGCGTCCTGGACCCCGATCGTGCGGCCGCCGGCCTTCGGGAAGTAGCCCAGGCGCCCGTGGTACTCGTTGCCGAGACCGTCGGAGTCCTGCCCGATGAACAGGCCGGACGGGCCCTTCCAGATCTCCCACATGATCGGGCCCCAGTTGGTCCCGTCGGCGGGCAGCTGGCTGCCGGGCGAGCGGGTCGGGTTCCAGTTCAGCGGGACGCCGTTCTGCTGGTCCAGCGCGGCGACGCCGTAGCGGCTGACGCCGCCGGCACCCTGCGAGTCGTTGCCGTTGGCGTTGTTCTGCCAGCGGAAGTGGCCGCCCACGTAGACGACGCCGTCGGCCACCTCGACCGAGGTCACCGAGTCGGTGCCGGTGAAGTCCACCCAGGTGGCCTTGACGTTGGACCCGCGGTCCTTGGTCTCCCAACGGGCGGTGGCGTCACAGTACGCGTCACCGCGGCCGCCGTCGGCGATGATGACGAAGTAGTCGCCGTCGTCGGAGAAGTCCACGTCCCGCGCGTAGAACGGGAACGTGCCGCTGTAGCAGGGGGCGACGTAGCGGTCGGTGTTCCAGTCGGCGACGGTGGGCGTACCCGAGGTGTCGATCATGACCACCTGGTTGCGCTTGGCGCCGTTCACCACGGTGAAGTTGCCGACCGCCACGACCGTGTCACCGTCCGGCGCGACCGCGAGGCCCCACACCAGCTCGGTCGAGTTGTCGAAGTCCCGGGCGCCGCTCGCGTCGACCTGGAAGCCCGCGTCGATGGCACCCGTGGTGGCGTTGAGCCGGGCCAGCAGGGAGTGCTCCGTGCCGTTGACCCAGTGGAACGCGCCGGCGATGTAGAGCTGGTTGCCGTGCACGATCGCCCGGCGGACCACGCCGCCGTCGCCCCGGCCCACCCAGCCGGCGACGGTGTCACCGGTCGCCGGGTCGAGCTCGACGAGGTTCTTGCGGGCGACACCGTTCACGGTGCCGAAGCTGCCGCCGACGATCAGCTTGCCGTCGGGGCTGACCGCCAGGGTCTGCACCGCGCCGTCGAGCTCGGGGGTGAAGCCGGTCTTGATCGCGCCCGTGCTCACGTCGTACGCGATGAGATTGCTGGCCGGCGACCACGAGGTGGCGCCGGCCGCCTTCACGCCGGTGAACGACCCGCCCGCGTAGACCGTGTTACCGATCTGCGCGAAGGCGCGCATGCTGCCGTTCTGGGCGTGCGGCGTATTGTCCGCGGGATTCGCCGTGACGATGGAGGCCGATTCGCTCGGCGGGACGTACACGGCGCTCGCCGGTATGGCGGTCAGAGCGACCGTCAGACTCGTCACCGCGGCCGGCACCAGCAGTCTGGTGAACGGCCGTGGCCGGAGTCGACGCTTCAGGGACACAAGCCCTCCTCATCGGAGTTTCAGGGGATTGACGCAGCCTGGTGCGATGCCGGGCGGTTCGCTATCGACCGTACGGACGGGAGCAGGCGCCGGTTCGACCACTCGGTGCACAGAGGACGGGCACCGTGCCCGAGCGGTTCACGAGGGCGCCAGCCGGAACGGGGGGACACCGGGGGCGGCCCGCACCGACCATGCTGCGGCGGTTTCCAGGTCCGCGAGGGTGAGCTCCTCCACCTCACGGGCCACGACGAGTTTCCTGCCTTCCAGCTCCCGAGCCATCTCGACCTGGTGGTCGTCGACGTGCTCCCGGTGGACTCGGCGCCGCGGTACGTAGACGGCGCGCTTGCCGGCCTGCATGGCCGCCAGCGCGGAGCCCACCCCGGCGTGCGAGATGACGACGTCGGCCTCCGCCAGCGCCTGCCGCATCTCGGCGGCGGGCACCTGCCGGCGGGCGCCGGCGGGCATCCTATCGATGACGGTCGACCCCACTTGCCAGAGGATGTCCCATTCCGCCGGGAGGAGCCCGACCAGACGCCGCAACAGGCGCGGGAACGTGTACCGCTGGTGCGTGCCGAGCGTCACGACGACCTTGCGGACCGGGCGCGGCTCGGCGGCGGCCTCGGCCTCGTAGGCGTCGAAGATGGAGCCGCCGTAGCGCCACGCCGCACACGCCCACGCCGGATACTGCGTGTAGAGCCGCACCCGGGGCACCCTGGCGGCGAGCCGGCCGGTCAGCGACGGCCCCTCCGTGCGGGTGGCGCTCTCGATGTAGGAGCAGCGGATCTTCGCCGCGGCCGCCGGCAGGAAGAAGGCCATGGCGACCGCGGCGCCCGTGCTGATGACGTGCTCGTAGCGCTCCGAGCGGAGCATCCGCCGCGCGATGACGAGATCACGGAGCACCCCGGCCACGTCCCTGCTGGTGGTGGGCGGGACGAACACCACGTCCTCGCCCTCCAGCAGGGACCGGCTCTGCGGGCTGTCGAAGGTCACCCAGCGGCGGGCGCCGACGCCGAGCCGCGGCGTCAGGTCGTGCAGCTCGGCGAGGTGACCGCCGGTGGAGGCGACGAGCAGGGTCGTCACGCCGCCGGCACCGCTTCGGCGCGCGGGGCCTCCACGGATGGTGCGGTTTCACGGGGGTAGCGGCCCGCGAGGATGCACACGGCGATCGCGTAGCCGAGGAACAGCGCCGGTCCGAAGACGATCCCGCTGATGACGTCGGTGATCCAGTGCTTCTGCACGTACATGCGGGAGTAGCCCTCGTAGCAGGCCATCACGAACACGACGGTGCCGAGCAGGACGTGCCATCGCCGGCTCAGCTGCCAGGTGAGGGCGATGAAGAGGGCGATCGCCCCGAACGTCATGACGATGCGCGCGATGCCACCCGACGGATACGACCCCAGGCCGGTCGGCGGGTGCCCGCGGTTCACCATGCCGGAGAGGATCGCCTGGACGTACTGCTCGAGCGGGAAGCTCAGCAGGATCGCGGTCAGCGGGATCCAGAAGCGCTTGCGCCACAGCACGGCGAACACCACCGCGGCGACCACGACGACCTTCTTCAGCGGGTCACGGTCGCCGAGGGCGGTGTAGAACCAGTTGAAGTCCTCGAAGGACGGGTTGCGGCGGTCGGTGACCCAGAGCAGGACCGGCCAGTCGACCGCGTCCTCCAGGCTGTGCGCGAGCAGGCCGACGGGCCAGAACACCGCGATCACGGCGGCCGCCCAGAACAGCACGAAGACCACCGCGGTCAGCGGCCGTCCCAGCGTCGTGACCAGGCCGGCGACGGCCTCACGCGTCTTGCCCACGAGCCGGCCGCCCGCCAGCCGGCGCCCCGGCCCGTACGCGAGCAGCGGTCCGGCCACGGCCGGCACGACGACCGACAAGGCCGCGATGACATACAGCAGTACCACCGAACTGTCCCCACATCCCGTGCAGTGTCCCGACCGCACGATTCCCTTGAACCCCCGGCGCGTCTAGTACGCGCCTGCGCCCCGCATGACGACCAGCGCGGTCCGCATGAGAATGACCAGGTCGACGGTGAGCGACCAGTTCTCCACGTACCGCAGGTCGAGCCGGATCGAGTCCTCCCACGACAGATCCGACCGACCGCTCACCTGCCACAACCCGGTCATGCCGGGCTTCACCACCAGCCGCCGGCGCATGTCCTGCGGGTACTGCTCGACCTCGCTGGGCAGCGGCGGCCGGGGACCCACCAGCGACATCTCCCCCAGCAGCACGTTGAGCAGCTGCGGCAGCTCGTCGAGCGAGTACCGGCGCAGCCAGCGGCCGGACCGGGTGACCCGCGGATCGTCGCGGATCTTGAACAGCACCGCGGAGAACTCGTTCTGCCCCCGCATCGCCGCGACGCGCGCCTCCGCGTCGGTGTGCATGGTCCGGAACTTGTACATCCGGAACACCTCTCCGCCGCGCGCCACCCGCACCTGCCGGAAGAACACCGGCCCCCCGGTGTCCAGCTTGATGACCAGCGCAATCAGCAGGAACAGCGGCGCGAGCAGGACCAGCAGCAGCGCGGCCACCGAGACGTCGAAGACCGACTTGATCAGCCGCCGGCCGCCGGACAGCCGGGGATGCTCGATGTGCATCATGGGCAGCCCGTCGACGGGGCGCACCGTGATGCGGTCGCCGGCGGTGTCCACGAGCGACGACGACACGATCAGGTCGATGTCGTCACGCTCCAGCTCCCAGGCCAGCCGGCGCAGCATCGCGCCGTCCAGCTCCGGGCAGGACAGCACCATGACCGTGTCGGCACCGGCCGCGGCTGCCGAGTTGGCGGCCGCGCCGAGCGCCCCGAACACCGGCACGTCCACCGTGCGCGCCGCGTCGGCCAGCTGGTCCGCCGGCAGACAGGCGCCGATCACCTGCAGGCCGTGGTGGCGGCGGCGGTGCAGCTGCCGGGTGAGCTGGGCGACCGCCGGCGCGTGTCCCAGCACGAGGACCCGGTGCATGCAGGCGCCGCGACGGCGGGCCCTATGCAGGATCTTGCGCAGGGTGAACCGGCCGGCCAGGGACAGCACGGTGGTCAGCACCAGGGCGATGAGCAGATAGCCACGGGCCAGGTCGGCATTGGCCACGTACGACGCCAGCGCCATGCCCACGGTCAGCCGTACGCCGGCCCGCAGCACCCGCTGGTACTCCTCGCCGCCGACGAACAGCACCCGGCGCTCGTACGCGTGCGTCAGCGCCAGCACGCCCACCCACACCGCCGGGACCAGCGCCGACAATGTCAGATACCAGTTCGCGTAGGCCGCGCCCTGGAAGCGCAGCACGAAGGCCGCCAGGGTGGCCACCAGCGTCGCTCCGAAGTCGACGACCAGGAGCAGCCTGATGTAGCGCGCCTCCCAGACCCAGCGGTCCGCATGGCCACGCCCCCAGACGTCACCGAGATCCCCATCGGCGACATCCGGATGATCTGCGATTTTAGGAATGTCCTGTGTATCGGCGTTCCCCGCCGTCCCCGTCACTGTCACGACGTCTCTGCCTCCAGTGAGACCCCACGCCCACTCGGCAATTCCGCGCACACCACTCTTTCCACGCCCCTCCACCCCTTGGCCCGCAACAACAAGCGCAAGGACGCCCAGGCGGTGAACGCTAGACGAGGATCAGGTTAATGCCGACCCCACGTGTCGCAATCTTTACTTCGGCCGGAGCCGTTTTTCGGATGCCGGTGCGGGCGGCATCCACCCGCAATCCGGTGTAACTCGGGTCCACATCGGACAAACTATCAGCCACACCCGGAGTAACGGAAGGTTCGCCGCCGCGGCAGAGGCATGTCCGAATTCCACGCATTGGCGACTATGATTCGCTCAAAGCACGCCAAGCGGCTCCGCACCATAGCACAGTGGACCGGTGATCTTCGATCGCTGAGTCGGATGATGTCCGCGTGACCGCCGCCGCACTCTCAGCAACGAGGCGCGCCTTTTGCTGAGGTGTGTGCACTCGGACGGGTCCGGCTATGTCAGAGGAAGTCGTCGGCGTCCGCGTCGGCGTCCCGACCGAGCCGGGCGAGCTCCCGGATGACTGCGCGGGCACGGGGAGTCCAGAAGAGAAGAACCTGATCGCGTTCCTCGGTCTCGAACGAGACAGCCAAGGAGGGGTGGGGATCCAGCCGAGGACGATCGGCCGGTGCGGCAACGCGGTCACCTCAGCGTGGTGCAGCTCGTCGGAGCCGGCCCGCGACGAGAAGGTCAGCGTGCGGTCTTCCACCCGGAGGCTCACCGACGGCCAGCGCATCCGCTTGACGACCGCGAGTGAGTAACCCCGGGTGAAGTCGCGGCGATCGACGTAGCTGAGTCCACCGCGTGCCAGCAAGGTCCCCTGAACCATCGCGGGATCATACGCGGCCGATCCTCACCAGCGTCCATGTGCGACCAGCGGACCGGCCCCGGGCCGGCATAAGGTCGGCTCGACGTGGCGACCATCGCCGGACCAGGACGGGACGGACATGAATCAAGGGACCCGCGACGAGGTACTGGGCCACCTCGCCGAGGCGGTCGGATCCGTCACCGCCGCACACCCGGCGCGGGTCGCCGTCGACGGGCCGCCGGCCGCAGGCAAGACCACGCTCGCCGACGAGCTGGCCACCGTCCTGCGTACCCGGGGCCGCGACGTCATCCGCGCGACGATCGACGATTTCCTCTACCCCCGGGCACAGCGCTATCCGCGGGGCGAGTACTCGGCCGAAGGCTGCTACTTCGACACCCACGACTACCACGCGTTGATCCGGGTCCTGCTCGATCCGCTCGGCCCGGGCGGAGATCGACGCTTCCAGCACGCCGTCTACGACCACACCGCGGACACCGTGCTGTCTCCGCCGGTCATGACTGCGCCCGCCGACGCCGTGCTGCTCTTCGACGGCGTCTTCCTCATGCGCCCGGAACTGATCGACCGGTGGGATCTGCGCATCTTCGTGTCGACCACCCTCGAGAAGACCGTCGACCGCGCCGTGGTCCGGGAGGGCGGGGTGTCATCTCGAGCCGACGTCGAACGGCGCTGGCGCGAGCGTTACATCCCGTCCCAACGGCTCTACTACGCGACAGCCCGCCCGGTCGATCACGCCGACATCGTCGTGCACAACGACGAACCCCAGCGGCCGGCCTGGGAGCGCCACACACACTGACCGGTAAGCACGGTCCAGGCCCCGTCTCGGCCTGAGCTCTGCGATCGAGGCATCCCACCGACCGTCGCCTTGGCCTCGTCGTGCTCACCGGACCGCCCGTGCCTTCACCGCGCGCTGTCGCGTCACTCCCAGCGAAACTTGCGGGCGGCGGCGGTGAGGGCGACCGCGGCCCAGAGGATGAGGCTCAGCCAGATCGCGCCCGGCACGGCCCTACCGTCGGTGAGCGTGTCCCGCAGCGCCTCGGCATGCGCGGCCAGGGGCAGCACGAAGTAGCCCGCCGTGCCGAGGTCCGGCGCGGCGAACATGATTCCTCCCGCGGCCATCATCAGCACGTACACCAGGGTGGCCGCGGCAGTCACCGTCTCCGGCCGCAGCAGGCTCGCGATGAGCAACGCCAGCCCGCAGTACGCGGCCGTCGCCAGAACGGTCACCCCGGCCGCCGGGAGGAGCCGGGACAGTTCCGGCCGCCAGCCGGCGGCGACGCCGACCAGGGCCAGTGCCAGCACCTGCAGGCCGACGAGGCAGAGGATCGCCACGGTCTTGGAGAACAGCAGGCCGGGCCGGGTGAGCGGTGAGGCGCCGAGCCGTTTGAGGACGCCGTAGCTGCGCTCGTACCCGGTGGTGATCGCCTGGCCGGTGAACGCGGTCGACATGACGGTCAAGGCCAGCACGCCGGGCACCACGTAACCGAGCCGGTCGCCACTGGGCACATTGGTCGCGTTCGTCAGTCCCGCGCCGAGCAGGACGAGCAACGGAACGCCCATCGCCAGCACGACGGCCTCACCGCGCCGGGCGGTGAGGATCAGCTCCATGCGGACCTGCCGGCGCAGGATGGCCCGCAGGGGAGCGCGGCCGGGGGCGGGAGAGAACGTGCCGGTGCTCATCGGGTGACTCCGAGATCAGAATTCAGCAGACGACCGCCGCGTCCGGGTCCATAGGTGGCGGACCACGGCCCAGCCCGGAGCGGCCCGACCTCGGCCTCTGCCGAGCCGACGCAGTCCCGGCTCATCGGCCGGCACCCGCGGTCAGGGCGAGGTAGACGTCCTCCAAAGTCCGGCGCCGGGTGTTGACCGCGGTGACCTGTGCGCCGGACTCGGCGAACCAGGCGAGGACCGCCGCGATCGACTCCGTGTCGAGGGCGCCGGCGACCGCGTACTCGCCCGGGGACTGCTCGGCGACCTTGGCGTCGAGGCGGGCGGCCAGGCCGGTGAGGACGAGACCGGGCTCCGCGCGTACTTGAAGGAGGTCGATGCCGGCCGCGGCCGTGAGCTCGGTCGGGGTGCCGGTGGCGGCGACCACGCCGTTGTTCATGATGACGACGTGGTCGGCCAGGCTTTCGGCCTCGTCGAGCAGGTGGGTGGTGAGCAGAACGGTGACGCCGTCGGCGCGGAGGCTCTCGACGAGCTGCCAGGTGGTCTGCCGGGCGCCGACGTCCATGCCGGCCGTGGGCTCGTCCAGGAAGACGAGTTCGGGGCGGCCAACCAGCGCCACCGCGAGCGACAGCCGCTGCTGTTCGCCGCCGGAGAGGCGACGGAACGTGGTCTTGGCGAACTTCCGCAGGCTCAGGCGGTCGAGCAACATGTCGACGTCGAGGGGATTCGCCGCGTACGACGCGAAGAGCCGCAGAATCTCCCCGGCGGTGGCCCACGGATAGACGCCACCGGACTGCAGCATGATCCCGAGCCGCGGCATGAGAGCGTCATGATCGGCGACCGGGTCGAGGCCCAGCACGCGCACGGACCCGCCGTCGGGCCCGCGGAACCCTTCACAAACCTGCAACAGGCTGGTCTTCCCCGCGCCGTTGTTGCCCAGCAGGGCCAGGATCGAGCCGCGCGGCACGGTCAGTGAGACACCGTCGACGGCGGTGACATCGCCGTACTTGACGACGAGCCCCTGCACTTCGACGGCGGCCTGAACCATGCCGAAACTGTACTGGCTGGGAGAGAGCCGGCTTTGACGCGTCCACAGGGTGTGGCCTACGTCCTCCGGCGTGACGGTGACCGGCCCGCGTTGCCTGCGCCTTCCGCCTCATCGGACTTGCGGAGCCGTCGATGTCGACGAGGCGTTTACGACTGTGCACTGTTCCGGTAGGCTTGCGCTTGGGAGCGCTCCCACAGGCTCCGGCCTCGCGGGGGCAGGCCGCCGGCTCGGACCGGTTCCCCCCGGGGCCTGCAACGTCACGCAGGCCACCGAGCCGGCGGCCCGACAGGCACGGCCACATCGCAGCGCCGAAGCGACCGGACGGCCTGGCCCTGAGTCGGAGGATCTCTGCGCTCATCTACTGTCCGCACCTTCGAGCCACCGCCGGACTACGGAGAAGTCCGTCTCCGTCAAGCCCACATGCGGGTCGACGCGGTGCACCAGGGCCCGTCCAGGATGATGCGCGAGGATCCACCTCTGGTCGGCATCGGTCACCTCGTCGTCAAGCCAGACGAACGGGCGGCCGGCGGCCCACTGCACCAGGAACGCGGTCTTCCAGTGCAGGCCGCCCACCGGCGCTTCGTCGTCGTCCGGCCACTCGACGACGGGCAGTTGCGGAAGCCCGAGCCTGGGCGAGATGACCTCGTTGGCGTCCGCCATCCAGGTCGTGGCCCAGACCAGCCGCCCTCCCAGCGCACACAGCCTTCGACCGTCCTCCGGGTCCAGCCGGTCCAGGAGAGGGTTGCCCACCTCGGCCGGCGACCCGGCGGCATCGTCACCCCGCCGACTCGTGAACGGAATCAACGGTCCGTCCACGTCGAGGAAGATCAAGGGAACGGGAGCCACGTCCGAACCGTATCGCCGGAAGTCACAATCTTCGGAGCCAGCGTCCCCATCCAGCACCGTTGCGCCGCGAGCGAGCATGGGTTCGAGGAAGCTCGGCAGCGCGCGCTCCACCCCGCAGATCTGCGTCGTCGCCCATGGCGTGCGCCGCGCGTTCGGGACGTCTCGGTAGGGTGCTGCCCATGACAGGCTCGGTCACCGCGGTGGAGATCTTCACGGATGGCGCCTGCGTGCCCAACCCCGGTCCCGGCGGCTGGGGTGCCGTTCTGCGCTGGGGCACCACCGAGAAGGACCTGTGCGGCGGCGAGGCCAACCCGACCACCAACAACCGCATGGAGCTGATGGCCCCGATCCGGGCCCTCGAGAGCCTGACCCGCGCCCCCCTTCCCGTCCTGCTCTACACCGACAGCATCTACGTGCGCGACGGCATCACGAAGTGGCTGCCCCGGTGGAAGGCCAACGGCTGGCTGACGTCGGCGAAGCAGCCGGTGAAGAACGTGGACCTGTGGCAGCGGCTCGACGCCGCGGTGCGCCGCCATGACGTGCAGTGGCACTGGGTGAAGGGCCATGCCGGCCATCCGGAGAACGAGCGCGCCGACCGGCTTGCTGCCCGGGGCCTGCAGGAGGCCTTGGCCGCTCGCTGAGCACCATGTCGCACGTCCTTTCTCTCGCGTGCGTCCGGTCTATCAGCGGGGTCCGACAACCTCAGCGCGTGCCCGGGTCCAGATCCTGGAGTATTCGCAGGAAGAGCTGCTTCTGTGCCGATGTCAGACCGGCCAGCAGGCGCTCCTCCTCGGCGCGGATCGCCGTACGGACGGCCTGGTGGAGCTTGCGCCCCGCGGCCGTGAGGCGCAGGAGCCGGACGCGCCGGTCAGCCGGGTCGGGTTCGCGCTCGATCAGGCCGCGTTCCTGCAGGTCGTCGAGGTCCGCGATGATCCGGGTCTTGTCCGCGCCGATCGCCCGGGCCAGCGCCGCCTGGGTGCGCATCGGCTCGTCCGCGAGCGCGCTCAGCACGACATAGCCCCACATCGACACGCCGTGCGACTCGAGCACCGGACGTTCCGCATTCATCAGTACGCGCGTGAGGCGCGCCATCATCGCGGCGAGATCAGGGCGGTCGGCCACGGCGGCACGATACCCCTTGACTTACCGTACGCGTGAGCAGATCGTAAGCAGATGCGTACCGTTGAACTCGACGAGCGTGCGGTGCGGGCGACCGTGACCGTCGTCGCTCAGATCTCGCCCGACGATCTTTCGTCGCCCACGCCGTGCGCGTCCTGGGACCTCGCCGCCCTCCTCGCCCACATGGTCGCCCAGCACCGAGGCTTCGCCGCTGCGGCCGAGGGCCGCGGCGCCGACCGCGAGATCTGGGTGCCGAAGCCGCTCGGCCCCGAACCCCTTTCCGAGTACGCCGAAGCCGCCGAAACCGTGATCAGCGCTTTCGCGGCGCCCGGCCGCCTCGACGCCCCGTTCCACCTGCCGGAGATCGGTGCGCGGCCGATTCCGGGACGGTTGGCGATCGCGTTCCACTTCGTCGACTACGTCGTGCACGGATGGGATGTCGCGCGGACGATCGGCGTACCGTACGAGCTGGACGACGACCTCCTGGCCGCCGCCCTGCCGATCGCGGAGGGCGTGCCCGACGACGCCGGCCGCCTCGCCCCCGGAGCCGCCTTCGCGCCGAGCGTCCCGGACCCCGGCACCGGCCCGCTCGATCGCATCCTCGCCCTGCTCGGACGGCATCCCGGCGAAAACGTCGTACCGCCCCGCTAACGTCCCCTCATGACCTCTTCGCCCATGCGGTACGGGGTGATCCTCCCCGGCGGAACGGCTCCGGAGCAGCTCGACCAGGCGGTCCTGGCCGAACGATCCGGCTGGGACGGCGTCTTCGTGTGGGAGGCCGCGTCCGGCGTGGACGCCTGGAGTCTGCTCGCCGCGATCGCCGCGGTGACGACCCGCATCCGGCTCGGCACCATGCTGACTCCGCTGCCGTGGCGACGCCCGTGGAAGGTCGCGAGCCAGGTGGCCACGGTGGACCAGCTGTCCGGCGGGCGCGCCGTCCTGGGCATAGGCGTCGGCGCGCTGACCACCGACCTGCCGGAGACCGGCGAGGTCACCGACCTGCGGCAGCGCGCCGGGATGATGGACGACGCCATCGACCTCATGCGCACGCTGTGGGCCGGCGGCACGAGCCATCACGGGCCTCATTACGACTATCACGTGGACCGCGGAGACCTGGCCGAGGCCGGCCGGCCGGTGCAGGCCCGCATACCGATCTGGGTGGTGGCGGTCTGGCCCCGGCCGAAGTCCCTGCGCCGGGTGCTGAAATGCGACGGGGTCATCCCGGGCCACGGCGGCGGTCCCGACGAGCTGCGCGCCATGCGCGCGTGGCTGACCGAGCACGGCGCGCCACCCGGCCTCGACATCCTCGCCGAGGGCGAGACGCCCGCCGACGACCCGGCGGCGGCGTGGCACCACGTCGAGCCGTGGGCGGAGGCGGGGTGCACGTGGTGGATGGAGACCCGCTGGGAGATGCCGCACCACTCGCCGGAGCGCATGCAGGAGATCCGCGAACGGATCCAGGCAGGCCCGCCACGACGGCCGGCGCCGTCGGGTGAGTGAGGCCGCGGCCCGCGGTCTCGGTGAGTTCGGCCGTGGGACACCGTGCGCAAGCCGTGGACCGCGACGACCCCGGCGGTGCATGCGTTCCTGCGCCATCTCGCGGCGAAGGGCGTGGGCCGCCTCATTCCGAGCAGCGGTCCCCCAGTAGGCCGCGCACGCCCACGATGGCTCGCCGAGAGGCCGCCCGGATCACAGCTTGGGTAGCGCTTCCAGCAGATTGGCGTCGAACGCCGCGGCAACGCGTTTCGGGACGCACATGCGCCAGGCGTCGGTGACGAGCTCCACCATCTCGTCCGGGTCCAGGGCCGCCATCCATGCCTGGACCCACTGGAACCGCATGTTCGACTCGTTCGGAAGATGGAAGACGTCCGGCCGCGCCTCGACGAGGGCTTGGCGTTCCACCTTGGGGAAGCCGAAGCCCATGACCGTCTCGTCCCGGGAGAACGCCACGTAGACGATCTTTCCGACGCGGAACTTCACCCGGTCCCGGATCAGATGCTCCGTCGTCCGCGGTAGCCGGAGCGCCACCGCCCTCACCTGCTGGACCGTCACCATGCCGGGACGCTACCGCCGGGGTACGACATCGCGTCCTCTCGGCTCAAAGCTTGACTCGGTGATCACCGCCCATGAGGCAGACCGGCGGCAGCTTCTCTGCGCAGCGTGCTGGGGGACACTCCACGGACCCGCTTGAAGGCGGCACTGAGCGCGAACGGGCTGGCGTACCCGACGCCGCGGGCGATCGCCTCCAGCGTCGCGTCACTTCGCAGGAGCATGTCGGCGGCACAGGACAGACGCCACTCGGTCAGATAGGTCATCGGCGGGACACCCACCAGGTCGGTGAATCGCCGCGCCAGCAGCGCGCGCGAGCAGCGTGCTTCAGCGGCCAGGGATGCCACCGTCCAAGCCTGGTCGGGTCGAGCGTGAATGCAGGCCAGGGCGGCACCGAGGATCGGATCGTCCTGGGCGGTGTACCAGCGTGGCGGATGCGCATCCGGCCGCGCGAGCCATGTCCGCACGGCGGTGATCAGGATCAGGTCGAGGAGCCGGTCCAGGACGACGTCCTGGCCGGGCAGGTCCCGATCGACCTCGTGAATGACATGCTCGACCAGCCCGGAGTTCCACTCACCGGGCCGCAACACCACCAGATCCGGCAACGCCGACAGCAACGACCGGCTGATCTCGGCCGGCGAATGGTACGTCCCGGTGAGCAGGATCGTGTCGCCGTCCGGATCATTTCCCCAGGATCGCAGCCCGAGCGGTCCCATCGGGCGGGCACCGACCGCGCCGGCGATCGGCCGGCAGACTTGGTCCGGCCCGATCACGACCTGCGGCGCTGTGGTGACGGAATCAGCCACTGTGTACGGAGCGGGCCCCCGCACGACTGCCACGTCCCCTGGCGCGATCTCAGTCGACGCTGCGCCCGCGCCGACGTACGCGGATCCCCGCACGACCGCCACCAAGGTCAGCGGAGCCCGGTCCTCGACCCGTATCGACCACGGCCCGGACAGCACGGAGCGCAGAATGAACGCCCCCCGTGCCCGCGGATCGAGGAGCCCGCTCACGGGGTCCATCGGCGCAGCATAGACGCTCGCGCATGCAGCCGGGCGCCTGCCGCATGGATCATCACATCAAGCTGCGATGACATTGAGTCATGACTCGTCCCTGGGAAATCATCACCGCAGCCACCACCGTCGGGAGCGGACTGCTCGCCGGCGTGTTCTTCGCATTCTCCGCATTCGTCATGAGCGGTCTGCGTCGGCTGCCGGATGCGAGCGGCGCAGCCGCCATGCGTTCGATCAACGTCACCGCGCAGCGCCCACCTCTCATGATCGCCTTGTTCGGCGCCTCAGCGCTCTGCGTGGTGATGATCGTCCGGGCGATCGTCACCTGGTCCGAGCCCGGCGCCGCCTGGTTGCTGATCGGGGCGATCCTCACCATCGCCGGAGCACTCGGCGTCACCGCAGCGATCAACGTGCCGCTGAACAACCGCTTGGACGCCGGCACGGTCACCTGGTCGCAGTTCCTGGCCGGCTGGGACCCGGCCAACCATGCCCGGACCCTTCTCTGCCTGGCCGGATGTGCCGTACTGGTGGTCGGCGCGCTCCGCCGTCACTGATCGGCCCGACCGACGTGCGCTGGTTTCAGAGCGGCCTGGTCACCTGCGTCGGAGCAATCGTGCAGCCCGGAAGGCTGCGTCAGTCCGGCAGCTCGACGCCAAGACGTCGTCCAAGTTCGCGATGCGCCTGCACAACGGCGTTGATGAATCGAGCCAGCACGCGCTCCGGCGACTCCGGGTCGGCCAAGTGCAGGAAGTACACCTCACGATCGAGGTGGGCGGTGGAGACGACGCCGGGCTGAAGGGCGAGGACCTGCTCCAGGAGGTCGTCGGTGACGTCGGTGTAGCCGCCGGTGTCGATGATGCCTTTGACCTCGTCGGCGAGGATCAGCTCCCACTTCCGCCCGTCGGTGGTCGTCACGCCGAGGTAGCCGGGCAGGTCGTCGCGGTCGATGGCCCGCTCTGCGTCGGCGGGGTCGTCCGCGAGGGCCAGGAATGTGCTCGGAGCCTCAGCGAGCGCCGCCACCACTGCCGGGACGCCGCTCAGCTCCGCGCCGTCGTGACCGACGGGCCGGTCGTCGCTTCTCGACCCGGTCCTGACCGGCGCCACCCAGCGCCGCCGCCACGCCCACATGGGCTCGTCCTCGCGAAAGATGCCGTGCGCAGGTCGAGAACGCGGCAACCCGGGCGGCGTTCAGGACGAGCGGGGCCGAGGCACCGACGGCAGTCGCGTGGTCTCCTGCTCGGCATCGTCGGGCAGCGCGCCGGGCACCTTGGCACGCGCCACACGATCGGGCGCCAGTCGGTACGTGGGCGCCTGCACCAACTCATCCGGTACGAGATGACGCCCACCACCGTTCGACACCGACACCGCGGCGACATCGCCGGCCGCGGAGGCCTGGGAAGTCGCGGAGGCCGGGGTGGCAACGGCATCCTCGCGTGCCCGCCGCCGCAACCGTGGTTCGGCAGCGGGCCCCTCGAGCAGCGCCGGCGTGGCGGTCACGCCAAGCGGCTCGGACGCGGCGTCAGCGGGAAGCACCCCACCAGCGTCGAAGAGACCGTCGGCCACGGACCCGAAGCGAGCACCGTCACCAGCCGCCACCGCACCGCCCGGTACCGGCGGCGCCGTCGTGATCACCGCAGGGGTGACGGTCGCCGTGCCGCGGATGGCTCGTTTCGGGCCGATCAGACGGGCCGCCATGCTGAAGACGCTGCGGGTGGCGGTGTCGTAACCGTCCCGATAGGCCTCGTCCCGGTCCAGACCGGTCCGGTACCACTGGTGCAGGCGGCCCGCCGCGTATCCGACACAGGCGGTGAACGCGGCGAGGAGCGTGATCAGGAGGGCGTCGTTTGCCGGGGCGGTCATGAGAACGATTCTGTCCAAGGACATCGACCAGGAGCTATAGCCCGTTTGACGTACCCTGATCGGTCGACGAATGCGGAAAGTGTGTCGCAGACCACGTCATCGGAACGAGCCTCGACGAGCCGGCGGCGCCCGGGAAGGCGGCGTGCGGCTGTCCTTGCGCACGATGCCGTCGAGGGTCCGGACGTCCGGACCGTTGGAGCCGTCAGCAGGGTACGGCCCGGCCGTCTCGGACTCGACCTCGGCAAGTGAGCCGCCGGCAGAAGCCGCAGGTGACGCGGACAAGGAACCTGTGCCGCACCCTCCGACCACCGCCAGCGCACCGGCACCACCCCACGCCGCCAGCAGCCTGCGGCGGGGCATGGTCTGCAGGTCGAACCTGCAGCCCCTTGTCGTGCACCCGGCGTACGAATGCGGCGTTGTCCGCTGGTTCCAGCACGGCGAACGTTCTCCCTCATCGTCGGCTCAAACCAGGAAACCGGCCTGTGTCTTCGTTGTCCGCGACCGACGAACATTAGTAAACAGCTCTTGCGCAACAGGTATTTACCATGGCACCGTGAGGGCATGGCTCAGATCAAGGACGCGGCCGTGCTCAAGGCGGTCGCTCATCCCGTACGCCGAAGACTGATGGACCTGCTCCGGGTCGACGGGCCTTCGATGCCGAGCGTCCTGGCCCGCGTCACCGGTCAGGCCGTCGCCAACGTGAGCCACCACCTGCGGGTGCTGGCCGAGGCCGGTCTCATCGAGGAGGCGCCGGAGCTGGCCCGCAACCGCAAAGAGCACTGGTGGCGGATGCCGGACCGGAGCATCAGCTGGGAGGTCTCCGACTTCACCGGCGACCCGGCCGACCTGGCCGCCGCCGACGCGGCCGAGGCGCTCGGCCTGCAGCGCCAGGTGGAGCTCACCACCTCCTGGCTCGGCAGCCCCGCGTCGCGCGAGGAACCGTGGATCCACAGTGCGTTCTCCACCGACGGCTTCCTGCGGCTGAGCCCCGCCGAGCTGGCCGAGCTCAGCCGGCAGATCCAGGCCGTCATCGACCGGTTCGCAGGCCGCCCCGACACTCCGGAACGGGAACCGGTCTTCGTGCTCAGTCGCGGCTTCCCGGCACGCCCATGACCGCCGTCGCCGAGAGAACGTCCGAGAAGCCGGCATCGGTCCTGCGCGACGTCGCGTTCCGCCGGCTGTGGGCCGGCATGACCGTGAGCAAGGCGGGAAGCTCGGTCGCCGCCGTGGCCACCCCGCTGCTCGCCGTGCAGGTCCTCGACGCCGGCCCGTTGCCGGTCAGCCTGCTCACCGCCGCGGCCTGGCTGCCGTGGCTGGTCGTCGGCCTGCCTGCCGGGGCCTGGATCGACCGGGTGGCCCGCCGGCCGGTCATGCTCGCCGCGGACCTCGTGGCCGCGGCGGTCGTGGCGAGCGTGCCGATCGCCGCATGGTTCGGCGTGCTCACCATGACGCACCTGCTGGTGATGGCGATGCTGCTCGGCGTCGCGACGGTCTTCTTCAACGTCGCGTGGACGGCGTACCTGCCCGCGATGTTCCGCAAGGACCAACTGGTCGGTGCCAACTCGGTGCTGCACGCGACCGACTCCGCTGCTCAGGTGGCGGGACCGGCGATGGGTGGCCTCCTGGTCGCGACCGTGAGCGCGCTCGCCGGTTTCGTCACCGACGCGCTCAGCTTCCTCGTGTCCGCGGTTCTGCTCTGGCGGATCCGCCGCCCGGAGCGGCGCCCGAGCCCGTCGCAGACCGCGCCGGGGACCCTGGTGCGAGACATCGCCGCCGGTGCCCGCTGGCTCGCCCGCGACCGCTACCTGCGCAACCTGACCCTGCACGGCGCCGCGGCCAACCTGTTCCTGACCGGAGTCAACGCGCTCCTCGTCGTCTTCCTCGTCCGCGACGTGCGGCTCGGCACGACCGGTGTCGGAATGCTGCTCGCGATGAGCAGTCTCGGCGGCGTCGGCGCGGCCAGTGTGACGCCGCTGCTCGTGCGCCGCTTCGGTGACGCCCGAGTCCTGTTCTGGTCCAAGATCTTCGCCGGTGTCGCGTCCACGCTGGTCCCGCAGACCCGCCCCGGCGCAGGTCTCGCCCTCGTCGTGGCCGGCATGGCGGGCATATCGGCCGGCGCGGTCGCCGGCAACGTCATCAACGGCAGCTTCCGGCAGGCGTACTGTCCGCCGGAACTGTTGGGCCGGATCCTCACCAGCATGCAGTTCGTCAACTTCGGCGCGATCCCCGTCGGGGCTGTGCTGGGCGGGGCGGCCGCGGCCGCGTTCGGCACCCGCCAAGCCCTGACAACCATCACGATCGGGTACGCCCTCAGCGGCGTGATCCTGCTCCTCGGCCCGTTCCGGAACCGCCGAGACCTACCCACCGGCCCCACCGGGTGATCCGGCGGCGCTCAGTCCGCCTCACGGCGCGCCCGTGCCCGGCGCTTGCCCTCGTGCATCGCCGCGACCCGGGCCACCGGGATCGTGTGCCCCTCCTCCACCAGCCCCGCGTCGAGCTTCTGCGGCGCGGGCATCGCGGACGCCCACGGGTCGCGTTCCCCCAGCAGCCGGGGCGCGGTGTGCACGGTGAAGTCGGCGGGCGTGACGTCGTCGAGGTCGTCCCACGCCACCGGGAACGAGACCGGCACGCCAGGGCGTACCCGTGGGCTGTAAGCGGCGACCACACTCGCCCCGCCGGACCGGGTGGCGTCGAGGAAGACCTTGCCATGCCGGTCCTCGCGGATGAACGCGGTCGTGGCGAGCGCCGGGTCGAGCCGTTCCGCGCGGGCCGCCACCGCGCGGGTCGCAGCGGCCACGTCCCAGGTGGCGGCGGTGCCGTCGAGCGGGACGAACACGTGCACGCCCTTGGAACCGCTGGTCTTGACCGCCCCGTCCATGCCCGCGTCGGCGAGCGCCTGCCGGACGAGCCGGGCCGCCTGCACCGCCAGCGAGAAGGCGCCGCCCTCGGGCGGGTCGAGGTCCATGATGAGGTGGGTCGGGTGGTCGTGGTCGGCGGTCGTCATGAGCGTCGGGTGATACTCGACCGCGCGCTGGTTGGCGAACCACAGCAGGGTGCGGCGGTCGTTGCAGAGGGCGTACAGGACTTCGCGATGGGACGCCTCCGCCCAGACCTTGGTCCGCGGCACCCATTCGGGGGTGTATTTCGGCAGATTCTTTTGCATGAACTTGTCCTGGCCGCGCAGCACGCGCACCACGGACAGGGGGCGGTCGCGCAGCACCGGGATGATCCGGTCGCGCACCGCGTCGAGGTAGTCGACAAGGTCACGCTTGGTAGCGCCGGCGTCGGGAAAGAGCTCCTGATCCAGGTTCGTCAGGGGTACGCCGTCGCGCTCTTCCTTCTCCGCCGCCATCGCCTCATCCTGCCCGCACCATGCTGATCGCGGGAAGCACCATCGCGAGGGTCAGCACGGCGTAGACCCCGCCGGTGAAGTACAGCGCGCTACGGGTGGCGATGACGGCACCGGCGAACGGCAGCACGACCGCCAGCAGGGCGGCGAAGAGCAGCGTGCCGGGCTCGCGTTCCGGGCCGAGCAGGCCCCAGCCGAGCAGGAACGGCACGGACACGAGCCAGAGAAGCGTGACGAGCAGGATGTGGAGCGCGGCCTCGGCACGCCGGGCCGCGGCCCGCCGGTCCTCCCGGACCTCCTGCGCGGTCCGCTGCACCAGGTTTGCGCGGGTCAGGGGCGACCGCTCGATCTCCAGCGTCACGAGAAGCACTCTAGGGGAGCCGGCGGCCCGTCGCCCGTCGAGCGCGTCACTCCTGCGGGGGCACTTCTCCGCTGCCGCGGGGAATCAGCGTGGTGCCGATCGTCACGGTCCGCGCGGGTCCGGCGAAACCGCTGATGCGCTCGTACGCCAACCGCGCCGCCTCCCGCCCCATCGCGACCGGGTCGTGCGCGACCACCGTCGTGCCGATCACATCCGCCAGGTCGAAGTCGTCGAACCCGATCAGGGCGGGTTTGCCGGGATGCCCCCGCAACGCCCGCAACGCACCGGTCGTCAGCCGGTTGTTGGTGGTGAACAGCGCGGTCGGTGCCGGGTCGAGGGCGAGCAGCTCGCGTACCGTCTCCTCGGCCCGCCGCACGTCATGCACGTCGGTGCGCAGGTACGGCCGCCACTGCTCGTTCCCACCCGCCGCCATCGCCTGCACGAACCCGTCGAGCCGGTCCCGCTGCGGCGCCATCCGGGCCAGATCGGTGATGAGGGCGATACGCCGGTGCCCGCCGGAAAGCAGATGCGCCCCCGCCGTACGCGCACCGCCGGCGTTGTCGATGAGCACCGCGTCGGCCACCGCGCCGTCGGGTGGCCGGTCCAGGAAGACGAACGGAACCCCGTGGTTGCCCTCGGCCGCCAGATTCTCGTGATGGTCGCCGCTGGGCACGACCAGCAGGGCACGGACCCGCCGTTCCAGGAACGCGTCGACGAGCGCCCGCTCCAGCTCGGCATCCTCGTCATTGTTGGCGGTCACCAACTGCAGGCCGTGCTGGCGCAGCTCCCGCTCGATGCCACTGGCCACGGCGCTGTAGAACGGGTTGGTCAGGTCGCCGCTGATCAGCCCGACGAGCGCGGAGGTCGCACCGCGGCGCAGCTCCCGCGCGATGCCGTTGAGCCGGTAGCCGAGCAGGTCCGCCGCCTCACGGACGCGCCTGCCGGTGGCCTCGGCGACATTGGGCTCGTCGTTCAGCGCCCGCGACGCGGTCTTCAGGCTCACACCCGCCATCGCGGCGACCTGGGTCAGCGTGGGACGGCGCGGGCTCGCCCCGTCGACGGCTACGTCGGCGTCGGCGGACCGGGATGCGGACATCGTGCTCCGAGTTCTGGGAACGGCGGTCGAGGACAGAAGTATGACATCGATGTCGGCCACGACTCACGCCCCGGTGCCCGAATCCCGGTTTTTGCCGGGGTTCCCGGCCGAATGACCTACACCCAGGGTGACTTCCCCCTGTCCCGAACATCCGCAACCAACGGCGCCTTCGCGCGCGCCGCCCCAACGTGACGTGCGTGGTCGCCGACGCCGTGCCGGTGTAGTTCCGGGCGCCGGTCATTGTCTTCCAGGCCGCCGCCAGGCAGCTCTGGCCGCGGTCACGGTCCTCGTGCCAGTGTCCATCGCGGCGGCCATCAGGCAGCATGGGCCGCATGGTTCCCCGGTGGAGTGTGATCGGCGCGCCGTCGAGTGCGGGCGCGCACACGCCCGGCGTGGAGCGGGCACCCGCGGCCCTGCGCGCCGCCGGCCTGTTGTCCGCACTCGACGACCGCGGTCTGCAGGTGCAGGACCTCGGCGACGTCCCGGGCTTCCGCTGGCGCCCCGACCCCGCCCGCCCCACGGCCCAGAACGCCGCCGCGGTGGCCCGTGTGGCCATCGACGTGGCCAAGGCCGTGGCGACCGCACCCGGCGTCCCGCTGATACTCGGCGGCGACTGCACCGTCACCCTGGGCCTGGTCGCGGCCACGGGCAGCCCGGCACTGGTCTACATCGACGGCGGCCCGGACCTCTACACCCCGGACACCCGCCCGCACGGCAACCTCGACGCGATGGGCCTGGCCCACCTGATCGGCCTCCCCGGCTGCGACCCGACGGTCGCGGCGGTCGCGTCACTACCACCCGAGCGCGTGGTCGCGTACGGTTTCGACCTGCCACCGGGCGACCTGGAACGACTCCTGGTGGACCGCCTGCCGATGACCTACGTGCCGGGCAACGAGGTCCGCACAGGCCCGGCGAAGGCCGCAGCCCGCGCCCGGTTCGCCGCGGAAGCCCTGGCACCGAGCTTCGTGGTGCACTTCGACGTGGACGTCCTGGCCTTCGCCCAGGCACCGTTCGCGGACGTGCCGGAGCCGGCCGGTCTGACCCTGCAGGAGCTGGTGGAGACGTTGTCGGTGCTGGTGGCCAGCCCGCAGTCCGCCGGCATGACGCTGACCGAGGTGAACCCCGACCACGTACCACCGGAGGTCGGCCTGACCCCGCTGGTGGACGCCCTGGCGACGGCCCTGAGTTAGCCCGGAAGCGACGGTGGCCTGCGCCGGCATCCACCGGACTCCCCGTCGCCCGCAGCTGCAACGTCCGTCTGCCCCTCATCGACGACGGGCGGCGGCGGAACGGCCACCGGTCACGGCATCAGCCGATGGCAGCGCAACGGCCACGGCGTCAGCCGGTGGCGGCGGAACGGTCGTCGCTCGCGGCATCAGCGGTTGCGGCCTACACCGATCGGTGTAGTCGCGTACCCGGAAAGAGCAGACCGCGGAGCCGCCTGCGGGACGACGCGCAGCGGCATCCCCCGCACCTAGCTTGCGAAGCATGAAATTCGTTGTCTTGATTCTGTGCCGGGCCGCGGCCACGGCGCTCGGTCTACTGGCCTTCGCGGCCGTGGCACGTCTCGGCGTGCTGACCGGTCCATGCCTCGGCCTCAAGCATTGTGAGACGCTCGCGTCGACGGGCGCGCGTGTGGTGTTGTGGACGGCCGCGGGGTGGCTTGCCTTCGCAGCACTGCGGCTCAGCACGGCGACGCGGGTCGCGACGGGTGGGAGGTGAGCGTCGTGCGCAGAAGCGGGCTCATCGCAAAGCGTCTGTGGAGGGCTGGACGGCTCGCGTCGGCGTCGGCGTCGGCGGCTGCGGCTTCATCGGTGACCGCGGGGCCGACGGGGTCGCTGCGGTCGGCGGCCTGGCCGGCGTCAGCGGCTTGGCTTGCGGCGGTTCTCACGCTTATCGGGGTGCCGGCCGGGCTGGCGCTCACCGGCGGCAGCATCGATACGGTCATCACCGGGACGTTGGCGTGGATCCTGGCCCTGCTGGCGTTGCTGCTGCGGCGATGGCCCGTGGCGGTGCTGATCGTCTCGGTCTGCACGGTGGCAGCTCTGCGCGGTGCGGAACTCGTCGGGGCCGGCTGGGTATGGCCGGCAACGGCTGCGTTCATCGCGGTCATGCTCGCGGGCCGGATCCGCACGGCCGTCATCACGGGCGCGGTGACTCTCGGGTACGGCTTCGTCTGGGACTACTTCGTCGAGGGGTCCACGTTCGACCATGCGGTCGGCCGGGTCGGCGGCGAGGTGTTGTGGCTGGCGGCCGCGCTGGGGCTGGCACACGCATACCGCAGCACCCGGCGCTGGCAGGACGAGGCCGCCGCCCGGCTCCGCCAGTCCCTCGAGCAGCAGGAACTGGAAGCCCGCCGGCGTCGCGCGGAGGAGCGCGTCGACATCGCCCGCGACCTGCACGACGTGGTCTCCCACACGCTCGCCGTAGTGGGCGTGCACCTCAACGTGGCCTTGGACGCCTTCGACGACGAGCCCCAGGAGGCCCGCGACGCCGTACGCCTGGCCCAGGACGTCCGAGGCCGAGCCATGAGCGACCTCCGAACGCTGGTGGACGTCCTACGGTTCGAGGGCGGCGAACCGGCACCAGGCCTGGACCGCCTCGACGACCTGGTGGAACGGGTACGGTTCGCCGGCATCGACGTCCACCTCAAGGAGCAAGGCGACCGCGCCTCCGTGCCCGCGCCGGTGGCCACGGCCGTGCACCGCGTGGTCCAGGAGGCGCTGACCAACACCGTCCGTCACTCCGGCGCCACCCACGCAACGGTGACACTGACATACGGCGCCCGGGACGTCGTGGCGGAGATCGTCGACAATGGAAACGGCGGCGGCGAAGCTCTGGAGGGGCACGGCGCGACCGGACAGCGGGATGCCAGCGAAGAAGCGACGGAGCGATACGGCATCGCGGGACAGCCGGTCGGCAGCGCGAAAGCGGGAGAACGATACGGCGCGGCGGAACCGCCGGGCGGCGGCGCGGAATCGGTGCAGGGGCAGGGCGTGGCCGGACAGCCCGGCCGCGGCGCGGAAGCGGTCGAGAGGCAGAGCATCGCCGGACAGCCCGACGGCGCGGAAGCGGTCGAGGGGCACGGCATCGTGGGCATGCGGGAGCGGGTGAGTGCGCTGGGCGGCACTCTATTGGCAGGCCCGATAGCGAGCGGGGGGTTCGCGGTGCGCGCGATGATACCGGTGGTGGCCGGGTCGTGACCGTTTCCGTTCTCCTCGCCGATGACCAGCACCTGGTCCGTGCCGGGTTCCGCAGTCTGCTGAGGCGGGACAAGGGCATCGTGGTCGCCGGCGAGGCGGCCACCGGCGATGAGGCGGTGCGTTCGGCTCGGGCTCTGCGGCCGGACGTGGTGCTGATGGACATCCGGATGCCGGGGCTGGACGGCATCGAGGCCACCCGGCGGATCGTGGCGGATCCGCAGTTGCCGGACTGCCGGGTGGTCATCCTCACCACGTTCGAGACCGACGAGTACGTGTTCGCGGCGCTCGCCGCGGGGGCGAGTGGCTTCCTCACCAAGGAGGTCGAGCCGGAGGGGCTGCGGCACGCCGTCCGGGTCGTGGCCGCCGGCGAGGCGCTGCTCTCCCCCAGCGTCACCCGCCGGGTGGTGACCCAGTTCGCGCACCGGCCGGCGCCCGCGCCTGGGAACGCCGAGCGGTTGGCTGTGCTCACCGCCCGGGAGCGGGAGATCGTGCGGCTGGTAGCCACGGGCCTGTCGAACGAGGACATCGCCCGCACGCTCGTGATCAGTCCGTTGACCGCGAAGACGCACATCACCCGGGCGATCGCGAAGCTCGGTGTCCGGGATCGGGTCCAGCTCGTGATCGTGGCGTACGAGGAAGGCCTGGTCGGCCGCTGACTCGGCTCCGGGGCGCAAGCCACGAGCAAGTCGGCCGCCGAAGCGACACACCCGGCCAGTCGCGCAGAGGAAACCGGCCTGGGTGAAGGGGAAGGACCCGGCCTGGGCCAACGGGAACGCCCCGGCCGCAGCCAACGGGAGCGCCCCGGCCGGAGCCAACGGGAAGGACACGGCCGGGCCGGCCGCGGATGAAGAGGACGTCGCAGTGCGGAAGTGGAGACCGGACCGGGCCGCGGTTCGGAACGTGCGGACCGGATGAGAGGCGGAGATCTGACCGGTCGTTCAAGCGCACACGATCGAACACACATCGAGGCATGCGAAAGCAGGCGACACCTTCGCCCCTTGGACCATAGGCCTAGGTGAAGGGCGGGGGCAAGGGCTTCGCGGCCGCAAAATGACATCGATGTCAATCGTGGGCGATCGTGTGCGGTGAAGCCTTGCGGATCGATGCACTTGCACGTGACGATGTGTCGCGGATGTTTCCGCGTCCACTTCCCCCCAGCCTGCGACAAGGAGACGGCATGCACCGGCCACGATGGGGTGTCGCCCTGATATCCGTCAGCCTCATAGCGGCGGCCACGGCTGTCGCCACCGGCGGCGCGGCCCATGCGGCGGCGGCCACCACGTTCCGGTCGTCTTTCGAGGCCGACGATCCGCAGCCGGCCTGGACCGACTCCGTGGAGGGCGATCGCAGCAGCGGCGTCGACGGCACCGTGGTGGTCGGCATGCCGGGCAGCTTGCGTGCGCATGTCACCGCGATCGCGGCGAACGCACAGCCGAACCCCAACGAGGGCGTGAACAACCTCAACGACGGCGACGCGGCGACCAAGTGGCTCGTCGACACGCCGACGAGCTGGGCCCAGTACACCCTGGACGCCCCGGCGACAGTGGTGAAGTACGCGCTCACGTCCGCCAACGATGCCCCCGAGCGTGATCCGCGGGACTGGACGCTGGAGGGTTCGGCGGACGGCACGAGCTGGACCACCGTGGACACGCGCACCGGGCAGACGTTCGACCAGCGGTTCCAGACGAAGACCTTCACGGTCGCAAACCCGGCCTCGTTCCCGATCTACCGCCTGAACATCACCGGCCACCCGTCGGGCAACCTCACCCAGCTGGCGGACCTCGAGCTCGCCGACGCCAACGTCACCACGCCGCCGGCCGGGCCGATGCAGAGCCGGGTCGGTAACGGGCCGGCCAGCTCCCCGACCGCCAAGGCCGGCGTGGGCTACACCGGGCTGAAGGCTTTCCAGATCGCCGGGCGGCACACCGCAGAGGGCCGCGGGTACTCGTACAACAAGGTCTTCGACGTCGATGTCGCCGTCACGGACGACACCGAGCTTTCGTACCTGGTGCTTCCCGAGTTCAACCGGGACGACCTGAGCAACCCGGCGACGTACACGGCGGTGGACCTCGCGTTCACCGACGGCACCTACCTGTCGGACCTGAAGGCGGTCGACCAGCACGGCGTCGTGGTCAGCCCGGCCGCGCAGGGTGCGTCGAAGACGCTCTACACCTCGCAGTGGAACAAGCGGACGAGCCGGATCGGCAAGGTCGCCGAGGGCAAGACCATCGACCGGATCCTGGTCGGCTACGACAAGCCCGGCGGCCCGACGAGCTTCCGCGCCTGGTTCGACGACATCACGATCGCAGAGGCCGCGCCCGCACGTCCCCGGGCACACCTCTCCGACTACGCCGAGACGCGGCGCGGCACGCAGTCGTCGGGTGACTTCTCCCGCGGCAACAACTTCCCGGCGACCGCGGTTCCGCACGGCTTCAACTTCTGGACCCCCGTGACCAACGCCGGCTCGACGTCGTGGCTGTACGAGTATCACCGCCAGAACAACGCCGCCAACCGGCCGACGCTGCAGGCGTTCTCGACCAGCCACGAGCCCAGCCCGTGGATGGGTGACCGGCAGACGTTCCAGGTCATGCCTTCCGCGGCCACCGGTACGCCGGACGCCAACCGCGCCAACCGGGCGCTCGCCTTCGGGCATGAGAACGAAGTCGCGAAGCCCTACTACTACGGCGTCACGTTCGACAACGGCATCAAGACGGAGATCGCACCCACCGACCACGCGGCGCTGCTCCAGTTCACGTTCACCGGCGACAGCTCGAACCTCATCTTCGACAACGTCGACAGCCGGTCGGGGCTGACCATCGACGCGGCCAACCGTACGATCACCGGCTGGTCGGACGTCAACAGCGGCGGCCTCTCCGCCGGCTGGACCCGGATGTTCCTCTACGCGACCGTGGACGCCCCGATCAGCGCGAGTGGCATGCTGCCCACCGGCAACCGTCCGTCGACCGGCTACGTGAAGGTCGACACCACGCAGGACAAGTCGGTGACCCTGCGCATGGCGACGTCTCTGATCAGCGTCGCCCAGGCGAAGCACAACCTGGACCTGGAGGTGCCTGGCGACGCGACCCTCGCCTCGGTCCGGGACAAGGCTCAGGCCGCGTGGGACGCCAAGCTGGGAACCATCGAGGTGGAGGGCGCCTCCGAGGACCAGCTCGTCACCCTCTACTCCAACCTGTACCGGCTGTTCCTCTACCCGAACTCGGGCTACGAGAACACCGGCACCGCCGAGAACCCGGCTTACAAGCACACCGTCCAGTCCGCCGTCACCAGCCCGGCCAGCTCCCCCACGGAGACCGGCGCGCCGGTCAAGGACGGCAAGGTGTACGTGAACAACGGCTTCTGGGATACCTACCGCACGACGTGGCCGGCGTACTCGCTGCTGACCCCGTCGGCCGCGGGCGAGATGGTCGACGGCTTCGTCCAGCAGTTCCGCGACGGTGGCTGGATCTCGCGGTGGTCGTCTCCGGGCTACGCCAACCTCATGGTCGGCACCAGCTCCGACGTCGCATTCGCGGACGCGTACCAGAAGGGCGTACCGGGCATCGACGCCGAAGCGGCCTACCAGGCCGCGGTGAAGAACGCGACCGTGACCCCGCCGAACCAGAATGTGGGCCGCAAGGGTCTCGCGACGTCGATCTTCAAGGGCTACACCCCGAGCGACGTCACGGGCGAGGCCATGTCCTGGGCCATGGACGGCTACATCAACGACTTCGGCATCGCGAACATGGCCGAGGCGCTGGCGAAGAAGGGCGGTCCCAAGGCCGAGGAGTACGCCGAACAGGCCGAGTACTTCCGTAACCGGGCGCTGAACTACGTGAACATGTTCGACCCGTCGGTGGACTTCTTTCAGGGCAAGGACTCCGCGGGCAACTGGCGCAACTCGCCGTCGACGTACGACCCGCGGGTCTGGGGTTACGACTACACCGAGACCGACGGCTGGAACATGGCGTTCCACGTGCCGCAGGACGGGCAGGGTCTCGCCAACCTCTACGGCGGCAAGGATGAGCTGGCGAAGAAGCTCGACACGTTCTTCGCCACTCCGGAGACGGCCGGCTTCCCCGGCTCCTACGGCGGCACGATCCACGAGATGCTCGAGGCCCGCGACGTGCGGATGGGCCAGTGGGGCTTCAGCAACCAGCCGTCGCACCACATCCCCTACATGTACGACTACGCGGGTCAGCCCGCGAAGGCGCAGAAGATCGTCCGCGAGGCGCTGTCGCGGCTCTACCTCGGCAGCGAGATCGGCCAGGGTTACCCGGGCGACGAGGACAACGGCGAGATGAGCGCCTGGTACGTGTTCAGCTCGCTCGGCTTCTACCCGTTGCAGATGGGCAGCCCGGCGTACGCGATCGGCTCCCCGCTCTTCACCAAGGCGACCATCAACCTGCCGGGTGGCAAGAAGATCGTGGTGAACGCCCCGGATAACAGCGCGAAGAACGTCTATGTGCAGTCGCTGAAGGTGAACGGAAAGGCCTACACGTCGACATCGCTGCCGCACTCGGTGCTCGCTGACGGCGCGGTGCTGGACTTCGCGATGGGTTCGGAGCCGTCCGCCTGGGGCACCGGTGCGGATGCCGCGCCGCCGTCGATCACCACCGGTGAAGCGGTGCCGAACCCGCTGCGTGACCTGACCGGTCCCGGCAAGGGCACCGCGTCCGACCCGGCGCTGGTGGACGACACCTCCGGCACCCGGGCGGTGTTCGACTCTGCGACGCCGTCCTGGCAGTACCAGTTCGCCAACGGCGGCGAGCAGGCCGACTACTACACCCTCACGTCGGGTGCGGTAGCGGGCGACCCGAAGGCGTGGAAGCTCTCCGGGTCCTACGACGGGACGACGTGGACGACGATCGACGAACGGTCGGACCAGACGTTCGAGTGGCGGCTGCAGACCAAGCCGTACAAGATCGCCAAGCCGGGCCACTACGCCTACTACAAGCTCGACGTCACGGCGAACACCGGCGAGGCGACCACCACGCTGGCCGAGGTGGAGCTGCTCGGCAAGCCGGCCCCGGCCTGCACGACCACGATCGCGGACAAGGTGGTCGGCGCGGTCTCCGTCCGCTCCGGCGTCACCTGCATCAAGCAGGGTGCGACGGTGACCGGCCTGGTGTCGGTGTCGAAGGGCGCCTCGCTCTATGTCTCCGGGGCGACCCTGCGGGCGGCGGTCACGGCGACCGGCGCGGGCACGGTCTCGCTGCTGCACACCACGGTCACCGGGCCGGTCACGGCGACCGGATCCGGCCCGGTCCTGCTCGAGCACTCGACCCTGAAGAGCCCGGTCACCTTGCTCAACAACCGCAAGAGCACCGTGGTCGCGGCGGACACCGTGACCGGGGCGCTCACCTGCGCCGGCAACCAGCCGGCTCCGGTGAACAACGGCATACCGAACACGGTGAGTGGCCCCCGTCTGGGTCAGTGCGCCCGGCTCTGATGGTTCTCTGAGCATGCTCAGGAGCCTATGAGCGGGTGGTCTGAATGATTCTTACGATTCGCTGACCGATGAGCGCCGCGGTCCCAGCCGGGACCGCGGCGTTCTAGTGTGAGAACCATGCCGGACGAAGATCTGTGGGCCGCCGTCGTTGCGGCCGACCTCTGCACCCTCGCCACGATCAAGAAGGACGGGCAGCCGCAACTGTCCGACGTCAACTACACGGCTGATCCGACGACGCGAATCCTGCGCATCTCCACCCGCGCGTCCCTGGCGAAGGTCCACAACCTGCGTCGCGATCCCCGGGCGACACTGCGCGTTGGCCCACCGGAAGGCGGCTATGTGGTGGCGGAGGCGACGGCGTCGTTCTCGCCCCCGTCGGCTGACGAGCACGACGCGACGGTCGAGGAGCTGATCGATGTCTATCGCCTCATCGCGAAGAAGGAGCACCCCGACTGGAACGACTATCGCCGCGCAATGGTGGCTGATGGCCGCCTGGTGCTGAGGCTGAAAGTGGAACGCCTCTACGGCTGGCTCATGCCCTGAGGCGATCCGGTCGAAGGGCCGAGTGGACGACGGCCCGGGCAGACGACGGCCCAAGCAGATCAACGCCCGAGCAGACCAACGCCCGAGCAGACCAACGCCCGAGCAGACCAACGCCCGAGCAGACCAACGCCCGAGCAGACCAACGCCCGAGCAAGCCAAGGCCCGGGTGGACGGAGGGCGAACTGATGCCGGCCATGGGAGGGCCCCGACGAACGGAAGAGACCTTGGCGCCGGCGAACGTGGCCCTCATCCAAAGGAAGGCGGGATGTGACGGAGGACCGGGGATACCTGCTGAGCAATCAACAGGCGGAGGCGGGCGCTCGCTTCGACGCGCTGGCGACGCTGTTCGATCCTCCCACCTTCCGGCGTTTCGAGGAGCTGGGGATCACCGGCGGCTGGCGGTGCTGGGAAGTGGGTGCGGGGGGCTCCAGCGTGCCGGCGTGGCTGGCCACGCGAGTGGGCCCGGCGGGATACGTGCTCGCTACCGACATCGACGTCTCGTGGCTGACAGCGGCGGCTGAGGCCGGCTGCGAAGTCCGTCGTCACGATGTCGGCGTCGAGCCGCCGCCGGACGGCGGGTTCGACCTGGTGCATGCGCGACTGGTGCTTGTGCATGTGCCTCAGCGTGCGGCGGCGCTGACCGCGATGATCGCGGCTCTGCGACCCGGGGGACGGCTACTCGTGGAGGAGGCGGATCCGATGATGCAGCCCCTCGTGTGCCCCGACGAGTCCGGGCGGCCACAACAGCTGGCGAACAAGCTGAAACGCGACTTCCGCACCCTGATGGCCCGGCGCGGCGTGGACCTAGCGTACGGACGGACGTTGCCTCGCATCCTGCGTGAGGCGGGGCTGACCGACGTCGGAGCCGATGCCTTCTTCCCCATGACCGGCGCTGCGTGCGATCGGCTCGAGCATGCCACCGTGACGCAGATTCGCGACAGGTTGACCAGCGCCGGCCTGGCTACGGAGGACGAGATCGAGGAGCATCTGAGCAACGTCACTGCGGGCATTCTCGACCTCGCCACCTCACCGATGATCGCGGCCTGGGGAACGAAGCCGGCGTGACTGGCCCGCATGCGACGGCCAACGGGCGGACAGGAACGCGGCACCTACAACATCGTCGCCGCTGCGCCGACGGTGGTGGCGGTCGCGGCGTCAGCGACAGAGACAGCGCAACGACGGAGGCAGCGTCAGCGACGGTGGCGGCACCCTGTCCGGGGGCTCTCACCAGGGAGGTCGGCGCGGAGATCAAGGCGGTCACCCGCAACGACCCGTGACCGTCTAGGAGCTGAGAAACCCCGCCAGCACGGCCGCGTGGTTGCGGTCGGGTTCCGCGCGGGCGGCGTACAGCAAGGTCACGACCGAATGCCGCGCACCGAGCTCCCGGAGCTCGGCCACCGCCGGGTTGTCCTCGAGCTCGCTGCGGTAACGGGCGGCGAACTCGTCGAAGCGCCCGGGCTCGGCGTGGAACCACGTGCGCAGGTCGCTGCTGGGCGCGACGTCCTTCAGCCAGAGGTCGAGCCGGGCACGCTCCTTGGAGACACCGCGCGGCCACAGCCGGTCGACCAGCACCCGGAAGCCGTCCTCGGGGGACGGTTCGTCGTGGATGCGCTTGACCTCGAAGACCACTCGCCGACCATACGCCCGAGGGGCGTGTCCTGCCGATCATGACGGCCTACGACGGGCCCAGCTTCAGCCTTGCTGCGCATGACGAAACCTGGGCTGGCGCGCGACCAACGTGGGTCTCAAGGTCGTAGCGGGCGGTCCGGATGGAAGCTGACCAGGCGCGATCCAGTCGGCGAAGCCCGCCGCCATGATGGGCAGGAGACGCCTCAGGCCAGCGTCAGGGCGTACACGTGGAATCGGGGGTCGTTCGGCAGCGTGACCGACCGGATCTGCTTGCCCGACGCGATCGGCAGTGACGCCGCGAACAGGCTCACCGGAGGGCCGTCCACTCCCTGGCCGGCCTTGATGCGGTGCGGCATGGCGAGCACCGTGGTCGTTCCCGCGGCCGGGCTGCCGCACCAGTCGGCGATCGTCAGCGTCGCCGGGGCGGACGTGCCGTCGGTGTAGCCGATGGTCAGGGCCGCCGTGACCGGGCCGTTGTGGGTTGTCGCGACCAGCTTCACCGCGCTGTGGTCGCCGGCCGGCAGCAGCAGGGACTGGCCGCGCGCCTGCACGAAGTTCTTCGCCGTGCCGCGCGGGTCGGGGGCCTCGTAGGTGACGCCGCCCCAGGTCACCGGGCCGGGCGCGGGGAGCAGGTCGGCGTCGTAGCTCCAGCCGCCGCCGTCGAAGTTGCCCTCCGCCGGGGATGCGACTGTGGCCGTACCGTCGGCGTTGCGTTCCGCCGACAGGTCGATCCGGCAGGTGTCGCCGCCGGCGACGCAGGTGGTCGGGGGCGCGACCGCGATGGTCGCGGTCCGCTTGACGGTGTTCGCTGCGGGGGCGCTGACCTGGACCTCGATCGGGTACGCCCCCACAGCCGTCCCCGCCGGCGCCTGCACGGTGACCGTGGCCGTCGTGCCGATCGGCAGGTGCCGCGTCACCAGGACCTTCGGCAGCTTCGGGGACACCGACACGGTCCAGCCCGACGGGGCGGTCGCGGTGACCCTGGGTGCGATGGCGACCGGCGCCTGTGCGACCACGTCGACCTCGAACGTCGCCTTCTGCGCGGTCGGCGCGCCCGCGGGCAGGGCCGCGCTGGCCGGGCGCACGGCCGCGTCGACGTGGGTGCGGCTGTCCGCGGGTGCCTGGTTCACTGAGGGCGGCTGGGCGGCGACCGACGTGCCCCACGCGGAGGGGGTGGTGCCGACGGTGTGGGCGAGGGTGCCGCCCCGGGCGATCTGCGACCAGTCGACCCAGCTCTTGGCCAGGTTCCTGCCGTTCAGCCGGACCCGCTGGATGTAGCGATTGCTGTCCGAGACGCCCGGGGCGGAGATGGTGAGGGTGCCGCCACCGGTCCGCACCTTGGCGGACGGGAACTGCGGGCTGGAGACGGCGAGGAAGTTCGCGCCGCTCATGGTCGGGTAGAGGCCCAGCGACGAGAACACGTACCAGGCGCTCATCGTGCCGAGGTCGTCGTTGCCGGTCATGCCGTCGGGGCCGGTGGTGAAGAGCGTCATCGCGGCCCGGACCACGGTCGCGGTCTTCGCCGGGTCGCCCGCCCAGTGATACAGGTACGGCGCCAGCAGGTCGGGCTCGTTGTTGGGGTTGTACGTGGCCTTGGCGTAGTAGTCGTACGGGCTCGCGATCCACTCGGTGCGCGCGGTGCCGGCCGGGTCGGTGAGCAGCTTGTCGTACGCGAAGAAGTCGTCGAGCCGCTTCTCCGTGGCCGCCCGGCCGCCCATCAGCTGCACGAGACCGGCCGGGTCCTGCGGCACCAGCCACTGGTACTGGTACGCCCCGCCCTCGTGGAACTGCTCGGACGCCGCCACCGGGTCGTACGGCGTCAGCCACGTCCCGTCGACCGTGCGGGGCCGGAACTGCTTGATGGAGGAGTCCCACAGGTTGCGGTACCACTGGCCCCGCCCGGCGAACAGCTTCGCGTCGTCGGTCTTGCCGAGCCCGTCGGCCATGAGGGCCAGCGCGGCGTCGGCGGCGGCGTACTCGAGCGTGGCGGAGGCGGGGTGGACGCAGTCATTGTCGCCGCCCTTGTGCACGCAGTCCTTGCCGAGCACCAGCCCGGACGGGATGTAACCGCGGTCGGCGTAGTAGTCCTGCCCGGTGCGCCCGTTGTACGGCGAGTCCGCGGGCGGCTGGGCGGTCGCGTTCTTGCGCAGCAGCGCGTACGCCTCCTCCTCATGCCCGGAGAGCAGCCCCTTCGACCAGGCCTCGACCAGGAACGGGGTGACCGGGTCACCGGTCATGATGTTGGTCTCGCTGTTCGCCAGCGCCCAGCGCGGCAGCCATCCGCCGTCCCGCCCGATGGCCACGACCGAGAGCGCGACGTTGCGGGCGACGTCCGGTGCCAGCAGCTCCAGGAGCTGGTTCTGCGGCCGGTACGTGTCCCAGAGCGAGAAGTTCTGGTACGGCGTGTAGCCCTGGGCGGTGTGCGCCTGCCGGTCGAACCCGACGTAGCGGCCGTCGACGTCGCCGGCCAGGTTGGGGTGCAGCAGCGAGTGGTAGAGCGCGGTGTAGAACGCGCTGCGCCGGTCCGCCGGGCCACCGCCGATCTCGATGCGGCCGAGCTCGTCGACCCAGGTGTCGCGCAGCTTCGCGCGGGTGGCGTCGAAGTCGTAGGAGTCGCCGGTCTCGGCGGCCAGGTTCTTGCGGGCCCCGTCCGCCCCGGTGTACGACAGCGCCACCTTCACCACCACGTCACGGTCCGCCGTCGCGTCGAAGGTGACGAAGGCGCCGTTGCCCCCGCTGCCCGACGCGTCCCGGGAGCCGTTGCTGATGGCCGAGCCGCGCCACGTGCCGAAGGCGGTGAACGGCCGGTCGAAGCTGGCGGTGAAGTACACGGTGTGGTCGTCCTTGCCGGCGCAGAAGTTGCCCGCGTGGACCCGGCCCTCGACCGTACGGTCACCGACGACGTGGATCTCGGAGTCGAAGACGGACTGGTTGGCCTTGCCGGTGTTGAACAGGACGTTCGCGGCATCCGTGGCCGGGAACGTGTAGCGCTGCCAGCCGGTGCGCGGGGTGGCGGTCAGCTCGGCCCGGGTCTGGTACTTCGCCAGGCCGACCCGGTAGTAGCCCGGCGACGCCTCCTCGTCGTCGTGCGAGTACGGCGAGCGGTACGAGTTGGGGTCGACCGTGGTGACGGCGCCGGTGGTGGGCAGCATGGGCAGCTCGCCGGCGACCCCGCAGCCGACGCCGGAGAGGTGCGTCTGGCTGAAGCCGTAGATGCTGTTCTGCTGGTAGTCGTAGCCGCCCTGCCCGCCGGTGTCCGGGCTGACCTGGACCATGCCGAACGGCGCGCTGGCACCGGGGAAGGTGTTGCCGAAGTTCTGCGTGCCGACGAAGGGGTGCACGAGGTCGATCGGGGCCGGCTCGGCGGCCGCGGCCGGGCTGGCGTGCAGCACCGCGGCGCTCAGGAGCAGGGCGGTCGAGGCCGCAAGGAACCGACGGGCCATGTAATCCTCCGGTCAACGACGTCATCGTGCCGTGACAACGTTGTCACGAGACAGAGATTCGTGTCAATGCACGCTCGGTGACTCGTCCCATCCCCCGGGCAGAAGTCCTCAAGTACCGGCACCCCCGACCCGATCACGGCGGATACAGCAGTAGATCCGGAGAGGAAGCCCATGCCCCCCACCCCGCTGGCGCCGCCGCCGTTGCAACGGTGGGCGCGCCTCTGCATTGCGGTGGCCGCGGTGGTGGCGGTGTTCGGCACAGCGCTCAGCACCGGCGGCCCGGACCTGCGCCAGGCGGTCTCGAACCTGGGCCTGTGTGCCGCGGCCATCGCCGCCGCGGCGGCCTGCCTCGTCCGTGCGGCGACCGTCCGCGGACGCAGTCGCGCCGGTTGGGCGCTGATCGGCCTCGGCGTGCTCTCCTGGGGCCTCGGCCAGGGCTACGGCATCTATCTGTACGCGTTCCTCGGCTACCAGCCCCTGCCCTCCCCTGCCGACGTCGGCTACCTCGGCATGGTGGCCCTGGCGCCGGCGGGTCTCCTCGTGCTTCCGGTCGCCAGCCAGGGCATGGCCAACCGGGCCCGTACCGTGCTCGACGGCCTCATGGTGGCCGCGTCGCTCATGCTGATCGCCTGGATCTTCGTCGTCGACCCGCTCATCGTGGCCGGCAGCGACAGTGCACTGGCCCTCGTCGTGAGCCTCGCCTACCCGCTCGGCGACGTCGTCCTGGTGACCATCGTCGTCTACATGCTCGCCCTGCAGCGCCGCCGCGGGCACGACTTCGCGCCCCTGGCGCTGGTCGGCGCCGGCAGCGTCGCCTTCGCCGTCTCCGACATCGCGTACGCGTACCTGCAGCTCATCGACGCCTACACCACCGGGGGCGCGATCGACGTCGGCTGGTTCGCGGGCTTCTGCCTCATCCTGCTGGCCGCCGGCCGGCCCGCGCCTGGGCTCGCCGGCACCGCGACGCCCCACGGGAGCGGGCAGCCCTACGGGGTCCTGCTGCCGTACGTCGCCGTGCTGGCCGCCCTTGTCACGAGCGTGTTCTGGCGCACCGGGCACAACAGCGCGTTCGTGACCTACAGCTGCTCGACGCTGATCCTGCTGATGGTCGGGCGGCAGGTCCTCACCCTGCTGGAGAACCGCGGCCTGACCCGCGGCCTCGAGGCCCGCGTCGCCGACCGCACCGCCGAGCTGTACGCCAGTGAGCAGCGCTTCCACGCGCTGGTCCAGCACAGCTCGGATGTGGTGACCGTGGTGGGCACCGACTCCGAGGTGCTGTACCAGAGCGAGTCGGTCCAGCGGGTCTTCGGCTACCCGGCGCGGGCTCTCACCGGCCGCCGCCTGACGAACGTCATCGAGGCCGAACAGGCCGCACACCTCGCCGACGCGCTGCGCTCGGTCAGCGGTACCCCGTACGCGAGCACGGTCCTCGAAGTGACGCTGCGCCACCGCGACCGCCGGGAGCGGCAGGCCGAGATCACCATCACCAACCTGCTGACCGACCCGAACGTGGGCGGCCTGGTGCTGAACACCCGGGACATCAGCGAGCGCAAGGAGCTGCAGGAGCAGCTCGTGCACGAGGCTTACCACGACGGGCTCACGCAGCTCGCCAACCGGGCGCTCTTCCGCGAGCGGGTCGCCGAGGCGCTGGAGCACCGCGGCGACGACGACGTCACCGTGCTCTTCCTGGACCTCGACGGGTTCAAGGAGGTCAACGACAGCCTCGGACACCTTGCCGGCGACAAGCTGCTGGTGCAGGTCGCCGCCCGGCTCCGCGACGCGGTCCGCGACGGCGACACCGTGGCCCGCTTCGGCGGCGACGAGTTCGCCGTCCTGATCCGCTCGGAGCAGGGCGCGGGCGACGCCGAGGGCGTGGCCCGGCGCATCGTCGACGCCCTGCACGAGCCGTTCCCCATCGACCAGCGCGAGCTGCACGTTCGCGGCAGCATCGGCCTGGCGTCCTCCGCCGACCTCGGCGCGGGCGCCGGCGACGGGCAGGCGGACGCCGCCGAGCAGCTCATGCGCAACGCCGACCTGGCCATGTACCGCGCGAAGAACACCGGCGGCAGCGGCTTCGCGGTCTACGACCCGCAGATGCTGGCCGGCCTCGTCGAGCGTCTCGAGCTCGAGGCCGACCTGCGCCTGGCGCTGACCCGCGGCGAGCTCAAGGTGCACTACCAGCCCACGATCGACATGGCCGACAGCCGGGTCGTCGGGTTCGAGGCGCTGGTGCGCTGGCAGCACCCGGTCCGCGGGATGATCTCGCCGATGGCGTTCATCCCGCTCGCCGAGGCGACCGGCCTCATCGTGCCGCTCGGCCGCTGGGTGCTCACCGAGGCGTGCCGGCAGGCCATGGAGTGGGCCCGGCAGAGCGGGCAACCGCCGGTCAAGATGGCCGTGAACGTCTCGGTCCGCCAGTTCGACCGCAGCGACCTGGCCGCGGTGGTCCGCGAGGTGCTGACCGAGACCGGCATGCCGGCCGACAAGCTGTGCCTCGAGATGACCGAGAGCGTGCTGATGACCGACACCGAGGAGAACCTCGCGCAGCTCGTCAGCCTCAAGGCGCTCGGCGTGACCCTGGCGATCGACGACTTCGGCACCGGCTACTCGTCGCTGGCGTACCTGCGCCGGTTCCCGGTCGACACCCTCAAGATCGACCGCTCGTTCGTGGAGCGGCTCGGCGAGCAGACCGACGACGCGGCCCTGGCCGGCACGATCGTCCAGCTCGGCCAGAGCCTGGGCATGTCCACGGTCGCCGAGGGCATCGAGGAGTACGGCCAGCTCGCCGCCCTGCGCGCGATGGGCTGCACGTTCGCCCAGGGCTTCTACTTCTCCCGCCCGGTGCCCGCCGGGGAGGCCGGCCGGCTGCTGCTCGAGGGCGCGGGCGTCAGCCCCGCGGCGATATCCGGTTGACCGATCTCGATGCGGAACCGCACGCTTCTGCGTCGTGACCGACGAACCCGCCCTGCGCCAGCTCACCCCTGAGGACGCGGCCGAGTACCACGCCCTGGTGCAACGCAACGCCGCCCACCTGACCCGGCACGGCGACTACCGCGAAGAGGTCGCGGCCACCCTCGACGAGGTCACCGCGCGGCTGACCGAGCCGGGACCACTGCGCTACGGCGTCGTCCTGGGAGACCGCCTGATCGGCCGGGTCGACCTCATCGCCGTCGACCCGCCCCGCTACGGGCTCGGCTACTGGCTCAGCGAGGATGCGACCGGTCACGGGTACGCGACGAAGGCGGTGGCCGCCGTGCTGAGGCACGCCCGCACCCTGGCCGCCACCGACGTCTATGCCGGGGTGACCCACGGCAACGACCGCAGCGTCGCCCTGCTGCGCCGGCTGGGCTTCACGAGGGCGGCGTCGTTCGACTCGTACGACCGCTACCACCTGGCCGTAGCCCCGGAGATCCGAGAGCTCACCGAGCCGGACGTCGCCACCATCCCCGCCGCCTTCGCCGCGCTCGGCTGGCCCGGCAAGGAGGAGTCGCAGTATCGCCGCTACCTCGATGAGCAGCGACGGGGGAAGCGCGTCGTCCTCGTCGCCGTCCTGGACGGCCGGTTCGCGGGCTACCTGACGGTGGAGTGGGACAGCGGTTACGCGCCTTTCCGCGACGCGGGGATCCCTGAGATCACCGACCTGAACGTGCTGCCGTCCGTGCGGCGCCGGGGTGTCGCATCGGCGCTGCTGGACCGTGCGGAAGGCCTGATCGCCACGCGCTCGCCCACCGCGGGGATCGGCGTCGGCCTCTACGCCGACTACGCCGCCGCCCACCTGCTGTACCTGCGCCGCGGCTACCTGCCCGACGGGCGCGGCGTCGCGTACGGCGGCAAGCCCGTCGAGCCGGAGGCTCCGGTCCGGGTCGACGACGCCCTGGCGCTGATGATGACGCGACCCCTCACCGGTACCTCAGGGGATGTTCCCAGCTCGAGCGGGTAAACAGGAGCGCGTGAACGCACCTCGTCTCGACGTCTCCGGTCCGGCCGCCCGCGCCCGGGCGGTCGTGCTGTTCCTGCACGGCGGGAGCGAGACGAGTGTCGCCCCGGCCCGGCGCGGGCCGGCGTACCTGCGGATGGTGCCGTTCGCCCTGGCCGTCTCTGCGCGGATGCGGGGGCGGGACGTCGCCGTGTGGCTGCTGCGGTATCGCCTGCGGGGCTGGAACGGCGCCGCCGAGGATCCGGTGGCGGATGCGCGGTGGGCGCTTGCCGAGGCACGTCGCCGGCATCCGGGGGCGCCGATCGTGCTGGTCGGGCATTCGATGGGCGGGCGGGTCGCGCTGCGGCTGGCCGGGGAGCCGGATGTGGTGGCCGTCTGCGGGCTGGCGCCGTGGATCGAGCCCGGGGAACCGGCGCCGCGGCCCGGGGCTCAGGTGCTGATCGCGCACGGCGCGGCCGACCGGGTGACGAGCCCGGCGGCGGCGGCTGCGTACGCGGGCCGGATCGGCGCCTCGTTCGTGCCCGTGCCGGGTGAGACCCATGCGCTGCTGCGGCGGCCGCTGTTCTGGACGCGGCTCGTCAGCGGGTTCGTGGCCGAGGCGCTGGGGACCCGGCCGGCCGTGCGCTGACCGTCGATTTTCGGCAACGGTTGTCTCCCGCGGGACAGCGCGGGGTGCAACGCGCCTACCTGCGAAGACTTCGTGTGTCGCCGGCAACGCGCGCGGAACGCGGCAAAGAAAGCGCTTCCCGAGCCTCTACCAGGCATTGACACCCGTTAAGTGGACGGTTCAGAGTGACGTACCAAAGAGCGCTTTCTCAGCTCTGTAGCCGTACGGTAACCAGCTCGTCACATCCCCAAGATCCTCATCCCCGCTCTTCTTGATTCCCCGCAAGGAGGACTTCCGCATGACTTCCGCTCACTTCCGAGGTGGTGGCGGGCGACGGCGCGGCCGGGTGCGCATGGCCGCGCTCGGCGCCTCGCTCCTCGGCCTGCTCAGCGCCTACCTGGTGGCGACCATGGGCAACGCGGCCGCGGCCGAGGTCGTGGTCTCGCAGGGCAAGCCGACCACCTCCTCGTCCGACGAGTGGGCGGGCACCCCCGCCTCCGCCGCGACGGACGGCAACACCGGCACCCGTTGGTCCAGCCAGTTCTCGGCGAGCCAGTGGATCAAGGTGGACCTGGGCGCCCCCACCGCGATCAGCCGGATCGACCTGAACTGGGAGGCGGCGTACGCCACCGCCTTCACCGTCCAGTTCTCCAACGACGGCACCACCTTCACCAACGCCACGAGCACCCTGCGGGGCAACGTCGGCCAGCAGACCATCACGGTGAGCGGCACCACGCGCTTCGTGCGGCTCAACCTCACCGAGCGGGCCCTGTCCCTCTACGGCTACTCGCTCTGGGAGTTCCAGGTGTACGCGGGCGGCACCACGGATCCGACCACGCCGCCGCCCGGCAGCGCGGTCCTGCTCTCGTACAACAAGCCCGGCGTCGCGTCGAGCGAGCAGAACGACGTCAACTGCAACCCGTGCACCGCGTCGAAGGCGTTCGACCTGGACCCGGCGACCCGCTGGGCCACCAGCTCCACGACCGGCTGGGTGGACCCGGGCTGGATCTACGTCGACCTGGGCGCCACCGCGCAGATCAGCCGGGTCGAGCTGCAGTGGGACCCCGCGTTCGCGACCGCGTACAAGATCCAGGTCTCACCGAACGCGAGCACGTGGACGGACATCTACTCCACGACCACGGGCAAGGGCTTCAAGGAGGTCCTGAACGTCTCCGGCTCCGGACGGTACGTGCGGATGTACGGCACCGCCCGCTCCGGCCCGTACGGCTACTCGCTGTACGACTTCAACGTGTACGGCACCGGCGGCGCGCCCAACACCCCGCCGGCCCAGCCCGCGGACCCGAAGTTCCCGGCGACCCGGCTCGTCTTCCAGGACGAGTTCAACGACCCCGCGGGCACGAAGCCGAGCACCGCGCGGTGGACGTACGACCCGGGCTTCCCGCAGAACGGCGAGGTCCAGTACTACACCGAGAACAGCAACAACGCACAGATGAACGGCCAGGGCCAGCTCGTGATCGAGGCGCGCAAGGAGGCCTCGAACGGCCGGGAGTACACCTCGGCCCGGATGAACACCAGCGAGGACTTCAAGTTCCAGTACGGCCGGGTCGAGGCGCGCATCAAGGTGCCGAAGGGCAACGGGCTGTGGCCGGCGTTCTGGATGATGGGTGCGGACTTCCTCACCGGGCGCCCGTGGCCGTACAACGGCGAGATCGACATCATGGAGGTCCTGGGCCGCAACACGAGTGAGGCCTACTCCACGCTGCACGCCCCGCAGTACAACGGCGCCGGCGGCTACGGCCAGAAGTACGCCACCGTGGACCTCTCGCAGGACTTCCACGTCTGGGCGGCCGAGTGGGACAGCAAGGGCATCAAGTTCCTGCTCGACGGCAACCAGGTCTTCTACGCCAGCAAGGCGACCGTCGAGGCGACCCGCGGTCCGTGGATCTTCGACCACCCGTTCTACATCATCCTCAATCTCGCGGTCGGCGGCGACTTCCCCGGCCCGATCGACGCCTCCACCCCGTTCCCCGCCCGGATGCTCGTCGACTACGTCCGCGTCTACCAGTGAGCTGACGGCGCATCCACCGTGCCGGGGCGGGGCCCCCATCCCCGCCCCGGCCTCCCCAGAAGGGTTCCCCATGCGCAGAAAGAGCGTGACCGTCGCCCTCACGGCGGCCATCGCCATGACCGCTTACCTCGCCATCACCCAGGTCGGCGCCAGCGCGGCGGACGGCCTGCTCTCCCAGGGGCGTACGGCCACCGCCTCGTCCACCGAGTCCGCCGCCTTCCCCGCCTCGAACGCCGTCGACGGCAACGCCGGCACCCGCTGGTCCAGCGAGTTCAAGGACCCGCAGTGGCTGGAGGTCGACCTCGGCGGCACCGCCACGGTCTCCTCGATCGCGATCGACTGGGAGGCCGCGTACTCGAAGACCTTCAACCTGAAGATCTCCGCCGACCGCAGCAACTGGACCACGCTCAAGGGCAACGTCGCCGGCACGGGCGGGCGGCAGACCGTCGCGGTCTCCGGATCCGGCCGATACGTACGCCTCGAGTCCCTCGCCCGGGCCACCCAGTGGGGTGTCTCCCTCACCGAGTTCCAGGTGTACGGCACCGGCGGCGGCTCGGCGCCCGCGCCCACCATCCCGCCGGGCGCCGTGCGGGTGGCGGAGTTCCTCGCCGACTGCCCGTTCAGCCACCGGCTGCCCGACGACCCGATCGTGTTCCCGAACATGCCGGGCGCCTCGCACATGCACAGCTTCTTCGGCAGCGAGGTCACCAACGGCAACACGACCGTCAACGACCTGGTCAACGCCAACAGCAACTGCAACCCGTCGATCGACAAGTCGTCGTACTGGATCCCGACCTTCTACAACAACGATGTCCCGGTCGAGCCGACCACAGGCATCTTCTACTACCTCGGCGAGGGCGTCAGCGACGATCTGATCGCCCAGACCCAGCCGCTGCCGTTCGGTCTGCGCATCGTCGCCGGCAACGCGCGGGCCACCGGCCCGGACGACAACACCATCTCCCGCTGGTCCTGCCTGCACGCCGGTGAGGTCGGGTCCTCGCACGACTTCGTGACCTGCCCGGCCGGCTCGATGCTGGAGTCGTACCTGGACTTCCCGCACTGCTGGGACGGCAAGAACCTGGACTCGCCCGACCACAAGAGCCACATGGCGTACCCGGTCAACAACGCCTGCCCGCCCACGCACCCCGTGGTGGTGCCGAAGCTGCGTCAGGTCATGCGCTACCCGGTGAACGGCAGTACGGCCGGCTTCCGGCTCGCGTCCGGTCGCGGCTTCACGATGCACGGTGACTTCTTCAACGCCTGGCCGGTGGACGAGATGGCCCGCCGCGTCAACGACTGCATCCGCATCATCGTGAAGTGCGGCACGAACGGCCGTCCCTGATGGCCGTCCCAGCCGCCGGGGCCGCAGGGGGCCCCGGCGGCTGGGGAGCGGAGAGCGCTCTCTCAAAGATCCGGGGCGGTGCTATAACAGACCCCATGAGCACCAGGGCCGGGCGCGGCGGCCAGAACCCGACGATGGACCAGGTCGCCGAGGCCGCGGGGGTGTCCCGGGCGACCGTTTCCCGGGTGATCAACGGCGCCCCGACGGTCGACGCCAGGATCCGCGAGATGGTCGAACGGGCCATCGCCGAGACCGGCTACGTGCCCAACGTCGCGGCCCGCTCGCTGGTCACCCGCAAGTCCAACTCGGTCGCCCTGGTCATCTCCGAGCCCGACCGGCCGTACGACTCCTCGTTCCTCAACCGGGTCTTCACCGATCCCTACTTCGGCCGGATCACCGCGGGAGCCACCGGCGCGCTGCGGCCGCACGACATCCACCTGGTGATCATCCCGACCGACTCGACCGACCACCACCACGTGCTGCGCTACCTGCGCCAGGGACACGTCGACGGGGTCCTGCTGATCAGCAGTCACGAGCAGGATCCGCTCCCTCGCCAGGTCCACGACCTCGGGATCCCGGCAGTGGTGTCGGCCCGGCCGGCCACCCCGCTGGCGACCAGCTTCGTCGACGTGGACCAGCGGCTCGGTGCCCGGCTGGCCGCCGAGCACCTGCTCAGCCGCGGCTGCCGGCGACTCGCCACGATCAGCGGGCCGCTGGACCTGCCGGCCGCGCTGGACCGGCTCGACGGCTTCCGGTCGTACCTGGCCAACCGCGGCTTCGCGGACGTGCCCACGGTGGAGGGTGACTTCACGCGGCACGGCGGCGAGGAGTGCGCCCGGCGTCTGCTCGCCGACCATCCCGACATCGACGGGCTGTTCGTCGCCAGCGACCTGATGGCCGAAGGCGCGCTGCGGGCCGTGCAGGACCAGGGCCGACGGGTTCCGGACGACCTGGCGGTGGTCGGCTTCGACGACAGCAGCGCCGCCCTGGACTGCCGGCCGCTGCTCACCACGATCCGCCAGCCGGTCGAGGAGATGGCGGCCGAGATGGCCGAGGTCCTGATGGCCCACATCGCCTCCCCGGGCCGGCTGCCCCGGTCGGTCATCTTCCAGCCCACCCTGGTCATCCGCGAGTCCGCCTGATCAACCCGGCTGCCGCATAGGCCACCATGACTGCGTGGGCGACCTCCTGATCAATCTCCTCGCCAGCGTCATCGCCGGCTCCGCGGTGTGGCTCGCGCAGTTCGCGGTCCGGCGCCGGCGGCTCGACCGGGAACGCGCTTTCTTCGGCCTCACCGCCGCGTCCACCTGCCTCCTGGTGACGTCGCGGCACTTCGCGTCGCCCAGCGCCGAGAGCGTGCACCGCCGGGACGTCGCCGCCCTCGTCGAGCTCACCACGCTGGCCCGCGAGTGCGGTGCCCGTGCCGACCTCATCGGCGGCGCCGACCTCCGGCACGAGCTGGGCCGGATGACGGAGTTCTGCGTGGGCGGCCCGACGGCCAATCCGCGGACGGCGGTCCATCTCCGCACAGCCCTCCCGGGCGTCGACTACGCCGGGCTCTCCTTCACAGCAGGCGGCACGCAGTACGAGAACACCGAGAAGCACCGCTATGCGGTCCTGGCGCGCTTCCGGCCGCCGTCGGGTGGCCGGCCGGTGTTCCTGCTCGGCGGGCTCAGCTCCGACGGCAACCTGGCGGCGGCTCGCCACCTGGCGAACCAGCACCGCGACCTGCAGCGGACGTACGGCGACGAGCAGCCCTTCTGCCTCGTCCTGCGGGTGCGGGAGCCGGAGGCGTACGGCACCGACTTCACCGAGGTCGCCGCCGACGTGAGCGACGTCGCTTTCACCGCGCCCGCAGCGGGAGAAGACTGAGGGCATGGACATCCTCGTCGCCGGCGGCCACGGCAAGGTCGCCCTCCGCCTCCTCAGGATCCTCGCCGCGCAGGGCCACACCGCCCACGGCCTCGTGCGGTCGCCGGAGCACGCCGCCGACCTGCGAGCCGCCGGCGCCGTCCCGGTGCTCGGCGACCTCGAGCGCGACGCGGCGCTGGACGCGTACGTGAAGGGAGCCGACGCCGTGGTGTTCGCCGCCGGCGCCGGGCCGGGCAGCGGGCCGGAGCGCAAGCGGACGGTCGACCTGGGCGGCGCGGTGAAGCTGGCGGACGCGGCGCTCGCCACCGGCGTGCGCCGCTACGTCATGGTCTCCTCCATCGGCGCCGACCGGCCGGAGTCGGCGGGCGACACGATGCGGCCGTACCTGATGGCGAAGGCGGAGGCCGACGACTATGTGCGCGGCTCCGGCCTGGACGCCACGATCGTCCGGCCGGGCTCTCTGACCGACGAGCCGGGCACCGGGCGCGTCCGGGTCACCCGGGAGCTCGGCGGCCGCGGACCCGTGCCGCGCGACGACGTGGCCGCGGTGCTGGCCCACGTGCTGACCGCTCCGGCGACGATCGGGCTCACCTTCGAGCTCTTCGGTGGCGACACGCCCATCCCCGACGCGATCGCCGGTCTGTGAGTAGCCTCCGCTTATGGGGACAACGGGGGAAACACTGACAGCGGGGAACGAAGCGCTCTACGAGGCCGCATTCCGGACCGGGAACTATGCCGAGGCGGAAGCGGCCTTCACCGGACTGCTGGAGCGGGCCCGCGAGACCGGCGACCGCTCCCTCGAGGCCGCCGCCCTGGACCGGCTGGGCATGCTGACCCACTTCCGGGCGCTGGAGGACGACCTCGCGACGGCGGACAGCGAGGCGGAGGAGCGGCTCTTCCAGGAGGCGCTGAGGATCCGCCGCGAGATCGGCGACGCGGCCGGCACGGCGGAGTCGCTGTTCGGGCTGGGCCTGGTGCACCAGGTGCTGCGCGGCGACTGGGACGCGGCGATGCCGTACTACCGCGAGGCCCTGGAGCTCGCGGAGAAGCACGGCGACCTGCTGCTGCGCTCGGAGGTGCACCGGCACATCGGCTTCTACCACACGGCGAGCGACCTCCAGTCCGACCTCGCCCTGCACCACCTGAAGATCTCCCACGACCTGCGCGCCGAGCTCGGCGACCCGCGCTGGATCCCCGGCGGAACGGTCGCGCTCGGCCTCGCGGAGCTGGCCGACGGGCTCCGCGAGCAGGGTCTGGCCCACGTTCGCCAGGCCCTGCAGCAGGCCCGGGACGCCGGGCTGAGCGCGCAGCGCATCGGCTGGATCGAGCACTTCCTGCAGGAGGCGGAGGCACAGCGGTGACGACCTTGCAAGAAGCCTGGGATCTGGTACGCGACGAGAGCGGCCTCGCCGTCGTCTCGACCCTGCGCGCCGACTCGACGATCCAGTCGTCCCTGGTCAACACGGGGGTGCTGGCCCACCCGGACACCGGGGAGGCGGTGCTGGGCTTCGTCACGTACGGAAAGGTCAAGCTGGCCCATCTGCGCGCCCGGCCGCAGGTGGCGACGGCCTTCCGCAAGGGCTGGCAGTGGGCGACGGTCGAGGGCCGCGCCGAGCTGGCCGGCCCCGACGATCCGCAACCCTGGCTCGACCCCGAGCGGCTGCGCCTCCTGCTCCGGGAGATCTTCACCGCGGCGGGCGGCACGCACGACAACTGGGACGAATACGACCGGGTCATGGCCGAGCAGCGCCGCACCGCCGTCCTGGTCACGCCGACGCGGGTCTACGGCAGTCGATGATTGAAATCAGCCACGCCGGGGAAAGCGCCGCACGTGCTCAGACGAATCTTGATCGCGTTGCTGCTGGCCGGGCTGGCCGGCTGCTCCTCGGTCGACGAGCGCGGTGACGCCGCCACCGACGTGGCGCTGCGGCTGCTGGCCGCCGTCGACAGCAAGGACGGAGCCGCCGCCTGCGCCATGCTCGCCCCGGAGACCCGGGCGGAGGTGGAGGAGTCCGCCGGCCAGCCCTGTGACCAGGCGATCCTTGATGAGGACCTCCCGGCGCTCGGCTCGGTGACCGGCGCGGACGTCTACGGTCAGTGGGCCCAGGTGCGGCTCAGCGACGACACCCTCTTCCTCGCCGTGTTCCCGGGCGGATGGCGGGTGGTCGCGGCCGGCTGCACGTCCCGGGGCGACCTGCCGTACGACTGCTCCGTGCAGGGAGGCTGACCGATGCGCGCGCTGTTCATCCTCCTGCTCGTCGTGGTGAGCGTCGGGCTCGCGTACTTCATCACCCTGGGGGTGCTGCACCGGTGAAGCGCTTCGTCAAGGAGAACGCCCTGGGGCTGACCTTCGGGCTGCTGTTCCTCATTGTGCTGGTGGGCCAGGCGTTCGCCGGCCTGGCCGACTACAACGAGCAGCAGCTCACCGAGGGGGTGCAGCAGGTTTCGTTCGGCCGTTACATCACGTCGGCGAGCTTCGCCGCGGACGTGGCCGAGAACTGGCAGTCGGAGTACCTGCAGTTCTTCCTCTTCATCTTCCTCACCGTCTGGCTGGTGCAGAAGGGCTCGCCCGAGTCGAAGAAGCTGGAGGATGTCGGCCGGGAGTCGGAGAGGGACCAGAAGATCGGCCCGTACGCCGACGAGAGCTCGCCGAAGTGGGCCCGCGCCCGCGGTTTCAAGCTCTTCCTCTTCTCCAACTCGCTGGGCTTCGTCATGGGCGCGATCTTCCTGGTCTCCTGGCTGGCCCAGTTCATCGCGGGCCGGGCCGCCTTCAACGAGGAGCAGCTGCGCAACCTCGAGGACCCGATGGGCCCGGGGCAGTACCTGATGGCACCCGACTTCTGGAACCGGACGCTGCAGAACTGGCAGTCGGAGCTGCTCGCGGTCGCCTCCATGGCGATCCTGGCGATCTACCTGCGCCAGCGCGGCTCCTCGCAGTCGAAGCCGGTCGGTGCCGCGCACACCGCGACCGGAGTGGAGAGCTGACGCTCGGCCGGGTGGCGGCCCGGCCGGAGCGCGGTGTACGGGCTCAGCCTGCCAGCAGGCGGCCGACGCTGGCGGCGCGGGCGTCGCCCAGGGCGGCCCGCAGCGCCGCGGCGGTCTGCTCGGGGGTCAACTCGCCGGAGTCGAGCGCATCGAGCGCCGACTCCGGGGTGGTCTGCTGCGCCACCGGCAGGGGCGCTCCCTTGGCGAGCGCGTCCACGCTGGCCTGCAGGTTGTCGACCCGGTCGCGGATCTGGTAGCCGAGCACCGAGGCCACGATCGCCCGGTTGAGCGCCCAGGCCGCTCCCACGGTCGGGTTGGTCGAGGAGTCGGCGCCGGGGTTCACGATGCCACCCGGGCGGGTTTTGCCGTTGGCGTCCTTGCCGGGGTCGTACGTCAGCACCGCGCGGGCCAGGGCCTCGCGGCCGGCGGTGCTGCGCGCCCACTCGGTCATCCAGGCGGTGAACTCGCTCTTGGTCACGTCGTCTGCCTCCAGCAGTCCCCAGGGGCGGGTGTCGCGCTCCTGGGCGGTCGTGTAACGCGCGGAGAAGTGCGCGTGCTCGGTGTGGGCGCTCGCGCCCGTGTACCTGCGTGCCGTCCAGCCCCAGGACCGGGACCAGATGCGGCGGTTGTAGATGACGTTCTGCAGCCGGTTGTCGTGGCCCTCGCGGTGCCGGGTGACGATGATCTCCACGCACTTGGTCATCGTCCAGCCGGGCTTGCGCAGATCGTCGTCCACGTCGATGGCGTGGACCTCGTTGACGTGGTCGCTGTCCTCGGACGGCGTGTTGCCGGTCTCGTCGGGATTGTGGTCCGACGAGCTCGCCGCGTGCGACGTGTCGCCGATGGAACCGTCCGAGGCCTTGTCGCGGTTCGGGGCGAGCCGGTTGAACTCGTTACGCAGAGATACCAGGCTCGGCACCAGAATCCAGCTGGCCATCCGGTTCCTCCTCTTCCCAGGGGTCGGGGACGGGTTCTCCCGCGTACTGCTCGGCGGGTCCCGGATCGTGGTCCGAGGCGTACTGTTCGCCCTCGGCGACGTCCTGCTCACTGAGCGGAATGTTCCGCCGTGGGCCGGGCGGGTCGGTCATGCGGTCGTACTCCTCCGATCGGATCGGACCAGTTGGTCCGATGATGGCGCGATTTCGGGGCGCTTTTGTACCCCGGCGGAGGGACCGCGACGCCGGTTCACCCGGAATTCGCCGTCTTCTGAATAATCCCGGACGAATGTCCCGGACCGTCACGACCGCATAACCGCATGACGCGGGAACGGCAGTACGGTGGCTCCATGTTGATCAGTTGCGGGTGCCCGGTGTCCGGGGTGTGGGCCGATCCACTGTCGGTGACCGGCTTCGCGATGCGGGCCGAGGAGCTGGGCTACCACGGACTCTGGACGTTCCAGCGGCTGCTCGCCGGCCAGGGTCAGGACCTGGCACCGGTCTATCGCAGCGTGCTCGACCCGCTGCTGACGCTCACGTACGCAGCCGCCCGCACCACCGACATCCGGCTCGGCGTAGCCGTGATCAACCTCCCGTACGTGTCGCCGGCGTACCTGGCCAAGCAGGCGACCACCCTGGACGTACTCTCCGGCGGCCGGTTCGATCTCGGCCTCGGCACGGGGTGGTCCGACGTGGAGTTCGCCGCGACCAACTCCGACCCTCGTCCGCGCGGCCGCCGCACCGAGGAATACCTCCAGGTGCTGCGCACGCTGTTCACCGGCCGGGTGGCCGCCTTCGACGGCGAGTTCTACCGGGTGCCGCCGAGCACGATGGCCCCGCCTCCGGTGCAGTCCGGCGGTCCGCCGATCCTGCTGGGCGGCACCGCCGACGCCGCGCTGCGCCGGGCCGGCCGGATCGCCGCCGGCTGGGTGACCAGCAGCCGGGCGAGCCTGCAGGAGATCGCCCACGGCGCCCAGGTCGTGCGGCGCGCCGCCGAGGAGGCGGGCCGCGACCCGGACTCCCTGCGCATCGTCGTCCGCGGTGTGGTGCGCGCCGGGCTGCGCGACGACGCCGTGCCGCTGTCCGGGACGTGGGACCAGATCCGCGCCGGCGCCCAGCTGTACGCGCAGGCCGGCGTCACCGAGCTGTCGTACGACCTGAACTGGGACCCCTTCATCGGCTCCCCGGACGCGGACCCACGGGCTGCGGGCGAGCGCGCCGAGCAGATCCTCACCGCGCTGGCCCCGAACGGCTGACGTTTCTCCCGCATACGTGTCAGCCCGGGTCACCGGCCCTTCCGCCGGGTCCCGGCGCCCCGCACCCTCGGGTCCATGAACCGCCACTTCGCCGTCATCGCCGCCACCGCCGCCGTCGCCGTCCTCACCGGCTGTGGAGTCGTCACGGACTCCGCCGCCGCCGGCGGCCCGTCGCCCACCCCGTCGTCCACTGCCACCGGTGGCCCGGCACCCACGCCGTCGTCGGCCGCCGGGCTCGGCGACTCCGTCAAGGACTCCGGCGACATCCCCGACCCCTGCACGCTGCTCAGCAAGGCCGAGGTCAAGAACCTCACCGGCCGGGGCATCACCCAGATGGACGAGGACGGGGCGACGGCCGGGGACGTCTCCCGCTTCTGCCAGTGGCAGCAGCCGGACGGTCAGCTCGCCGTCTTCCTGGCCCGGACCACCGAGTCCGACTTCCAGGTGAAGATCGCCGAGGCGGAGCCGGTGGACGGTGTCGGCGAGGACGCCTTTTCGCTCGCCGGGCACCTCTACGTCCTCTACGGCACGGTCTCCATCGACGTCTACTCGCGCGGCGACAGCGACGAGGAGAACCTCGGCAAGGCCAAGAAGATCGCCAAGGTCCTCATGACCAGGATCTGACGACGGTACGCGGAAAGGGGCGGCCACCCGGCCGCCCCTTGCTGTGCGCGTACCGCCTACTCGAACGGGGTGAGGGTGACGCCGATGGAGGTCGGGTTGCCGTCGTGCACCAGCGACTCCTGGTTGGCGACGTCGTCGAAGGCGAACGCGTACGCCTTGCCGTCGACCATCTGCTCGTGGATCACCTTCGCGTACTCGTTGGTCGGGTCGTTGGTGTAGAACGTCGACGGGTCGGTGCTCGGCTCCACCGGCTGGTCCCCCAGCGTCCCGCGCTGCAGGGCGGCGCAGAGGCTACGGGCGATCGGGCCGACGACGAGGTCGTTCGGGGCGCCCAGATTGCCGTCGCAGCCCCAGACGTTCGCGGTGGTCGGCTTGGTGAACGTGGCGACCTGCGCGCCGGTGGTGTCGGTGAACGTCATGACGTCCCCGGCGGTCCGGCCCTTGAAGATCTTGTCCGGCTGCTCCGCGAACGGCTTGACGACCAGGTCGGTCGTCGCGTAGGTGGCCCACGCCTCGTCGATGTACGACGCCAGGTACTGCGGGTCGAAGGAGCCGCCGTCGGCACCCTTGCCGGGCGAGAGCACGCGCAGCACCGTACCGTCGTCGCGGGTCTGGACGAGCTTGCTGAACTCCTCGTCGCCGCGCATGGCGTCGACCACGGCGTCGCGGCCGCCGGCCTTGAGCTCACCGGTAGCCTGGGTCCGCCCGTCGGAGCCGGTCACGCTGACCGCGTGCGGCACCGCGAACATGTCCACCTGGGAGCTGTTGAGGAAGACCCCGGAGTCGTTGAAGGTGAACTCGCTCCAGTCGAACAGGATGTCGCTGTTGGCGTCGCCGGGTGCCCACGGCGCCGGCTGCACGAGGCCGCCGGTCTCGGTGAGCTTGAAGTCGAGCTTGTCGCCGAACGCCATGTACATGCGGCCGGAGAGCCCTCGCGGCACCCCGATGGTCTTGCTCGCCCCGTTCGCCGGGCCGTCGATCGACACGTCCGGAGCCGGTACGGGCGGGTTGGCGCCCCCGGTCCACGGGGTGAAGGTGCCCGCCTCGGTGACGTAGCCGAGCTTGCCTGCGATCTCGCCGAGCACGTACAGGTGCACGGCTTCACCGCGGCCGGAGTTGTTGGTGACCTTCAGCGGGAGGACGTCCGGCCCGGTCGCCGCCTGAGCGGCGGGAACGACCGCGATGGCGGCGGGGACGGCCACGGCCGCCACTGCCAGTCCGAGGAGGGTTTTCCGGTTGAGTCGCATAGGCACCTCGCGCTCCGGGCCTCCGGTTCGGCGCGGGCCCGGCCGCAGCCGGAGGGGATCCCGAGCCGGCCAGGAACGCTTCGGAGGCGGACACGGGGGGTGCGTCCTGGCCGTCACGCTCCGCATCGCCCGTCGGCGGTGAGAGCGCTCTCACTCACTCTGAAGCGGCTTCACAAAGATGTCAACCGATGGAAATCTCCCCGTAGCATAGAAAGAAATGTTTCGCACTCTCAGCGTTTCCGCAGGTCAGAGGCCTGGTATGAGCATTTCCCCGATCATGTGACTGTCTGCTACTTCGTTGGCCGTCACCGTGCTGGGCTATTCTCATGATCCGATGACTACGCCCGCCTCCCCGTCACCGGGGGTCTACCACTCCCGCTCGAGGGTCACCAGGAACCGCGTCGCGCTCACCGCGGCGGGGCTGGCGCTCCTGCTGCTCGGCTATCTGATCGGCCGCCTGCAGGGAGGATCCGGTGAGCCCACCCCGGCCGCGGCCGCCACGCCACCGGCGGCGGGCGCCTCCGCGACACCCTCCGCGGAGCCGTCGTCCGAGGCCCCGCCGGCGCCGGTGGGCGGCACGGACGCGTACACCACCATCCAGGCGGAGAGCGCCACCAACCAGCAGGGCATCGAGTACGAGGACACGCAGGACGAGGGCGGCGGCAAGAACGCGGGCTGGGTGAACAACGGCGACTGGCTGCGCTACGACGAGATCGACTTCGGCACTACCCCGGCGACCCGGTTCGCGGCCCGAGTGGCCTCCGACGTGCCCGACGGCGCCACGGGCCAGCTCGACATCCGCCTCGACAGCCCGTCGGCGCCCCCGGTGGGCGGCCTGACGGTCGGAAACATGGGTGGCTGGCAGAACTGGCAGACCCAGTCCACCGTGATCACGCCGGTGACCGGCATGCACACCGTGTTCCTGACGTTCACCACCCAGAGCGGCGCCGAGTTCCTCAACCTGAACTACTTCGCCTTCAGCCACTGACAACGCAAAGGACCGCGCACCCCGTGGGGTACGCGGCCCTGCACTGCGGTCAGGCGGCGACGATCTCGACCTTGCGAGGCTTGGCGCGCTCGGTCACCGGGATGCTGAGGCTCAGCACGCCGTTGTCGTAGCGGGCCTCGAGACGGTCGGTGTCGAGCGTCTCGGAGAGGAACACCTGGCGGGTGACCGTACCCATCGAGCGCTCGGTGACGACGTAGCGCACACCCTCACGCTCGGCACGCCGGCGCTCCGCCCGGACGGTGAGAACCCGCCGGTCGACGGTGACGTCGATGGTCGCCGGGTCGACACCCGGCAGGTCCATGTCGATGAAGAACGTGTCGCCGTCCCGGTACGCGTCCAGCCGCGCGCCCGACGTACGGGTGGCGGCGTCGAAGACGCGAGCGGTGAGACGGTCGAAGTCGCGGTAGGCGTCGGTACGCAGCAACATGGCGAGCTCCTTGAAGCAGACTTGAGCGTGTTGGACTCAAGTCTCATAACCATGGCGTCCGCCCAGCCCTTCCACCGCACCAGGTGAGCCCGCTCACTCAGCGGCCGCTAGCGCCGTCGATGAGCTCCCGCACGATGTCGGCGTGCCCGGCATGCCGCGCCGTTTCGCTGGCCATCTGGGCGATCACCCAGCGAAGCGTGCGAGGCTCGTCGCGCCCTTGAAGACGTGCCGGAACCTGGTCCCAACCGCCACGACCCAGGGGGTCGGAGTTGGCGTCTCCGCATGTCGAACGCGATGTACGACGGTCACGGAGTTCCTGAGCCGAGCGTCACGGGACGGCCCGCATTCCACATATTTTCCATCTCCAGCCTGAAATGCTCGAACCAATGCAGGTCAGAAGGAGTCAGCATGAAGTGAGGTTGCGTTTCAGGGGTCTTGAAGGGATAGGTCTCGATATACATCCGGGCTTCGGGACGTCCAGGCGAGAAGAAGTAACCTCCGAGGCCTATCGGGAACGCGATTGTTCGCACCTCGAGCTTTCCCGTCGGAACTTCCGCAGCAATCCTCGCGAGGCCACTGAGAGTCAGCCGAACCTCAGCCGCATTACCCGTGGCATCTTCGGCACCGTAATGCCGTCGGCGATCGGTGAGAGTCATGGCGGTGACGTCATCCGGGTCGACCACAAGAACGCGGACATGCTTGTTGGAGTGCAGTCGGCTGGCCAATTCGGAATCATGGCTCCGGACGGTCCTGATCAGCGTCACACCGACTATCAACAAGTCGGTATCCCGTGCCCAGTCACGCCGCAGCGGGTCGGCCGGGAACTCCACGACGGGTACCGGGCCGCGTGCGGAGCCTTCGTTCACCCGATCGAGGGTGGCCAGAGCCAGGTTCAGCAGCGGCACGATGCAGAGAAGCAGCACTGGCGCCGTCCAACGCAGGCTCAGAACGCCGGCCAGGCCAAGAGTGCCCACTACGAGTGCGGCGCCGGCTGCGAGATAGGCGTCCGCGTTCCGGCCTCGCCGCAAGTCGGCAGCGACGGTCCTGATTCGAGCTCTCATGGACGAGACCCTGCCAGATGAGATCGTCCGCGAGACGTCGCCTCGCGAGGGACTGGAGAGCATCCAGGAAGTTATTCGCCCCGGAAGCCTTTGGAGACCTGCGCTACCCACACGATGCCGGCGGGGTGCTGGGTACTGCCGGATACTTCACCGCCGGGAGGGTTCGTCCCAGCCGACCGAGCGGCGACAAGACCATCGACACGGGGGACGCCATCATGCCGGCGGCCGCGACGAGCAGGGCGGTGCGTATCGGCAGGTGCCCGGCGAGGAGGCCACCGGCCAGCGCCCCGAGTGGAGTGAGCCCCATGCCGGCGAAGGTGATCGTGGCGGCGACGCGGCCCTGCAGGAAGTCCGGGGTGACGGCCTGGCGTACGGCCATGATGGTGACGTTGACCAGCTGGCCGCACGCTCCGAACACGAGGTTGGCCGCGATGAGCGTGCAGACGGTGGAAACAGAGTTGCCGTGCAGCGCCGGCAGGCAGAGCAGCACGCCGTTGCCGATCGTCGCCGCCGCGACGAGCACGGAACCGTAGCCGAAGCGGCGCGGCAGGTTCCTGGCGAGCAACGCACCCACGAGCGCGCCCGGCCCCGTCGCGGCGAGCGCCAGTCCGATGACCGCGCCGGACAGGTGCAGGTCCCGTGGCAGGAAGAGCAGATAGGCGGTCATCAGGGCCGCGAAGGAGAACTGGAACGCCGCCGAGGCGAGGCACACCGTACGCAGCACGGAGTTACCCGCGACGAACCGCAACCCCTGGTAGATCCGTCGAGGACCGTCGGGCTGCCGAGGAACCGGCTCGTGGCGGCGGATGCGGGCGATGGCCAGGAACGACGCCACGAACACCAGGGCGCTGGACGCGACGGCGAGCGGCGCGGCCACCAGGGAGCTCATCATCCCGGCAAGGGCGGGCCCGCCCAGCTGAGCCGCGGACCGGCTCGCCTCGACCGCGCTGTTGCCCTGCAGCAGGTGGTCGCGCTCTACCAGGCGTACCAGCGACGCCTGGTAGGCCACGTCGAAGAACACCGACAGGGCCCCGACCGCGAACACGACCACGAGCAGCGTCCACAGCCCGAGACCGCCCAGGAGGGCGACCACCGCCACGGCACCGAGGGCCAGCGCGCGGCCGACGTCGGACCAGACCATGACGGTACGGGTACGCCACCTGTCCACCCCCACACCGACCAGCAGCGCGAGCAACAGTTGCGGCGCCTGCCCCACCGCGCGCAGAACACCCAGCTGCGCGGCGTCGACGTGCAATGTCAGTACGGCGATCAGCGGCAGGAGCACCAGGCTCGTCTGCTCACCCAGCTGGGAGACGGTCTGGCCCACCCAGAGGCTGCGGAAGTCGGAGTTGCGCCAGACGCCGGGCGCGACGGAGCGAGAAGACACAGAGATCCCCTGGATCGGTGCGGACGAGGGTGGAACAACTCGCTGTGCCGCGCGATTCAGGGGCAGCACGCGATGACAGGCCGATCACGGCCGCAGACGTCAACGCGCGCTCGAACTACCGGGCATCTCTCCACTCCTGGTGGGTCACTGGTCCTGCAGACGATAGTCGGCGAGGCGGAAGTCGGCGAAGTCGAAGCCGGGCGACACCACGCAGCTGACGAGCACCGGTTGCGGTCCGGCCGGGGCCGCGCTCTGCCACACTCCGGCCGGCACCAGCGCCTGCGGGTTACCGGCGTCGAGCCGGACCAGCTCACCCGGCTCCTCCGGCTCCGCGCCGGAACCACCCAGGCGCAGGTCGAGCTCGCCGGAGTGCAGGAACCAGAGCTCGTCCGACGTGACCACGTGCCAGGCCGACGACTCCCCCGGGTTCAGCAGGAAGTAGATGGCGGTGGCGGCGGCGCGCGGGCTCGCGTACCCGGGGGGTTGAAAAACGACCGCGGACCGGAAGGTCTCGCGGAACCAGCCACCCTCGGGGTGGGGTTGCAGATCCAGGGACTCGGCGAGGGGCGGTCGGGTCGTCATGATCCCTGTCTATCCCATCCGCCGATCGTCCGGCAGGTCTGGATAACCGCCGATGGACGCCTCGGCGGACGCATGCTCAGATCGGCGCATGCGCTTCGACATCGACACCGAGGCCACTCCCGAGCAGGTGCGCCAGGCCTTCACGGACTTCACCGACCGCAGGCTGCGGACCTGGAAGCGCACTCTCGATCCCCGGAAGTACGAGCTCCGCGAGTCGGGCGACACCTGGGCAGTGGCCCGGGAGAGCTCGCCCGGATCCCCGTTCTGGGTCGTCGCCCGCTACGACTGGTCCGAGGCCGGCGTGATCCGCTGGACGGTCCTGGAGAGCAGCTACGGCGGGGGTGGCGACGGATCGGTGACGATCGCGCCGGGAGCCGACGGTGGCAGCCGGCTGCACGCCGAGTGGACCAGCACCGGCGCGCGGACCTCCCAGAAGCCGTTGCTGTTCCTGCTGCATCACACCCCGATGAGACGGCTGGTCGCCCGGATGTGGGCCTCGGCGCTGAACCAGTACGCCCGCGAGGCGCGTTGAGCCCGCCAGCCTGCCCATTGGCGGTACGGACGTAGCGTTCGACGAGCCGGTCAGCTGTTCGAGTCACCCGGGTCGCCGGCCTCAGCGAGGCCAGGTGGTCTCGATGTGGTGCAGGGTCTTGCCGGTGTCGGCGCCCTTGACCCAGTCGGTCATGCCGGTCCAGAACGTCCCGGCGCCCACCGCCGCCGGCATCAGGTCCGAGCCGTCGAAGCGGACCGTCACCGTGGCGTCGGTGAGCAGCTCGGCGGAGAGCTTCTCCACGGAGGTCTGGGCGTTCGCCGGGTCGAAGCCCTTGTTGGCGCTGACGGCGCCGCCGATGCGGACTCGCTTGTTCGCCCACTCCGGGGTGGTCAGGTACGTCGTCACCGCCTGCACCTCGGGTCGCTCGGTGAACGCGCCCACGAACTCGCCGGCCACCAGGATCTGCCGGCCCTTGGCGGGGTCGATCGGCGGAAGGGCGAAGGCGAAGATGTCACCGTCCGGGGCGATGGTGGCACTCTTGGGCCACGTCTCGGCGTAGAACGAGGCCTGCCGGTACAAGGCGCACTTGCCTTCCAGGACCGGCAGGCCCGCATCCTGGAACGACGTGCTGACGACGCTTTTCACACTGCCGTGGACGTACTTCGGGTTGCGCAGGATCGCGCCGACGCGGTCCAGCGCCCGAACGACCCGTGGGTCGTCGAACGGGATCTTGTGCTCGACCCACTGGTCGTACACGTCGGCACCGGCCTCGCGCAGCATCACGTCCTCCAGCCAGTCGGTGACCGGCCAGCCGGTCGCCGTCCCGGACTCGATCCCCAGGCACCAGGGCTTGACCCCGTCGGCGGCGATCCGGTCGCTGAGGGCGACCATGTCGGCCCAGGTCGCCGGTACGCTGTAACCGCGCTCGGCGAACATCTTGGGTGAGTACCAGACGAAGGACTTCACGTTGGCGGTGTACGGCGCGCCGTAGAGAACATTGTCGACGGTGCCGTAACGGCTCCAGTCGGCCGAGAACCACTTGGCAACGTTCGCCCGTACCTTGTCAGGAGCCGGCTTCACCGCACCGGCGCGCGCCAGATCGGCGAGCAGGCCGGGCTGAGGGATGAGCGCCACGTCCGGAGCGCCGCCCTGCTTGACCCGCTTCCTGAGCTCGCGCTCGAAGTCGTCGGAGCCTTCGAAGGTGATTTTGATGCCGGTGCAGTCCTCGAACTCCGCCCACGACTGCTCGTGCTGCTGAATGCCGATGCCCCGGATCGACGAGAACATCGACACGGAGGTGCCGGGGTGGCCCATATAAGCGGAGTACTCCCCGCAGCCGGAGTCCACGGGCGCTAAGCCACCGGAGCAGCCCGCAGTGACGGCAACAACTGCCAGACCGGTCGCAACCGCTGCGCGTAGCGTCATGTCATCGCCTTCTGCTGGTCGAATCGAACGACGTTGTGCTTGCCGTGGGCCTTTGCGGCGTACATCGCCACGTCGGCGTCGTGGATCAGGGCGTCGATCTCGGCGTGGCCGTTCCACAGCGCCACGCCGACGCTGGCCCGCGGCCGCACCGTCACCTCGGGCAGCTCGAGCGGCCGCGCGATGATGGCGAGCAGCCGTTCGGCCACCTCGTAGGCGTCACTGGGCTCGTCGAACCCGTCGAGCAGCACCGCGAACTCGTCGCCGCCGAGACGGGCGGCCGTGTCGTCGGGACGCTGCAGGACGGCCTCGAGCTGGGTGCCGACGGCCGACCGGGCGTCGGTCACGTGCGACAACGCCCACACGTTGGTCCGGTACTGGTAGCCCTGTTGCGCGGCGAGGTCTCTGATACGCAGCGGACCGGTAAACCCGACGGCAGCGAAGACCGACGCGACGACGAGTGCGACGCTGACAATCTTGGTGCTGATCCGCAGGTCGGCGTAGAAGCGCCTGGGGTGCGTGAGGGAGGTGAACAGGGAGCGGCGTGGTGTGACAGGGCGCGTCGATGTGCTCGTCATCAGCAGCCTCCCTCCAAATACACCGACTCCAGACTCTTCTCTCATCGGTCACGGGCGCCGCCGATCAAGCAAATGAACGATCAACGAGAGCGCCGACTAACACGCGGAAAAACGCCAAGGGTGTGGAAAGCTGGCTTTGTTCCGGCTTGTGCGAGCGGGTGCGACGACGGCGGGGCGGCCGCAACCTATGACATCTGCACGTCGCCCGGTACGTCTAGGCAGCCGTCGTTGGCGCGCGATGTCGACGACCGAACAGGCGAGGGCGGCTTTCTGGGTGCTGGCCGTGGGCAATGCGCTCGGCGCGGTACCGCGCGTGCTGAACCATGAGCGCGCTAGCTGGGTGCCGGTCTGGGCTTCGCTGGCGGCCGTGGTGGTTTTGGTCGTTCTGGCCACCTAGGGATGGCGTCGTCGCGGTTTCCCCGTCTGGACAGTCGGTATCGATGCTGCAGCGATCTTCCTGCTGGGCGCCGGGATGACGGCACCCATGCAAATCATGGGGCCGCTGTACACGACGCTGCACCAGCGCAACCTTTACGGCCGTCATCTGCCCGCGGCCCTGCGCACGACGTTGTTGGCGGGCGTGTTCGCCAGCATGGCTGTGGTCCTGGCCGCCCCCGGCGGTTCGGGGCTGCTGGAACAGCTGCCCAGCATCTTCATGATGACGATCATCCTCCGGGTGCTGGCAGGCTGCCTGCACCGCCTGGAAAGCACCCGGATGCAACTGCATCACCGCGCTAACCACGACTCGCTCACCGAACTCGCGAACCGGGACATGTTCACCGAGGCGATGTTCGGCGCCCTCACCGAACCGCCGCGGTCGATCGCTGCGATTTTCATCGACCTTGACGACTTCAAGGGAGTCAACGACACCCTCGGCCACGCCGCCGGAGACAAACTGCTCAAGGAGGTCGCTGACCGGCTGCGTAGCTCGGTACGCGCTACCGACGTACCGGCTCGTATCGGTGGAGACGAATTCGCCGTCCTGCTGCGCGACGTCGCTGACCCGAGCGACGCCATAGCGGTCGCCGAACGGTTCCTGCACTCTTTGCAAGGACCCATGGATCTTGACGGCCCATACCGCGTTACGTGCAGCATAGGCATCGCCGTCACCACCGAAACCACCCAGCTTCTTACCCCCGGTGAACGCGCTGAACGGCTGCTCCAGCACGCCGACGCCGCGATGTACCAGGCCAAGACTGCCGGCAAAAACCAGTACCGAATGTTCGATCCCCGTCCTGCATCGGGCCCGATGCCCACAACAGCCACCGGCGATGTGACATTCGCTGAAGCATCACGGTGACGACTCGCCCGACCAACTGCACGGGTGGCGAGAAGACGGCGGTCATCTCGGACGACCGCTGCCCGCGCCAATTGATCTTGCAGGCGCCCACCCGCTCAGTCCCCTAGAACCTTGGACAGCCGCAGCGTCCGTGACCCCAAGTTGGCCGACTTACCCTTGCAAAGCTGGCCAACTCACGCTTGCAATCCGCAGCCATACACGGGCTCCCGTCAGCTGCTCAACCACTCACACAAACCTGAGTAGTCGCACATGTGTTCTAATGGCGCGGTGGGTGACCGAGCGACCATCCTGCACGCCGATCTCGACTCGTTCTACGCGTCGGTCGAGCAGCGTGACGATCCCGGCCTGCGCGGGCGGCCCGTGCTGGTCGGGGGTGGTGTCGTGCTGGCGGCCAGCTACGAGGCCAAGGCGTTCGGCGTGCGGACGCCCATGGGAATCGCCCAGGCTCGGGCGCTCTGCCCGCAGGCGATCGTCGTGCCGCCGCGCATGAAGGCGTACTCGGCGGCCAGCAAGGCGGTGTTCGAGGTGTTCCGCGACACCACGCCGGTCGTCGAGGGCATCTCGATCGATGAGGCGTTCCTGGAGGTGGGCGGCCTGCAGCGGATTCGCGGTGAGCCGGCGGCCATCGCCGCGAACCTGCGGGCCCAGGTTCGGGAGCGGGTGGGGCTTCCCATCACCGTCGGGGTGGCTCGGACGAAGTTCCTGGCCAAGGTGGCCAGCGGGGTCGGCAAGCCCGACGGCCTGCTCGTGGTGCCGCCCGGCGAGGAGCTGGCGTTCCTGCATCCGCTGCCCGTCGAGCGGCTCTGGGGCGTCGGGCCGGTCACCGCCGGCAAGCTGCGGGAGCGGCAGATCCGCACGGTCGGGCATGTGGCCCGGATCGGCGAGGCGGCGCTGGTGGCGATCCTGGGCGCGCACGCCGGCCGGCACCTGCACGCCCTCGCGCACAACCGGGACCCGCGGCGGGTGCGGGTGGGGCACCGCCGCGGGTCGATCGGATCGCAGTGTGCGCTCGGGCGGCGGGCTCGGCCGTTCGAGGAGATCGACGCGACGCTCGCGGCGCTGGTCGACCGGGTCACGCGGCGGATGCGGGCGGCGGAGCGGGCCGGCCGGACCGTCACGTTGCGGCTGCGCTTCGGTGACTTCAGCCGGGCCACCCGCTCGCGCAGCCTGCTCAAGGCGACGATGCAGACGCGGGCGATCCTGGAGACCGCCCGGGCCCTGCTGGCGGCGGCCCGGCCGATGATCGAGGAGCGGGGCATCACGCTGGTCGGGGTGGCGGTGGGCAACCTGGACAGCGACGGTGCCGTGCAGCTCGAGCTGCCGTTCGAGGATCCGCACGACGACAGCCTGGACACCGCGCTCGACCGGGTCCGGGACCGGTTCGGGTCCGCCTCGGTCACCCGGGCGGCTTCGCTGGGCCGCGAGCTGAACCCGTCGGTGCCGATCCTGCCCGACTGATCCGCCGCCCTCAGAGACCGAGCTGGGCGCGGCCCACGTCGCTGAGCTCGTCGGCGGTCGGGCGGCCCGCCCAGTTCACCTCGTAGTCCTCGGCGGCGAAGTCGCTCGGGCTGACTCCCTTGAGGAACGCCTGGCCGCACCGGGCGGCGTACGCGGCGTTCTTCTCGCACCACGGGCTGGCCGGGATGTACATAACGTTGCCCCAGCCCTGCTGGTCCTGGACCGCGCCCACCGAGTGGATCATGTCGCCGTGCCACCAGACGGTGTCCCCCGGCTCCACCGCGGGGATCGGGGTCAGGGCCGGCGTCAGCACCGGGTGCCAGCGTTCGCTGATCGGCAGGGCCTGTCCGTTGGCCGCGCCGCAGAGGTCGTCGTCGGCGACGTCGTCCTGCAGCGCCCGCAGGAGCAGGTACGCCATCGCGCCCGGGATCGGGACGACGTGCAGGACGCCCTCGGTCGGGGCCATGTCGGACAGCGCGGTCCAGCCCTGGAAGGTGCGGAAGGCCGAGCACATCACCGTCGACTCGTACTCGTCGACCTCGGTGCGGTAGGCGCCGTCCCACGGGTCGTACGCGTCGACGTCGCCGCTGAAGACGTGCCGGAACACGTTCTGGTAGGCCGGGAGCAGCCAGCGCTCGATGGAACCGGAGTCGGTGTGCGCCGAGAGGCCGGCCGAGGAGCTGCCGGGCTCACGCCGGCGGACGCGGTCCGGGTAAGCGGTGTCACGGGTCGGGTCGAACCACACCCGGCCCTCGGACTCGTGCTTCCAGAAGGAGTTGAGGAAGCTGCGGACCGCCACCATGGCGCCGTCCTCGCGCGCCTCCATCTGCGGCCGCGACCAGTAGATCGGGAAGATCGACGGCTTGCCCGCCGCGAGCCCGCCGAAGATGCCGTCGTCGACGTAGCGGTAGGTGCCGGCGAAGTCGTTGCGGTCCAGGTACGAGACGAGCTCGGCGTCCCACGCCTCGGCCCGGTCACGCGGGAACGTGCCCTTGACGACGGCGCAGCCACGGCGGCGGACGGCCTCGACCAGCTCGGCCGGGACGGTGCCGGCGGCGATGTCGGCGGCCTGCACGACCGGCCAGATCTCCGTGCCGGCTTCGCGCCGGGCGACGAGGTCGGCGACCTCCGCGCGCATCAGCTCCTCGGCGCGGGCGAAGGCACCGGCGTAGTCGCCGATCCGGGCCCGCAGGGTCGTCTTGGTGGCGCGGATCGCGGCGCGGATGTCGGCCGGTGCGGTGGTCATCGCCTGCCTCCTGCAGATTTGATTAGGTGACCTAACTAGAACCTTGTCCTAATGTAAGAGGCGACGGCCGAAGATCACAAGGGGTGGGTACGCGTGACTGTCCGGGCCCTGCCGCAGACCGTGCTGCGCGAGGCCACCGACCGCCGGCTCCTCGACGAGACCATCCGGCAGGGGCGGACCACCCGCGCCGAGCTGGCCGACGTCACCGGGTACTCGCGGCCCACCGTCTCCGAAGCGGTCCGCCGGCTGGTCGAGGGTGGCCTGCTCGACGCCACCGGCCTCAAGGAGACCGGGCGCCGCGGGCGGGTGGGCACGTTCTACTCGCTGGGCGCGCGGGCCGGGTGGGTGCTCGCGCTCGAGCTCGACCAGTCCGGCGTCCACGCCCGCTCCGCCGACCTGGCCGGGCGTACCCTCGACGAGCTGCGGCGGCCGCCGACCGCGCCCGGGGACGTGGATGCGCTGGTCGCGAGCGTACGGGCGGTGGTGGCCGACGTGACCGGCGCCGAGGGTCCCCTGCGCGCGGTCGGCGTCTCGATCGCGAACCCGGTCGACCCGGCCACCCACCAGACGGTGCCGCTGGCGGGTACGCCCTTCCCCGAAGGCCTGCTGAGCCCCACCGAGATGATCGGCGACCTGGTCTCCGCGCCGATCCTCGTGGACAACGACGTCAACCTCGCCGCCCTCGCCGAGCACCGCACCGGGCAGGCCGCCGGCGCCGCCAGCTTCGCGTACGTCTACGTCGGCGCCGGACTCGGCGTCGGCCTCTACATCGGCGACCAGCTGATCAGGGGCGCGCACGGGCTCGCCGGCGAGATCGGCTACCTGCCGGGCACCTCGGCGGAAACGCTCGCCGGCGACCTGGCAGCGGGCGGCCTGGCCCGCTCGGATGCGCCCTCCAACGACGTGGCCGCGGTGGTGCAGGCGCTGGACCGCGGCGACGAGCGCATCCTGGACGTGCTCGCCGAATCGGTCGGGCGGGCGATCATCTCGGTCGCGGCGGTGGTCGATCCCGCGCTCGTCCTGCTCGGCGGCCCGGTCGGCACCCATCCGGCGTTGCTGCCCCGGGTCCGCGACAGCCTGACGTTCCCCGGCCCGCTGCGGGTGGAACACGGCTCCCTGGGCACCGAAGCGGCCCTCACCGGAGCCCTCCAGCTCGCCGTCGAACACGCCCGGGCGGCAGCCGTCGCCGGGTGATGGGGCAGACTGCACGGCGTGCGGAAGATCTACGTCATCGGAATCGGGGCCGGCGACCCCGACCACCTCACCCTGCAGGCGGCCAAGGCGATCGGCCGGACCGACGTGTTCTTCCTGCTCGACAAGGGCGAGGCCAAGGAGAGCATGATCGAGCTGCGGCGCCGGGTGCTCAAGGCGTACGGGAAACCCAGCCGCCGCATCGCCGAGGGCCGCGACCCGGACCGGGACCGCACCCCCGCCGACTACGAGGGGACGATCGCCGACTGGCGCAGCCGCCGCTCCGAGATCACCGAGGCGCTCATCCGGGAGCACCTCCTCGACGACGAGACCGGCGCCTTCCTCGTGTGGGGCGACCCCTCCCTCTACGACTCGACGATCGCGATCCTCGAGGAGATCCTGGCCCGCGGCGACACCCGCTTCGAGTACGAGGTGATCCCGGGCATCAGCAGCGTCTCCGCCCTCGCCGCCAAGCACCGGATCGGCGTGAACCGCGTCGGGCAGCCGTTCCAGGTGACCACCGGCCGCCGCCTGGCCGAGCAGTGGCCGCCCGGCGTCGACGACGTGATCGTGATGCTCGACGCCCACCAGACCTTCGGCGCCGTGGACGCGGAGAACGTCGACATCTACTGGGGCGCGTACATCGGCACGCCGGACGAGCTGCTGATCTCCGGGCCGCTGGCGGAGGTCGCGGACGAGATCCGACGGGTCCGCGCCCAGGCCCGCGAGCGGCACGGCTGGATCATGGACACCTACCTGCTGCGCCGCCGCCGGTGACCGGCTAGTCGCCGCCCTCGAGGTCTCCCTCGGTCTCCAGGTAGACCTGCTGCAGTGCGGCGAGCATGTCCGGGTCCGGCGTCTCCCACAGCTTGCGGTCCGCCGCCTCCAGCAGGCGTTCCGTGATGCCGTGCAGCGCCCAAGGGTTCGACTGGGTCATGAACTTCTGGTTCTCCGGGTCCAGCACGTAGGTCGCGGCGAGCTGCTCGTACATCCAGTCCGCGACCACGCCCGCGGTGGCGTCGTACCCGAAGAGGTAGTCGACGGTCGCGGCCAGCTCGAACGCGCCCTTGTAGCCGTGCCGGCGCATGGCGGCGACCCAGCGGGGGTTCACCACCCGGGCCCGGAAGATCCGGGCGGTCTCCTCGGTCAGGCTGCGGGTCCGTGCCGCGTCCGGGTTGGTGGAATCCCCGATGTACGCGGCCGGCGCGCGCCCGGTCAGCGCCCGTACGGTCGCGATCATGCCGCCGTGGTACTGGAAGTAGTCGTCGGAGTCGGCGATGTCGTGCTCGCGGGTGTCGATGTTCTTCGCCGCCACCTCGATGCGCTTGTACGCGGTCTCCATGTCCGCGCGCGCCTCCACACCGTCGAGGTCACGGCCGTAGGCGAAGCCGCCCCAGACCGCGTACACCTCGGCGAGGTCGGCGTCGCCGCGCCAGTTGCGGCTGTCGATCAGTGGGAGGATGCCCGCGCCGTACGCGCCCGGCCGCGAGCCGAAGATCCGCGTGGTGGCCTGCCGCCAGGTCTTGCCGGTGTCGGCGTCGGCGAGCGCGTGCGCGCGGACGAAATTCTGCTCGGGCGTCTCGTCGAGGCCGGCGACCAGCCCGAACGCGTCGTCGAGCAGCGCCACCACGTGCGGGAACGCGTCACGGAAGAACCCCGAGATGCGCACGGTGACATCGATGCGCGGCCGGCCCAGCTCGGCCAGGCCGATCGGCTCGATGCCGGTGACCCGCCGCGAGGCCGCGTCCCAGACCGGGCGTACGCCGAGCAGCGCCAGGATCTCGGCGATGTCGTCCCCGGCGGTCCGCATGGCGCTCGTGCCCCACGCGGAGAGCCCGACCGACTTCGGCCAGTCGCCGTAGTCGTCGCGGTAGCGCTTGAGCAGCGACTCGGCCATGGCCTGACCGGTCTCCCACGCGAGCGCGCTGGGGATGGCCTTCGGGTCGACGGAGTAGAAGTTGCGGCCCGTCGGCAGCACGTTGATCAGCCCGCGCAGCGGCGAACCGCTCGGCCCGGCCGGCACATACCCGCCGTCGAGGGCGTGCAGCACATTGGTCAGCTCGTCGGTGGTGCGCGCGAGCCGGGGCACGACCTCCCGGGCGGCGAAGGCCAGGATCTCGCGCACCTGCGGATCGTCCGAGATGGCCGGCACGTCCGCGGGCCACCCGGCCTCCTCCATCGCGGTGACCAGCTCCCGCGCCCGAGCCTCGACCGCGTCCGTCTCGGCGGTGGAGGCGTCCTCGCGCAGGCCGAGCGCCTCCCGCAGACCGGGCAGCGCGGCGACCTGACCGGCCCACATCTGTTTGGCGCGCAGCATGGCCAGCACCAGGTTGATCCGGGCCTCGCCGGCCGGCGCCTCGCCGAGCACGTGCAGGCCGTCACGGATCTGGACGTCCTTGACCTCGCACAGCCAACCGTCGACGTGCAACAGGAAGTCGTCGAACTCCTCGTCGCCGGGCCGGTTCTCCAGGCCCAGGTCGTGGTCCATCTTCGCGGCCTGGATCAGGGTCCAGATCTGGGCGCGGATCGCCGGCAGCTTCGCCGGGTCGAGCGCGGCGATGTTCGCGTGCTCGTCGAGGAGCTGCTCGAGGCGGGCGATGTCACCGTACGACTCCGCGCGGGCCATCGGCGGGATCAGGTGGTCGACAAGGGTGGCGTGCGCCCGGCGCTTCGCCTGGGTGCCCTCCCCCGGGTCGTTCACCAGGAACGGGTAGATCAGCGGCAGGTCACCCAGCGCCGCATCCGTGCCGTCCGCGGCGGACATGCCGACGTTCTTGCCCGGCAGCCACTCCAGGTTGCCGTGCTTGCCGACGTGCACGACCGCGTGCGCACCGAACTCGGCCGCCAGCCACCGGTACGCCGCCAGATAGTGGTGGCTCGGCGGCAGGTCCGGGTCGTGGTAGATCGCCACCGGGTTCGCGCCGAAGCCCCGCGGCGGCTGCACCATGACCACGGTGTTCTCGTCCCGCAGCGCGGCGAGCACGATGTCGCCACCGTCCACGTACAGCTCACCGGGCGGCGGACCCCAGTGCCGCTCCATGGACTCGCGCAGGTCGGCGTCGAGCGTCGCGAACCACGCCGCGTACGCCTCCCCACTGATCCGGACGGTGTTGCTCTCCAGCTGCTCCTCGGTCAGCCAGTCCGGGTCCTGCCCGCCGGCCGCGATCAGCGCGTGGATGAGGGCGTCACCGTCCTGCTCGGCGACGCCCGGGAAGCTGCCGATGCGGTAGCCGCGCTCCCCCAGCGCGGCGAGCAGCCGTACCGTCGAAGCCGGAGTGTCCAGACCGACCGCGTTGCCGATCCGGGAATGCTTGGTCGGGTACGCCGACAGCATGACCACGATCCGGCGCTCGTCCGGCGGCACGTGCCGCAACCGCGCGTGGGCGACGGCGATCCCGGCCACCCTGGCGGCCCGCTCGGCGTCGGGCACGTACACGGAGAGCCCGTCCGGGTCGATCTCCTTGAAGCTGAACGGCACGGTGATGATCCGGCCGTCGAACTCCGGGATCGCGACCTGGGTGGCGGCGTCGAGCGGCGACAGCCCGTCGTCGCTGGCCTCCCACGCCTCCCGGCTGCTGGTCAGGCACAGCCCCTGCAGGATCGGCACGTCCAGGTCGGCGAGCACCCCGACGTCCCACGCCTCGTCGTCACCGCCGGCGCCGACCGTGGCGGGCTTCGTGCCGCCTGCGGCGAGCACGGTCACGACCAGCGCGTCCGCCTTGCGCAACTCGGCCAGGAGCTCTGCTGAGGCCGTACGCAAAGAGGCGGTGAAAATCGGCAGCGGCCGCGCCCCCTTCGCCTCGATGGCCTGACACAGGGCCTCGACGAACGCCGTGTTACCGGCCATGTGGTGAGCGCGGTAGTAGAGGACCGCCACGGTGGGACCGTCGTTCGCGGCGGCGGCGCGCTCGAGCACACCCCAGTCAGGCGCGGGCACCGGCGGCGCGAAACCGTTACCGGTCAGCAGGATGGTGTCCGACAGGAAGTCATGCAGCGCGGCCAGGTTCTCCGGCCCCCCGTACGCGAGGTAGCCGTGAGCCTCGGCCGCCACACCGGCGGGCACGGTCGAGAGCTTCATGAGGTCCGCGTCGGGAGCCTGCTCGCCGCCGAGCACGACGACCGGGACGGGCCCGGCGAGCAGCGCGTCGAGCCCCTCCTCCCAGGCCCGGCGCCCGCCGAGGATCCGCACGACGATCAGGTCGACGCCGTCCGTGAGAGCCGGCAGGTCGGTGACAGCGGTCCGGGCGGGGTTGCCCAGCCGCCAGTCGTGGCCACTGGCCCGGGCGCTGAGCAGGTCGGTGTCGGACGTCGACAGCAGCAGAAACACGGCTCTCCCCTCGGGGTCCGCGCCCCGGGTCGAAGGAATCACGGCGACCGGAGTTCCTGGCTCCCGGGTCCGAACCCCGGTGACAGTGGCGGGACCGCGCCGGACTCGCACCGGCTTCCTCCGCGGCGTCGCCGCACGTGGCCTCCCACTCTGCCGACCGCCGCACGCGGAGTCAACGTGGGGGGCGAGGTGTGACGATCCCGACCGGCCGGAGGAAAGTGTCGGAGCCGATCCGTAGTATCCGGGCCGTGTCCTCCCCCCTCGCCCGTCCCGCCGCCGTAGCCGGGGCGCCCGGCTCGCCGTCGGCCGCGCCCGGCGGCCCCGGCGCCTCCGCCGCCGGGCCGCCGCAGGCCGGTGCGTCCTGCCGGGCCGACGCCGATGCCTGCCCCGGGGCGCTGCGGTTGCACGACGCCGCCGACGGGCCGCTGGCCCGGGTCCGCATCCCCGGCGGCCGGATCACCGGCGGCCAGCTCACCGCGCTGCGCGAGCTGGCCGTGGAGTGGGGCGACGGGCACCTCGAGCTGACCAGCCGGGCCAACCTCCAGCTCCGGGCCTTGCGGGCGGCACCGCCGGCCCACCTCGCCGAGCGGCTGGCCGAGGCCGGTCTGCTGCCCTCGCCGACCCACGAGCTGGTCCGCAACATCGCCGCGTCACCGCTGCTCATCGACCCCGAGCCGGTCACCACGCTGGACCGCGAGCTGTGCGCCGACCCCGTCCTGGCGGCCCTGCCCGGCCGTTTCCTCTTCGCGATCGACGACGGCAGTGGCGACGTGGCGTTCTCCGCCGATGTGGCGGTGCTGCCGTCCGGCGCGGTCCTCTTCGCCGGACGCGACCTCGGCCTCCGGGTGCCGGTCGCCCACACGGTCCCCGTTCTGCTGGCGGCCGCCCACGCTTTCCTCGTTCTCGCGGCGCAGGACGCATCGTCCGGCCGCCCCCGGCCGTGGCGGGTGCGGGAGCTGGCCGACGGCCCCGCCCGCATGGCGGCAAGCACAGCTGCGGCGTTGGACGTCACGCTGATCGCGCCCGATCCGTCCCTGCGCCGGCCGGCCCTGCGCGAGCCGGTCGGAATGATCCCGCGGTCCGGCGGGCGGACGGCCGTGGGAGCCCTCGTCCCGCTCGGACGGCTCGGCGGAGCCGCGCTCCGGGCCCTGGAGCGGGCCCGCGAGCTGGTCGTCACGCCCTGGCGCGGGGTGATCGTGCCGGACCTGTCCCCGGCGGAGGCCGCAGCCTGGATGCGTAAGCTCGCCGGGGCCGGGCTCGAGACCGGCGCGGACTCCCGGTGGGCGGGCGTCACCGCCTGCGCCGGGCGCCCCGGCTGCGCGAAGGCTCTGGCGGACGTGCGATCCGATGCCGATGCGGCGACCCGGGCCGGTTCCGGCCTGCCCGTGCACTGGGTGGGATGCGCCCGGGGCTGCGGCAGCCCGGCGGCTCCGCACGTCCGGGTCGAGGCCACCGCCACCGGTTACACCGTGGCGGCGATGCCCGGTGGCGACGACAAGGCGGCCGGTTCCGTACCGGTCACCGAGGTGGCGGCGGCGATCGCCGCCCTGAGGAAGGGCTGACATGGAGTACGTGCGCGACGGCGCGGAGATCTATCGGCGGTCGTTCGCGACCATCCGGGCCGAGGCCGACCTGTCGCGGCTGCCGGCGGACGTGGCGCGCGTCGCCGTCCGCATGATCCACGCGTGCGGGATGGTGGACCTGGTCGACGACATCGGGTACAGCCCGGGCGTCGTGACGGCCGCCCGCAAGGCACTGCTCGGCGGCGCGCCCATCCTCTGCGACGCCGAGATGGTGGCCTCCGGGGTGACCCGCAAGCGCCTGCCCGCGGACAACGACGTCGTCTGCACGCTGCGGGACCCGGCCGTGCCGGAGCTGGCGGCCAGGATCGGCAACACGCGCAGCGCCGCCGCGCTCGATCTGTGGGGTGACCGCCTCGACGGCGCCGTCGTCGCGATCGGCAACGCGCCCACCGCGCTGTTCCGCCTGCTGGAGCTCGTCGCCGCGGGTGCGCCCCGGCCGGCCGCGGTGCTGGGCATCCCGGTCGGGTTCATCGGTGCGGCCGAGTCGAAGGACGCGCTGGCCGCGTCCGACCTCGAATACCTGGTCGTCCGCGGGCGACGGGGTGGCAGTGCGATCACGGCGGCGGCGGTCAACGCGCTCGCCTCGGAGGAGGAGTGACAGTGGCGGGTCGGTTGTACGGCGTCGGACTCGGCCCGGGCGATCCGGAGCTGGTCACCGTCAAGGCCGCCCGGCTGATCGCCGCGGCCGACGTGGTGGCGTACCACGCGGCCCGGCACGGGCGTTCCAACGCGCGGGCGATCGCGGCGGCGTACCTGCGGGAGGGGCAGATCGAGGAGCCGCTCATCTATCCGGTGACCACCGAGACCACCGACCATCCGGGCGGCTACCAGGGGGCGATCGACGAGTTCTACGCCGCCGCCGCCGAACGGCTCGCCGCGCACCTCGACGCGGGTCGCGACGTCGTCGTCCTGGCCGAGGGCGACCCGTTCTTCTACGGGTCCTACATGCACATGCACAAGCGGCTGGCGCACCGCTACGAGGCCGAGGTCGTGCCCGGCGTCACCTCGGTCAGCGCCGCGTCGGCGGTGCTCGGGCGTCCCCTTATGGAGCGCGACGAGACCCTGACCGTCCTGCCCGGCACGCTGCCGCCGGACGAGCTGGCGGCGCGGCTCGGCGGCACGGACTCCGCCGCCATCATGAAGCTCGGCCGCACCTTCGAGGGCGTCCGCGAGGCCCTGGACCGGGCCGGCCGCCTCGACGACGCCTGGTACGTGGAGCGCGCCACCACCGACAGGGAACGCCACGGCCGGGTCGCGGACATCGACCCGGCGACGGTGCCGTACTTCTCGCTGGCCCTGCTTCCGAGCCCGGCCGCCGCGACCTTCGTCGCCCCGGCGGAACCGGCCGAAGCGCATCCCGGGCAGGTCACGGTGGTCGGGCTGGGACCGGGCGCCCGGGAGTGGCTCACTCCGGAGGCGCAGGCCGCGCTCGCCGAGGCGGACGACGTGGTCGGCTACGGCCCGTACGTCGACCGGGTGCCGGCGAACCCGAGGCAGCGCCGGCACGCGTCGGACAACCGGGTCGAGGCCGAGCGGGCGGCGTTCGCCCTGGACCTGGCCAAGCACGGGCGCCGGGTGGCGGTCGTGTCCTCCGGCGACCCGGGCGTGTTCGCCATGGCCGCGGCGGTGCTGGAGGTCAGCGAGGACCCGCAGTGGAAGGAGGTACCGGTCCGGGTCGTGCCGGGACTCACCGCGGCGCAGGCGGTGGCGAGCCGCGTGGGAGCGCCACTGGGCCACGACTTCTGCATCATGTCGCTCTCCGACCGGCTGAAGCCGTGGGACGTGATCGCGTCCCGGCTGACCGCGGCGGCCGGCGCCGACCTGGTCATCGCCCTCTACAACCCGGCGTCGCAGAGCCGCAAGGAGCAACTGGTCCGCGCCCGGGAGCTGCTGTTGCAGCACCGCGATCCCCAGACCCCGGTGGTGGTCGGCCGAGACGTCGGCGGCCCGCACGAGACGGTACGGGTGACCACCCTCGGCGACCTGGACCCGGCCACGATCGACATGCGCTGCCTGTTGATCATCGGCTCCAGCCGGACCCGGGTGCTGACCCGCGGCGACGGCTCGACGCAGGTGTTCACCCCGCGCAGCTACCCGAGCTGAGCGATCCACTCCACGGCCGCGTCGACGGTCCCCGCCGTGGGCACCCCGGCGGGCAGGGGCGGCCGGTCCACCATGACGACCGGGATCCCCAGCGCCCGGGCGGCGTCCAGCTTGGCCGCCGCCCCACCGCTGTCCTTGGTGACGAGCACGTCGATCCGGTGCCGGAGCAGCAGCTCCCGCTCCGCACCGAGGCTGAACGGCCCCCGGCCGAGCACCACCTCGAGCTGCCGGGGCACCGGCGGCACCGGCGGCTCGACGGACCGCGACAGGAACCAGCAACCGTCCAGACCGGCGAACGCGGCGATGCTCTGCCGGCCGGTCGTCAGAAAGACACGCCGCCCCACCCCCGGCACGACGTCCGCGGCCGCGGCCAGACCGGGCACCCGGTGCCACACGTCTCCGGGTTGCGCCGTCCACCCCGGGCGGCGCAACACGAGCAGCGGCACCCCGGCGACCGGGCACGCGAGCGCCGCATGGCCGGTCATCGTGGCCGCGAACGGATGAGTCGCGTCGACGACCGCCCGGATCCGCTCCTCCCGCAGATAGCGGACCAGCCCCTCGACCCCGCCGAACCCGCCGATCCGCACCTCTCCCGGCGGCAGCAGCGGGGCGGAGGTCCGCCCGGCCAGCGAGCTGATCACCGGCACCCGCCCGGCGAGCGCCCGGCCCTCGGTGGTGCCACCGAGAACCAGGACCCTCAGGTGCGGCATCGCCCGGTCGAGTACAGGTGACTGTCGGGAAACTGCGAAGCGCTGAGCGCGGCACCGACCACGATCACCGCCGTACGCCGCACACCAGCCTCTACGACCTGCGCAGCAATGTCCGCCAGCGTCCCCCGCAGAATGAGCTCGTCCTCGCGACTCGCCCGCGCCACGACGGCCACCGGGCACTGCGGGCCGTAGTTCGGCAGCAGCTCGGCGACCACCGCCTCGATCCGCTGCACGGCCAGGTGCAGCACCATCGTGGCCCGGCTGGCACCGAGCGTGGCAAGGTCCTCCCCGGCCGGCATCGCCGTCGCACGCTCGGCCGTACGGGTAAGAATGACGGTCTGCGCCACCTCGGGCACGGTCAGCTCCCGCCCCAGCGAGGCCGCAGCGGCGGCGAAGGCGGGCACTCCGGGAACAACGTCATAGGCAACACCGGCCGCGTCGAGCCGGCGCATCTGCTCGGCCACCGCACTGAACACGGACGGGTCCCCGGAATGCAGCCGAGCCACGTCCAGCCCGGCCTTCGTGGCGTCGACCATCTCGCCGACGATCTGATCCAGGTCGAGGTTCGCAGTGTCCACGAGGCGAGCATCCGGCGGACACGACTCGAGCAGCTCCCGAGGCACAAGACTCCCCGCGAACAGGCAGACAGGCGCGGCCGCAAGCAGACGCTGTCCCCGTACCGTGATCAGATCGGCCGCCCCGGGCCCCGCGCCGATGAAGTGCACCGTCACGGCCCGACCACCAACCTTCCGCCCGGGACCCTCACGCCCTGCCCGCTGACTTTCTGAGACGGACCGGTCACGGCTTGACCACCGACCAGATCGTCACCGGCATCATCGCTCTCCATCCCGTGAACCCACCGACCGGGGCGGCGCGGTTGACCGCGACCCGGGTCAGTTCCCCGCCGAGCTTGGCGTACCAGGCGGCCAGCACCGCCTCCGACTCCAGCGTGACCGCGTTCGCCACCAGCCTGCCGCCCGCCGGCAGCGCCTCCCACGCGGCCTCGACGACTCCGTCGCGCGTCACACCACCGCCGATGAAGACCACGTCGGGCGCCGGCAGCCCGGCAAGTGCGCCGGGTGCCCGTCCCACCACAACCTCGAGCTTCGGTACGCCCAGAGCAGCCGCGTTCGCCGCCACCCGCGCGGCCCGCTCGGCCGACGACTCGACCGCCACCGCCCGGCAGGCCCGATGGGTGCGCATCCACTCGATCGCGATGCTGCCCGACCCGGCGCCGACGTCCCAGAGCAGCTCCCCTGGCTGCGGCCCCAGCAACGCAAGGGTCACCGCCCGCACCTCACGCTTGGTGAGCTGACCATCGCTGTCGTAGGCATCGTCGGGCAGTCCGGGAGTACGCGGCCGCGCCGGCCCACCGCGCCCGCACTCGATCGCGACGACGTTCAGCGGGTCGACGCCGGTCAGATCCAGCGAGGCGGCCGGCCCGGTCCGGGTCGTCTCTCCCGCACCGCCCAGCTGCGCGAGGACGGTCAGGGTGCTGTCGCCGTATCCCCGGCTGGTGAGCAGGTGCGCGATCCGGCCAGGCGTTTCCGCGTCCCGGCTCAGCACCAGGACCCGGCGGCCCGGATGGACCAGCGGATGCAGCTCCTCGACCGGCGCGGTCACCAGGCTGAGCACGTCGACGTCCGCGAGCGGCCAGCCGAGCCGAGCTGCCGCGAGGGAGACCGACGACGGGTGCGGGATGACCCGCACCGGCCCCGCGAGCCGGCACAGGGTGGCGCCGATGCCGTGGAACATCGGGTCGCCGCTGGCCAGCACCGCGATGCGGCGGTCACGGTGGGCGTCGAGCAGGCCGGGAAGGGCGGGGAGCAGCGGCGAAGGCCACGGGACGCGCTCGCCGGCCACCTCGGGCGGAAGCAGGTCGAGCTGCCGGTCACTGCCGAACACGACGTCAGCTGCGGTCAGCGCCGCGGTGGCCGTACCCGGCAAACCGGACCAGCCGTCGGCGCCGATGCCGACCACGGTGACCCCGGCGGGGTTCTCAGTCACGCCGGTGACGTTAGCTCCCGGACGGCTCACGTTCTTCCACCGCTCCCTATGGATCGATATCTTTCACTGCATGAAGCGCGCACTCGCTGCCGCCGCGCTGACCGCCACCCTGGTCACGGCCTCCGGCGCCGCCCTAGCCGCCTCCCCCGCCGCCGCAGTTGCCTTCGCCGGCGCGTCCCGCGCCGCCTCCTCAGGCTCCGCCGCCACCCTGCCCCTGGTCTCTCTCCAGCGCGCCTCCCTTGACCGCGGCACCCTTTCCCTCGCCTCCCTCGACCACGCCTCTCTCGACCGCGGCGCCCCTTCCTTCGCCTCCCTCGACCGCGCCGCCCATTCCCTCGCCTCCCTCGAGCGCGCCTACTTTTCAGATCGCCCAACTCGTTTAGGCCAGGCTGTAGCTGACGACCGGGCCACCCGGGCGCGGGTCGGCGCATTCCGTGCGGATGCGTCCTACCGGACACTGGGGGCGGCGAACCAGCCCGACTGGATGCGGTCGGTGGCGGACGGCGCGAGCCTGGCAGCCCTGTCGATCCCCGGCACCCACGACACGCTGGCGATCCACGGCGGCGGCCTCACCCAGACGCAGGAGGACTTCGGCGACGGTGGCGGCACCCTCGCTCGGCAGCTCAGCGCCGGCATTCGGATGATCGACATCCGTGCCCGGGTGAACGGCGGCAACACCTTGACCATCCACCACGGTGCCGTCTACCAGAATGCGGACTTCTCCGACGTCGTCCGGGTGCTGTCGGACTTCCTGGCGGCACATCCCGCGGAGACCGTGATCGTGCGCCTCAAGCAGGAGTGCACCGGCGAGCTCGGGTCCTGCACGGACGCGCCCGGGCAGAAGAGCTTCCAGGACATCTTCGACTCCTACGTGACGCCGGTGTGGTGGCGGCCGTCGGTGACGCGGTCTTCCGCCGCGGCCACACCGACGCTCGGGCAGGTGCGCGGCAAGGTGGTGCTGGCTGTCCTGCAAAGCGCCCACGGAAGCCCGATCGAGCACTACGGACTGGCGCAGTTCGCGAGCTGGACGGACGGGTCGTCGACGTACATCCAGGACGACTACAACGTTCCGAACATCGGGGCCATCGCCACCAAACGGGACCGGGTCCGGCGCTTCCTGGACGCCACGAACGCGGGCGACCCGTCGAAGATCTACGTGAACTTCGGTTCCGGGGCCAGCCTGTTCGCCCAGCCGCAGCAGGTGGCGGGCGGAGCGTTCGGAGTGCAGGGCGTCGACCCGTTCCTGCTCACTTACCTGAACGAGGGCCATGGCCTGACCCGCACCGGCGTGCTCATGCTGGACTTTCCGGGCAGCGGCCTGATCGAGAAGGTGCTCTCCTACGACGAGGTTTTTCGTCTCTCCGTTGAGCCATAGCCCGCTGAACCGCGTAGTACCGGGCGACGGCCTCCCGAGACGGGTCGTCACGTCCGCTGCCGGGGGGGGGTGGCGGCCGACGACGGACGAACGACTGCCGGGCGGGTGAGACCGATGGCGCGACCAGGGCCGACGATGTACGAGACCTTCGAGGACCAGCGGCCGGTCCGTGACTTCTGGGAGCAGCCCGACCTCAACGAGGGTGTGCCGCGCGGCGACATCCTCACCGAGGCGCCCGGCGACCCCTCCGGCTGGCAGGGCTCCGGCCCCGCGATCACCACCGACGACCGGCCGCCGGCCGAAGCCACCTCCGGCAACCGGCTGCTCACCGTGCTGCTGTTCTTCGCGGGGCTGGCGACCAGCCTGGCGTTGTGGCTCTTCGAGACCGAGGCCGGCACGGTCAACGACACGGCCACCCTGATGATGGCGGTCGGCCGGCTGACCGGGCTGGCCGGTGGCTACGTCCTGTTCATCCAGCTGCTGATGATGAGCCGGGTCTCGTTCCTCGAGGAGTGGGTCGGCGCCCGCGACCTGCTGCGCTGGCACCGCTGGCTGGGCACGTCGCTGGTCGTGCTGGTCGCCGCCCACGTCGTCTTCATCGTGTACGGCTATGCGCTGACCGCCGACACCGGCGTGGTCGACCAGGGCTGGACGATGATCACCACGTTCCCCGACATGATCAGCGCCACGGTGGCCACGGGTCTGCTCGTGTTCATCAGCCTCATCTCGATCCGGGCCGCCCGCACGAAGCTGCCGTACGAGCTGTGGCACCTGATCCACCTCACCGCGTACCTGGTGTTGCTGCTCGGCTACGGCCACCAGGTGGCGATGGGCGCCAACCTCTCCGGCGACTTCGCCGACATCTTCTGGCCGGCGTTGGGCGCCCTGGTCATCGCGGCGCTGGTCTGGGGCCGCCTGATCGAGCCGGTCTGGCTGAACGTCCGGCACCGCTTCGAGGTGGCCGAGGTCGTCGCCGAGGGCACCAACACGTTCTCGATCTACATCGACGGCAAGAACCTCGACAAGCTGCCCGCCCAGGCCGGCCAGTTCATGCGCTGGCGGTTCTTCACCCGCAACGGCTGGTGGCAGTCCCACCCGTTCTCGCTCTCCGCGGCCCCCAACTCGCAGTGGCTGCGCCTCACCGTCACCGCGGTCGGCGGCCACACGGCCAAACTCGCGGAGATGGAACCCGGCACCCCGGTGTGGGCGGAGGGACCGTTCGGCACGTTCACGGCCCAGCGCCGCACCCGCCGCCGCGCCCTGCTCATCGCCGGCGGCAGCGGAATCGCCCCGATCCGCGCCCTGCTGGAGGACATGCCGCCGGACACGATCGTGATCTACCGGGCGAGCCGGCCGGACGAGCTGGTGTTCCGGGAGGAGCTCGAGGACCTGGCGGAACGGCGCGACGCCTGGGTCCGCTACATCGTGGGCTCCCGCACCGACCCGGGCCCCCGCCGGCTGTTCACCGCGAACGGGCTGCTGGGCCTCGTGCCCGACGTGAACCGCCGGGACGTGTACCTGTGCGGACCGCCGGGACTGGTGGGTGCGGCGGTCCAGACGTTGCGGGAGCTCGAGGTGCCCGACAGCCAGATGCACCTCGACCCGTTCGAGTTCTGATCGTTTTCCCCTGCTCACCGACCCCTTCGATCTGTCAGCCCGGGAGTTTTGATGCGACGCAGCACCGCAGCAGCCGTAGGAACGTTGACCGGCGCCGCCCTCATCGTGGGCGTCCGGCTGAGCGTCTCCGCACCGGCCGTGCCGGCGGCCGCGCCACCCGCCGTCGACCTGGCCGGCTCGGGGCAGGACGTCGCCCCCGCGCCGACCAAGAAGAAGCCCGCCGACGCGGACAAGGACGATGACTCGGACAAGGGCGCGGACGGCGGCTCGGACGGCGGCTCCTCGGAGGGCGAGGCGGGGGGCAGCGGCCTGAAGGACGGCGTCTACAAGGGCGCGGCGGTCAAGAACCCCTACGGCACCATCCAGGTCTCGATCAAGGTCGAGGGCGGCAAGATCACCGCGGCGGACGCCACCTACCCGACGACGGCCGACAGCGCCACCATCAACCCGCCGGCCATCGCCGCACTGAAGCAGTCGACCGTCAAGGCCCAGAGCGCGGATGTGGATGCGGTCTCCGGCGCCACGTTCACCAGCGAGTCGTACGTGAAGTCGCTCCAGGCAGCGATCGACGAGGCGAACGCGTAGGTTCGGTTCATGCACCATGCCGAGCACGTGATGGGCACGGTCGTCAGCATCGATCTCGCCGACAACCTGCCCGCACCGGCCCTCCAGGCGATGATCGGCGACGTCTGCGACTGGCTGCACGACGTGGACCGGCGCTTCAGCACGTACCGCGACGACAGCGAGGTGGGCCGCCTCCGCCGCCGCGAGATCGACCTCCCCGACTGCTCGGCCGACATGCGCCACGTCCTGGAGGCCTGCGCGGACCTGTGGCGGTCGACGGACGGCTACTTCGACGCGTACGCCGCCGGCCCTCTCGACCCGTCCGGCTACGTGAAGGGCTGGTCGGTGGAGGTCGCCTCGGCCCGGCTCGCGGAAGCCGGCTCCGCCCGCCACTGCATCAACGCGGGCGGCGACATCCGCGCCCGGGGCCTGTCCGGGAAGGGCGAACCCTGGCGCATCGGCATCCGCCACCCGTGGGAAGCCGACAAGCTGAGCTGGGTCCTCAGCATCACCGACTGCGCGGTGGCAACGTCGGGCAACTACGAGCGCGGCGATCACGTCTTCAACCCCCGGACAGGCTCCCCGGCGCGAGGCCTGCGCTCGGTGACGGTGGTGGGCCCGGACCTGGCGCTGGCCGACGCGTACGCGACAGCTGCGCTGGCGATGGGCGATGCGGGACTCAGCTGGCTGGCGAAGCGGGTGGCGGACGGATACGAGTCCGCGGCGGTCACCGACGACGGCCGTGCGTTCACCACGGCCGGGCTGCCGGCTGCCGTCTGAGCCGTTCCTCCTCAGAAGTCGGCGAACAGATAAGGCATGTCCCTGGGGAAGAGGGCGGCCAGCCGCTCCACCGCTGGACCTTCCATGCGGCCGAAGCCACGCGTCATCACCTCGATCGGGTCGAGCACGCCGTAGGCCAACGCCGAGATGCCCGCACAGGTCAGCGTCGCCTGCGGTTCCTCCCGGGTCTCCTCCACCGCGAGCCTCCCCGCGGCACCGGTGATCCGATAGCGGCCGCCGATCAGCTCGTCGTCCACCACCTCGACGGTGACGTCCTGCTCCGCGCCGGCCCGCAGCCCGTTGAGGGCCTCGATGGCCAGCAGGCGCACCATCGGGCCACCCCGGCGCGGAAGGTCCACCCGGCCCTCGGTGAGCACGGCGAAGTCCGTACCCCACAGCTCCGGCACCTCATTCGTGTCGATCTTCAGCACGATGCGCGCAACCTGGTCCACATGCCGCGCGAAGAACTGCAACAGCAGGGCGCGCCCCATCGGCCCCGTGGTCAGCAGGTCACCCGCTACCAGATCCCCGCCGTACTGGTCGATCCAATACGTCACGGCGCCAACCACCTCGCCGTCCACGCGCGCGATCGCCACCCACAACGACGGGCTCTCGCGGAATTCAGAGGTGCGCGTCTCGTCGTACACGGAGAAGCCGTGCCGATCCTCGAGCAGCCGCAGCGTGAGCGCGTTGTAGTCGTCGAACCCCTCGGAGAGGTGAAGACGCTCGACCTCACCCGGCAGCTCGGCCCTGAGCAGATGAGACAGCCCTTCGGGCGCGAAGGTGGCGGTGCGCACACGCGGCACACCCACGTAGCCCAGCTTGCCGTAGAACGACGGCCGGAACGGATAGAGCGCGCTGACGGCGCACCCCTGCTCCCGCATCTGCTGCATGAGCCGGGTCATGAGCTGCCGGACCAGCCCCCGCCGCCGCGCAGACGGGTGGGTGGAGACGGACGCGACGCCGGCCATGTCATGCACGACCCCACGCACGTTCTGCCGCATCGGGAACGCGGCCACCCCGGCGAGAGTCTGCCCGCCCTCCTCGGCGATGAGGCTGGTGACCGTCCGGTAGAAGACCATCCGCTTGGCATAGGTCTCCCGGTCGGCCTCGGTCCAGGGCGAAGGCATGAAGGCGTACGTCTGCAGGGGGAACATCGTGTCGGTGCGCTCGTCGGCGGCGATCTGTCGGATCTCCATGCCCCCATCCAACCCGGGCGGCCCGGTCGGCGCTCGCTTGTTCTGCGGCCTGTGGATAACCAGGCCGCCCGGTCCCCCTCGTGCGCGCTGACCTGCGAATCTGCCTGAATGCGACGCGCCGGGGGACCCCGGTTTGGCAAGGCGTGGGGCGACCGGCTAATGTTTCTTCCGTCGCCGGGGGAACCCGGAAGGACAAGCGGACGTAGCGCAGCTGGTAGCGCATCACCTTGCCAAGGTGAGGGTCGCGGGTTCGAATCCCGTCGTCCGCTCGGAGAGGCCGCCACAGGTAACGTGCGGGGCCGGCTCGGTGGAGTGGCCGAGAGGCGAGGCAACGGCCTGCAAAGCCGTGTACACGGGTTCAAATCCCGTCTCCACCTCGGCAATAGATCGAGGGCGATTGGCGCAGCGGGAGCGCGCTTCCTTGACACGGAAGAGGTCACTGGTTCGATCCCAGTATCGCCCACCAGCTCAGAGGCCATGACCTATCGAAGGTCATGGCCTTTCTGCTGTCTGTACAGCAGCGAAGTACAGCAGCGCTCAGCCATCGAGCCTCTCCCCAGCCGCCTGAGCGCTTCGCGCGTCGCCTTCGATGACACCTGGGTGCAGATCTCCATCGTGATCGAAAGCCGGGCGTGCCGGAGGATCCTCATCGCCACCCGGGCGGCCCTTCCTCTGTTTCAGCGGTGGGCCGGCTCTTGCCGGCAGTTCCGGCCAACCCTCAGCGACGGCAGTACCCACGTGGCACTGTTTGACTTCCGCTGACACCTACGCAAACCGACAGACGACGGACGGATGGGGGCACCCGGTGACCCGATCACGCATAGCCGATCTGGGTCATCGCGTGCTGCCCGCCGTACTCGCGCTGACCGGCCTGGCCGTCATGGCCACGGCGATCGTCGAGACGGTGATCTACGGCATCGGCAGTTTCGGGCGCAGCCCCCAGGAGATGGTCGATGAGTGGGGAATGAACGCCCGGATCCAATGGAGTTGCCTACCGGTCCTCGCCGCTGTCGTCTGGACCTTGCTGATCCGCCGGCCCTGGTGGATCCCCGTAACGCTCGGGGCCCCCGTGATCCTGGTAGCACTGCCGACTCTAGCCCAGGAGGTGCCCCGCAACGGCGTGCCGGTTTTCGGCTTCCTGCCCGCAGCGCTGCTCGTGATCGCGGGTGTCGTCGGCAACGCCATGGGGCTTCGATCGCCTCGCTAGTCCCCGAATCGGCGAACCGCTGACCGTCAAATCGGACACCCTGACTTGCAGTTCGACACCGCCATGCTGGAGACCGTCCTTCAAGACCGAGCCGGCTCAGTAGACGGACCCGAGCCGCATGAACTCGATGGCGCGGTGGGTGGAGGTTCATCGGTTGTCGGTCGCCGGCCGGGAAGTCTGGATCGCCCGGCGTGTGGGTGCCCGGCTCGGTCGTGTATGGCTGGCGCGGTCGCGGTTCGCCGACGTGGCTCGGCTCGCCGAGCAGACCCCTGACCTTGGGTGAGGATGCCGACGCCCTCTATGAACTCGGGTGGGCGAAACGTATCACCGGTTTCGCTGTGGAGACGCTGGCCAGTTACAACCGTGCGCTGGAGCTTTATCGGGCCGCCGGCGATCGCGGGAACGAAGCCGCCACATTGAGCAACATCGGCCTTGTGCATGACCGGCTGGGCGACCGGCAGCGGGCCCTGGACTACTGCCACCGGGCCCTGCCCATCCGTCGCGAGGTCGGGTGACCGGGCCGGCGAAGCTGTCACGCGATACAACCGCCATGATCCACCGCCTGCGGGGTGAGTTCGACTTGGCCGTCGGTGAGCTGGAACAAGTCGTAGAGCTGGACCGTCAGCCCGGACACCCCGGTCTGGAGTCCGACACCGCCATGCTGGAACGCGTACGCCGAGAAGGAACGTTTTCCGCTCCAGGCGTCGACGACGACCGGGGCGGGCAGCCCTAAGAGAAGCACCACCGAGTGACCATTCGGCCAGGACGCCCGGCGGTAAGCCGACCCCCTCATGCGGGCCCTCTGCTACCTCACGAGACGAACGTCTGAAGTCGACACGTGACCCACGCCGTGCTAGGTTTCCGAACATGTTCCATAACTCGAAGATCTCGCTGATCGCATCGGCGAGCATCGCCTTGCTGAGCGTCATCCCCGGGTTCACGATTCCCGCCTCCGCGGCGAAGGGCGCGTCCGTCGACGGCGCAGATGCGTCGACGGACCTCGACCGCAAGGCGTTGAAGAGCGCCATGGACCGCGTCCACAGTGTGGGGATGCCTGGTGTCTACGCCGAGGTGCGCGACGGCGATCGAGTCTGGCGCGGTGCCGCCGGCGTCGCTGACGTCAGTACGGGCCGTCGAGTCAGACCCGACATGCTGCACCGCGTCGGCAGCATCACCAAGAGCTTCACCGCTGCGGCGGTGCTGCAGGAGGTCGAGAAGGGACGGGTCGACCTCGACGCGCCGATCGGCCGGTACCTGCCCGAGCTGGTTCCCGGCGCGCGCGGGGAGGCGATCACGGTGCGGATGCTCCTCAACCACACCAGCGGCCTGCCGGACTACCTTCCGTACGCGTTCCCGTCACTGCAGATCTTTCCTGCCGAAGGCTCGACCCAGAGCCTGGACGACAACCGATTCCGGCAGTGGGACCCGGTCGAGCTGATCGAGATGGGCGTGAAGGCGCCTCCCGCCGGCGAGCCCGGCGTCGCGCCCGGGACCTACTCGAACACGAACTACCTGCTTCTGGGTCAGCTGCTCGAGAAGGTGAGCGGTGTCGGGGCCGAGCAGTACATCACCCGGAACGTCATCGCTCGCGCCGGTCTGCGGCACACCGGGTTCCCTACCGGGACGCAGATCAAGGGGCCGCATTCGCGGATCTACGAGTCGTTCTTCGGTCTCATCGATCCGCCGCGTGACTACAGCGTCTACAACATGTCCTGGGTATCGACCGGGGCCGGCCTGGTGTCGACCGTCGGTGACATGAACCGCTTCTACGGGATGCTGCTCGGTGGCAGGATCGTCAGCCGGTCGTCGCTGGAGCAGATGCAGCGCACGGTTCCGGTCATCAGCCAGACGGGCGAGGTCGTCGAGTACGGCCTCGGTTTACACAGGTTCACAGTCGCGGACTGCGGCACGTTCTGGGGCCATGACGGCACTGTCTGGGGCGCTCAGACGCTGTCCATGACCAGCGAGGACGGCAAGCGGCAGATGTCGATCGCGATGAACCTGGTGCGGTGGAACGAACTGGACGCCTCGGGGCGGCCGCAGCCCCACCCCATCGATGACGCGCTGCTGGCCTTTCAGAGGGAGGCGGTGTGCGACTGACCGGCTACGTGGACTGCGCGAGCAGGCCATCGACGAACGCGCGGAGTCCCTGCGGGTAGGTGTCCTGCGCAGCGAGTGCCGGCCACTGGTCGCCGACACTCGCCAGGCGCGGCAGTCGTGACGTGTCGATCGAGGTGAAGAAGGTGTCGTGAGGACCAGCCGGGCCTTCGCCGTGCCGTCGGCTTTCGGTGTGGGCGCGAACGAGGATCTCGCCGACCGTGTAGTACCAGAGGCTGCGGAAGATGTGGACCGCCCGCTCGGAGGTGCATCCGTGGTCGATGGCTCCGCTCACGACGGCTTCCACCATCTCCAGGGCCGGTTGGCCGAGGCGGCGCAGGAAACCGTCGGTCGTGAGGACCTCCGCCGCCCAAGGCCATGCGGCGAGGGAGTCGTGCATCGCGGTGGCCGCCGCGATGATGCGCTCGCGGGGCGGATCGGGCAGGTCACCGCTGAAGGTCTGCGAGGCGTGCTCGTTGAGCAGCTGGACGAGCAGGTCCTCTCTGTCGCGCACGTGGTGGTACAGGGTCGCCGGCCCGACGCCCAGCTCGCTCGCCAGCCGGCGGATGGTCAGCTTCTCCCAGCCGTCCCGATCGATGATCCTCCGGGCGGCACCCAAAATCTCCGTACGGGAGGTCCGCGGCGGCCGGCCGGTGCGGCCTGGCGACGAAGTGGATCGGGTCACGGGGCCTATCATGCTGCACCGCCGACGACCTCCGGTATGTCGGTACGCCTCCTGGCCGACTATCCTGCGCCGATGATCAAAGCGTTCGTCTATGCGGTGGGGCTCACCGCCGCCCTCGCGGCCGGCGGCTGCACCGCCGACAAGTCCCAGCCGTCGAGCGGCAGCGCGAACGCCGCGGCCGGCGCCCCCGCGGCCGGTGCCGGCGCCTTCTGCGCGCGGTGGATGAAGGCTCAGGAGCCGTTCCTCCTGAACACGGCGCCCGAGGCGAAGGCGTACGGCAAGATGGTCGCCGACTCGTATCAGGGGAAGCCGACGCCCGACGCGCTGCAGGTTCAGCGGGCGTTCTGGAAGGGGTGGGCGGATACGATCCGGCCGCTGGTGGGCCAGGGCGGGACGCCGGAGCTCGAGGCGGCGCTCGCCGCCCAGCTCAAGGAGCTGGATCGCCGGGCGGCGGCGCAAAAGCCCGACCTCAATCAGCGGCCGTTGGCATCGATCGGGCGGCTGTGCCTCGATGCGAGCGGTCCGGCGGCCAACTGACGCACGGCCGTCACCGCCCCGTCGAGGCGGGCCGGGACGTGAGGGCCGGGTTCAGACCCGGAGTACGAGCTTGCCCCTGGTGCGGCCCTGCTCACCGCGCCGGTGGGCTTCCGGGGCGTCGGCGAGGGGGAAGACCTGCTCGATCTCGCTGACCACGGCGCCGGCGTCGATCAGAGTGGCGATCGTGGTGAGGGCCGCGCCGTCCGGCTCGACCAGGATGCCGGTGGTGCGGATGTCGCGCTTCTGCGCGGCGGCTGCCAGGTCGGCCGAGACTCCTCCGGGTACGGCGATCAGGAGGCCGCCGGGGCGCAGGACCGGCACCGACCGTACGCCTGTCTCGCCGCCGACCAGGTCGAGGACGACGTCGACGTCGCGGGCCGCTTCCTCGAACGGCGTCGTGTGGTAGTCGATCAGTTCGTCCGCGCCGATCTCGGACAGCCAGGCGTGCCGGCCGGCGCTGGCGGTGCCGATCACGTGGGCGCCGAGGTGCTTGGCGAACTGGACGGCGAAGTGGCCGACCCCACCGGCCGCGGCGTGGATCAGTACGCGTTGGCCCGGTTCGATGGCGGCGGTGTCGGCCAGCGCCTGCCATGCGGTGAGGGCCGCCAGCGGTACGCCCGCAGCTTGCTCATGCGACGCCTTCACCGGCTTCTTCGCGAACTGCCTCGCCGGGGCGGTCACGTACTCCGCGTACGCCCCGGCCTGGCGCGGGAACCACGGCATGCCGTAGACCTCGTCGCCGGGGGCGAAGCGGGTGACGCCGAAGCCGACCTGCTCGACGACGCCCGAGACGTCCCAGCCCAGCACGATCGGGGGTGCGCCGAGGACGCCCGCCATGCCGGAGCCGGCGCGGGTCTTCCAGTCGACCGGGTTGATGCCCGCGGCCGTCACCCGCACCAGGACTTCGGTGGGCAGCGGTTGCGGGCGGGGCACCTGCTCCACGTGGAGCACTTCCGGGCCGCCGTACTGGTGCTGGACCACTGCCCGCATCGTGCTGTCAGTCATGCTTCCTCCTCGCTCGGTGGGTAGAAGCTAGCGGCGGGGGCGCGGTTACCCGCAAGGTGGCCGAGTTTCGTCGAGGTAACCACTGGTGGGGCCGAAACTGCAGGTCAGGGCCGGTTCGCCGGCTCCGGCGAGTGATCGGCGCCACGGAGCCGGCCGAGTGCAGCCGGCGAGGACGAGGGACAGCGTCAGCCCCATGCCGGCCAGGCGCGCGGCGGTCCCGCCGTTGCGGGTCAAGGACGGGTGGTTCGCCGTTGCCCTGGTCTCACGACCGGAGGACGCCGGCCGTGAAGGCGTCCAGGACGCGCCCGATCTCGTCGCCGAGGGCCCGGAGGTCCTGCAGATCCTGGCGGGCGCCGGTCATGCGGGCCGCCGCGTTGCCGGCGATGGCCGAGCGGCCCTGGATGGTGCCGGCGATGTCCGCCGAGCCGTCCGCCGCCCTGGTGATGCCGACCGCCATGGACCGGGTGGTGGCCTCCTGCTCGCGCATCGCGTCGGCGATGGCGCCCTGGAAGCTGGTCATCTGATGGATCATCCCGGCGACCTCGGCGATCGCCCGGCCCGCGTGGTGCGCGTCCTGCTGGATGGTCTGGACGCGACGCGAGACGTCCTCGGCGGCCCGGGCGGCCTCCTGGGCCAGTTGTTTCACCTCGCCGGCCACCACGGAGAAGCCTTTGCCCGCCTCACCGGCGCGGGCGGATTCGATGGTGGCGTTGAGCGCCAGCAGGTTGGTCTGTTCGGCGATCGAGGTGATCGACTTGATGACCTCGTTGATCTGCCGGCTGGACTCCCCCAGCTGGTCCATGGTGGTGGTGCCGGAGCTCATGGCTCCGGTGGCCTGTTCCGCCACCGCGGCGGCCTGCTGGGCGTTGCGGGAGATCTCCGCGATGACCGCCTGCATCTCCTCCGTGCCGGCCGCGATGACCTGGACGTTGGCGGCGACGTCCGTGGCGGTGCCTTCGACGACCGCGAACATGTCGCGGGTGCCCTTGGCGGCCGTACTGACGTTGACCAGCAGCTGGTCCAGGTCGGCGGCGGCGGGCGTCAGCCGGTCCCGTACCCGGGTCGCCGCGGACAGCAGGGGGGTGAGCTGGTCACGGAGATCGGCGAGCTCGGCCTCGACGGCCGAGATCTCCTCCCACCGCCCGGCCGGGCCGGGCGCGCGCAGCACACCGCACAGTCCGCGCATCGCCCGGCTCACGGCCGTCCCGGTGAGCGCGACCGCGGCTGCCAGCCCCAGGCCGCCGAGCACGGCCACTCCTTGCGCGATGCGCGCCGGAGTGTGGGGAAGGACAGCCGCGAGCCCCGCCAGCGCAGCGACCACCACGACTCCGGCGGCCAGGCCGCAGAAGGTCACCCGAACCGACCACCGCATGGGCAGAAGGTACATCTCGGGCGGGTGAGCCGGGCTCCGAACGCATCGATGCATCGAACCGGAGCGCCCCGGGCGGGATTTGATCAGTACGGGCGCAGCGGTCCGCAGGCCGCCGGAGCGGTGGCCTCCATCGGCAGGTTCGGATCGAGATCGCTCTTGACCGAGCCGTCGTACGCGCCGCTGCCGTTGCGGTCCACACCGTGCACCACCAGTACGGCGTTGTGGTGGGCGATCGCCGCCGCGGTGTGCGCGCTGACCGTGACCGTACGCCGGTAGACCACCGACCCGTGCGGCGCCGTGGAGAAGCGGTCGATCGCCAGTCCGCTGGCCGGGCTGGTGTCGCCGCGGGTGGTCAGCGAGGTCACGATGTGTCCGTAGAACGGGTGGCCCTCGGTGACGCTGACGAAGCCGTCGTGGTCGGTGTCGGCTCGGCCGGCCGGGCAGCTGCCCTGTGCTCCGGCGTGGAAGTGCATCGCGTGCGGGGCGTTGCGGAGCAGGCCGGACACCACCACGGTCACCTCCGCCTTGGTGCCGTGGACGCGTACCGTTGCCACGCCGTGGGCGCCGGATCGGTTGAGTTGCCCGAGGTGAGCGGTGGCGACGACGTCGTGACGGGTCGTGTCGCCATGGGCCGTGGCCGGGGTCGAGGCGGCCGATGTCAGCAGTGCGGTGGTGGTCAAGGTGGCGAGCGCGAGAGCTGGTGTTCGCACGACTTCCCCCGATGTTCGTGATGGACGACTGTCTTGGGGCATTCGGGGCGGCTAACTGCAGCGGATGGGCGGCGTCACCCGATCGGTGGAAAAATGGGTACTGATGCAGCGATGAGACGGATCGTACGAGCAGCGGTGGCAGGCGGCCTGGCATGCGCTCTGGCCTCGTGCTCGGCGTGGGGCTCCGACGAGCAGCCGGCCCCGGCGAAAGCGGTACCGGGACTGACGTCAACCACGCTACGGACGCTCGCCGGCACGGACGCGGCACCGTTCGACCAGGCCCGGCAGCTGCAAGTGCCGTCCGGCTGGAGGGTGAGCGTCTGGGCTCGGGTGCCGGGCGCCCGGCTGCTGGCCTGGACGCCGGACGGGCGCCTGCTCGTGTCGCGCCCCAAGTCGGGCGACGTCGTCGCGCTGACCCCCGCCGGCGCTGACGCCGTTCCCGTTCAGCGGACGCTGGTCAGCGGCTTGAACCAGCCGCACGGGCTCGCTTTCTCCGGCACCACGCTCTACGTGGCCGAGAGCGATCGGGTGGATGGCTTCGCCTACCGGGACGGGGCCGTGTCGAGCCGGCGCGTCCTGGTCGACGGGCTGCCCGACGCGAAGAGTCCCGAGCTGCGCGGCGCCTATGCGCACGCGCTGAAGAGCGTGACGGTCGGCAAGGACGGTGCGCTCTATGTCTCGGTCGGCTCGACCGGCAACATCTCGGCGGAGGACCGGGAGTCGAAACCCGAGCGAGCCTCGATCCTTCGGGTGCCGGCGGGCGGCGGTGAGCCCACCGTCTTCGCGCGCGGCGTGCGCAACGGGACCGGGCTGGCCGTCGACCCCGACGGCGCCGTGTGGACGGCGGTCAACAACCGGGACAACGTCGGCTATCCGTACGACGGGTCTGATCGCGGCAGGGTGCTGCAGGGCTACGTCAACGACCACCCGCTCGAGCCGCTGGCCCGGCTGGAGCAGGGACGTGACCTCGGCTGGCCGTACTGTAATCCGGACCCCGACCTGAAGCCGGGCGAGCCGGACTCGCCGCTGGGCTACACCCGGCGGCCCTTCGTGCGCGACATTCAGACCAATCCGGACGGTACGCGGCTCGACTGCGCGTCGCTGCCCCCGGTCGAACAGGGCATGGGCGCGCACTCGGCCCCGCTGGGGCTGGCCTTCGTCGCGGCGCCCGGCCTGCCCGGCGGGTACGGGCCGGGCGCCCTGGTCGGCGTGCACGGCTCGTGGAACCGCAAGCCTCCGCGGGCGCCGGAGGTCTCCTTCTTCGCTTGGCGCGACGGCACCCTCGGGCCGCAGCAGACGCTGGTGACCGGCTTCCAGCTGGACGACGGCTCGCGGTGGGGCCGGCCGGTCATGGCGGTGCAGGGCCCCGACCAGGCCCTGTACATCAGTGACGATCTCGCGGGAGCCGTGTACCGCCTGTCCGGCCCGTCCTGACATTTACAAACCGTACGTCCGTACTGTTTGATGGACGGCATGCCGCTCCTGCCGGAACCGGGTCCGGTCCGGACCCTCGCCGTCTCGACGCTCGTCAACACCCTCGGCGGCGGACTGTGGATGGCGTCGAGCGCCCTGTTCCTCACCCGCTGCGTCGGGCTGTCGGCCGGGCAGACCGGCCTGGCGCTGACCCTCGCCGGCCTGGTCAGCCTGGTGGCCAGCAGCCCGGCGGGCTATCTCGCCGACCGGCTCGGGCCGCGCGGCGTGGCGATCGGCGGGCTCGTCGCCCTCGGCCTGCTCGAGGTGGCGATGGTCGAGGTGCGGTCCATGGGCACGTTCCTGCTGGTGGCCGCGCCGATGGCGGTCTTCGAGGCGGCGCAGCGGGCGGCCCGGGGCGCGATCATCGGTGGTGGCGTGCCGCAGGAACGGCGCGTCCACACCCGCGCCTACCTGCGCGCGGTCACGAACGTCGGCATCACCGTGGGTGCGGGCCTCGCCGGCATCGGGCTCACTGTGGACACGCGTACGGCGTACGTGTGCCTGATCCTCGCCGACGCGGCCACCTTCCTCGTCGCCGCGGCCGTGCTCACCAGGCTGGCACCGATCCCGCCCGCGCCCCGGCCGGGCTCCGGGCCCCGGCTGGTCGCGCTGCGCGACCGGCCGTTCCTCGCGTTCGTGGTGCTGGACGGCCTGCTCGCCACCAACTTCGGGGTGCTCGAGGTCGCGCTGCCGCTCTGGATCGCGGAACGCACCGACGCGCCCCGCTGGATGATCTCCGTGGTGTTCGCGGTGAACACCGTCTCCGTCGTGCTGCTCCAGGTGCGCGCCGCCCGCGGCACGGAGACGCTCGCCGGCGCCGCGCGGGCCTCGCGGCGGGCCGGGTTCACGCTGCTCGTGTCGTGCCTGATCTTCTCGTTGACGGCCGGCTCGCGGCACGGGCTGACGATCGCCCTGCTGGTCGTGGCCGCGCTGGTGCACGTCGCCGCGGAGCTGTGGTTCTCGGCGGGCGGCTGGGGCATCTCCTTCGGCCTCGCGCCGGACCACGCGCACGGGCAGTATCAGGGCACCTTCGCGATGGGCCACCAGTTCGGCCAGATGATCGCGCCGGCCGCGGTCACCACCCTCACGCTGGGCTGGGGTACGCCGGGCTGGGCGTTCCTCGGCGTCGCCTTCGCGGTGACGGGCTGCCTCATCCCGCCGGTGGTCCGCCGAGCCGCCGCCCGGCGCATCCCGGCGGGTGACGCGGTCGCCGCGAGCCGGTAGAGCGTTCGAGCAAGCTTATGCGCGCCTTACGGACGAGCTGGCATGATCGCCGTCGTGCTGCGTCTCAGGCTGGCGATCGGTGTCTTCGCCCTGGTCACCCTCCTGTACGTGGTCGAGTTCTACCGGGGGCGGCTGCCGTGGTACATGCCGAGCTACTACCCCTGTGACGACGACATCAACGGGATGGCTTGCCGGATCTCCCGCAAGCTTCCGATCACCGACCTCCCGCAGTACGGCATCATGCTGGCGGTCGCAGCGCTGGTCTTCCCGCTGCTCGCGTACTGGGTGCTGGCGCCGGTGCGCCACCTCGTGCCGATCGTCGCGCAGCTGGGGCCGCAGAACCTCGGTTACCGGGTGCGACCCGGCCGCCGCGGCCGCGACGAGATGAAGCGGCTCGGCCGGGCCCTCGACGACATGATGGACCGCATCGCCGCCGGCTACGAGGGTCAGCGCCGGTTCGCGGCGAACGCCTCTCACGAGCTGCGTACCCCGCTGGCGCTGCAGCGCACCCTGATCGAGGTCGGCATGGCCGAGCCGCTGACGCCCGAGCAGTCGGCGCTGCTCGCCGGGCAGCTGCTGGCCGCCAACGCTCGCAACGAGCGGCTGATCGAGGGGCTGCTCGTGCTCAGCCAGGCCGATCAGGGACTGGCCGCGCGTACCCCGCAGCCGCTCGACCGGATCGCCGCGGAGGCGGTCGAGGCGCACGCGGGCACGGCCGCGGACGCGGACATCAAGCTCACCGCGAACCTCAGCCCCCGCACGGTGACCGGCGAGCGGGTCCTGCTGGAACGGCTCGTGCGCAACCTCGTCCACAACGCGCTGAAGTACAACCATCCCGGCGGCTCGGTACGCGTCGCCGTGAGCTCGTCCACGCCCGCCGCCCTGGTGGTGGAGAACACCGGGCCGGTCGTCGCGGCCGAGGACGTGGGGCGGTTGTTCGAACCGTTCACCCGGCTCGCTTCCGACCGCATCGACCACAGCGGCGGCAGTGGCCTGGGACTCGCCATCGCGCGTTCCATCGTGCGGGCCCACGACGGCACCATCACCGCCACGCCGATCGAGGGCGGTGGGCTTCGCGTCTCCGTCATGCTGCCGCTGCCGCGCGGGTGACCGGTCGCTAGCATGGCGGCGTCCCGACAGCTGCGGAGGCGAGGCGACATGCGGTGGTTCCGGTCCGGACCGGCCAGGCGGCAGGTCCAGCACGACCCCGGCCGCCGGCAGGAGCTGTTGCTCGACGTCCGGCAGCGCTTCGGCGCGCACGCCCAGGGCCGCTTCGCCGAGCAGGCCGACGCCATCATCGCGCTGTTGCAGGACGATGACGGCCTGGCCGTGGCCGCCGCCGTCCTGCGCGAGTTCGCCGACTCGGCCCACGCGGAGGTCGCCGCCGAGGTGGCCGACCTGCACCGGCGGTCCTGGCGCGGACCGGCGGCCGACCGCCGGAACTACCGGCCACTGTGGCAGGCCGCCGGGGCGCACCTGCGGTGGCCGCTGTTCGGACTGCCGGGCGGTCTACATCCGTACGTGCAGGTCACCGCGGCCGCCGCGGCAATCGGAATGCGGGCCGGCCGGGCGGTACGGGTGACCGCCCCGGAGCCGGTGCTCGTCCACCTCTTCGAGATCCTGGACCTCACGCTCACCGGGTGGGAGTTCGCCCGCGTCCACGTGGACACCGACGCGGCAGCCCTCGCCGAGCGCCTCATCGCGGCCGCGCGCGACCTGCGCGCCGCCATGGGTGATCCGCCGCCGCTGCCGCCGCCCGTCCGGGAGTGGATGCGACGCAACGTCACCATCGACGTCCACGACTCGGTCGCCCAGCGGATCGTCGGCGCGTTCAACCCGGGCAAGACGATGCGCGAGTCCCTTCTGGCCTGATCGGCCGCCTCTTCCTCAGCTCCGGTGCCGGCGGCACGCGGAGACGATGGTCGATGCCCGCGAACCGTTGACGAATCCGTCACATGTCTGAAACCTTGTAGGCCCGGGATTGCAAGAAGTTTACAGACTCGCGAAATTCTCGAACAGAGGCAGCCATGAATCGATGGTTCCGCGCCCTCCTCGCCACCGCCGTCACCGTCGCCGGTCTCACCGCCCCCACCGCCGCCCACGCCGCCGGAGGTCCGAACCTTGCCCTCGGCAAGACCGCCACGGCCAGCGGCGCGCACGGTGAGTACCCGGCACGCAACGTCAACGACGGCAACGCCCAGTCGTACTGGGAGAGCCCGTCGAACGCCTTCCCCCAGTGGATCCAGATCGACCTCGGCGGCAGCGTCGCCGTCGACCAGGTCGTCCTCAAGCTGCCGCCCGCCACGGCCTGGGCCACCCGTACGCAGACCCTCAGCGTGCAGGGCAGCACGGACGGCACCGGCTTCAGCACGCTGTCCGCGTCCGCCGGTCGGGTGTTCGACCCGGCCTCGGCCAACACGGTGACGATCGGCTTCACCGCGGCGACCACCCGCTACGTCCGCATCGCCATCACCGGCAACACCGGCTGGCCCGCCGGCCAGCTGGCCGAGCTCGAGATCTACGGCGTCGCCGGTGGGCCGGAGGATCCGGGCGACCCGCCGGCCGGCACCGACCTGGCGGCCGGCAAGCCGGTCGAGGCCTCGTCGTCCACATTCACGTTCGTCGCGGCCAACGCCAACGACGGCAACACCGGTACGTACTGGGAGTCCGCGGGCTTCCCGGCGACGCTGACCATACGGCTGGGCGGCGACGCCGATGTCACCGGCGTGGTGCTCAAGCTCAACCCGGACCCGATCTGGGGCCCGCGTACGCAAAGCCTGCAGGTCCTCGGCCGAGGACAGACCGCAACCGGATTCACGTCGCTCAAGCCCCGGGCCGACTACGCCTTCAACCCGGCCACCAACCAGAACACGGTCACCATCCCGGTGAGCGGGCGTGCCGCCGACGTCCAGATCCAGGCCTTCGGCAACACCGGCGCACCCGGCGGCCAGGTGGCCGAGCTGCAGGTGATCGGCCGGTTCGCGCCCAACCCCGACCTGGTGGTCAGCGCCCTGGCCTGGGCGCCGGCCGCCCCCGACGAGTCGACGCCGGTCACCGTCACCGCGACCGTGCAGAACCGCGGCACGGCCGCGGCACCCGCCACCTCCCTGAACGTCAGCATCGCGGGTACGGTGGCCGGCTCCGCACCGGTCCCCGCCCTGGCCGCCGGGGCCTCGACCACGGTTGCCGTCGACGTGGGACGGCGTGGGCAGGGCAGCTACGCCGTCTCGGCGGTGGTCGATCCGTCCAACAGCGTCCCCGAGCTGAACAACGACAACAACAGCTTCACCGCGCCCACCCAGCTGGTCGTCGCCCAGGCGCCCGGACCGGACCTGCAGGTCCTCGGCGTCACGACGAACCCCGCCAACCCGGCCGTCGGCGCCACCGTCACCTTCTCCGTGGCGGTCACCAACCGGGGCACCAGCACGGCGGCCGCCTCCGTCACCCGGGTCACCGTCGGCTCGACCACGCTCACCACGAACACGCCGCAGCTGGCGGCGGGCGCAACCGCCACCGTCGCCATGAGCGGCAGCTGGACCGCCACCAGCGGCGGCGCGATGGTCACCGCCACCGCCGACGCGACCGGCCTGGTGGCCGAGACCAACGAGACCAACAACAGCCTGACCCGGTCCATCGTGGTCGGCCGCGGCGCCGCGTTGCCGTACGTCGAGTACGAGGCCGAAGCCGGCCGCTACCAGGGCACCCTGCTGACCGCCGACGCCAAGCGGACGTTCGGGCACACCAACTTCGGCACCGAGTCCTCCGGCCGCCAGTCCGTACGGCTCACCGCCACCGGCCAGTTCGTCGAGGTCACCTCGACGAACGCGGCGAACTCCATCGTCGTGCGCAACTCCGTGCCGGACGCGCCGGGCGGCGGCGGGCAGGACGCCACCATCAGCCTCTACATCAACGACACGTTCGCCCGGAAGCTGACACTGTCGTCACGCAACAGCTGGGTCTACGGCACCACCGACGACACCGAGGGGCTGTCCAACACGCCGTCGCCCGACGCCCGCCGGCTGTTCGACGAGTCCCACGCGCTCCTCAGCCAGTCGTATCCGGCGGGCACCCGCTTCCGCCTGCAGCGCGACGCGAGCGACACCGCCGCGTTCCAGATCATCGACCTCATCGACCTCGAGCAGGTGGCGGAGCCGGCGCGGCAGCCCGCGGGCTGCACTTCGATCACGGCGTACGGCGCGGTGCCCGACGACGGCAACGACGACACTGCCGCCATCCAGCGCGCGGTGACCGACGACGAGAACGGCGTCATCGGGTGCGTCTGGATCCCGGCCGGCCAGTGGCGGCAGGAGCAGAAGATCCTCTCCCCCGACCCCACCCGCGGCCAGTACAACCAGAAGGGCATCCGCAACGTCACCATCCGCGGCGCCGGGATGTGGCACACCCAGCTCTACACCAACACCCAGCCGCAGAACGTCGTCGGCAACATCAACCATCCGCACGAGGGCAACGTCGGGTTCGACATCGACGACAACACCCAGATCTCCGACCTCGCCATCTTCGGCAACACCCAGAACCGCGCCAACCGGGGCCAAGGCCTCAACGGACGGTTCGGGAAGAACACGAAGATCAGCAACGTGTGGATCGAGCACGTCAACGTCGGCGCCTGGGTGGGCCGCGACTACTCGGACACGCCCGCGTACTGGAACCCCGCCGACGGACTCGAGTTCTCCGGCATGCGCATCCGTGACACGTACGCGGACGGGATCAACTTCAGCAACGGTACGCGCAACTCGCGGGTGTTCGACTCGTCGTTCCGCACCACCGGCGACGACTCCCTGGCGGTCTGGGCCAACCCCCGCGTCAAGGACCCGGCCACCGACATCGCCTCCCAGAACCACTTCGTCAACAACACGATCCAGCTGCCCTGGCGAGCCAACGGCGCCGCGATCTACGGCGGCTCGGGCAACTCCATCGAGAACAACCTCATCTCCGACACGATGAACTACCCCGGCATCATGCTGGCGACCGACCACGACCCGCTGCCGTTCGGCGGCACGACCCTGATCGCCAACAACGGCCTCTACCGCGCCGGCGGCGTCTTCTGGGGCGAGGCCCAGGAGTTCGGCGCGATCACCCTCTTCCCCGCGTCCAAGGACATCGTCGGCGTCACCATCCGCGACACCGACGTCATCGACTCCACGTACGACGGCATCCAGTTCAAGAACGGCGGCGGCGCCATGCCGAACGTGGCGATCACCGGCGTCCGCATCGACAGGTCCACCAACGGCGCGGGCATCCTGGCGATGGCCGGCGCCCGCGGCAACGCCACCCTCAACGGCGTCACCATCACCAACTCGGCCGACGGCGACATCGTGGTCCAACCGGGTTCCCAGTTCACCATCACGGGTCACTGACCGCGACCCACCCCGGGCCCCGGCCGCCACGCGCGGCCGGGGCTCAGCGGCGCCCCCCACCGGCCCACACCCGCACGATCCACCCGGCGCCCGAGATGATGTCGATCTCCTCCACGTCGTGCCAGGAGAACCGGAAGCGGCGCAGCGGGTTGACCAGCTCCACGTGATCGTCGTGCACGACCACCTTCACCATGGCGAGCCGCAGCAGGAAGGCACCGATCAGCACCATCGCGGCGAACCCGACGACCAGTCCCACCGGCGTCGTTCCCGCAGCGAGCACGGCCAGGACCGGCGAGCAGATCAGGATGCCACCGAAGACGGAGTAGAACGCCCGGCTGATCGACGAGCGCAGCACGCGAGAACGGCTCACGCGCTGCATCATGCGGGGTCAGCGGCGGATCTGGGCGACCATGATCCTCGTCGGCAGGGCGGGCGGGCCGTCGACCGGCGCCGGGTCCTCCGGGGTCGGGGTCACTCCCCCGGCGGCGGCGCGGTCGAGCGTCTCGAGGCCCGTCCGGGTCGTCGTGCCGAAGATGGTGTAGTTCGGCCGCAGCGCCGAGTCGCCGTAGACCAGGAAGAACTGGCTGCCGTTGGTGTCCGGGCCGGCGTTGGCCATGGCGAGCACGCCGCGGGCGTAGACCCGGCGGGCGCCCGTCGGGTCGGTCGGTGCCGGCGGGAGGTCGGTCGGCAGCTCGTCCTTGTAGCGGTAGCCCGGGCCGCCTTCGCCCGTACCGGTAGGGTCGCCGCACTGCAGCACCTTGAGCGTCGGGTACGCGGTGAGCCGGTGGCACGACGTGTGGTTGTAGAACCGGTGACGCACGAGGTGCAGGAAGCTCTGCACCGTGCACGGCGCCTCGGCGCGGTCGAGCTCGAGCGGGATCTGGCCCAGGTTGGTGCGCAGCAGGACGTCCACGGTGCCGCGGCTGGGGGTGCGTCGCGGGTCGGGCGGCAGCGGGACCGGGCGGGCGGCGGGCTCGTCCGGGGTCGGGGTGTAGGCGCAGGGACCGTCGGTCGGCTGTGTGGGGTCGTCGCCGGCCGCCGCGGCCGGAGTTGCCGCGGCGAGCCCCGATCCGATCAGGGCCATGGTGACCACCACCCGGCCGAGGGACGGTAGGAAGCGCGGGCGGGTCCGGACCACTGTGTCCTCCAAGGAGCTCGACGGATCGTCACCCCCGGGTCTAATCGACCTTCATGGATTGGTCAAGCCACACCCGATCGGGTACGCCTTGCGCCGACGCACCGTTCACCTTTGCCCGCGACCCGCGCCGTCGGCTGGACTCGTCGCCATGACGTTTCTGCGTTCCGCGTTGAGTGGTGCCCTGTGTGCCGCCGCCGTCCTCGCCGTCACCGCTCCCGCCGTGGCCGCGCCGCCACCGGGTGATCTCGAGCTGCGCTACACGGGCGAGCTGCTGAGCGAGACCCTGGTGGCCGACAGCAGCGGGAAGGGGCTGCACGGCTCGATCCGTACCGGCGGGGGTGGCGTGCTGACCTCCGTGACCGAGGACGGCGACCCGTTCCTGCGGTTCCCCGGCGGCAGCTGCGCGAGCGTTCCGTGTCCCCAGGCGATCATCCAGCCGGCGAGCACCGTCACGCTGGTCCCCGGCGACGGCGGGGAGGGGCGGTTCGTCTTCGGCGCCGACGTCCGGCTCACCGAGCCGCCTTCGCCGGACGCCGGCATGAACGTGTTCCAGTTCGGCGCCGCGGGTGCCGGGGTCAGCCAGTGGAAGCTGCAGGTCGACTACGGGCGGCCCTCCTGCCGCTGGTCGGACGGCACCCGGGCGGTCCTGCTACCCGCCGGGGCGGACGACTTCCGGTTCACGGTGGGCCGGTGGTACCGGGTGACCTGCATCCGCCTGTCGCCGGTGCTGTTCCAGATCCGGGTCGACGATCGCGCCACCGGGCGACAGGTGGTGCCGCCCGCGCAGCAGAGGGGGCGGCTGGAGGACATCCTGCCGCGGGGTGTCGTGGTGATCGGCGGGAAGCGCGTCAACGCCGCCCAGGCCGACGTCGACACCGACCAGTTCCACGGCGACCTGGACACCATCGAGTTCGGCCGCCGGGAGCTGCCGTCCGACACGTGAGGCGTGCGGGCCGCCGGAGATGAGATGACCATCGGGCGGCCCGCCACCCATACTGGGAGCATGACCGTCGGTCCCCCGCCTCCGGCGATGCGGAGGTGTCCCCGGTGCGGGCATCTCACCCGCGCCGATCGCATGGTCAAGGGCTACGGGCGGGACTGTGCGGCACAGCTCGGGCTGATCGGCCGGACCGTGGACACCGGGCACGTCGGGCCGGACCTGCTCGACCTGCTGGAGGAGGAGCCCGAGGACGCCTGCGACGGCGGCGACCGGCCCGCCGACCGGCCGTAGTCCTCCGACGCCCGCGCAATTGCCGGCGCCATTGCGGAATACCTCGGCCGCCGACCGTCACAATGCCGACAGAAACCGATTCCGCACGTACGTCCATAACGATACTGACCGCGGCAGAGTCGGTTTGGGCGGAAACCGGGGCGGGCGCATGATCGTGCAAGGGGAAACGGAGACGTCGTTCGGCGAGGAACTGCGCCGGTTACGGGATGCCCGCGGAATGTCGCTGGCTGATCTCGCCCGCGAGGTGCACTTCGACCGTGGGCATCTCAGCAAAGTCGAGCGGAGCCTGCGGGGACCGTCCGTGGCGCTGGCCCGCGCCTGCGACTCGGCGCTCGGCGCGGAGGGCCGGCTCGTCGAACTGGCCGGCAGCGTGCAGCCCTCGCCGGCGCAGGCCGACGATCTGCCGCCCGCGTGGGCCCTCGAGGACTCGCCCTGTGCCGTGCAGTTTCACCGGATCGCCGCATCGGCAACGCCGTTCACCAACCACCACGAGCAGACCGCGGCCGAGGCGCGGGATCTCTACGACAAGCTGCGAGGCCACGGGCATGCCGGCGCGCCGAGCTCGCTGGTGCCCCTGCTGGCGGCCCAGTTCGGGCTGCTGCGCGCCGCGGTCAGCACGGCTCGGCCGCCGGTCCGGGACCGGCTGGTTCTGCTCGCGGCCCATTACGCCGAGTACGCCGGCTGGATGGTCCAGGAGTGCGGCGACGACGCGGGGGCGCTGGCCCTCACCCGGGTGGCCGCGACGCTGGCCGCGTCCGTTGCCGACGGCGAGCAGGGCACGGCGGCTGCCGCGCTGCGGGCGTACACGAATCTGCGTATGGCCGATGTCGCGCTGTATCGGGGAAACGGCAAGGCCGTGGTGACCCTGGCCGAGCGCACCGAGTTCGTGGCGGATGCCACGACCGCCGTCCGGACCCTGGCCGCTCAGCGTGCCGCGCAGGGATGGGCGCTGCTGGGCCGCTCGCGGGAGTGCCTGTCCGCCTTGGACCGTGCCGACGAGTACGCCGCGCACGAGGCCCCGCACGGTGCCGGGATCCGGCTGGGTTCCAGCGGCGGCGGCCGGTTGCGGGAGATCGTCCGCGGATGGTGCCTGCTCGACCTGGGACGCTCCGAGGACGCCGCCGCGCTGCTGACCGCCGGGCTGGCGGCGGCTCCGGCCGATGCGCACCGGGCGCGGGCTCTCTACGGCGTACGGCTGTCCATGTCGTACGCGACGATCGGCGACCTGCAGGGCGCCTGGGAGAGCGCCGGCACCGCCCTGGCGCGGGCACGGCGGGTGGACTCGGCGGCCGTCCGGCACGAGCTGCGGACCTTCGGCGCGCTGCTGCGCAGGCGCCGCCGCACGAACCGGTCCATTGCGGACCTGCAGGCGCGGATCGACCGGGAATTGTTCCGGGAACACCATTCTTTGCGAACCTGACTCACAGTTTTCGGGTGAGGCGGGTTAGGTCGAACAGCCCTCTCGACAGCCCACTGAATGTGACTGTAATGTCGCCGCTTGCCACCGCCGGGGCGCACCCCGAACGGTGGCAACGGGCAACACCTACCGATCTTGATGACGGGTCATCGAGACTTCCTTCTCGGACCCGTATTGGATCTTGTCTTTTCCTCGGCGTCAGGGGCGGCTGGCTGGTGGGCGGCATTTTCATCAATTACCGGACGGCGGATGCGGCGCTCGGGGCCGTGCTGGTGGACGAGCGGCTGGTCGCCCGGTTCGGCCCCGAGGCGGTCTTCCGCGACCAGCGGTCGATCCCCGTGGCCACGCGGTTCGACACGCTTCTCTGGCGGCGCCTGAGGTCGGCCGACGTCGTGCTGGCCCTGATCGGGCCGCACTGGCTGGAGCCCGGCGACTCGGGCGCCCCCGCCCTCCACGACCCGCAGGACTTCGTGCGCCGCGAGCTCGCCGAGGCGCTGCGGCTGGGCATCGACGTCTGCCCGGTGCTGCTGGGCGACGACACCCCGCTGCCCCGCGCCGACGAGCTGCCCCGCGGCCTGAAGAGCCTGCCACGGCATCAGTACGCCCGCGTCCGGACCCGCGATCCCGGGCCCGACGTCGACCAGCTGGTCCGCCGCCTCGCCGACCGGCCCGACCTCGCCGCGCTGTCACCGCCGGCGGCCCGGCAACCCCGACCGCGCTCGGCCGAGGCAGCCGGCGTGACCGTGTACGGCTCGGTGCACGCGGGCGAGGACGTCGTCTTCGGCGGCAAGACCGAGCACCACTACCACCACGGGACCGGCGCATGACCGCTCCGGAGGAGCCGGCGCCCAGCGACCAGGAACTGGCCGACGCGCTGGTCGAAGGCGTCGGCGGCGACCACGCGCCGGGCGAGTTCACCGCTGACGACTTCGCGGAGTCCGGCGAGCCGCGGGTGATGACCGGCGGGGCCCGCGTCGGTGAGGTCAACGCCGGCGACGACGTCGTCTTCCGCGACAAGATCTCGCACAACTACTTCGGCGGCGGCCCGACGGCGCGGGGACGGGAGCCGGCGCCGCTGAGCCTCGCCCGGGACACCCTCGAGGACGTGCGCGAGGCGTTCGTGCCGCCGCCCGGCTTCGCCGACCTCGACCTCGGTGAGCGCCTGCTCATCGTCCGCATCTGCAGCGGCCGCGGCGGCGGGACGGCCGCCACCCGGCTACTGCTGGACGCCGGAGCCGGCGCGGTCAAGGAGCTGGCCCCCGACACCTCGTTGCGGCGGCTGACAGCCGAGCGCCTCGAGGACGGCACCGGGTATCTGTTGCGCAACGCCACGTCGGGAGTCCTCGACGAGCTGACCGAGTTCGAGATCGCCCGGCTCCGCGCCGCGCTCGGCGACCGGTCCGGCTGGCTGGTCCTGACGGTCGACCCGCGCGTACGGCTCGCCGAGGGAGTGCTCTCGCGCTACATCGGCGAGCTCGGCGATCCGCCGCCCGCCCTGGAGGTGCTGACGGCCCACCTGCGCCGGCACCTTCGCCAGCAGGACCCGGACGGCACCCGGGCGGCCGAGATCCTCGCCGACCCGTCGGTGGTGACGCTGCTCGACGACTCGGCCGACCGCGAGGACCGGGTGGCCCGGGCCGCCTCCTTCGCCCGCATCCTCGCCGACGCCGCCAAGGCCGACGACTTCGACCTCGCGAAGATCCAGGCGCAGCTGAAGCGGCTCACCGACCGCAGCTTCGAGGCGTGGTTCGACGCCCTGGACGCGGGCACGCGCTGCTTCGTCATCGCGCTGGCCACGCTCCCCGGCTACTCGTACGAGATCGTGTCGGACGCGGCCGGCGACCTGGCCGCCGAGCTCATCCCGCCGGTGCCGCCGGCGCCGGGTGCGCCGGCCCCCGATCCCTTCCGGGTACGCCGTACGCAGCGGCTGGAGGCGGCCCTCGCCCGGGTCAGCCAGCGGCCGGTCACCACCCGGTACGGCACGACACCGATGGAGGTCGTCCGCTTCATCGACCCGAGCCTGTCCCGGCAGGTCCTCAACCGGGTCTGGACCGAGTACGCCGACATCCGCGAGACGCTGCTCAAGTGGCTCCGGGCCATGGCCCAGCACCCGGTCGGCGAGGTCCGGTACGGCGCGGCCCGGGCGGCGGGCGTGTTCGCCGTGCAGGCGTTCGACTACGTCCGGCGGTACGTGATCAACCCGTGGGCGGCGAGCGACGTCCCGATGAGCCGGCAGGCGGCGGCACTGTCGCTCGAGGTGCCGGGGCGGGACCCGTCGGTGAGCCAGGCGACCCGGCGGATGCTCTACGACTGGCACCTGGACACGTCGGACGCGTACCTGCGGAACACGGCCGCCCGCACGTACGGCGGTCTCCTGGGCCTGATCGATCCGGGCCCGGCGCTGGACGCCTTCGCGCACCTGGCGACCGCCGCGGATCGCGGCCTCCCCACCGTTGTCGCGAACAGCGTCACGCGGCTGGTCGTGCGCGGCGACGAGTCGGTGGCACTGCAGGTCGTGCGACGGCTGCGGACGTGGACGGCCGGTGCCGCGGTGGATCCGCCGGAAGGCTCGCGGCGTGCCACTCGCGGGATGACGGCGCAGCAGGAGAAGGACGACATCCGCGCGCGGACGTTCGTGGCGTACCTGTCCTTCTTGACCTGTGCCGTGGACGCCGTGCTGGTGAACCCGGTCGACGAGCGCGAGGACGCGGCCGCCTGGCACGGCCTGCTCTGGCTCGCCCACCGCAACGACGCCATCGCCGCAGTGGTGGCGGACCTCTGGGGCGGCGCGCTCGTGCATCCGATCGCCCATCAGGCGGCCCACAACGTGCTGACCGTCTGGGCGGAGCGGGTCGACGGCGATCCCGTCGGCCGGCGAGCGCTGGCGGACCTGCTGGTGGCCGCGGTCCGCGCGCCGGACCGCTCGCGAGCCCGGGTCACCCTCCGGCGGCTCGTCCGGACCTGGCAGGACAGCCGGGAGGCCGTCGCCCCGCGGACCGCCGCCACCGTCTCCACCGCATTGACCGCACTGGGAGAAGCCGCATGAAGAACGACGCCGTGCCCGTGATCCTCTCCGAGACCAAGGTGGCCCGCTTCCGGCCGTTCGGGCAGCGGGCGCTGCCCCGCGCCGGCGTGGTGCTGGTGGTCAAGACCAGCCGGGGTGACGTCAAGGTGATCCCCGACCAGCGCACCCTCGGCGAGTACGCGTTCGCGCCGCACGCCACCCAGTACGAGATCGACGTGGCGAAGCACGACTCGCGGTTCGAGTTCGCGGTGAAGAGTGCGGCCGAGGACTACGCCTTCCAGGCGGCGGTGGACGTCACCTGGCGGGTGCAGGACCCGGCCCGCGCACTGCAGGCACGGCCCGCCGACGGCACCGACGTCGTCCGCAAGCGGTTGCGGGGCCGGCTGAGCGAGCTGGGCCGCCGCTACGACGTCGAGGACGTGCAGGAGTTCGAGGCGGCGATCCGCAAGTACTTCTCGGACCCCCGGGCGCGGGTGCTCGACGACTGGCTGCTCATCGAGGACGTCGCGGTCGAGGTGAGCCTCGACCGTGCCGGCACGGAGTTCCTGCGGCAGCGGCGCGAGACCCGGCGCAAGCGCCGGCTGATCGAGGAGACGCACGAGACCGACCTGCTCGAGCAGGAGCACGCCGGCCGGCTCGCCGCGCGCAGCAAGCAGCAGGAGATCGAGCTGGAGCGCCGGCAGCGGGAGTTCGACCTGCAGGCGAAGCAGCAGGAGGAGCAGTGGGCGGCCGACCTGCGCCGGCGCGAGGCGCAGTGGGAGGCCGAGTTCCAGGCGCGGATGCGGCGCCAGGAGGACGAGTGGAAGGCGGACCTGAAGGCCCGCGAGGAACGCGCTCAGCTCGAGAACGAGCAGGCCCGCATGAAGCTGTTCCTCGAGGCCATGGAGAAGGGCGACGCGGCGGTCCTGGCCATGCACCTCGGCCGCCACCCGGACGACGCCAAGGAGATCATCCAGATGATCGTGCAGAACCAGGCGCTCAACGAGGAGCGCCAGGCGAAGCTGCTCGCCGACATGATCGACAAAGACATGATCATCGGTGCCGATCTCGAGGGTCTCAACCAGGAGCTGATCCGCTCGGTGATGGGCCTGAGCGCGCGGCGCACCGGTGGCGTGTTCTCGCTCAGCACCACCATCGACATGTCGGTGGACGCGCTGGCGGACAAGGCCGCCGCCACCATCGTCGACAAGGACGCCGGCTCCGATGATTGAGGACGGCCTGGATCTGGTACGCCCCCTGCTCGGCAGTCTCCCCCCGCAGTGGCAGACGGTCCTCGCCCTGCCCCTGCTCGTCGCGGCGCTCCTGCTCATCGCGAACCTCGTGGCGAAGAGCGCGCCGGCGCTGGACCACATCGTGCGTCCCGTCGTCGCCGCGGCCACCTCGGCGACGGGACTGCTGCTGCTCGTTCCGGAATACCTGGTCACCGTCGTGATCCGACGGGCGGGCCGGCGCCCACCAGCGGCTCTGCACCTCTACGACGACGGCGTGGAGGGCCTGGTCGGGCTCGGCATGCGAGCGAGCCGTACCGGCCTCTCCGGGCTGACCACCGACCGCCGGCTGCGGCGGCTCCTGGTCGTCGTGGTGGTCGGCGCGACGCTGGTCGTGAGCAACGGGAGCAGCTGCGCCGACGCATCCACGCCGTCGTGCCGCAAGCCGGTGGCCTCGTGGTGGGAGCAGACGACCCGGCTCGTCTCCGACGACGAGAAGCCGCCCGCGGTGAAGCACAAGCCGGCCAAGAACTCCAAGCCGACGAAGGCCACGGCCAAGTAGGCCCGGGAGAAGTGTCGTACCCGGCGGGCACGATGGCCGCGCTAGCTGAAGCGGGGCAGGTGGTGGGCGAGCTGGCGGCGCCACGACTCCCAGTCGTGCGGCACGTCGGGGCCCCACAGGTCGAGCTCGTGCCGGATCCCCTTGGCGGCGAGCAGCCCGCCCATCCGCCGCGTCGACTCCAGCGCGCCGGTGGTGTCCTCCCAGCGGCCCTGGCCGCACACGAGCAGCACCGACAACCGCTGGCGCAGCCAGGCCAGGTGGTCGCCGTGCAGGTTCGCGACGTAGTCGGCGGGGCTGTTGAAGTAGACGGCGTCGCCGCGCTCGCCCCAGCTCTTCCACGTCGCCGGGTCGTAGTTGCCGGAGAAGCTCAACGCCAGCGGGAAGAGGTCGGCCCGTTTGAACGCGAAGTTCAGGGCGTGGAAGGCGCCCAGGGAGCACCCGGCCGTGACGATGTCGGCGCCCTCCCCCGTGTCGGCGCGGATGTGCGGCACGACCGCGTCGAGCACCCACGTCTCGTAGGCGGCATGCCGCCAGGCCCGCTCCTCCAGCGGCAGATGGTGCGCCGACCACGTCTCGGCGTCGAACGAGTCGACGCAGTAGAGCTTCACCCGTCCGGCGTCGACGAGCCCCTCGACCGCCCCGATCATGCCGTTGCGCGCGAATTCCCAGGCGTCACCGCCCTCGGTGGGGAAGACCAGCACGGGTCTCCCCCAGTGCCCGTAGACGGCGACGGTCCCGGACCGCCCGCCGCCGGGTACGGCCAGTTCCACGGAGTAGTGACGCACGCCCCCAAGGTAGCGAGCTACCGTGGGCGCGTGCGTAGTCGAGTGTGGTGGGCGCTCCTCGGGACCCTCGCCGTGCTGGCGAGCTGTTCCGACCGACCGGCGGCCGCCCCGGCCACGCCCGTCCCGGCCTCCCCGGCCGCTCCCACCGCACCGCCGTCGCCCTCGGCGAAGCCGTCGCCGTCGCCTTCCGACTGTGTCGCCCGGACGCTCGCCGGTATGCCCGTCGCGGAACGCGCCGGGCAAGTGCTCATGATCGGCGCACCCGTCGGCGCGCCCCGGCAGCTGGAGAAGGCGGTTGCCGATCGGCACCTCGGCGGGGTGTTCCTGGCAGGGCGCAGCAAGCGGCGGGCCGCCGACCTGCGGGCCGACATCGCGGCGCTGCGGCGCGCCGGGGAGATCGCGCCGCTGGTCGCCCTCGACCAGGAGGGCGGAAGCGTGCAGACCCTGAAGGGGCCGGACTTCCCGCTCATCCCCTCGGCGGAACGGCTGGGCCGCGGCTCCCCGGCGAAACTGCGGGACAGCGTGCGCGACAACGCACGCCGGCTGGCGGACATCGGCGTGACCGTCAACCTGGCGCCGGTCGCCGACACCGTCCCGGCGGACGTCGGTGCGGCCAACCCGCCCATCGGCGCCTTCCGCCGCCAGTACGGCTCCGATCCCGAGCAGGTGGCGGCGGACATCCGCACGGTGGTGCCGGCGTCGCAGGGCGCGGGCGTGCTCACGATCCTCAAGCACTTCCCGGGCCTCGGCCGGGTACGCGCCAACACCGACGTCTCCCGCGACGCCGTCGACGCGAAGGCGACCGCCGACGACCCGTTTCTGCAGCCGTTCATCGCCGGGATCCAGGCGGGGTCGGCCGGCGTGATGATGTCGTCGGCACGGTATCCGCGGCTGGACCGGTCGACCATCGCCGCGTTCTCGAAGCCGATCGTGACCGGGCTGCTCCGGGACAAGCTGGGCTACCAAGGCATGATCATGTCCGACGACCTGGGCGCCGCCGACGCGGCCACGATCGTGCCGGTCGGCCAGCGCGCCGTGCGGTTCGTGGCGGCCGGGGGCGACCTGGTGCTGACCATCCGCCCGCAGGACGCCGGCCCGATGGCGACCGCCCTCGTCGCCGAGGCGCGCCGGTCGCCGTCGTTCGACGCCCGGCTGGCCGACGCCGCCGGCCGCGTGCTGCGGACCAAACAGCGGGCCGGCCTGCTGTCCTGCGGCTGACCACCTGCGGACCGCGTGCTGCGGACCAAACAGCGGCCCGGCACGCTGTCGTGCGGCTGACCACTTGCCTTGACGTCGGCGGTAAGGCCTAGCGTGGTCGCATGCTGATCGGGGAGTTGGCCGAGCGGGCCGGCACCAGCGCCCGCACGCTGCGGTACTACGAGGAGCACGGGCTGGTCGAGCCCCGCCGCGACCGCAACGGTTACCGGCGCTACGACGAGGGCGAGCTGCGCGTCGTGCACGAGATCCGGGCGCTGCTCGCGGCCGGGTTCGGCATCGACGACATCCGGCCCTTCGTGGCGTGCTTGCGGGCCGGGAACGCCACGGGGCACGTGTGCCCGGATTCCGTCGCCGTGCTGCGGCGCAAGCTCGCGGAGGTGGAGGAGTACCTCGGTCGGCTCACCGCCGTACGGGACCAGCTGCAGGGGCAGCTCGCCCAGGCGATCGAGGAGCGGGAGACCCGATGCCTGAAGATTCGTTGATCACCGTCACCGACGACACGTTCGCCGACGTGGTGCTGGGCGCGCGGCTGCCCGTACTCGTGGACTTCTGGGCCGAATGGTGCCCGCCGTGCCGGCCGGTCGCGGCGACCCTCGCCGAGCTGGCCGGGGAGTTCGCCGGGCGGGTGCTCATCGCCGAGCTCAACTCCGACGAGAACCCGGAGACCACGCGGGCCTACCGGGTGCTGTCGATGCCGACCCTCATCTTCTTCCGGTCGGGCGTCGTGGTGAACACCATCGTGGGGGCGCGGCCGAAGGGGATGCTGCGGTCGGCTCTGACCGCGGCCTCGGAACCGTACGCGAACCGCTGATCAGGTGACCGGGATGCCGGTCTCGCGCACCTTCGCCGAGACCTTGAGCGTCTTGTGCTTCTGCTTGCCGCCGCCGACGGTGTAGAGCACGTACGTGTGGGTCTCGGTCGAACCCACCTTGCCGGAGCAGGAGAAGGTGAATTCCTGGGTGCCCTTCAGGGCGACCGGGCCGTAGGTGCCGGGGGTGCCGGTCGGGTCGTCGACGGAGAGGGCGCCGGAGCGGGCCCCGGTGATCTTCCACTTGATGATCAGCGGTACGCCCTCGGTGCGGTAGACGTCCGTGCCCTCCGGGCAGCGCGGCTTCTGCACGACCTTGAACGACACGATCTTGGCCGACGCGTGGGTGCTCTTCGCCACCCGCTTCAGGGCGGGAGCGGAAGCGGGAGACGAACCGGGAGCGGAAGAGGGAGCGGAAGAGGGCTCAGCGGACGGGGACGCGACGGTGACGGTGCAGCCGGTGGCCAGGGCGAGCGCCAGACCGGCCGGGATGACGGCGGAGATTCTCGTGACAGGCATGCCACAGAGCGTAGGAATCCCGTGGTGGCCGGTAATCCCGGAATCGTGCCGTCAGGCGCAGGTGGCGACCGTGGCCAGCGGACACACCCGCCCGCGCGGGTAGTAATCGCCCATCACCGCTTCCGCCGACTGCGGGCGCCCGTCCGGCGGTACGTGCGTCACCGCCTGCCGGAAGCCGGGCGCCGGCATCATGTTGCGCAGCAGCACGAGGTGCCGGGCCTTCGGGTGGGCCAGCGAGAACGGCACGAAGGTCGCTCCCGGGACGGCCTCGATCCGCCGCCGCTGGGCCTCCGTACCGAGGATGAACGTGTAGCGGCCGGCGGCATCGAGCGCGACCACGTCGTCGTGGCGGCAGCCCGGGTCGGTGCCACCGCCGGGCAGCTCGTTGACCACGACGGGATAGTGCGGGAACCGGAGGTTGGTGCAGAGCGACCAGTACCGCAGGTCGTCCCCGGGCCCCGGCCAGGGATGCGGGTGCGGCTCGTCGGGACTGACCGCTGCCTTGCCGCGGATCACCACCACCCGGTCCGGCCCCGGCGGCGTCACCCAGGCGTTCAGGTATCCGCTGTCCGGGTTGGGAAAGAGCTCGTCGTTGCCCGACGAGCGGGCGAAGGCCAGGTCGCGGGCCGGGTCCGGCGGGACGGCGGCGTCACCCTCGACGACAGCGACGGTACGCCGGCAGGCGACCAGCGTACGGCTCCGCCCGCCGTCGGTGATCGTCAGCCGGGGCAGCACCACGCGCGACGACGTGCCGCCGGTCGGCAGGTAGATGCGGTAGACGAGGAACCCGGTCTGCCCGTCCGCGGCGTCCGCCGGGGCCATCGGCAGCACGTTCACCTGCCCCGGTGCCACGGTCCTGCGAAGGTGCAGCGTGTACGCCCCACCCGGCATGGCCGGCCGCTGCCAAGGGTTGGCGCTGCCGCGGTCCGGGGTGATCTCGTAGTCGGCCCGCGACGAGAAGACGCTGTTGCTGGTGAAAGTGCCGCGGAAGCCGTCGTACACCGTGAACGAGGCGTACCGGGTGTCGGGGAAGGCACCGGTCACGGTGATCTCGCGGTCCGCGTACGCCCGGAACGGCATCACCCAGTACCGGGCGTTGCTGTCCGGCAGCGCGACATTCGCCGCCTGCGCCCCCACCTCCTCCGGCCACGCGCACAGGGGTGTGCCGGCGGCCGCCGGTACGGCGGGCCCGAGGAGGGCGAGGATCGCGAGAACAGCGGCGACACGTCTCATTCCGGCAGCACAGCACGCCGATATAACGATGATGTTCAATACCTTGAACAAGGTGATGTCCGCCGGCCGCCGGCCGTCTGCCATCATGGCCGGATGCTTGTGCTCGGTCGGATGCTTCGGGGTGTGCTCGCGGTCGTCGCCGTGGCCGGGTTCGCCGGCTGCTCGCCCGACGACGACCCGAAGCCGGACAGCAACTTCATCACCGCCGACACGATGCGCAACGCGCTGCTCAAGCCCGCCGAGGTGGGCCCCACCTGGAAGACGCCCACGGAGTCCGCGGCGCCCGCCCAGCTGGTGAGCATCTGCGGCGCCGACACCGAGCCGGCGGCCGTCCCGGGCAGGCCCACCCTGGTCTCCGCCCCACTCTCCGACGAGGGCACGGAGGGCGTGCAGAGCCTCACCCAGCACGCGCTCGTCTACGAGGACGCCGTCTCGGCCGCGACAGCCCTCGCCACGCTGAAGACCGTCGCGGACGCCTGCCCGCCGAGCGTGCAGCGGCCGGCCAAGTCCGGTGACCGGGAGGAGCCCGCGTACACCGAGACCGCGGCCACCTCGCCGCTGGACGAGGGCGCCTGGTCCGGCTTCGTCACCGTCCGCAACAAGCAGTACGACAAGGCGCACCCGGCCACCGCGGACGTCGCGGTGGCCGCGCTGGCCAGGGGCAACGTCGTGCTTCTCGACCAGTACGCGATCTACCGCCTGGGCCGGTCCGACGCCAGCGCCAACCCGCAGTTCTCGGCGGACTGGAAGAAGCTGGTCGGCACCACGCTGAACCGGGTTCCGTGAACTGAAAGCTCGCTTGTACGTCGGTACAAGCGATGGAACCTTTGTGCAGAAACACTCGATGGGCCGACACGACCACCGCAGTCCGCCACAGCCTGCTCGTGGCCTCGCTGGAGGCCATCGCGGAGCGCGGCACCGGCACGGTCCGTGAGGTGGCCGCCGCCGTCGGCGTCTCCGTGGTCACGGCGAACAACGTGGTCAGGGACCTGGAGGCGGCCGGCGCGATCGACGAGATCGCCCGGAGGCAGGGCCACCGCGGCCCCAGGGCGCGCGTGTTCCGGGTGTCTCCGGCACGGACCTGCTTCGTCGCCGTACGCGTCGACCCCGGCCGGATGACGGCGCGCTGCGGGGACGCCACCGGGACCGGCCCGGCCGTCACGGTCGCCGGCACGACGCCGGAAACGCTCGCCGACCTCGTGGACCGCGCCGCCCGGGAGCAACGCCGGGACGCCGGCCAGGTCCGCGGCGTCGTGGCCGGGGTGTCCCCCGGCTTCACCGAGGCGATGGGAGCGCGGGCCGCCGACCTGCTCGGGACACCGGTACGGGTGCACCGCGGAGACCACCTCGCGGCGCTCGCGGAGGCCGAGGTGGGCGCCGGTCGGGGTGCCGCGGTCTTCCTGCGGGTCACGGGCGGGCCGGCGCCGTCCACCACCCTGGTCCTCGACGGGGCACCGCGCGAGGGAGCGCACGGGGCGGCCGGCGCCATGGATCGCATCCCGCCGCAGCTGACCGGTACGCGCGCCGCCGACGGCACCGAGCTGACCGCCTACGCGGTGGCGCTGGCCTGCGTGATCGCCGACCCGGAGCTCGTGGTGCTCGATCAGGGCGTGGCCGAGCCGGAGCTTCTGCCGGACCGCATCCGCAGCGTGGTGAAGGAGCTGGCCGGTCCGGAGCCGGAGGTCGTCCCGAGCGCCGTCCCCGGCGATCCGGTGCTCACGGGCGGCCGGCGGCTCGCGTGGAGCGGCATCCTCGCGGACCTCGCCCGGCGGGCCATGGCTCCCTAACGGGCCCGCCCCTCGGCCAGCAGGCCGATCGATTTCTCGATGCGGCGGGTCCGGGTCTCCGGCGTCTTCGCCCCCGTCACCTGCAGCACGTGCCAGTTCTGGTTGCTGTAGGACAGCGTGGCCCAGAACGTCTTGGCGGCGGGGGACGCGTCGAGCGCCGCGGCCAGGTCGGCCGGCACCTCCACCTCCCGGACCGCCGTGTCCAGCTCGACGTCGACGTCCAGCACGTCACCCGCCGCGATGCCCGCCTGGGCGCGGCGCTCGGCACTTACACCGAGCCAGTAGCTGCCGCCCATGCGGGCGATCGAGCCCCGCCAGGATTGGCCGTTGACGGTCACGACCACCTTGGGCCGCCCGCCGCCGCCCAGGCCGGCGACGAAGTCGTCGCCGACCTGGAAACCGGTCGTCGTGCCGCCGGTGGCCTGCAGCTCTGCCCGAAACCTCATGCCGGGAGGATAGCCGCTGATCAGGGCACCGGGTCGAGATCCCGGCCGGGCGCGCCGGGCTCGACCGGCACCGGCGCCGGCTCGTCGCGCACCCGGGTGAGCTTGCTCGGCCACCACATCCATCGGCCCAGGTCGAGGCTGAGCGCGGTGACCAGCACCGAGCGGACCACCAGCGTGTCGAGCAGCACGCCGAACGCCACCGCGAACCCGATCTCGGCGAAGGCCACCAGCGGGAGGCTCGCCAGCGCCGCGAACGTACCGGCCAGGACGATGCCCGCGGAGGTGATCACCCCGCCGGTGGCGGCGAGTCCGACGAGCGCGCCGCGGCGGGTGCCGTGCTGCTGCGCCTCCTCGCGTACCCGGGTCATCAGGAAGATGTTGTAGTCGATGCCGAGTGCCACCAGGAAGACGAAGACGTACAGCGGGAACGAGGTGTCCTCGCCGGCGAAGCCGAAGGCGTGCCGGAACACGAGCGCGCTGACGCCCAGTGCCGCGGTGAACGACAGCACCACCGTGGCGATGAGCACGAGCGGCGCGACGACCGCGCGCAGCAGGATGCCGAGGATCACGAGGACGACCAGCAGTACCAGCGGGATGATGAGCCGGTTGTCGTGGTCGTTGGCGTTGTTGACGTCGAGCGTCATCGCCGTCATCCCGCCCACCTTGGCGTCGCCGAACGGGTGCACCGCGTCGCGGACCCGCTCGATGGTCGTCATCGCCGCGTCGCTGTCCGGGGCCGAGGAGAGCACCGCCTCGTACATCACCAGGTCGCCGTTGACGACCGGGTCGCCCACCGAGCTGATTCCCTCGGTCCCGGCGACCGCCGTGCGGATCTGCGCCGCCGCCGAGTTCTGCCCGACGACCACGACCGGCTGGCCCTGGCCGGCCGGGAAGTGCCGGGCCAGCGCCTCCTCGCCGGCCACCGACGACGGCCGGCTCACGAACTGGTCGGCCTGGGCGAGGCCGTTGGCGTCGAGCTGGAACAGGCCCAGCGACATCGCGCCGAGCACCACCGCGGTGACGATCCAGACGATCCGGGGCCGGCGGGCGATCCGGCCGCCGAGCCGGGCCCAGACGCCGGTCGCGGTCGGTTCGGCGGAGCCCGCCTTCGGGCGTACGGGCCAGAAGAGCCAGCGCCCGCAGATGACGAGCAGGGCGGGGAGCAGCGTGATCATGGCCAGCAGGCCGACGGCCACGCCGATGGCGGCCACCGGGCCCAGGCCGCTCGTGGAGTTGAGCTCGGCCAGCGTGAGGCAGGACATGCCGATCGCGACCGTGGCGGCACTGGCGATGATCGCCGGCCCGGCCCGGTGCAGGGCGAGCGCCATCGCCTCGTGCCGGTCCTCGTGCCGGCGCAGCTCCTCGCGATAGCGGGCGACGAGCAGCAGCGCGTAGTCCGTTCCCGCCCCGAAGACCAGCACGGTGAGGATGCCCGCGCTCTGCCCGTTCACCACCAGTCCGGCATGCTTGGCGAGCAGATAGATGACCGCCTGCGCGGCGGTCAGCGCCACGCCCGCCGAGACGATGGGCAGCAACCAGAGAACCGGACTCCGGTACGTGATGAGAAGGATGATCGTGACGACGGCGAGCGTGGTGTAGAGCAAGGTGCCGTCGATGCCCTCGAAGGCCTCCGCCGAGTCGGCCGCCGTGGCAGCCGGACCGGCGAGGTGCACGTCGAGGCCGTTCGCGGACCCGCCGGTCGCGGCCTTCACCTGGTCGACGACCTCGACGATGCGCTGCCAGCCGTCCTCGTCGACCTTGATCGGCACGATGGTCTGCAGCGCCTTGCCGTCCTTCGCGGGCACCGGGCCGGCCACCTGACCGGTCACGCCGGGCACCTGCTGCAGGCGCGCCACGTCGCCGGTGGCCTTCTCCCGGTCCGCCGGGGTGACACCGGCGCCGCGCTCGTACACGATCACGGCCGGCACGATGTCGTCCGAGCCGAACCGGGCCTGCATGTTCGCGACCTGAGTCGCCTCCGCCCCACCGGGCAGCCACGCGGAGTTGTCGTTCTTCTGGACGTCGGTCAGCTTCCCGGCCAGCGGCCCGGCGATCGCGAGGATCACCACCCACAGGCCCAGGACCACCCACTTGGTCCACCGTCCACACACCAGCCAAGCCATGTCGTTACCCCCGTCAACGTCGACGGAGGCGAGCCTAGACCCGTCCGGTGACCCGCAAGAACCCAAGAGCCGACAGCTCAGGGTATTTCTCAGGGACATCGATCACACCGAATTGGCCGATCATCGTGGGCGGGTCGTCGGTTCGGGCGAGAGACTCCCCCAGGTGCGGTGGACCTGTCAGGCGGCGGCCGCGGAGGCGGACTCGACGGCGGCGCGGATGCACTGGGCGAGCCCGACCGCCTGCACGATCGAGAGCACGGGAGCCCGGAGCTCGAACGCCAGATTCTGACCGAGCGTGAACACGCCGCCGCGGTTGTGCAGCTCGGCGACCGGGGTGCCGGCCTCGTCGGTCATCGTGAACTCCCGCGCCGACCAGTCGCCCTTGGTCGCCAGGCTGCGACCGTCCGGCAGCGACACCACGCCGCGCCCCGACGGGCCGGTCCAGCCACTGAACTTCAGCGACAGCAGGAACTGCGACTGGGGGCCCATCAGCTCGTACTTGTTGCCCCAGAACCCGGCCTGCGACCCGGCGGCGAGCAACGTCGCGCCGGACGGGTCGAGGATCTCGAAGCGCCCGCGCGAGCTCCACACCCGGCGGCGGATGGCGGCGACCGGCAGGCCGTCGCCGGTGGTCACGGTGGAGGTGGAGCCGAAGACGGGCGAGTCCGGCAGCAGCAGGACCCCCGCGAAGGGCGTGTGCATCAGCCCATTCTCCGCGCCCCGCGCAAGTGCCCGGTAGATCGCTCGCGGTCCCGGATCGATCTTCGTACCCTCGACCGCACATCACTGCGACCAGAGGGGAGACAGCCGTGCGTTACCGCACCGACCTCGTCATCCCCTCATCGCGCTTCGAGCTGATCCTGGTGTCCCCTGTGCCCGGCCCCGGCCGCCCCGTCCAACCACCCCGCCGCCAGCCACAAGCGGACTGAAGGCTGCCCACCGGGTCCGGACGTCCCTGACCGCGTAACCGCACGCGGGCGGGTGGGCGCCGTCCACCATCGGATCACTCGGAAAGAACACGACCATGCGTGTCCGCAACCTCGGCATCCTCGCGCACGTCGATGCCGGCAAGACCACCCTGACCGAACGCGTCCTGTACGCCACCGGCGCCACCTACAAGCGCGGCGAGGTGCACGACGGGACGACCGTCACCGACTTCGACCCACAGGAGCGCGACCGTGGCATCACCATCTTCGCGGCGGCGGTCAGCTGCGACTGGGCCGGGCACCGGCTGAACCTCATCGACACCCCCGGGCACGTCGACTTCTCCGCCGAGGTCGAACGCTCGCTGCGGGTGCTGGACGGCGCCGTCGCCGTCTTCGACGCGGTCGCCGGCGTCGAGCCGCAGAGCGAGTCCGTGTGGCGCCAGGCCGACCGGTACGGCGTGCCGCGCATCGCCTTCGTGAACAAGCTCGACCGGGCCGGAGCCGACTTCGACGCCGCGGTCGCCTCCATCCGTACGCGGCTGGGCGTGACGCCGTTCGTGGTGCAGCGCCCGATCGGCCGCGAGGACGGCTTCCGAGGCGTCGTCGATCTGGTCGGGATGCGGGCGCTGACCTGGGTCGACGGCGTCCTGCACGAGGAGCCGGCCGGCGGCGAGGAGGTCCGCCGGGCCCGTCGGGAGCTGGAGGAGGCGGTGGCCGAACGGCACGCGGACGCGCTCGAGGAGCTCGGCGCCGTGTCGGACCAGACACTTCGCCGGGCGTTGCGGGAGCTCACGCTTCGCGGCGAGGGTGTCGTGGTGCTGGGCGGCTCGGCGTACCGGGACAAGGGTGTGGAGCCGCTGCTCGACGCCGTGGTCGCGTACCTGCCGGAGCCCGGCGGGGACCCGGAGGCGGAGCTCGCCGCCCTGGTGTTCAAGGTGCACGCCGCGCGGACCGGCCGGCTCACGTACGTACGCGTCTATGACGGGACATTGCGCAAGGGGGACACCGTGTGGGACGCGGCTGCCGGGCGTACCGAAAGAGTCGCGCGCGTCCTGCGGGTCCAGGCCGACCGGCACCTCGAGGTGGACCGGGCGGTGGCCGGCGACATCGTCGCCGTCGCCGGGGTGAAGGCCGCGGCCACCGGCGCGACGCTCTGCGCCCGCGACGCCCCCGTGCTGCTGGAGGCGCCGCGGACGGCCGATCCGCTGGTGTCGGTCGCGGTCGAGGCACGCCGCTGCGCCGACGCCGGGCGGCTCGCCACCGTGCTGGCCGGGCTCGTCGAGGAGGACCCGTCGCTGGCCGTGCGGACCGACGCGGAGACCGGGCAGACCCTGCTGTCCGGCCTCGGCGAGCTGCACCTGGAGGTGGCCGTGGAGAAGGTACGCCGGGCCACCGGGCTCGCCGTCACGGTCGGCCGGCCGCAGGTCGCCTACCGGGAGACGGTCGTGCGCGGGGTGACCGGCGTGCTGTACCGGCACGTCAAGCAGGACGGCGGCGCCGGGCAGTTCGCGCACGTGGTGCTGGACGTCGAGCCCCTGGAGGGAACCGAGTTCGCGTTCACCTCCACGGTGACCGGTGGCCGGGTGCCGCGCGAGTACGTCCGGGCGGTCGAGGCGGGCTGCCGGGAGGCGCTCGCCGAGGGTCCGCTGGGTGGCAACCGGGTGACCGGGCTGCGGGTCACGCTCACCGATGGGGTCACGCACCCGAAGGACTCCTCGGAGATGGCCTTTCGCGCGGCGGGCCGCTTCGGTCTGCGGGCGGCGCTGCAATCGTGCGGGATGGCGCTGCTCGAGCCGGTCGCGGAGGTGACGGTCAGCGCGCCCGCGGACACGCTCGGCGGCGTGCTCGGTGACCTCGCCGCGCGCCGCGGCCGGGTCACCGGCTCCACCGAGCGGGACGTGACGGCGGTGGTTCCGCTGGCCGAGCTCTTCGGGTACGCGACGCAGCTGCGTAGCCGCACCCGCGGCCGGGGCACCTTCACGTCCCGTCCGGCGGGCTACCGTCCGGCGGCATGAGTGCCTCACGGTGACACCCCAGCCGCGCCGAGCACGGCGCGGCCGGGGCGACCGTCAGAACCCGCCGGTGTAGAGCAGCCGGTTCGGTGAGCCGGAGCCCGGGCTGCCGACCACGCCGGTGGTCGCGCTCGACACGATCGCCGAGTGCACGGCGGCCGCCGTGGCGGTCGGGTGCGTCGCCAGGTAGAGGGCCGCCGCCCCGGTCACGTGCGGGGTGGCCATCGACGTACCGCTGATGGTGTTAGTGGCGGTGTCGCTCGTGCCCCACGCCGAGGTGATGTTGATGCCGGGCGCGAAGACGTCCACGCAGGTCCCGCGGTTGGCCCAGCTGGGCTTGCGGTCACTGCTGTCCGTGGCGGACACCGTGAGGGCCGTCGGCACCCGGGCCGGCGACTGGGTGCAGGCGTCGAGGGCGATGATGCCGAACAGACCGTTGCCGGCGGCGATCGAGTAGCTGACGCCGGAGGCGATCGAGCTGGTCACCGCGTTGTCCAGGGCGGTGTCGGCGCCGCCGCCGAGGCTCATGTTGGCGACCGCGGGCTTCTGCGCGTTGGCGGTCACCCAGTCGATGCCGGCCACGACCTGCGCCGTGGTGCCGCTGCCCTGGCAGTTGAGCACCCGGACGGCTACGAGCTGCACGCCCTTCGCCACGCCGTACGAGGTGCCGCCGACCGTGCCCGCGACGTGCGTGCCGTGGCCGTTGCAGTCGTCGGCCGTACCGCCGTCGACGGCGTCGAACCCGCTGGTGGCGCGCCCGCCGAAGTCGCTGTGGGTGGTCCGGATGCCGGTGTCGATGACGTACGCGTGCACGTTCGACGCGGTCGTCGAGTACGTGTACGCCGAGTTGAGCGGCAGGTTGCGCTGGTCGATACGGTCGAGCCCGTAGGACGGCGGGTTGGTCTGGGTGTCACTGGCGCGGTGGACGACGTCTGCCTGCACGAAGTCGACGGCCGGGTCCGCGGCCATCCGGCGGGCCTGCTGGGCACTCATCGTCGCGGCGAAGCCCCGCAACGCGTGGGAGTACGTCTGCCGCACCGTGCCGCCGTGCCGGGCGGCAAGCGTCCGCGCCTGCCCGGTGACGGCCGACCGGTTCTCCTTGAGGACTACGACGTAGCTGCCGGGTACGACCTCGGCGCCGGGCGCGGCGAGGACCGCTTTCTCGGCGGGCGCTGCCGCGTTCGCGGCTGCCGGCACGCCGAGGGTGGTCAGGAAGACGGCCGTCGTCACCGCGACCGTGCACCGGATGGATTTCCGCATGAACGCCTCCCCCTGTGACGGGTTGACTCCGTGCGGTGAACGTAACAGCTCTATCGATATATGAGAATGTCTCGGTTCATGCGGTGTCCGCGGGTCCCTCCAGACCCGCCTTTTCGTCGCGTTCCGCCCACTCCAGCAGCGGACGCAGGTCGTACGCGGTGTCGTCGATCGTCGCGTGCAGGTCCCCCAGCTCGGCGAACCGGGCCGGGACGGTCTGCAGGGTGAAGTCGTCCGGCTCCACGTCGTCGACCTCGTCCCAGCGGATCGGCGTCGAGACCGTGCCGCGCTGGTTGCCGCGCACCGAGTAGGCGCTCGCGATCGTGTGGTCCCGCGCGTTCTGGTTGTAGTCGACGAAGAGCTTGGTGGGATCCCGGTCCTTGCGCCACCAGGTCGTGGTGACGTCGCCCGCGGCGCGGCGCTCGACCTCCCGGGCGAAGGCGAGCGCGGCCCGGCGGACGTCCCTGAAGCCGTGCTCCGGCTTGATCCGGACGTAGATGTGCAGCCCTCGGCCGCCGGAGGTCTTCGGATAGCCGGTGATCCCCAGCTCGTCGAGGACCTCGTGCGCCACGTGCGCGACCCGGCGTACGGTCGCGAAGTCGCACTCGGGCATCGGGTCCAGGTCGATGCGCCACTCGTCCGGCTTCTCGGTGTCGGCGCGCCGGGAGTTCCACGGATGGAACTCGACGGTCGACATCTGCACCGCCCAGATCACCTCGCCCAGCTGCGTCACGCACAGCTCGTCGGCGTGCCGGTTGTACCGGGGAAAGGTGACGCGCACGGTCTGCAGCCACGGCGGGGCACCGTGCGGCACGCGCTTCTGGTGCACCTTGTCCCCGGCCAGGCCGTCGGGGAAGCGGTGCAGCATGCACGGGCGTTCCCGCAGCGCGCGCACGATGCCGTCGCCCACGCCGAGGTAGTAGTTGACGAGGTCGAGCTTGGTCAGGCCGAGCTCCGGGAAGTACACCCGGTCGGGGTTCGAGACCCGTACCGTGTGCTCCCCCGCCTCGACCTCCACCGCCGGTGCCTTCGTGGCCATGGATCACAACGTAGCCGGTCAGTCCTCCGCGCGGTGGCGCCCGACGTGGAGGAGTTCGCGCTGCGCCGGGATGGCCGCGTTGCGGCCGCCGCCGAGGTGCTTGATCTCGTACATCGCGTGGTCGGCCGCGCGCAGCGCCTGGTCGGGATCGTCCGCGGCCTGCGCCAGGTGGACGCCGACGCTCGCCCCGATGGTGATCTCGTTGCCGAGGACCCGGAACGGGCGCTCGATCGCCATCCGGACGCGCGCGCTCATCGCATCGGCGTCCGCGCGGTTGGTCACGCCCGGCATCAGCACCACGAACTCGTCGCCGCCCACGCGCGACAGCACGTCCTGCACGCGGACGCACCCGCTGACCCGGTCGGCGACCTGGCGCAGCAGCTCGTCACCGGCCTCGTGGCCGTGCGCGTCGTTCACCGGCTTGAAGCCGTCCAGGTCGATGAACAGCACCGCCACCGCCTCCTGCCGCAGCGACGAGCCGAGCGCGTCCTGCATGCGGCGGCGGTTCGGCAGGCCGGTGAGCGGGTCGTGCTGCGCCTCGTACGCCAGCCGCTCCTGGAAGGCACGGGTCTCGGAGATGTCGCGGGCGTTGATGACGATGCCGGTCAGAGCCGGGTTGTGCATCTGGTTGGAGGCGGTGAACTCGAACCAGGTGGCCCGGCCCGCCGAGTTGAGGATGCGGGTCTGCAGGCGCAGTACGCTGTCCCGCTCGGCGAGCAGCCGGCCGAAGGCCGCCATCATGCTCGGCCGGTCCTCGGGGTGGACGAGCTCGAAGACGCTGTGGCCCTGCAGCGAGCCGGGCGGGAAGTGCAGGACGGACGCCGCGCTGGGGCTGGAGTACGCGACCCGCCCGTCGGCGTCGAGCACGGCGACCATGTCCGGCGCGTGCTGGAACAGGGCCTGGAACTTCTCATCGGCACGCCGGCGCTGCACCTGGGTGCGGTAGCCGAGGATCGAGATGCCCACGGCGCCGATCAGGAGCATGGCGAGCAGGGTGACGTTGATCGTCTGGCTGCGGCTGTGCACCGCGCCGTCGAACGAGGCCATCGTCTGGGCGCGGACGTAGGTCCACCCACCCGGCAGCACATCGCCGGTGACCAGGATCGCGATCATCTTGGTCTGGCCGGACTGGTACTCCACGAAGGTGGAGCCCTCGGGATTCGCTTTGGCCGCGGCCACGATCGCCGGGTCCACCTTCGTCCCGATCTTCTCGGCGTCGCTGCTGAAACCCATCGTCCCGGCACTGTCGATGATCATCGTCAGGTGGGCGTCCGACTGCAGCTTCGACGTGTACGCCTGCAGGGTCGTGTCGGCGAGCTTGTTGAAGCCGATGAGCACGGCCGCGGCGGCGCCGTTGACGATGATCGGCACGGCGACGGCCTCGACCGCGATCGGCTTGCCGTCGGGGCCGTAGACGGTCATGACGGAGGAGAAGCCCGGCTTCTTCGCCAGCAGCAGGCTCCGCATGACCTGGTACCCCGGGTCGGTCGCGGCCGGCAGGGCGTGGGACCGGGAGGCGTTGAGCAGCGTGCCGTCAAGAGCCGTGATGGCGGCGCCGTACGGGAACACCTCGGACTTCTCGACGTACTCCTCGAGGGCCGCACGGTCGTCGGCCTGCCCCGGCTCGAGGCTGAACGGATAGCTCGCGGCGAACTCGCTGAGCTCCTTGGCGGAGAGCAGCTGCATCTGCCCGGCGAGCGTCGCGTTGTTGACGGCCAGCGCCCGGGAGTCAGTACGGTGCACCGTGTCGGCCGCACGCAGCGCCGAACGGTTCACCAGTACGCCGACGATGCCGACGGCCACCAGCAACAGCACGCTGACGACGACGGCGATCCAGTTGCGCAGCCGCATGAAAGCCTCCTCACACCGAAACATCGGGTGCGGCGGCGACGACCTAAAGAAATCGCGGCGGAATCCCGTTCACACCCGCCTCAGGGGCACCTTCCGCCACGGCGGCCGCTCACCGTGCAACCACCACTGCAGCGCCCCCGTGACCCATGGCAGCACCAGATACGTCATCAGCGGCGTCAGGCACAACGTCGACACCAGCGTCCGCACCACGACGTTCTGCCCCTCGAGGAGGTGACCCAGCGTGACGGACGAGAGCAGGCTGATCGGGAAGAAGCCCAGCCAGATCGTCACCGCCTGCTTCCACCGCGGCGGCGCTGCGGGAGCCGGGGCCGGCTCGTCGACGGTCTGCTCCCGCGGCGGGTCGAACCAGCCCTCGATGCCGGTCCGGCGCTCGACCCGGGTGTGCTCGACCATGCCCTGCGCGGACGACAGCCACCACTGGCGCTGCGGCGACTCCTCCCACGCGTGCAGCGAGTCGGCGTCGGCGAAGCGGTAGAGCATGTGCCACTCGGTGGAGCCCAGCACCGGGCGTACCCAGCCGACGCCGAGGAAGCCGGGGAAGTCCTCCGCCAGCGTCGCACCGGCACGCACCCAGGCGAGCATCTCCGCGTTGCGGGACGGGTCGGCCTTACGGGTGATCGCCACCGTGACGGCGAGCTGCTGAGGAGCGGTTTCCATGCCCCCATCCTGAGGTGCGGGGATCACGGACGGGCCGCGATCGGGCATCCGCGGCCGTGGCCTCGCTCACGGCCGGAGAGTAGGTTCCGGGAGCATGATTCGAAAGTTGTCGATGGCCGCACTCGGCCTGGCCGCCATCGCCGCCACGAGCGGCTTCAGCTCCGCCGCTTCCGCACCCTCGTGGGAGTTCTCCGCCACGGGCGTCACCGCCCGCTTCCGCGGCCTCGCACCGGTCAGCGACCAGGTGGCCTGGGTGGCGGGATCCGGCGGCACCATTCTGCGTACGGTCGACGGCGCGCACACCTGGCAGCGCGTGGATCCCCCGGGTACGGCGGACCTCCAGTTCCGCGACATCGAGGCTTTCGACGCGAACCACGCGGTGGCCCTCACCATCGGCGAAGGCGACCAGTCCCGCCTGTACGCGACCGGCGACGGCGGCGCCACCTGGACCGAGACGTTCCGCAACGACGCCCCGGCGGCCTTCTACGACTGCGTGACGTTCCTCGACCGCCGTCACGGCCTCGCCCTGTCCGACCCGGTCGGCGGCAAGTTCCGGGTCCTCGCGACCGATGACGGCGGCCGCAGCTGGCGGGTGCAGCCCGGGGACGGCATGCCGGACGCACTGCCGGGCGAGTTCGCGTTCGCGGCCAGCGGCACCTGCCTGGTGACCGCGGACCACCTCGGCAGGGGCCGCGCCTGGTTCGCGACCGGCGGTGGCGAACGCGCCCGCACGTTCGCCACCACGGACGGCGGCCGCAGCTGGCGCGTCACGGACAGCGGCGTCCCGAGCGGCCCCAGCGCCGGCGTCTACAGCCTCGCGTTCCGCGACCCGTGGCACGGCATCGCGGTCGGCGGCGACTACGCCGTACCGCAGACCGCCCCGGACGCGGCGGCGACCACCCGCGACGGGGGCCGCAGCTGGACGCCGGCGCGAACTCCGCCGGGCGAGTACCGCTCCGGAACGGCCTGGCTGGGCGGCACGACGGCCCTGGCGGTCGGCCCCACCGGAAGCGACATCAGCCACGACGGCGGCCGGACGTGGCGCGAGTTCGACGGCGGCAGCTTCGACGCGGTGCTGTGCGCGAAGGGTGCCTGCTGGGCGTCGGGTGAACAGGGCCGGGTGGCGAGGCTGACGTGGCGGCACTGACCAGCGATCATCCGTTCAGATAGGTCAGGACGGCGAGCACGCGCCTGTTGTCGTCCTCGGACGGCGGCAGGCCGAGCTTCGTGAAGATGTTGTTGATGTGCTTGCTGACGGCCTTGTCGGTGATCGCCAGCCGGCCGGCGATCGCTCCGTTGGAGCGGCCCTGCGCCATGTGACCGAGCACCTCCCGTTCCCGGGCGGTGAGGGCGGCGAGCGGGCCACGGCGGGCGAGCAGCTGCGCCACCACCTCCGCATCCATGGCGGTGCCACCGGCGGCGACCCGGCGGACCGCACCGACGAACTCGGCGACGTCGGAGACGCGGTCCTTGAGCAGGTAGCCGACGCCCCCGCTGCGGTCGGTGAGCAGCTCACGCGCGTACAGGGGCTCGACGTGCTGGGAAAGCACCAGGACGGGCAGGCCGGGAACCTCGGTGCGGGCCGCGATCGCGGCCTGCAGCCCCTCGTCCGTGAAGGTCGGCGGCAGGCGCACGTCCACCACCGCCACGTCCGGGCGATGCCGCAGAAGCGCCGGCAGCAGCGCGGGACCGTTGTCGACCGCCTCGACGACCCGGACGTCGAACGCCTCCAGGATGCGGGTCAGCCCGTCCCGGAGGAGGGCGAGGTCCTCGGCGATGACAACACGCACGGCAGCTCCATCGTAAGGAGGGTCGGCCCTCCCTGCGGGGACGACAGCGTCATGGTGCCATCGAAGGCGGCCAGGCGGCGGGAGATGCCGCGCAGACCCGTCCCCGCCCGGGGACGTCCCTGCCGGCCCGCCTCCGCCTGCCGATCCACTTCCGCCTGCCGGCCGGCGCCTCCGATGCCGTCGTCGTGCACGGCCAGGGCGAGCCGGCCTTCGTTGTGTCCTATTCGGACCGTCGCTGTGCGGGCGCCGCTGTGCCGGACGACGTTGGTCAGCGCCTCGGCGACCGCGAAGTAGGCCGCGGACTCGACCGGCGGCTCCGGCCGGCCGGGCAGGTCGACGTCGACGCTGACCGGCAGCGGGAGGCTGAGCGCGAGGGCCCGCACCGCCCCGTCGAGGCCGCGCTCGGCGAGCACCGGCGGATGGATGCCCCGCACCACGTGCCGAAGCTCGACCAGGGCGGCGCCACTCGTCTCACGAGCCTCGGCAAGGAGCTTGCGCGCGCGGGCCGGGTCGCGGTCGAGCAGCTCCTCGGCCAGCCCGATGGTCATGCCCAGCGAGACGAGCCGCGCCTGTGCCCCGTCGTGCAGGTCTCGCTCGATGCGGCGCAGCTCGGCGGCCTGGGCGTCCACCGTGTCGGCGCGGCTGACGGTCAGCTGCGCCACCCGCAGCCGCAAGGCGGCGGCCCTCGTGGGAGCGAGGAACAGCTTGGCGAACCGGGCGTCGACCCATCGCAGCCAGGGCGCGGCAGCCAGTCCTGCCGCGAGGAAGAGCACACCCTGCGGCAGAGCCGCCACTCCCTCGCCGAGGCTCTCGATGGGCCAGAAGACCCCGTACCCGTACCAGTCGGTGCCGAGGTAGAGCCAGAGCGGCAGCAGGACGACGCCCTCGATGCCGTAGACGGGCACGGCGAGCGACACGACCCCGAGCACCAGACTGACGATGGCGCCCGGCACGAGCCACGCGACGTCCCGCCAGGTGGCCGGGTCGGTGAGGATCCAGCGATAGCGCCGCCACCCGCCCGGCATCGCCCGCGGTGGCTCCGGCGCATACGGACGCTCAATGATCACACCGGCCCGGGCGGCGCGCCTGCGCTCCAGGTCGGCCCGCGCCCGCAGGACCCGGGTCGCCGGCGGCAGTGCGACCAGGCCCAGCCCCGCCACCGGGCTGAGAGCGAGGGCCACGATCCAGAGCACGAGCAGCGGGACGTTCGTCACGGACAGCCCGACGGCGAAGATCCCGCCCGCGACGGCGCGCAGCCTGGCTCCCGTCCTCATGGGCGCCATTCTTCCGAGGGGCTTCGCGCCGACGCCATGGTGCTGGCCTCACAATGCGGTGGGGTTAACCCCACCAACGTCCGAAGGCCTGCACCACTGACGCCCGGCCCGAACCCCGGGACCCTGGACGCATGACGACGAGGAACGGCCGAGAACCACGGCCGGCAGCGACTTCGCCGAGCTCGGACGCCGGATATCCCGCGCGGGACTGCTCGACCGCAGACCCGGCTACTACGCCGTACGGCTGGGCGTGGTGACCCTCATGCTCGTGGCCGGCTGGACCGCGTTCTTCCAGCTGGGCTCCTCCTGGTGGACGCTGACCGTGGCGGCCTTCCTCGCCGTCACCTTCGCGCAGATCGCGCTGGTGGCCCACGACCTCGCCCACCGCCAGGTCTTCCGCACCACCGGCACGAGCGCCCGCGCCGGGATGATCGCGGGCAACCTCGCCATCGGCATGAGCTACGGCTACTGGATGGACAAGCACACCAAGCACCACGCCAACCCCAACCACGACGACCTCGACCCGGACGTCGCCCCGGCGGTGCTGGTGTGGTCGCCCGAGGCCGCCGCCGCCCGCCGCGGCCGGTTCAACCGCTGGCTCACCCGCAACCAGGCGTGGCTGTTCTTCCCGCTGCTCACCCTTCTCGGGCTGAGCCTGCGCAAGGACAGCATCAAGTCGCTCCGCGCCGGAAGGGTCAGACAGCGCAGAGTCGAGAGCGCCCTCCTGACCGCGCACATCATCGGATACCTGTCCGCCCTCGTCGCCGTGCTGAGCCCCCTCCAGGCGCTGGCGTTCTTCGTCGTGCACCAGGCGCTGTTCGGCGTCTACCTCGGCCTGACCTTCGCCCCGAACCACAAGGGCATGCCGCACCCGACCGGCGGGGAGGACTTCCTTCGCAAGCAGGTCCTGACGTCCCGCAACGTCCGAGGCGGCCGCCTCACCGACGCGGCGCTCGGCGGCCTCAACCACCAGATCGAGCACCACCTGTTCCCGAGCATGCCCACGCCCAACCTGCGCAGAGCCCAACCGATCGTCCAGCGGTACTGCGCGGAGATCGGAGTGCCCTACGAGCTGACCGGCCTCGCGGAGTCCTACAGCATCGCCCTGCGCCACCTCCACGCGGTCGGCGCGGCCTTACGGTGATCTCACAACACCTGAGCGCAGGGAGGCCCGATGGATCTTCAACTCGCCGGCAAGGTCGCGGTGGTCACGGGCGGCAGCGTCGGGATCGGTCTCGCGATCGCCCGCGGCCTCGCGGCCGAGGGCGTCCACCTCGCGTTGTGCGCCCGCGATGAGCAACGGCTGCGGGCCGTCGCCGACACGATCAGAACCGACTTCCCGGTACGGGTCATCGCCGTCCCCGCCGACATCGCGCACCCCGACGGCGTGGCGGCACTCACCGACGCGGTCACCACCGAGTTCGGCGGCGCCGACATCCTGATCAACAATGCGGGCACCGGAAGCGAGGAGACGATCCTCGAGGCGCCCGACGAGCGCTGGCAGGCGTACTGGGAGCTGCACGTCATGGCCGCCGTCCGGCTCGCCCGCGCCCTCGCCCCGGGCATGAAGGCCCGCGGTGGCGGCGTGATCCTGCACAACGCGTCGATCTGCGCCACCCAGCCGCTGGGCTACGAGCCGATCTACAACGTCACGAAGGCGGCGCTGGTGATGTTCTCGAAGTGCCTCGCCAACGAGCTGATCGGCGACGGCATCCGGGTCAACGCCGTGAACCCGGGCCTGGTCATGACCCCGGACTGGCAGAAGACGGCGAAGCAGCTGACGGCCGGCACGGACACGTCCTGGGAGGAGCATCTGCAGAAGATCGCCGACGACTACGCGCCGATCGGCCGGTTCGCCGACCCCGAGGAGATCGCCAACCTGTTCGTCTTCCTGTGCTCGCCGCGCGCCAGTTACGCGGTCGGCTCGACGTACTACATCGACGGAGGCTGGCTGCGCACCACGACATAGCAGCCGCTGTCGCAGGCCCCGGTGTCGAACCGGGCGGTCCGCCCTTATGAGGGGCGGGTGAGCAGCCAGCGCTCCGCCTGCGCACACCCCGCGGCGGCCGCAACCGGCCGCCGCGGGACAGTGGTGGCAGGGGTGGGATTCGAACCCACGACCTCGGGCTTATGAAACCCGCGAGCACTCCGAGCTGCTCCACCCTGCAGTGCGCCGCCGGGGACTCGAACCCCGAACATGCTGATTAAGAGTCAGCTGCTCTACCTGTTGAGCTAGCGGCACGTCATCTGTGGCGGCGGTGGCCCTCACGTTGGCGGGGTAGCGCAAATGTTCCCCGCCGGCGAGCCCGGTGGTCGTCGCACCCACCGCAGCCGGCCCGCGCCGGCCACCGCACCCCCGTGACACAGAAAAGCCGCCGTCGGCGAACCGGGCGGCGGCGGCAGAACGCGGTGATCAGTCGCGTCGCCGGCCCGGACAAGGGCGCATCATCCACAGACCCCGCATTCGCTTCGCGGTGCTGCCGATCATCTCCACCCCCCAGGTCCGTCTCTGCCGTGCGGAACGGGTCATACGTTAGGGCGCCGGCCCGTGGCGCTCAACGCATTTACTTCCTTCCGTACGGGCACGGCGAAGCGCGGCGGTCCCGAGGCCGGATCCGCCGCGTTTGCCGCGACCCGTTGATCAGGGCGCGCCGAGGTCGTCCAGAGCCTTCGCGGCGCCACGGTGCAGCGACACCGGCTCGGTCCTGCGGGCCTTGTCGAGGCTGATCTCCTTGGCGGCGGCGTTGGCCTGCGCCAGCTGCGGCTGCTTCTCGAACAGCGTCTTCGTCAGGACACAGGCGAGGTCGGCGTCGAGGTTCTGCCGGACGAGAAGCAGATTGGGCACCACGATCGTCTTGACGTCGGCGGGTGTCTTGTACGTCGCGGCGGGAATGGTGCCCTGCTCGTACACGGGATTGATCTTTCTGAGGTCCGCCAGGAGCGGCGTGATGTCGAGGAACTGCACTTGGCCCCCCGATGTGGTCAGCAGGTCCGTGATGCCGGGTGTGGGCAGGCCACCGGACCAGAACAGCGCGTCGATCGACCCGTCCTTCATCCCGTCCACCGTCTTGGTCAGGTCGAGACGTTGCGCCTGGACGTCTTTCGCCGGGTCGAGTCCCGCCGCGGTCAGGAGCCGGTTGGCGATGACCTCGGTACCCGACTTGGGCGACCCGGTCGACACCCGCTTGCCCTTCATCCCGGCGACGTCGGTGATCCCGGCCGCCTTGCGGACGATGACCTGCGTGTAGTTGGTGTGGATGCGTGCCAGCGCCTGCACGGGCTGCTTCGCGGTGAAACTGTTGGTGCCGTTCACGGCGTCGGCGGCACTGTCGGCGAGCGAGAACGCCACATCGAACTCCCCGGCGACGAGCTGCTGGATGTTCTGCACCGAAGCGCCGGTCTCCGAGGCGGTGGCCCTCACCTTGCCGCCGGTCGCCGCGATCTGCTCCGCGTACGCATTGCCCAGCGCGAAATAGACGCCGGTGGCATTTCCCGTCGCGATCCCGATCCGGGTGTCGTCGGCGACGGCGCACGTGATGGCACCCCCGGCATCGGTCTCGGCCGCATCCTGCTTCCCGCCGCAACCGGCAAGCGCGAGCGCCCCCACGGCGGCCAGTGCCACTGCCTTCCTCATGCTGCCCCTCCGATCGGTTCCGTTCTCGACAGCCCTCGTCGCCGCCGCTGCAGCAAGGCGATCCCGGCGGCGAGGACCAGCGCGGCCACACCGGCGGCGATCGTCCCCGGCGCCAGGTACAGCAGCAGAAGTCCCGCGATCCCGCCGAGGATGCGGCTGGCCGTACCCGCGGGACCGATGCCGGGCACCCAGGCGCCCGTCGCGACCGCCAGCCCGCCCACCGCGAGGATCGCGACGGCAGTGGTCCACACGATGCCGGTGACCGGCCCACGGCCCAGCAGATACTCGCCCGGCTCGGTGAGCACGAACGCGATCGGCGCGAGGAACGCCGGCAACGCGTACTTCAACGCCTGCCACATCGTCGGCACGGTCCGGCCGCCGGTGATCGCGCTCGCCCCGACCGCGGCCAGCGCCGTCGGCGGCGTGACCTCGGACAGCACCGAGTAGTAGAAGACGAACATCGCGGCCGCCGGCGCCGGCACCCCCAGACCGAGCAGCGCAGGCCCGATGATCACCCATCCGATGATGAAGCTGGCGGTGACCGGTACGGCCAGCCCCAGCACCGCCAGCGCCACCGCGGCCAGCACGACGGTCAACGCCAGCACCGCGGCCGGATCGTCCGTGACCGCCCGCGCACCACTCACCAGCAGCGACGCCAGCTGCGCACCGAGGCCGGTCTTCGTCGTGGTCGCGGTGATGATCCCGGCGGCGGTGCACACGGCCACGACCGGAAGCACCCCGCGCACACCGGCTGCCAGCGCGGTGAAGAGCCGCTGCGGCGTCAGCCAGGCCCGCCGGTCGAGGAACGACAGACCCGCGGCCAGCATGGTCGCGTAGACCACGGCGCGCGTCGCGCTCTGCCCGGCGGCAAGGAGGACCACGATGAGTACGAGCGACGAGAAGTGGTACCCGAACCGCAGGAGCAGCCGCCCGGCCCCGGTCGCGGGCGCCTCCACGGCCCGTACGCCGAACCGCCGCACGTCGATCTCGACCGCCAGCAGAATGCCGAGGTAGTACAGAACGGTCGGAATCATCGCCCACCCGAGCACCGTCAGGTAGGAGACGTCGAGATACTCGGCGACGATGAACGCGGCCGCTCCGAGCGTCGGAGGCGACAGGATCGCACCGACGCCGGCAGCGGCGAGCATTCCCCCGGCCTGCTCGGGCGGATAACCGGCCCGCCGCAACATCGGCCAGGTGACGGCCCCGACGCTGACGGCGGTCGCGGTCCCCGAGCCCGAAACGGTCCCCAGCAGAAAACCCGCGGCCACAGCGGTACGCCCGGCCGCCCCGCGCGACTTCCGGAAAGCGGCCACGGACAGATCGACGAAGAACCGGCTGGCCCCGGACAGATCGAGCACAGCCCCGTAGATGGTGAAAAGCACGATGTACGTGGCCGCGACGTCGAGCGGAGTCCCGTAGAAGCCGCTGCCCGAGTTGTAGAGGGCGTCGACGATCTGCGCGAAGTCAAGCCCGGAATGGGCGATGGTCCAGTCCTGGGGCAACAGCCCGCCGTAGTAGCCGTACGCGAGAAAGCCGAGGCAGACGACAGGAAGAGCGAGCCCGGTGGTCCGCCGGCAGGCCTCGACGACGAGCACCAGCATGACGGCGCCGGCGATGACGTCGGGAGTGTCGAGCAGGCCCTGGCGGTCGAGGAAGCCGTCGTAGCCGCCGGTCAACGGGTTGAGCGGGTAGAGGCAGACGAGCAGGGCACCGGCGGCCAGCAACCAGTCCGGAATGGTCGGACGGTCCAGGGTCCTCAGCTGCCGGCCCTCGACCTGCCGGCTCCGGGAAGCCGGTAGGCCGCTGCGGTAGACGAGGAACGCCAGCGGCAGCGTGCAGGCGAGGAACACGATCAGGTAGAACTGACTGCCCTGGGATAGCGGCCGGAACACCTGCCAGAGCACCAGCAGCGCGGCGGCGAACGCCACCACTGCGACGCCGAGTCCCACCCGGCCGGTCAGGGTCCGGGCCGGACGTTCCTCGTCGTCGTAATGGACCGCCGGAGGATCCGTCGAAACGGCGACCGGCTCGGCGTCTTCCACCGTGGACATGTCGGCGGCGGACGCCCGGGCGGAGCGCACGCCGGCGGAAGACGCCGCAGCGGGAGACATATCGGCGGACGCCCCAGCAGAGGACGACCCAGCGGCAGGCACGTCGGCAGAGGACGCCCCGGCGGGAGACACGTCGGCGGACACGTCCGCGGTGGACTCCTCCGCGGGAGACACGTCGACGGTGGACACCCTCGCCGGGGTTGCGTCGGCGGGCGGTTTGGGCGGTCCGGGCTCGCGGGGCGAGGGCCTGGGTGACAACGGGTGGACCGGCTCGTCATCGGTCGTCCCCCGCTCGGCCGGACATCGACCGTTGACCATGAACGGACGCTACTATGCCCGCCGCTCGTTGTAACCTCACAATTACGCAGCCATACCTGGTCGGCTTTCGATCTTCATCACAAAAACGGACAAAAGTAGTTTCCTGGGCGGCGCCGGACCGTTGATTGGGGTTATGGTGCAACGCTCATCGCTGCAGGAGATCCGCGAGCGGACGTACAAGGCTCGCGACGCGTGGTGGACGGTGCTGCTCGTCGACCCGGTGGCGGCCAGGCTGGTCCGGGTCGTCTCGCCGTACCGGTGGATCACCCCGAACCTGCTCACGGGTCTGGCGACTCTCTTCGGCCTGGTCTCGGCGGCCTGCTTCGTGATGCAGGACCGCTGGTGGCTGGTCGCCGGAGCTCTCCTCTTCCACGTCAGCTTCATCGTGGACTGCATGGACGGCAAGATCGCCAGGCTCAACGGCACCGGCTCGCTCTTCGGCGCCTGGTTCGACTTCATGTTCGATCGCCTCCGGGTCTTCATCTGCGCCGTCGCCCTGTTCGTCGGCCAGTACGCGCGAACCGGCTCCACGGCGTACCTCTGGGCATTGATCGCCGTGACCTTCCTCGACCTGTTCCGATACGTGAACTCGCACCAGATGGCGAAGCTTCGCCAGGACATGCGCGACCGGCTCGCGGAGGCTCGCGGTCCCGTCGCGCCGGCCCCCGCCTCCGGCCCGGCGGTTCCGGTCATCCCGCACGGTCCTCGCGCCCGGCTGCGGCACATGCTCCTGTCCCGCCGCATCCGCACACACTTGATCAGCGGCATCGAGTTCGAGATGGCGGTGTTCATCATCGGCCCCCTGACCGGCTGGGTCATCCAGACGTCGGTGGTCGCCGGCGCCCTCCTCCTGAGCTTCGAGCTGTGGCTGATCTTCCGGCTGTGGCAGGCGACCCGGGCCTTCCCGGTCGCTCTCGCCAAGGCCCACGCGTCAGCCGCGGTGGCGGCCGCGGCCACGCAGGTTCCGGTCCAGGACACCGAACGCGAGTTCACCGCGACGACGAAGCAGTAGCGGCACTCGGCCTCGATCGCCATTGGTCACCGCCTGAGATACTTGAGGACGGCCTGGACCCGCCGGTTCGTACCGTTCGTCGAGGGAATGTCGAGCTTCGTGAAGATGTTGCTCAAGAACTTCTCGACGGCGCTCGGGCTGATCCTGAGCGCCTCGGCGATGGCGTTGTTGGACCGGCCCTCGGCCATCAGCGCCGCGACGTCGTGTTCCCGCGCCGACAGCCGGTCCTGGGGGTCCGTGTTTCTCCGGACGCGGAACTGGGCGACCACCTCCGGGTCGAATGCCGAGCCACCGCTGACGACGACACGCATCGCGTCGAGGAAGTCCCTCACTCGCGCGATGCGGTCCTTGAGCAGGTAGCCGATCGACCCGCTGCCTTCGGAGATCAGATCGTTCGCATACCGCTCCTCCACGTACTGCGACAGGACCATGACGGCGGTTTGGGGATACAGCCGACGGATCGTCAGGGCGGCTCGGATGCCCTCATCGGTGTGCGTGGGCGGCATGCGCACATCCACGACCACGCAGTCGGGTTTGTGCTCCTCCACGGCCCGGAGCAGCTGCTCGGCGTCTTCGACGGCGGCGACCACCTCGAAGCCCCCGTCGGTGAGCACCTTGACGATGCCGGGACGGATCAGCACGGAGTCGTCGGCCAGGATCACGCGCACGGGAGCTCCACCATCAGGATCGTCGGTCCGCCTGTCGGACTCGTCAGGGTCATGGTGCCGTCCACCGACGCCGTGCGACGAGCGAGGCCCGTCAAGCCGCCGCCGGGCGTCATGGCCGCACCCCCGCAGCCGTCATCGCTCACGGTGATGTGCAACCGCCCGTCTTGCCGTAGCACCGCGACGTCGGCCCGCCCCGCCGACGCATGCTTCGCAATGTTGGTCAGCGCCTCCGAGACGACGAAATAGGCGATGGCTTCGACACTCGGGGGACAACGCGGCTCGACACGCACCGCCAGTTCCACGGGAATCGGTGCGCGAGCCGCGATCCCCGAGAGCGCAGCGTCCAGACCACGATCGTCCAGCACCGCGGGATGCAGTCCGCGGACGAACTGCCGTAGCTCGATGAGCGTCGTGATCGCCTCCTCGTGGGCGGCGACGATGGCGTCCCTGGCCGGCGACGGCTCGGCGAGCGCCTCCCTCGCCATCCCGAGGTTCATGGCCAGGGCCATCAGCCGCGGCTGGATCCCGTCATGCAGGTCCCGCTCTATTCGCCGGCGTTCCGCGTCGGTCGCGGCGATGACGTCGGCCCGGCTCTGCGCCAGTGACGCCACCCGCTGAGTAAGCCGTTCATAGGGGCCCGGGGTGAGCAGGCGGCGGGCGACCTCGAGATCGGCCTTCGCGTAGCGGCGGGCAGCCGACGGCACCAGCACGAGGAAGACTGCGGGGACGCCCACGACCAGCGCTATCAGGTGGTATGTCAGATGCCGGCCGGCGCCCTTCCACGTCAGGCGCGGTGTGGGGATGTCGATAGAGAACGACCTGCGGAACCGTTCGCGATGGGTCCTGGCGAACTCGAGGGCGAACCAGAGGACGGCGGCCGGAAGCGTGATCGCAGCGGTGACATAGGTGGCCACGAGCATCGCCCCGCCCGTCGGGGCCGAGAGGAGGCTCAGCACGGCCGCGAGCCAGAGAACGAGCAGGCTGATCAGCACGATGCCGACCGGGACGCTGAGGGCGGCACCGGCCAGGATGTGCCGCACCGACCGCCCGGTCGTGAACGGGTTTTCCTGCTCGTTGGTCACGTCATCGACCGTAGGCATCAAGGCGGGCGGGGACCATCCGGAAAACCTTCGGTTGTGGATGAGGAAAACCCCACCCACAGCGGAGCGCTTACCCCAGTGACGGCCGGGTCCCCGCCCAGCAGCCTGGATCCGGACCACGAAGGGGGCCAGACATGATCCAGACCAAACGGCTGACCGTCCCGGTCGTCGCGGCGCTCAGCCTGGTGCTGGCGGCGACACCGATCGGATCCGCCGCCGCCCTCGCGACGGGCAAACCCGCGGGCTCGATCGCATGGCATCGGTGCGCGCTGAACGCACAGGACGAGGAGGGGCACGAATGGGACGCTGCCGGCATCGAATGCGGCGACGTCACCGTTCCCGTCGACTACGCGAAGCCCCGCGGACGCACTATCACGGTCGCTATCGCCCGCAGCCGCGCAACCGATCCGGCACACCGCATCGGCGCCCTGGTCATCAACCTCGGCGGACCGGCATCCCCGGTGCTCGGCGTGGTGCCGCTCGCGCGTCAGACGATGGGTGAGACCGGCTCCCACTTCGATCTGATCGGCATGGACCCGCGATTCGCCGGACGCAGCACCCCGCTCGACTGTGAATGGCCCAGCAGCTGGCTTCCCCGCTCGGCCGGCGCCGACCGCGCGAGCTTCGACCACATGGTCTCGCTGACCCGGGACCTAGCGAGGCGATGCGGACGGAAGCACGGGGACGACATCCCCTACGCGTCGACCGCCAACACGGCTCGCGACATCGACGCCATCCGCGCGGCGCTCGGCGAGCCGAAGCTGTCGTATCTGGGGTATTCGCAGGGCACCTTCCTGGGTGCCGTCTACGCGCAGCTCTTCCCCCAGCGTGTCGATCGACTCGTGCTGGACAGCGCGGTCGACCCGACCCGACCCGGAACGTTCCTGCTGCGCAACGCCGCGCCCGGACGGCAGGCCGCACTCGCCGAATGGGCGCAATGGGCGGCCACGCACAACAGCGAGTACGGCCTGGGAGCAACCACCGAGAAAGTTCTGGCAACGGTCGACCGGATCTATGCGGCGTCGGCGAGGAAACCACTGAAGGTCGGTGGCTACGCCGTCGATGACACCGTGGTGCCCGCGATCGTCATCCGGTCCCTCACCGACGACACCTCGAACGGCGAGCTGGCAGAGACGATGAAGGTGCTGGCAGACGCCGCCCGGCGCGGAGACATCACCAACACTGGGACCGCCGAGCTCCCGGAGTCGCTGACCGACGTCCTGAGCGACGTCCTGACCGGGGCTCAATCGGCAGTGAACAGCGCCCGGACGGCCATCATGTGCGGCGACGCTGCAGTTCCGCGCGACCCCCGGTGGTATTGGCGGGACATTCGAGCCCACCGTGCCGAGTCAGCGCTGTTCGCGCCGCTGAGCCGGACGATCACCCCCTGTGCGTTCTGGCCGAGCTCGCCGGTGGAGCGCCCGGTGCGCGTCGGCAATGACGTACCGGCGTTGATCGTGCAGGCGGAGAAGGACACAGGGTCCCAGCTACCGGGAGCCCGGAAGATGCACGAGGCGCTCACCGCCTCGCGCATGGTGACACTCCAAGGAGCCCGCACCCATGGCGTGTACGGGTTCCGCGGCGCGGGCTGCGTGGACGATGTGGTCGACGCCTACCTGGTCAGCGGATCTCTGCCCCGCTCGGACGTCATGTGCTCGGAGTAGACGCCGGCGGCCGTCACCCCCGCTCGGGGGTGGCGGGCCGGAGTTCGCGGGCGCAGGCTGAGTGACGGCTCGGACCACGAGGAGGAGATGTGACGACGACGGACGGCACGGCCACATTCCGGGCGGCGCGGGACTTCCTCGTGGCGCACCGCGAGGACTACGCCCGCGCATACAGCGACTTCGCGTGGCCCCAGCTCGATCAGTTCAACTGGGCACTCGACTGGTTCGACGTCATCGCGGCCGGCAACGACGACCCGGCGCTCTGGGTCGTGGAGGAGGACGGCGCGGAGCAGCGGTTCTCGTTCGCGGACATGGCGCAGCGATCCAACCAGGTGGCGAACTGGTTGCGCGCTCGCGGCGTAAGGCGCGGTGACCGGGTCGTGCTGATGCTGGGCAACCAGGTGGAGCTCTGGGAGACGATCCTCGCCGTCATGAAGCTCGGTGCCGTCATCATCCCTGCCACGCCGCTGCTGGGTGCCGCCGATGCCCGCGACCGGGTGTCCCGTGGCGGCGCGCAACACGTGGTCGTCCTCGCCTCGGCGACCGAGCGGTTCACCGACGTGGACGCGACGGTGACCCGTATCGCGGTGGGCGATCCCGTCGACGGCTGGCATGCCTTCCACGACGCCTACCGGGCGAGCGCCGAGTTCACACCCGACGGCGTGACCCGGGCCGACGACACGCTCCTGCTGTATTTCACGTCCGGTACGACCGCGCGGCCGAAACTCGTCGAGCACACGCACGCGTCGTATCCCGTCGGGCACCTGTCGACGATGTACTGGATCGGGCTGCAGCCGGGCGACATCCACCTCAACATCTCGTCCCCGGGCTGGGCGAAGCACGCGTGGAGCAACGTCTTCGCGCCGTGGAACGCGCAGGCGTGCGTCTTCATCCACAACTACTCGCGGTTCGACGGGCCCCGGCTGCTGAGCGAGATGCAGCGGTGCGGCGTGACGAGCTTCTGCGCTCCCCCGACCGTGTGGCGCATGCTCATCCAGTCCGACCTGAGCGCGCTCACCACGCCGCCGCGCCTGGTGGTCGGTGCCGGGGAGCCGCTCAACCCTGAGGTCATCGAGCAGGTACAGAAGGCGTGGGGCGTGACGATCCGCGACGGGTTCGGCCAGACGGAGACGACCGTCCAGATCGCGAACACACCGGGCCAGAGCGTACGGCCGGGCTCGATGGGCCGGCCGGTGCCCGGATACCGGGTCGAGCTGCTGGATCCCCAGACGGGTGAGCCCGCGCCGGAGGGTGAGATCTGCCTGGCGCTCGACCCCCGGCCGCTCGGGCTCATGGTCGGCTACCACGGCGATGCGGAGCTGACGGCCGACGCCATGGCCGGCGGCTACTACCACACCGGCGACATCGGATCCCGGGACGCGGACGGCTACATCACGTACGTGGGCCGCACCGACGACGTGTTCAAGGCCTCCGACTACCGCATCTCGCCGTTCGAGCTGGAGAGCGTCCTCATCGAGCACGAGGCCGTGGTGGAGGCCGCGGTGGTGCCGTCGCCCGACCCGCTGCGGCTCCACGTTCCCAAGGCGTACGTCGTCCTCGCCGAGGGCTGGGCCGCCGACGAGGCGACGGCCCGGTCGATCTTCGCGCACTGCCGGGCCCATCTGTCGCCCTATCAGCGGGTGCGGCGCATCGAGTTCACGGAGCTCCCGAAGACCATCTCGGGCAAGATCCGGCGGGTTCAGCTCCGCGACGCCGAGCGCACCAAGTACGACTCCCCGGATGCCGTCCCGCCCGGGGAATTCCGGGACCAGCCGTGAACCGCTACACCACCGCGGGCGTACCCGCTGCCGTGGAAGAACAGCACGGCCGAGCCCGGGATCGCGCCGACCTCGGCGTACCAGCGCATGGTGATCCGCGTGCCGTCGTCGGCGGTGGCGTGGTGCTCGCTGGTCGTCACGTCGGCCGGGAGCGGCTGGGCAGCCGCTGCGGCGCCGATGATCGGCTCCCACAGGGCGCGGCGCCCCGTGAGATCGCCCCCGGCGGGCGGCACGGTCGAGGCCATCGCGCCTGCCATCGGGGCCAAGGCCCAGCCGGCGTCGCTGCTGAACCCGGTCCAGGCGCGGCGATCCCGGGTGGGAGACACGGCCGTTCCCTTCCGGTGCCGGGGTCTCAGGCGGTGGGCGCGACGACGACAACCTTGCCGGGCAGCTCGCCCGCGGCCGCCCGGGCGTGGACGGCCGGCAGCTCGGCCAGCGGCGCCCGCTCCGCGACGTCGACGCGCAGCTCGCCGGAGTCCACGAGCGCCACCAGCCGCGACAGCTGACCTGCGTCGCTGCGGACGAAGAGGTCGATGCCGCGCACGTCGCGCTCCGGGTCGGAGGGCGCGGGCATCCAGACCGTCGTGTTCACCAGCACCCCGCCGGGGCGGATCACGGTGAGCAGCGCGGCGAGCTGTGCCGGCTCGATCGGCGCGAGGTTGAGCACGACGTCGACGGGCTCGCCGACAGCCGCGGTCACCGAGGTGGTGGTGTGGTCGACGACCTCGTCGGCGCCGGCCGTCCGGACCCGCTCGGCGCTGCGCGGGCCTGCGGTGGCGATCACGTACGCGCCGGCGTGGTGGGCGAGCTGGACGGCGTAGCCACCGACCGCGCCGCCGGCGCCGTTGATGAGTACGCGCTGTCCGGATTCGAGCTTCGCGTGGTCGAACAACGCCTGCCAGGCGGTGAGGCCCACCAACGGCAGTGCTGCGGCATCCGCCGGCGGGATGCTGGTGGGCGCCTTCGCCAGAATCTCGGCCGGTGCGAGGGCGTACTCGGCAGCTGCGCCGGGTCCCGCCATCGGCAGGAAGCCGACGACCGCGTCACCGGCCTGATACCCATTGACGCCCTCGCCCAGCGAGTCGATCGTGCCGGAGACGTCGATACCGGGGGTGTGCGGCAGGGCCACCGGGATGGGGCCCTGCATGAGGCCCCCGCGGATGTTGCCGTCGACGCCGTTGAACGACGTCGCCGCCACCCGGATCAGCACCTGTCCCGGGCCGGGGACGGGCTGCTCGACGTCCTCGTGGCGCAGGACGCTCGGGTCGCCGTACTCGTGGAATCGCACTGCCTTCATCGGAGGACCTCGTCTCGTGATCTGGTTCGCTGCTTCGAATTCGAAGCACATGAGGACCGTAGCATGCTTCGAACTCGAAGCAATAGCTTGCCGTGCGAGCTCGCCCACAGCCGGTGGGCTGGGTCACACCTTCGGCGATCGCGCGGCGAGTCGGTGCTCACGCGCAGGCGCGCCGAGCAGTTCCGCGACCGCCGCTCCTGGATCGATCGCCGCGGACGCGTCCTGCTGGATGCGATCGTGGGGTTCTGGGTCAGCGGGCGCTGATCGGCGCAATCCGCGACGCGGACCGAAGCTCCTCGACGCCGGTCCGAGCCCAGCTCGCCCTCGAACTGCGCCACCTCTCCGGCGACGTCGACGCAACCCGAGACCACCCCCGGCAGCCCGTTGCCCACATCGCCATCTGCCGATTCCCGGCTCCGCTTGGTGGGTGGTCAGGCGCCGAAGCGGAAGTGGCGGTCCTCCATTGCTCGAGGACCGCCGGCCGTTCGTCGATCGGTCAGGTGCCGAGGGTCACGTGGAAGATCCTCTCGTCGCTGTTGTTCGGGATGCTGTCCTTGTCTCCCAAGTTGCTGGTGGTCAGCCAGAGCCCGCCGTCGGCAGCGGGTTCGACGGTGCGCAGTCGGCCGTACGTGCCGTTGAAGTAGATCTGCACGTCGGTGAGGCTGCTGCCGCTGATCACCTCGCGGTACATCCGGGTGCCGCGCTCACAAGCCGCGTAGAGGACGTCCCGCACGATCGCGATTCCCGAGCACGAGCCGTCCGCGGTCGGGTAGGTGTGCTTGGGGGCGATGAACCCGGGGGTGTCGCAGGTGCCACTGGTCCCCTCGCAGGCCGGCCAGCCGTAGTTGCCACCCTTGGTGATCAGGTTCGTCTCGTCCATGATCGAGTTGCCGAACTCCTGCTCCCACAACCGGCCCTGCGAGTCGAAGGCCAGTCCCTGCGGATTGCGGTGGCCGTAACTCCACACGTAGTTCCCGTACGGGTTGTCCGACGGCACCGAACCGTCCGTGTTCAGCCGCAGCACCTTGCCGTTGAGGCTGTTCAGGTTCTGCGCGTTGGCACCGTTCTGCGCATCACCCGTGCTGGCGTACAGCTTGCCGTCCGGACCGAAACGCAGCCGGCCGCCGTCGTGGAACTTGTTGCGCAGGATGCCGGAGACCAGGATCTGCTCCGTACCCGTGTTCAGGGTATCGCCGTCGAGCCGGATCCGGACGATGCGGTTGTCGGTCGGCGAGGTGTGCATGATGTAGAGCCAGTGGTCGCTGCCGAACGTGGGCGAGATGGCCAACCCGAGCAGGCCGCCCTCGCCGTCGGTGTTCTGCACGTTGGGGACGGTGCCGACGCTCGTCTTGGCCCCGGTGGCGGGGTTGAGCCGGATGATGTCGTGAGCGTCGCGACGGGTGTACAGAATGCTGCCGTCCGGGAGGGTGACCAACCCCCACGGGATGTCGGTGTCGGTGGCGATCTGGGTGACCGCGCAGACGGAGCTCCCACACGCGTCGCCGGTCGTCACCGCCACGCTGTTGCTGCGCGGTGACACGTTGGCCTGCGCGTCCCGGGCCACCACGTAGTAGGAGTAGGCCTTGCCGGCCGCCAGCGCGCTGTCGACGAAGGACGTGGCCGGCGGCGTGGTCGCGGTTCCGGTGATCGTGCCGGCCTTGGAGTTGTCCCGGAAGATGTCGTACGCCCGGACGCCGATGTTGTCGGTGGCCGCGGTCCAGCTCAGCGTGACTGTGGTGCCGGACGCCGAGCCGGTGAGCCCGGTCGGAGCAGTGGGGGCCTGGGTGTCGGCCTGGCACTGCGGCGGGGTGATCGGCACCGTCGCGCTGGCCTGCGAGACATTGCCGGCGGCGTCCCGGGCGTTGACGTACAGGCCCCAGGTCACCCCGCCCACCACGGTGAGGCTGGTGGACAATGTCGTGCCGCTGACCGACTTCATCAGCTGACCGTCGTGATAGACGTCGTAGAAGGCGACACCCACGTTGTCGGTCGAGGCGTCCCAGGCGAAGGTCACCGCGTCGCACACCAGATCGCTGACCCGCGGATTACCGGGCACGCTCGGCGGGACAGCGTCGCCCGCGGAGGTACGCCATTTCTGGTTGTCCTGCCCGTTGCAGGTCCACATGCCCACGGCGGTGCTGTTGGCCGTGCCCGCGCCGGTGACGTCCAGGCAGAGCCCGGACTGCACGCCCGTGATACTGCCGTCGGCGTTGAGCCGCCACTTCTGATTCGCTCCCCCGGTACACGTGTAGATCTGCACCGTCTGCCCCGCCACATCCAAGCACTTGGGTACGTCGTAGACCCGGAGCTCACCGGCCGAGGTGAACGTCCATGCCTGGTTCGGCTGGCCCTTACAGTCGTAGATGTTCACCGCGGCCTTGTCCGCCTGGGACTCGCCGACCACATCCAGGCAGCGACCGGAGGCCACGCCGATCACCGGCGACCCGGTGGCCGCGCCGGCCGGTACCCGTACCGCCACGAGGGCGAGCGTCATCACCCCCACCGTGATCATCGTTGTGGTCAGGCGCCGCAGCCGCGGAGCCGGGAGCGGTATGTGCCTGACAGGAATCCGCATACGACCCATCCATGGAGAGTTCTGAGTCATTACTGATCGACCGGCGCGGTCCAGGTCACCGCCGGCCGGGGCTGGGACGTGACGGCGCGGCGACAACGTCGCCACCTGCCACCGTATGCTCAGACATTGATACATGTCAATGGATCCGATGGGGCAGGGGCGGAGTGGGCGCAGCGACTCCGTTTCGGCCGGTCGCCGCCCTGACAACGTTGACATATACGCCGCGTTCATCTTTGATTATCGATGTCTTGGCTTGTTCGTCGCCGCGGTGAAGGTGACCGGTACGGCTGGCAGAAGCCCCTCACCTCGTCGCGCCACGCACGATGGGTACGCCGGGCTCGCTCGAAGGAGAAGATCCATGCGCGTAGCCGGACGTACACGCTCAAAATCGATAGCGATGGTGTCCCTGTCGTTGCTCGCCACGGTCATTGCGGCTGTCGGCGCGGCCCCCGCAGAGGCGGCGACCACGGCGATCACCGTGAATGGCGGCATCGTCGGTCGCGCGTTCGACGGAGTCGGCGCGATCAGCGGTGGTGGCGGCAACTCGCGGTTGCTGATCGACTATCCACCGGCCCAGCGGTCGCAGATTCTGGACTATCTGTTCAGGCCCGGCTACGGCGCGGCGGTGCAGTTGCTCAAGCTGGAGATCGGCGGCGACGCCAACTCGACCGACGGCGCGGAACCCAGCCACGAGCACATTCGCGGCGACATCAATTGCAACGCCGGGTACGAATTCTGGCTCGGTGAGCAGGCGGTCGCCCGTAACCCGAATATCAAGCTGGTGGCGTTGCCGTGGACGGCTCCCGGCTGGATCGGCAACCACAACTTCTGGTCCCAAGACATGATCGACTACGACATCTCGTGGTTGACCTGCGCGAAACAGCACGGCCTGACGATCAACTATCTGGGGGGCTGGAACGAACGCGGTCACGACAGCGGCTGGTACAAGAATCTGCGCACCGCGCTGAACAACGCCGGCTACGCAGCCGTGCAGATCGTCGGTGACGACAGCGGCTGGGGCATGGCCGACGAGTTCGGCAACGACGCGGCTCTCAAGAACGCCGTCGGCGTGCTCGGCAACCACTATGTCTGCGGCTACCTGTCCCAGGCCGAGACCTGCTCCACCACCCAGAACGCCCGCAGCTCCGGGAAACCCCTGTGGGCCAGCGAGTTCGGGTCACAGGACGACAACTCCGGTGTGGTGCCCTACATCCGTACGGTCAACCGCGGCTACCTCGACGCGGAGATCACCGGGTACATGAACTGGCCCCTGATCGCCGCCATCACGCCGAACCTGCCGTACTCCACCGTCGGCCTGATGGACGCCGGTTCCCCGTGGTCCGGGGCGTACCGGATCGGGAAGAACCTGTGGGCCAACGCCCACTACGGTCAGTTCACCCAGCCCGGCTGGCACTACCTCAACAGCTCGGCCAGCGGCTATCTCGGCGGTAACCGGGCCAACGGCAGCTACGTGTCGCTGAAGTCGACCAACAACAGCGACTACTCCACCGTCTACGAGACGAGCGGGACCACCGCCGCCCAGACGGTCAACGTGACCGTCTCCGGTGGGCTCAGCACCGGCACAGTGCACATCTGGTCAACCGACATGGGCTCGAACAACGCAGCTGACTACTTCGTCAAGCAGGCCGACATCACCCCGTCCAACGGGTCGTACTCGCTCATCCTGCAGCCGAACCGGATCTATACCGTCACCACCACCATCGGCCAAGGCAAAGGCACGGCGACCAGTCCCGAAGGCCGCAACCTCGCGCTGCCGTACGCCGACGATTTCGACGGCTACCCCACTCGCACCCAACCCCGGTACACCGAGGACATGCAAGGCTCGTACGAGGTACGCGCCTGCGCCGCCGGCCGCTCCGGCAACTGCCTGCAGCAGGTGACCCCCGTCCAGCCGATCAACTGGCAGGACGACAGCGACGCCTACACGCTGATCGGTGATCCGTCGTGGGCCAACTACACCGTCAGCACCGAGGTCACCATGCAGCAGGCGGGCACCGTCACCTTGCTCGGCCGGGCCGACACCCAGTTGCGCCCGCAGAACCGGCAGGCCGCCTACCAGCTGCGGATCAGCAACACCGGGACGTGGTCGATCAGCAAGCACACCACCACCAACGCCGACGTCACACTGGCGTCCGGAACCAGGCCGGCGCTCGGCTTGAACACGTGGCACAAGCTCCAGCTCGGCTTCTCCGGCACTCAGATCACGGCCGGGCTCGACGGCACCACCCTCGGGTCCGTCAACGACGGCTCGTACAGCACGGGCCAGGTCGGTCTCGGCGTGGTGGGCTATCAGACCGACCAGTTCGACAATCTCACCGTCACCCCCAACGCCGGCCCCCCACCGCCGCCCCAGACCGTCGGCGTGCTGCGTGGCCAGGAGTCCGGGCGGTGCGTCGACGTACCCGGCCTCACGGAGACCAACGGCACCGTGGTCGCCCTGTGGGACTGCAACTTCGGCGCCAACCAGTCGTGGACCGCCACGGCAACCAGGCAACTGACCGTCTACGGCACCAAGTGCCTGGACGTCAGCGGCGCCGGGACCGCCGACGGCACCCCGGTGCTGATCTACGACTGCACCGGCGCCGGTAACCAGCAATGGACTCTCAACGCCGACGGCACCATCGTCGGAGCCGGCTCCGGCAAGTGCCTCGACGCCACCGGACACGGCACCGCCAACGGCACCCTGCTGGAGATCTGGACCTGCAACGGAGGCGCCAACCAGAAGTGGGACCGCAACTGACGGGGCGACCGGGCCCGTCCCGAACGTTCGGGACGGGCCCGGAGCCCTGTCACTCAGCAGCGCCCGAGGTCTTCCCACTGCTGGGTCCAACCCGGTTCCGAGCCCTGCGTCCAGTACCTGGCTCGCCACAGGTGCTTGCCTTCACCCGAGGCCGGGCCGTTCGGGTCGCCGTACTTGCTCTTCTCGTGCTTCACCGTCTGCCCGCCCGTGTACACCTGGGAGAACGACCACTCCGGAGCCGACGAGCAGTCTCCGGCCGGCGGCGGCGTGGTCGGCGGTGACGACGGTGGGGTGGTCGGCGGGGTGGATGGCGGGGTCGACGGGTCGTTGCAGGTTCCGCCCGCCGTCTCCACCGTGTCCGAGAAGGTGGTTCCGGCGCTGCGGTACGCCGCTGCTCGCGAGCTCACCTGGGCCGGGGTGAGGGCCTGGTTCTTGGCGAACAGCACCCAGTCGACCTGTTCGATGTAGGTGGACAGGCCGCCCGAGTGGGCCGCGGTGTCGATGAACCACAGGTTCCAGTTGATGGTCATCGTCTGGCGGGGGTAGAACTTGCCCGAGTGGTCGCCGACCTGGACGCCGTCGATGTAGTAGATGACGTGGCCGTTGGCGACCGTGGCGACCAGGTCGTGCCAGCCGTTGAAGGACTGGCGCTCCTCGGAGTGGACGTTGTCCGCGTACCAGGGGTCGGCGCGGTAGGTGTACCAGGTGGTCTGGTAGTTGATCGGTCCCGTCTCGCCCCAGCCTCCGTTGGGCAGGTACTCCGAGATGTCCAGCTCGCTGTACGTCGGGTCCATGTCGCCGTTGAGCGGGCTGATCGTGAAGAACGTCTCGTTGATGTGGTCGCCGTCGGCGCCGCTCGCCGGGGTGTCGCTGAAGCGGACGCGGCTGGCGTACGTGCCTTCGAAGTAGCGCTTCTGGGTGCTGTACAGCTCGGCGTGGTTGGTGCCGGCGCCGGTGCCGTCCGTCGACGCGGTGAGCTGCATGACCTTCTGCCCGTCCGAGGTCGGGAAGGTGATGCTGTTCGGTGACCAGGTGGCGCCCGGGACGCCGGGTCCGCCCTGGTAGCTGCGGGGGGTCCAGCCGTGCGCCGACAGGTTGGCGTCGCTGGAGGAGTTGTAGTGGAAGTCGTCGAACAGGTAGCCGCAGTCGGCGGCGGAGGCGCTGGGGGCGTTCGCCGCGACGGCGAAGACACCCGCCAGCACGGCTATGCCGGCGACGGCGAGGGGTTTGATGGACATCGGTCGATTCCTCCAGGGGGACGAGGAAGGGGGACGAGGAAGGGGGGAGCTACTTGACCGCGCCGGCGGTCATTCCGGCGCGGATGTGCCGTTGGAAGGCGACGTAGGCGATCAGCACCGGCAGCATCGCGATGGTCAAGCCGGCGAACAGACCGCTCCAGTCGCTGCGGTAGCCCTGGCTGACCGACAGGGCGGCCAGACCCTGCGCCAGGACGTACCGGTCCGGATCCGGGTTGAGGACCAGCGGGAGCAGGTACTGGTTCCAGAGCCCGAGGAAATTGAAGATGCCGACCGCGACCAGTCCGGGCCGCGCCATCGGCAGCATCACGCGGAAGAACACCGCGCCATGCGAACAGCCATCCATGAATGCCGCTTCCGCGACCTCGCCCGGCAGCGTTCTGAAGAACGCGTGCAGGAAGAAGACCGTGAACGGTACGGCGTAAGCGGCGTACACCAGGATCAGGCCCTGGTACGTGCCCAGCATCCCGAGCTGCTGCACGACGAAGAACAGCGGCACGAGCGCGAGGAACACCGGGAAGAACATGGCAGCGACGAACGTGTAGTACACGAACCGGTTGCCGCGGAACTCGTAGCGGGCCAGGGCGTACGCGACGAGCGAGCCGAGCAGCATCGTCAGGACCAGGGCCCCGCCGACGACGATGAGGCTGTTGAGGAAGTACCGGCCGATGCTGGCCTCGTTCCAGGCTCGCGCCCAGTTGCCGGCCTGCGGGGTGGCCGGCAGCGACCACGGGTCGTTGAGGATCTCGTCGTCGGTCTTGAAGGAGCTGACCACGGCCCAGAGCAGCGGCAGTGCCGTGACGACCGCCCACGCCAGCATCGCGAGGTGCACCGGCGCCGATCGCAGCGAGTGCGGTGTCCGGGGCCGGCGAGCGGCCGGAAGCTCATCATCGGGCAGATCAGCCGTGCGGCGTGGGGAAAGGGAGAGCGTCATGCCAGCCCCGCAGAAGACTTGCGGCCGCCGCGCAGGGCGAGCACCGCCAGGGTCAGGGTGGCGAAGAACAGCGCCACCCCCATGGCGGAGGCGTAGCCGAACTTCCCGTACTGGAAGGCGTTGCGGTACAGCGACAGCCCGATCACCTCCGTGGCCCCGTCGGGTCCGCCGGGGCCGACCGTCATCACCTGCACGACCGCGAACGCGTCCAGCGCCGCGATGCCCAGGTAGACGAAGGCGACCTGCACCGTGTCGCGTACCAGCGGCAGCGTCACCTTGCGGAACGTCGTCCAGCCGCCCGCGCCGTCGATCAGCGCCGCTTCGAACAACTCCTTGGGGATGCCGTCGATCGCCGCGCTGAACAGCACCACATAGAAGCCGACCGACGACCAGACGAGGACCGCCATCACGGCCGGCAGCGCGAGCGAGGGTGACGCCAGCCAGGACGGCCCGCTGATGCCGATCGCCCGCAGGGCCCCGTTGAGCAGGCCGGTGTTGGGGTTGTAGACGAAGCTCCACAGCACCGCCACCACGACGAGCGAGAGCAACTGCGGAAAGAAATAGATGATCTGGTACGCGCCTGAGCCCGCGATCCCCCGCCGGCCGCCGCGTCCACCCAGGTGCAGCATGCTGGCCAGGAACAGCCCGATGGCGACGGTGGCGAGCGGGACGACGACGAGCAGCAGCGCGTTGTTGCGGACCGCGTCCAGGAAGAGGGAGTCCTCGGCGAGGCGGGTGTAGTTGCCCGCCCCGACGAAGTGGGCAGCGCCTGCGACGCCGGTCCAGTCGGTCAGCGACAGGTAGAAGGCCTGCGCGTACGGCGACAGCACGAAGACGACGTGCAGCACCAGCGCGGGGATCAGCGCCCCGGCCAGGAACCGCCACCGACCGTGTCTCATCAGCGGGTGTACTTCTTGACCGAGGAGTCCTTGGCGAGCGCGTCGGCCGCCTTCTGGATCCGGTCCGACCACTGCGCGGCGGTGATGCGCTTGTTGACGAGCTCACCGGTCGCGTCGTCCACCGCCTTGGCCAGCGGTGCGTACCACGTACGGAACCGGTAGGTGAAGGTCTCCGATCCGGCGGCCGTCACCGCGTCGCGGACCGAGCCCAGTCCGCTGCTCAGCGTCAGGCCGTCGGTGGCGCCGGCGGTCGCGGGCAGCGTGCCCGCGGTCTCGGCGAAGGCCTTGGCGGACTGCTTCGAGAAGAGGATGCGCAGGTACTCCATGCCGCCGGCCGGGTTCTTGGCCTTGGCCGGCACGAGGAACGACTCGCTGCTCGCCGCCTGCACCGCCGTCTGCTTGAGCTGGTCGGAGCCGGTACGCGACGGCACCGGGCCCATGGCCATGTCGAAGCCGTCCGGGGTGACGCCCTTCTGCTCGCTCTCCAGCCACGAGCCGCACGGGATGAACGCCGCCTTGCCCTGGCACCAGGCGGCCTGGGCCTCGGTGTGCGACAGGGCCTCGGAGCCGGCCAGGATGTAGCCCTTGCCGGCGAGCTCCGCGAAGGCTTCGGCGGCGCTGGTCAGCCCGGGTGCCTTCCACGCGTTCGGTTCGAGGTTGTCGACGGCCTTCACCAGCGGGAGCCCGCCGGTCTTGGCGGCCATGCCGAGCAGCGGGTCGTTGATGTACTCGGGGTACTTGCCCTGATAGGTCCAAGGCGCGATGCCGGCGGCCTTGATGGTCGCGCAGAGCGACAGCATCTCGTCCCAGGTCTTCGGGTACGCCCAGCCCTTGGCGGTGAAGAGCTTCTTCGAGTACCAGAGTCCCCACACCGTGTACGTGAAGTTGAGCGTCTGCGGCACCCCGTCGAACGTGCCGTCGTCCACCACGCCGGGCAGGAGCGTGTCGCGGACCTTCTTGGACGGGTCGTCGAACGCGGGGGCGTCCAGCAGCGCGGTCAGGTCGGTGACCTGCTTGGCCGAGACGAGGGTGGCGATGTCGAGGCGGTCCGCGCCGGTGTTGTCCACGACGTCCGGGGGCGTGTTCGCGACGAACCGGGGTTGCAGGGCCACGCCGACCTTCTGCAGGCCCTTGTGGTCGATCTTCGCGCCGGTGTGCTTCTGCGTGTAGAGGGTCTCGGCGCGCTTGGCGTACTCGTCGCCGTACCCGCCCTTGAAGATCACGACCTCGAGCGGGGCGTCGGCCTTGACCCCCAGGGGGTTGTCGGCGCTCTTGGCGCCGGTGTTGCCGGCGGCCGGGTCGTCGTCGTCACCGCCGCTGGTGACGCAGGCGGAGAGCAATGGCAGCGCCGCGGCGCTGAGAAGGAGGTTTCTTCTGGTCGCGGACATGGGTTCTCCCTAAGCGGTACGCCGGATCCGCCCGGCGTACCGGGCCTCCAGCTCCTTGTTGTGTTCACGCCCGCCCGGCACGTTGTCGGACAGGTAGATCGGCGGTGTGACGCCGAGCGCCAGCAGCCGCGCCACCACCTCGACGACGATCTGCTGGGCCAGCAGCGCCGCGGTGATCGAGGAGACCGCCCCGACGGCACCGTCGCCGTAGGAGAGCGCCGCGTCGCCGTAGGGTGCGCCGTTGTCCAGGACCACATCGGCCAGGTCGGTGAGCTTGAGCCCGCTGGCGTGCCGCGACTCGACCCGCGACGAGTGCGCCAGCGAGGTGACGGCGACCAGCGCGTGGCCGCGTTGCTTGACGAGCTGGGCCATCTCGACGACCGCGCCGTTGACGCCGGAGTTGCTGGCGATGACGAACGCGTCGTCGGGCTTGATCGGTGCCAGCTCGTAGAGCCGGTGCGCGACGCGGGGCGTGCGCTCGAGCTGGGGGTCGGCGAGGACCTCGGCGGGCTCTCCCCCGTACAGGACGATGTCGCGCAGGGCGATCTTGTTGGTGGGTACCAGGCCGCCGGCCCGGCCGGCGATCTCCATGGCGAGCGCCTCGGAGTGGCCGCAGCCGAACGCCTGGATCACCCCGCCGGCCTGCAGTGTCGCGGTGAACAGGTCGGCGGCGCGCGCCACCGCGTCGCCCTGGGTGGTGCCGGCCCGGTCGATCGCGTCCCGGATCGCCTCGACGTAGTCGGCGCTCGTGATGGTCACAGCGGCTTTTCCCTCCGTGCTCGCTTGCGGTTGGCGGGGGTGTCCGGCAGGCGGTGCGCGTCGACGGCCCGCACGGTGAGCTCGAGCGCCTCGGCGGTGCGCTCGTACGTGAGTTGTGCGACGGCCACGTAGATGAGGTCGAGGATCAGCAGCTGGGAGTGCAGGGCGGAGAGCGCCGCCAGCCGGAATGTGGTCTCGTGCACCGAGGTGGTGAAGACGATGTCGGCCACCTCCGCGAGCGGCGAGCGGGCGAAGCTGGTCACGGCCACGGTCAGCGCGCCGTGGTCCGCGGCCTCGGCGAGCATCTCGATCGCCTCCCGGGTACGCCCCGAGTGGGACAGGGCGATCGCCACGTCGTCCGGCCCGAGCAGCGCCGCGTTCGTCAGCGCGGTGTGGGTGTCCGCCCGGTAGCGCACCGGGATGCGGATGCGCTCCAGGCGGAAGGCCATCTCGCTGCCGGCCGTACCGCTGCTGCCCAGGCCGAAGATCTCCACCCGGCCGGCACCGGCGATGGCGGCCGCGACCCGCTCGACCGCGTCGGTGTCGAGCCCGGAGGCGGTCGCCTGGATGGCCCGGGTGTCCGCCGCGGTGATGATGTCGAGGACCTTCTCGGTCTGGTCGCCGGGGTTGATGTCGCCGCTGATGTCGGTCTCCCAGCGGGCCTGCTCGGCGCGGCCGGTCTCGGTGGCGACGGCGACGCGCAGGTTCGCGTACCCCTTGAAGCCCAGCGCCCGGGAGAAGCGGGTGACCGTCGCCGTCGAGGTCCCGGACCGCTCGGCCAGGTCTACGATGCTCGCGTGGGCGGCGGTCTCCGGGTCGGCGAGGATCGTCTCCGCGATCTTCGCCAGCGCCTCCGGCATGGTCGGTCCCTCGATGCGCAGCCGCCCCAGCAGCCCGCCGCTCTCACCCGTCACGTGGTCGTCCTTTTCATCGAAGAGCTATGCCGATGAAAATTACGACCACTTCATCATCTGGTCAATAACAACTTTCTATGTTTCGATCAGCGCCATGGTGCTGGTGGTGGGTGTGGACGCCGGAGGGACGGCGTCCCGGGCGGTCGTGGCCACGGCGGACGGCACGATCGTCGGCCGCGGCTCGGCCGGTCCGGGAAACCCGACCTCCGCCGGCGTCGCGGCGATCGCATCCATCGGTACGGCGGTCCGCACGGCCCTGCGCGGCCACGACCCGGCAACGGTGGTCGCCGGGGTGGCCGGCATCGCGGGCGTGGCGGTGGTCGCGGAGCCGGCGATCGCCGAAGCGTTCGACATGCAGTGGGCCGAGCTCGGCCTGACCTGCCCGATCGAGGTCACCGGCGACGCGGTCACGGCCTTCGCCTCGGGCGTACCAGCCGCTCGCGGCGCCGTCCTCATCGCCGGCACCGGAGCCGTGGCCGCCCGCATCGAGGACTGGCGCGTCGGCCGCACCGCGGACGGGCTGGGCTGGCTGCTCGGCGACGAGGGATCCGGGCTGTGGCTGGGACTGCAGGCCGTCCGGTCGGTCGCCCGCTCCTGGACGTCCACACCGGACGGCCTCGCCGCGAAGGTCGCCGCCCACGCCGGGGCGCGCTCGTGCGACGAGCTCGTGCACTGGGCGGCGCGGCAGCACCCGGCAGCGTTCGCCGCGCTCGCGCCCGTGGTGTGCGCCTCGGACGATCCGCTCGCCGCCCGCCTGACGACCGAGGCGGCCGCCCGGCTGGTCGGCACGCTGCACGAGCTGGGGCCCTCCGACGGGCCGGTGGTGCTGGCCGGCGGGCTGCTCACCGAGCCAACGCCGGTCCGCACGGCGGTCCTGGCGGCACTGCCCGGTGAAGTGGCGACGGCTCGCGACCCGGCCGCCGGCGCCGCTTGGCTCGCGGTGCGGCGCGCGCTGAACCTCGACGAGCAGGAGGCCGCCGGGCTGCACCGGCGCATGCTGCGTTAGGGGGTGTCTACGCGTGACACCCCCTGGCCTCGACGATGGAGAGCAGCTCGTCCAGGGACACGATGACGTCGTCCCCGATGCGGTGGGACGCCTCACGGTCGAGTGTGACTCCCCGATATCCCAGGGTCTCGGCGGCCGCCACGAGCTCGGGGTCGTCGTCGATGAACAGGCACTCGTGCGGGGCGAGGCCGAGGAGGCGGCTGCCCTCGGCGTACATCCGCGGGTCGGGCTTGCGGCAGCCGAGGATCTCGGAGATCGCGAAGCCCTCGAAGTAGTGCTGGATGTCGAGGCCCGCGAACGTCGCCTCCAGGCCGGCCCAGTTGTCCGAGACGACCGACATCCGGACGCCTCTGAGCCGGAGCTCGTCGAGGACAGGGCGGACGTCCGGATACGGCTCGATGACGGGCCCGGCGGCCGGCGCCTCCAGCTCGGCGAGCAGCTGCGGCGAGGGGTCGCCGATCTCCAGCACCCGCAGCATCGTCCGGTGGTAGTCGGCGCGGTTCGCCGTTGTGATCGCGGCGTCGAGAAAGTGCTGTCCGGCCGCGATGGCCTCGGGGAGCAGCTCCGCCCGCAAGTGGGGATGGTGAGCCATGACGATGCTCTCGAAGTCGTAGCGGGGGTTCCACCGCCCGCCGACCGGCCGCGTCAGGACGCCGCCGGCATCGAACATCACTCCGCGAACTGGTTCCCGCTTCTGCACCGACGCCAGCCTAGCGGCTGCTCACACCGCAGGCGCCCAGCGGCGGACCGCGCCGGCGGCCGCCAGCGTCGTAGCGGCCAGCGCTCCCCACAGCAGGCCCGGACCGATCGACAGCAGCGTCGTCAGCACGGCCGGGGCGGCGGCGTTGCCGATCCCTGTGGAGAGCTGCCAGCGGGCCAGGGCGCGCCCGAGGGCATGCGGTGGTGCCGCGGCCGCCACCAGAGCAGTGCCGCTGCCCGCGTACAGGATCTCGCCGAGGGTGTAAGCGACCGCGACCAGCGCGACCGCGGCCGGGCCGGCCGGTACCGCCGCCCAGAAACCGAGGTACGACACCGCGAGTACCACGCCCGCGGCCGCCAGGACGCTGCGCCGCGGCAGCCGGCGCAGACGCACGACCAGCAGCACCTGCACCGCGACGACCAGCACCGTGTTCCCGGCGAACAGCGCCGCCGACCACGCCGGTGATGCGTCCATGCGGGTGACCAGGATCGCCGGCAGGGCCACTTCCAGCACGCCGAAGCACAGGGCGTACGGCAGGTTCGCGCACACGAGGGGGCCGATTCCGCCACCTCCGGCCTCCGCTGTCCGCGCGCGCGACACCTGCGGGCGGGGCAGGGAGAGGATGAGCGCGCCGGCGAGGAGGTAACCGATGCCGTTGAGGGCAGCGAGTGTCCGCAGCGAGTCCACGGCCACGGCGGCGGCCAGGGCGCCCACACCCAGGCCGGCGTTGCGGATGGTCCGGGCGGTGGCGAGCGCCCGGTCCGCGGGCCCGTCGACCAGGGCCGTGACCAGCGCCGCCTGCGCCGCCGGCAGCGCCTGGTTCCCGGCGCCGAGCAGGAGCGCCGCCGCCAGGTAGCCCGGCATGCCGTGGCCGAGCAACAGCACGGCGATACCCGCGGCCCGGACCAGCATCGTCGCCGCCATGGGGGCCCGGCGTCCGCCCGCATCGATCCAGCGACCCAGCACCGGGATGCCGGCGAGGCCGGCGAGCAGGCCGGCGGTCAGGGCCAGGCCCGCGGACGCGGCGGGCAGGTGCAGCACGGTGAGGCCGTACAGCAGCAGGAAGGGGCGCAGGAGGCCGGAGCCGAGGGCGTCCACCGCGAGGGCGACCGCGTAGCGACGGGAGAACATGGCGCCGACCGTCCGCCCCGACGGGCCCGGATGGCTTGCGGATTGACGGTTCCCGTCAACTGGCGCGGGCGTACGGGCGCAGCGGCGCGAGAATGGCCGCGTGGCCCTGACGATCGACATCACCGGTGTGCCCGCGGAACGCTGCGTCTTCGCGGCGTCCCCGCTGGCCGAGCTGGGTGCGATGCTGCACGTGCTGGCCTCGCCCGCGCACCACCCGGCGCTGCAGCCCTGGGCCGCCGGCGTGCTGGCCGGGTGCAAGCCGTCGTTCACCGACCGCCTGCTCGAGGCCGAGTTCCTGTGGCACTCGTCGCGTGCCGACTTCCTGGTGCCGGCCCGGCCGCGCGCGACCCTCGCGGAGGAGCTGGACGACGTCGACGCCCTCAGCGACGAGGTCTATGTGGCGGACGCGCTCGTCACCACCTGCGGCAGCTCACGGTTGTCGTTCCGCCGTACCGAGCCCGGGCGGCTCAGGGATCTGGCGCGGGCCCGGGGACCGGTCCAGGCCGCCTTCGCCGAACGGCTGCTCGACGATCCCGGCCCGGTCCGGGTACGCGTACGGCGCCTGCTGGAGGACTGCGTCGAGGAGTTCTTCGGTGAGGCCTGGCGGCGGGTGGCGTTCCCCCTCGCGGCGGATGCCCGGCGCGTGGCCGACCTGCACGAGCGGCAGGGGCTGGAGGCGGCGCTGGCGGTGATGTCCCCGGCGATGACGCTGGCGGGGACCCGGATCGTGCTGGACAAGCTGCAGGACAACTGGACCCACGCCGAGGACGGGCTGACCTTCATCCCCACCGCTTTCGGCCGTCCGCACCTGGTCGCCGTGCACGCTCCGGGCCGCCGCCCGGTCGTGCAGTACCCCATCGCGGCTGACGAACCGGTGCGCCTCGAGGTGGTGCAGCGGCGGATCGACGCGTTCGCCCATCCCGTACGGCTGCGGTTGTGCCGGACGCTGGCGCGCGGGCCGCGGACGACGAGCGAGCTGGCCGAGGCATGGCAGTTGAGCGCGCCGGAGGTCTCGCGGCACCTGGCGGTCCTGAAGAAGGCGGGTCTCACCGTGACGACCCGGCGCGGACGCTACGTCAGCCATCAGCTGGACCTGTCCGCGACGGCGGCGCTCGGCGCGGACCTGATCGCCGTCCTGCTGCGCTGACGGTTCAGCGCAGGGTGGCCGGGTCCGGCGCGATCAGCACCTTGACGTGTCTGCCGCTCTCCGCGTCCGCGAAAGCCTCCGCGGCCTCGGTCAGCGGCCGGATCGCCGTCACGAAGTCCGCCGCCGTCACCACGCCGTCGCGCAGCAGGACCATCGCCTCGTCGTAGTCGGCCGGCAGGTACGTGGCGCTGCCCTGGATGCGGAGCTGGCTGTCCTGCACCAGGGCGAGCGGCACGCGGACGTCGCCCGGCGGCACGCCGACGACCACCACCGTGCCGCCCTTGTTCGCCATGGCCAGCGCCTGGTGCAGCGTCGACTCCTCGGCGACACAGTCCAAGACCACGTCGGCGCTCTCGCCCAGCGCCGCCCGCACCTGCTCGGCCGCGTCCGGGGCGGTGGCGTCGACCACCGCGTCCGCGCCGAAGGCCGTCGCGCGCTCGCGGCTCTGCGACGACCGGGCCGTCATCACGATGCGCCGCGCGCCGCGGAGCCGGGCCACCCGAAGGGTCAGCAGAGCGATCGTGCCGGCGCCCAGGATCGCCACCGCCCTGCCGTCGAGCGGGCCGGCGAGGCGGGTGGCGTGCACGGGGGTCGCCAGTGGCTCGATGAGCGCGGCGGTCGGGTCGTCGAGCTCGTCGGGCACGGCGTGCAGGCGGCGGGCGTCGATCGTGAAGAGGTCCGCCATGCCGCCCTGGTCCGAGCCGCAACCGAAGAACCCGAGGTTCTCGCAGAGGTTCTCGCGGCCCGCCCGGCACTGCTTGCACGTCCAGCACGGCAGGTCCGGCTCGACGGTGACGCGGGTGCCGGGCCGGACGGTGGTGACGTCCGCGCCGGCGGCCAGCACGACCCCGACGACCTCGTGGCCGGGCGCGTACGGCGGGGTGACGTTGGGGTGGCGGCCGTGCAGGGCGTGCGTGTCCGAGCCGCAGACGCCGGAGACGGCGGTGCGCACCAGCACCTCGCCCCGCCCGGGCACCGGTTCGGCGGCCGGCACCACCTGGACACCGTCGGGAGTGACGACCACCTTGCGCATCATGGTCGGAGGATAGACGCCGCGCAGCAGTGCAGTGTCGCGGACGCACTACGGTAGGACCGTGCGCGCAGCGACGATGGCCGACATCGCCCGGCGCGCCGGTGTGTCCCGCATCGCCGTCTCGTACGCGTTGAACGGCCGTCCCGGCGTGTCGGCGGACCTCCGCGAGCGGATCCTGGGCATCGCCCGGGAGCTGGGTTACCGGGCCAACGGGCCCGCGCTGGCCATGCACGGCGCCGCGGCCCGGGCGATCGGGCTGGTGCTGCTGCGCTCGTCCGCCGCGCTGACCCTCGAGGTGTTCCGGCGGCAGCTCATCGCCGGCATCCAGGCGGAGCTGTCCGGGCCTGGCTTCGCGCTCGCCCTGCAGATGGTCGCGGACATCGGCGAAGAGGTGCGTGTGCACCGCCGGTGGAGCGCCGAGCGGCGGGTGGACGGGGTGCTGATCTTCGATCCGCGCGTCGACGATCCGCGGATCGCGGCGGTGCGGGAGCTGGGCCTGCCCGCCGCGCTGGTCGGGAGCGCGTACGACGACCGGCTGCCCGGAGCGTGGTGCGACGACCGCGACTGGTCCCGGGAGCTGGCGCGATACCTGGCGGCGCTCGGGCACCGGCACATCGCCCGGGTGAGCGGGCCGGCAGGCATGCTGCACACCGAGATCCGCGACGAGGCGCTGCGGTCCGAGGCCTCGGTCCGCGGGGTCCGCACGACGATCGTGCGCGGCGACTACACGGGTGACTCCGGCGCGCGGCTGACGCGGGAGCTGCTCGGGCTCGCCGACCGGCCCACGGCGGTCGTCTACGACAACGACATCATGGCGATCGCCGGACTGGGCGTCGCCGGCGAGCTGGGCCTCGCCGTGCCGGCCCAACTGTCCATCGTGGCCTGCGAGGACTCGCCGTTGTGCGAGGTGGTCGGGCCGCCGCTGACGGCAGTGCACCGCGACATCGCCGGCTACGGCGCCCTGGCGACCGCCCGGCTGCTGGCCGCCATCGAGGGCGAGCTCGCTCCCCCGGTGCAGGCCTCGGGCGGCCGGCTGGAGGTTCGCGGGAGCACCGGACCGGCCTGACCTCAGGGCGGCGGGGCGGTGCTGCCGCGCACGAGCAGCCGGGCGGGTTCGTCGAGCCGGGCGCCGATCCGCTCCCCCGCGATCACCGCCAGCAGCAGCCGGGCCGCGTGCGCGCCGTACGCGTGGATGTCGCGGGTCAGGGCGGTCAGCGGCGGATGCACCAGCCCGCACATCGGCGAGTCGTCCCAGGCCACTATGGACAGCTCGGCCGGCACGTCCCGGCCCAGCTCCCGCGCCGCGGACAGCCCGGCGATCGCCATGACGTCGTTGTCGTAGACGATGGCGGTCGGCCGGGCATCGCCGGTGAGCAGCTGCCGGGTGGCGCGCGCCCCCGCCGCACCGGTGTAGTCGGTGAACACCGTCATCGCCTCGGTCAGCCCGAGCTCGGCGAAGGCCCGGGTCCGCGCGGCGGTGTGCGCGAGCCCCGGCAGCCCGGCGACCCGCGCGATGCGCCGATGGCCCAGCCCGGACAGGTGTTCCACCGCGCTCGCCACGGACACGGCGTCGTCGGACCACAGGCTCGCCACCTCGGCCCCGGGCGTGGGCGGCCCGACCACCACCGCCGGTACGCCGATCCGCTCGACGGCCGGCACCCGCGGATCGTCGGCGCGCAGGTCGCACAGCAGCACCCCGTCGACGCGCCCCTCGATCCACCACTGCCGGTAGACCTCGATCTCGGCGTCCCCGTCGTCGTCCGGGACCATCTGCAGCAGCAGCGCGTACGAGCGGGTGGACAGCTCCGCCTCGAGCCCGCTGATCAGCTCCATGAAGAACGGCTCCACCCCGAGCGTGCTGGCCGGGCGGCGCAGCGCCAGACCGACGACGTGGGCCGGGGCTCCGGCCAGCGCGCGGGCGGCGGCACTGGCCCGGAAGCCCATCCGGTCGGCGATCGCCAGGATCCGCGCCCTGGTCTCCTCGGAGACGCCGGGGCGGTCGTTGAGCGCGTACGAGACCGCGCCCTTGGAGACGCCGGCCTCGCGGGCGATATCGGCGATCGTCGGTCTCTTCACGGCCCTGACCCTAGGGCAGGAAACCCAGACGGCGCGCGGTCACCACGGTTTCGGCCCGGGTGTGCGTGCCGAGCTTGCGCATGGCGTTGCGCAGATAGCTCTTCACCGTCTCGGGGAGCAGGCCCAGCCGCCGGGCCGCCTCGGCGTTGCTGCAGCCCATCGCCACCGTCGCGAGCACGTCGAGCTCGCGCGGCGACAGCGGGTTGGCGGTGCGCGGGTCACCGCCGGGCTGGGCCAGCAGCGCGCACACCTGCCGCAGGCGGGCCCGCAGGACCGGGTCGGCCACCTCCTGGGCGATCGCTCGCAGGTCGGCGTGGGCCTGCCGGACGTCCTCCCACTGTGCGCCCCGGGAGACGGCGGCCGCTGCTTCGATCTCGTCGAGGCGGCGCCGCACTTCCCGGCGTACCGTCAGCTCTGTCGCGAGGCGGGCCGCCACCTGGCTCATCGCGTCCCAGGCCCGCGCGCCCACCGTCAGGGGTTCCCGCGTGCCGGCATAGAGGACGGCGAGCACGGAGGTTCCCACCGCGACCGGCACCGCGGCGATCGCGCGCAGGCCCTCGGCGGTCACCGGCTTGTCGTACTCGTGGCTGATCCGCGGGTCCGCGGCATAGTCCTCGACGCCCGCCGGGCGGGCCGTGGTCAGGACCCGGCCGCCGAGCCCGTTGCCGGCGCCCACCACCAGGCCGTGCAGGGCGAGGGTCGTCGTGCCCGCGAAGTCGGTCAGCCGCATGGCCCGGCCGTCGGCGGCGACCGCGCCGCCGAACGCGACCGGCAGCCCGGTGACCCGCCGGATCCGGCCCAGGGCGGCGGTCAGGTCGGCTGTCTCGAGCACCTCACCAGCATGTCCCGCGCCGGAGCCCGGGTCCACCCCTGTACGGGGGTGGTGGCGTCACGCCCCGCGGGCTCATGCTGCAGTCATGCTCTCCTACGCCTCCGGGACCTCCGACGTGCCGCTGCTCGGTGAGACGATCGGCGCCAACCTCGCCCGCACGGTCGCGGCGTTCGGCGACCGCGAGGCCCTCGTCGACGTGCCGTCGGGCCGGCGGTGGACGTACGCGCAGTTCGACGCGGCCGTGAACGACGTCGCCCGCGGCCTGCTCGCCCGCGGCGTCGCCAAGGGTGACCGGGTCGGCATCTGGGCGCCCAACTGCGCCGAATGGGTCTTCGTGCAGTACGCCACCGCCCGCATCGGCGCGATCCTCGTGACCATCAACCCGGCGTACCGGTCGCACGAGCTGGACTACGTCGTCCGGCAGTCGGGGCTGCGGCTGCTGGTGAGCGCGGTCGGTTTCAAGACCAGCGACTACCGGTCGATGATCGCGGAGATCGGGTTCGGCGAGACGGTGTTCATCGGCACCGACGACTGGGACGCGCTGACCGCCGGCGGGGGCGAGCTCGGCGCGGAGCTGTCCTTCGACGACCCCATCAACATCCAGTACACCTCGGGGACGACCGGGTTCCCGAAGGGCGCGACGCTGTCGCACCACAACATCCTCAACAACGGCTACTTCGTCGGCGAGCTTCTGGGCTACACCGAGCAGGACCGCATCTGCATCCCGGTGCCGCTCTACCACTGCTTCGGCATGGTGATGGGCAACCTCGCGGCGACCTCGCACGGCGCCACCATGGTGCTGCCCGCGCAGGGCTTCGACCCCGCGGCGACGCTGCGGGCCGTCGCGGACGAGCGCTGCACCTCCCTGTACGGCGTGCCGACCATGTTCATCGCCGAGCTGGGACTGGCCGACTTCGCGGAGTACGACCTGTCGAGCCTGCGTACCGGGATCATGGCGGGCTCGCCCTGCCCGGTCGAGGTGATGAAGCGCGTGGTCGCCGAGATGCACATGAGCGAGGTGGCGATCTGCTACGGCATGACCGAGACGTCACCCGTGTCGACGATGACGCGCCGCGACGACGGGCTCGAGCGGCGTACGGCGACCGTCGGCCGGGTGATGCCGCACCTGGAGTCGCAGGTCGTGGACCCGGCGACCGGCCTGGTGGTCGGACGCGGCGAGCCGGGCGAGCTCTGCACCCGCGGCTACTCGGTGATGCTCGGCTACTGGGACCAGCCGGAGGCGACCGCCGAGGCCGTCGACGCGGCCCGCTGGATGCACACCGGCGACCTGGCCACGATGGACACCGACGGCTACGTGAGCATCGTCGGCCGGATCAAGGACCTGGTCATCCGCGGCGGCGAGAACGTCTACCCGCGGGAGGTCGAGGAGTTCCTCCACACCCATTCGGACGTCGTGGACGTGCAGGTCATCGGCGTCCCGGACGAGAAGTACGGCGAAGAGCTCATGGCCTGGGTCGTGCTGCGCCCGGGAGCGGAGCCGCTGACGGCGGAGGCGGTGCGGGAGTTCTGCGCGGGCCGGCTGGCGCACTACAAGGTGCCCCGCTACGTGCACGTGGTCGACGGCTTCCCGATGACGGTCACCGGCAAGGTCCGCAAGGTCGAGATGCGTGAGCAGGCGGTGGACATCCTCAAGAACGCGTAGCGGCCCACTCGCGCGCGTTGCGTCCGCTGCCGTGGTCCTCCCGCAGCTCTGGGTCGGCGCCACCGGCGAGCAGCTCCCGCATCGTCTCCTCATGACCCCAGGCCGCGGCCGCGCAGAGCGGCAGGCCTTCCTCGCCGGTCCCGCTCTCGACATCGGTACGCGCACCCGCCGCGAGCAGCACCCGCACGGTGACGAAGGCGTTCTGCACACTCGCCCGGTACAGCGCGGTCGTGCCGTGAACGTCGGGAATGTTCGGGTCGGCCCCCGCCCGCAGCAGCCGGGCGACCTCCGCGTGCCCGGCCCAGCCCGCGGCCTCCACGAGCCGCCGCTGAAGCTTCTTGCGCCGCCGCCGGTTCACGCCACCAGCCTGGCATGAGACAAATTCACCTCTGGTGTAACACCCCGCGGCATGGTGGAGTGTGTCCCATGACCGACTACGACATCGTCGTCGTGGGCAGCGGGTTCGGGGGCAGCGTCACGGCGCTGCGGCTGGCCGAGAAGGGCTACCGGGTCGGCGTGCTCGAGGCCGGCCGGCGCTACACCCCGGAGACGCTGCCGAAGACCTCGTGGGACCTGCGGGCCTTCCTGTGGGCGCCGGCCCTCGGGCTGCGCGGCATCCAGCGGATCACCCTGCTCAAGGACATCGTGGTGCTGTCGGCCGCGGGCGTGGGCGGCGGCTCCCTGGTGTACGCGAACACCCTCTACCAGCCGCCGGCCCGGTTCTTCGCCGACGAGCGCTGGGCCGGGATCACCGACTGGGCCCGCGAGCTCGAACCCCACTACGACCAGGCGTCCCGGATGCTCGGCGTCACCGTCCAGCCGTCGATGACACCGTCCGACCGGGTCGTCGAGGCGGTCGCCAAGGACATGGGCGTGGGCGGGACGTTCCGCCGTACGCCGGTCGGGGTCTTCTTCGGCGAGCCGGGCAGGACCGTGCCGGACCCGTACTTCGGCGGTGCCGGTCCGGACCGGACCGGATGCACCGAGTGCGGCGACTGCATGATCGGCTGCCGGCTGGGCGCCAAGAACCGCCTCGACCTCAACTACCTGCACCTCGCCGAGAAGCTGGGCGCGACCGTGCACCCGGACACCGAGGTGACGGCGCTGCGACCGGTGCACGGCGGCTGGCGCGTGGAGACCCGCCGCCGGGTCTTCACCGCCGAACAGGTGGTGCTGTCGGCCGGAGCGCTCGGCACGCAACGGCTGCTGCACGCGATGCGGGACACCGGCGTCCTGCCCGCGCTGTCGCCGCGGCTGGGGTCGCTGACGCGCACCAACTCCGAGGCGCTGCTGGGTGCGCAGGCTCCCCGCGTACCGTCGGAGCCTTTCTCGCGGGGAGTCGCGATCACGTCGTCGTTCCACCCGGACGCCGACACCCACATCGAGCCGGTCCGCTACGGGCCCGGCAGCAATGCGATGGGCCTGCTCACCACCCTGCTGGTCGACGGTGGCGGCCGGGTGCCCCGGCCCGTGCGCTTCCTCGGGCAGGCACTGCGGCACCCGATGCTGCTGCTGCGCACGCTGTCGAACCGGCGCTGGAGCGACCGCACGATCATCGCGCTGGTCATGCAGACCCTGGACAACTCCCTGACGGTACGCCGGACCCGCCGCGGCCGGCTCACCACGGGTCCCGGCCACGGCCCCGGCAACCCGACCTGGATCCCCGTCGGCCACGAGGCGGTCCGGCGCATCGCGAAGGCGATCGGCGGCCACCCGGGCGGCGCGATCGGCGACGTGTTCGACATCCCGATGACCGCCCACATCCTCGGCGGCGTGACGATCGGCGACTCCCCGGAGAGCGGGGTGGTCGACGCGTACCAGCGGGTGTACGGCTACCCGGGACTGCACGTGGCGGACGGCTCGGTGATCCCGGCGAACCTGGGGGTGAACCCGTCGCTGACCATCACCGCGCTGGCGGAGCGAGCCATGTCGTTCTGGCCCAACAACGGCGATCCGGATCCGCGGCCGGCGCTCGGGACGGGGTACGAGCGGGTCGAGCCGGTGGCACCGCGTACACCGGCGGTGCCGAAGCACGCGCCGGCGGCGTTGCGCTGGACGCCGGCCGCCCCGCCGCCGGGCTGATCGGCGACGGGGCGGGGCTGGCGTCCCCCGTGGCTAGGCCTTCGTGCAGGCCGCACCGTTGAGCGTGAACGCGGACGGTGCCGAGAACGTCCCGCTGAGCGTGCCCTGGAACCCGAACGACGTGCTCGCACCCGCCGCGAGGCTGCCGTTGTACCCGACGTTGCGAGCCGTGATCGCCCCGCTGGATCCCGTCAGCGTGGTGTTCCACGAGCTCGTGACGGCCTGACCGGCGGGCAGCGTGAAGCCCAGCGTCCAGCCGTTGATCGGGCTGCTGCCGGTGTTGGCGACCGTCACGTTCGCCACGAAGCCGTTGCTCCAGCTGTCCGCCGCGTACGTGACCCGGCAGGATGCGGTCGGCGGGGTGGTCGGGTCGGACGGCGGCGGCGGGGTCCCGCCTCCGTTGACCGTTGCGGAGAAGTTCTCGACCGCCAGCCCGCCGCCGCCGATCCAGGGTTCGAAGCCGGCCTGGATGCTGGTCAGGTACCAGGAGCTGGTGACGGCGCCGCGGTTCTTCGTGTCGTTGATGAAGTCCAGGACGCTGAAGGTCCAGCTGGTGACCGGCGACGGTGCCACGTACGAGATGACGTTGTTGGCGCCGTTGTTGCCGCGCCAGACCTCCCAGCTGCGGCCGCCGATGGTGGTGGTGCCCACCGGGGAGCCGATCGGCTGGATCGAGCCTTGCCGGTTGAACCAGATCATGATCTCCATGGCGTTGACCCCGTCGCGCTTCGGCGTCGGGTCGAGCCAGATGTCGTACGCGGCATCGTAAGTGGCCCCGCTCACATACTTGTACGTGATACTGCTGGTCACGCTGTTGATGGCGCTCAGCTGCAGCGGCAGATCGGTGCCCGGCGAACAGTTCGTGTAATGGCAGCCGTAGTACACCGCGGGGTAGGAGACCGGGGCGCCACTGGTGCTGCCGACACCCTGCTGACTCGTGATGGCGAATCCGGTGCCGGTGACATTGATGCACTGCTCGGCGGTCGTGCCCCAGCGGTTGTTCATCACCACGTATCGGCCGCCGATCGTGGTCGATCCGTACTGCTCGCAAATCTGCGTGTCGGCCTGCGCGGGACCGGCCAGGACGAATGGCGTCACACCGGCGGCGGCGAGGAGAAGGGCCGCGGCGACGGCACGGATGGCACGTCTCATGAAAGCTCCTTGGGCAAGGGATCCCGGGGGGACGGGTTTTTGGGAGCGCTCCCAAGCAACGTACAACAGATTGACAGACCTGAGAAGTGTTGCGGCGAAGTTTCGTGAGCCGGCCGCCGGCGGCAGCCCCCCGCCGGCGCGGACATCGCCTTTTCGCCACTTCCGCGCCGGTTCCCCCGGGCAATATCACCGGATGGGAACGCGACATGCGCCCGCGACAATTTGCCTCCACACCTTCCGGCCGACAGAATGAATAGGCGGAATTTGAGACAGACATTGGCACCGCTGTAGGAGCGACCACATCATGGCCAAGCAGGTAATCACCCTTCTGACCGACGACCTCGACGGCGGCGAGGCCGATCGCACCGTCGAATTCGGACTCGACGGTGTCAACTACACGATCGACCTGTCGGAGAAGAACGCCGGCAAGCTGCGAAAGGCGCTGGACCCGTATCTGTCGGCCGCCACGCGCGTCGGCCGCAGCGGCTCCGAGGCCCGTCCGGCCCGGCGCGGCACCGCCCCGGCGAGCACCGGCCGGGCGACCCGCGACCAGAACCAGGCCATTCGCGAGTGGGCGAGCAAGAACGGATACGAGGTGTCGGAGCGCGGGCGCATCCCGAGCTCCATCGTCGAGGCGTACCACAGCAAGCGCTAGATTCTCCCTCGACCGCGAAACGGCGTCGCCGCCCCGGCGGCGCCGTTTTGACGTATCGGACGGAGGACCATTGCGCGTCGTGATCGTGACCGGAGCGTCGGCGGGAATCGGCCGCGCCACCGCCCTGCGGCTGGGCCGCCCGGGCACGACCGTGGTGCTCGCCGCCCGCCGCGGCGAGGAGCTCGCGACCGTGGCCGCCGCGATCGAGGCCAACGGCGGCGCGGCACTGGCCGTCCCCACGGACCTGCGTGACCCGGCCGCGATCGAAGCCCTGGTCGCCGCCGCCCGCGCCGGCACCGGCCGGATCGACGCGCTCGTCAACAACGCCGGGCTGGGCGGGCCGGACACCGTCCTCATCGACGACGCGACGCTGACCGCGATGGTCGACGTCAACCTGCTGGCGCCCATCCGGCTCATGCGCGAGGTGGTGCCGGTCATGCGGGCGGCCGGCTCCGGCGCGATCGTCAACATCGGCTCGGTCGCCGGCGAGGTCGGCATCGGGGGCGCGTACTCGGCGACGAAGTTCGCCCTGCGCGGCATGACCGACTCGGTCCGGCGCGAACTGGCCGGCACCGGCATCGGTGTGACGCTCATCGAGCCCGGGCGCATCGGCACCGAGATGAACGCCCGCCACGCCGACCGCCTGCCCGGCCCGGAGATCGTGGTGGACGCCGTCGAGCGCGCGCTGCGGCGGCCCCGGCGGCGCATCGTGGTCCCCGGGCGCTACCGCGCCTCGATGCTGGCGGCCGCCCTCCTGCCCGGTGCCACGGACCGGATGTACGCGGGCAAAGCGGCCCGCCGCTAGGTTCGACACGGACCGCTCCGGGTACGCCTGAAGCATGCGAGTGGTGATCGTCGGAGCGACCGGGAACGCCGGCACGGCCCTGCTGCGACGGCTGCGCAACGAGCCGGGCATGGACCTCGCCGGGGTGGTACGGCGCCTGCCCGGCACGGATGCGCCGCCCTACGACGCGGTCGAATGGCACTCCTGCGACATCGGCGCGCCCGACGCCGCCCGGCACCTGACCGAGGTGTTCCGGGGCGCGGACGCCGTCGTGCACCTCGCCTGGCAGATCCAGCCGAGCCACGACCAGCGCGTCCTGCACCGCACGAATGTGCTCGGCAGCCGGGCGGTCGTCGAGGGCGTGCTGCGGGCGGGCGTTCCGTCGCTGGTCTACGCGTCGTCCGTCGGTGTCTATGCGCCCGGCCCCAAGAACGCCTACGTGACGGAGGCGTACCCGAGGACCGGCGTGCGGGGTTCCTCCTACAGCCGGCACAAGGCGCTGGTCGAGGCGATGCTCGACCGGGTCGAGTCGGACCACCCCACGCTGCGGGTCGTCCGGCTGCGGCCGGGCCTGATCTTCCAGCGGGATGTCGGCACCGAGATCGGCCGCTACTTCGCCGGGCCGTTGCTGCCGGCCCGGCTTCTCCGGTACGGCCGCATCCCGCTCATCCCGTCCCACCCGGGACTGCGGGTCCAGGCGGTGCACGCGGACGATGTGGCCGACGCGTACGCCCGCGCGCTGCAGACCGACGTCCGTGGCGCCTTCAACGTGGCCGCCGGGCCGGTGCTGGACCCGGCCGTCGCCGCGCAGGCGTTCCACGGCCGGGAGGTGCCCGTACCCGGAGCTCTGCTGCGCGGGGCCGCCGACCTGAGCTGGCGCCTGCACCTGCAGCCGGTGGACGTGGGCTGGGTCAAGCTGGGCCTCAAGGCACCGCTGATGTCCTGCGACCGGATCGCGGCCGAGCTGGGCTGGCGGCCGCTGACCGGCGCCGTGCACGCCCTCAAGGAGCTGGTCGCGGGCATGGCCGAGCGGGCGCACACGGACAGCCCGCCGCTGACCGCACGACCGGACCGCCCGGGCCGCCTCGGCGGCGTGCTCCGCGGCCGCCTGCCGGGCACGGGGAACCCGTACTGAGCGGACGCGGAGCAGCCAGTATGAGGAGCCGGTCAGGCGGCGTTGCGGGCCGCCACCCGCCCGAGCTCGAGGAGCACGTCCCGGGTGATGGCCGGGTTCTGCTCACTGATCGTCATCTTCGCGGCGCCGACGCGGACCGTGAGCTCCAACAGACCGTTGTCGCCGATCGACGCCTCCTCGCCGATGCCCTGCACCGGTTCCTTGACGAACCAGTGGAACTCCTTCTTGGCCTCCTCGGCGCTGGCGTACCCCTCCACGCCGATGGTCAGCGCGTGGTAGTGGCTGTCCTTGGGCTTCTCCACGACCCAGTTGCACCGGTCCGGCGTGTCCGTCCCGACCGACGCCACGAGCCCGGTCAGCTTCTTGATGTCCGCGGCGGAGAGCAGGTCGCAGGCTTCCGGGACGTCCGGCTTCGCCGCGGGGGCACTGTCCTCGGCGGGGGTGGTCGTTCCCTGCGCGGGGGCGGCGACGGACGCTACCGCCGCCGGCTCGTCGTCCGCGCTTCCGCAGCCGGTCAAGGCAGCCGCCGTCGTCAGGGCGATCAGTGCGATGAGCTTGCCGCGCTTCACAGTCATGGCTGGCGAACCTAGTGCCGCAGCACCCGCCCGGGGATAGGGCGAATGACATATTCAGCGCCCCGGCACCCGGTGATGACGGTACGTAGCCGGCTACGGCAGGCTTCCCAGGACGACCCGCTCGGACGTCAGGAGGTACTCGCGCAGCATGTCCGCCGCGCGTGCCGCGTCACCCGCCTCGTACACCGCGGTGATGTCCTCGTTCATCGCCACGAACGGGCGGTGCAGCGCCTCGGGATCCGGTGCGGCGACGAAGGCCAGCCGCAGCTCCGCCGTGAGCTGCCGCATCCAGGCGTCCAGGCGCGGGCTTCCGGCGAGCGCCACGATCTGCTCGTGGAAGTGCATGTTCGCCGTGCCCACCCCACGCCAGTCGGCGGCCTCGGCGGCGCGGCGAGCCTCGTGGACCGCCGCCCGCATCTCCCCGGCGCGCGGCGGGTCCGTGGGCGCCTGCGCGAGCGCGGAGCATTCGAGCAGCACGCGGACCCGGTAGATGTCGGCGATCTGAGCCGGGCTGAGCGTCGCCACGAACACGCCGCGATGCGGGTGGCGCACCAGCAGGCCCTCTTCGATCAACGTGGAGAAGGCTTCGCGCAGGGTGTTGCGGGAGACGCCGAGCGGGCCGGTCAGCGACGCCTCGGCGAGGCGGGTGCCCGGCGTCAGCTCCCCGTTGATCATCGCGTTGCGCAGCTGCTGCACCGCGCGCGCGGCGGAACCCGGCTGCTCCAGGGTCGTCACGACCTCAGTCAATCAGCCGGGCGCGCGCGTGAAGCGGATGGGGGCGCCCGGACGGAGCTGGGCCGCGCGGTCCGCCGCTTCCGGGGTCAGAACGGCGACCACCGGGTAGCCGCCGGTCACCGGGTGGTCGGCCTGGAAGATGATCGGGCGGCCGTCCGGTGGAACCTGCACCGCCCCGCGGACCACGCCCTCGCTGGGAAGCTCCTCGGTGCGGGACCGGGCCAGCGGCGGGCCGTCGAGGCGCAGCCCGACCGAGTTGCTCGCGTGCGAGACGGTGTACTCGGCGCTGAGAAAGGTCTCGATCGCCTCGGCGGTGAACCAGTCGTCGCGCGGGCCGAGGTCGACCTCGAGCGGTCCCTGCCTGTCCGAAATCGGCAAGGCCCGCGTCTCGACGACGGGAAGCTCGCCGATCGGGAGGACGTCCCCGGGCGCGGGCCGGGCCGGGCCGACGCCGGCCAGCTGGTCGGTGGAGCGGGAACCCAGCACCGGCGCGACGTCGATGCCGCCGCGTACCGCGAGATAGCTGCGCAGACCGCGCCTCGGCATGGTGACCGCGACGACCGCCCCCGCCGGCACGGTCGTCGGCTGTTCCGGGGCCGCCGGGGTGCCGTCCACCGTGAGCACCGCGTCCGTGCCGGTCAGCGCGAGCACCGCCGGCTCGTCGAAGGACACCCGCAGGCCGCCGAGGGTGCACTCCAGGACCGCGGTGCCGGGCGGGTTGCCGACGAGCGCGTTGGCTCGCGCGTACGCGCCCCGGTCCACCGCGCCCGACGGTGCCACTCCCTGATGCGCGTGCCCCGGCCGCCCCGCGTCCTTGAGCACGGTCATGGGTCCCGTACGCACGATCGTCATCCGCATCACCGCACCGCCTTGAAGGTCACCCGGACGCCGGGGACGAGCAGGGCCGGCTCGGGCCGCGCCAGGTCCCACATGCGCTCGGTCGTGCTGCCGATCAGCTGCCAGCCGCCCGGGCTGTCGTTCGGGTAGACCCCCGAGAAACGGCCCGCGAGCCCGACCGACCCCGCCGGGATCCGGGTCCGCGGGGAGCTGCGCCGGGGTACGTCCAGCGTGGCGTCGTCCCCGGTCAGGTACCCGAAACCGGGCGCGAACCCGGCGAACGCGACGGTCCACCGCGCGCCGGTGTGCCGGGCCACCACCTCGTCCTGCGTGATGCCGAGGTGCCCGGCCACCTCGGCCAGGTCCGGACCGTCGTAGACCACGGGGATCTCGACGGTGCCGGCATCGGCACGTCCGGGACCTTCGGGTTCCAGCGCGGCCGTCGCCTCCCGGACCGCGGCCGGCGAGGTCACCGCCGGATCCAGCCGGATGAGCACGGTACGGGCCGCCGGCACCAGGTCGACGACGCCGGGCAGCCGGGCGGCGCGCAGGGCGGCGTACAGGGCGAGGGCCGCGTCGAGGTCGTCGACCTCCGCGAGCACGGCCTCCCGCCCGCAGGTGAGGAACCTCGTCATGCCTCCACTCCGGCGAAGGCGGCGATCCGTACGCCCGCCGCGACGAGCTGGTCGTGCACGGCCCGGGCCATCCCGACGGCTCCCGGCGAGTCGCCGTGCACGCAGATCGAGTCCGCCTCGACCTTGATCACCGAGCCGTCGACCGCTTCCAGGGTGCGCTCGGTGGCCAGGCGGACCATGCGCCGCGCGACCTCGGCCGGGTCGTCGAGCAGGGCACCGGGCTCACGCCGGGAGACCAGGGTGCCGTCGGCGTGGTAGCCGCGGTCGGCGAAGGCCTCCCGTACGGTGCGCAGCCCCGCCTCCTCCGCCAGCTGCAGGAGAGCGGACCCGGGCAGGCCCAGCACCGGCAGGTCGGGGTCGTACCGGCGGACCGCGTCCACCACGGCGGCGGCCTGCTGCTCGTGGTGCACGACCGCGTTGTAGAGCGCGCCGTGCGGCTTGACGTAGAGGACCCGGTCGCCGGCGGCCCGGGCGAGCCCGTCCAGCGCACCGATCTGGTAGATCAGGTCGGCCACGAGCTCCTCGGTCTCGTAGTCGATGAACCGCCGGCCGAAGCCCGCCAGGTCCCGGTAGCTCACCTGGGCGCCGATGACCACGCCCCGGGCCACCGCCCGCTCGCAGGTCGCCAGCAACGTACGCGGATCGCCGGCGTGGAAGCCGCACGCCACGTTCGCGCTGCTGACGAGCTCCAGCATCGCCGCGTCGTCCCCCAGCCGCCAGGTGCCGAAGCTCTCGCCGAGGTCGCTGTTGAGGTCCATGGCTCTCCTTAGCCGGCCAGGTAGTCGAAGATCGTGCGGGCGGAGGTGACGCCCATGTACCAGGTGAGGCCCGCCGCGAGGACGCCGAGGACGAGCAGCCCGGCCGGGTACGCGTGCCCCTTGAGCAGCTCGCGGCGCCGCCAGGCCGCGTACAGCAGAATGGTGAACCCGATCGGCAGGATCAGCCCGTTGAAACCGCCGGCGAAGACCAGCAGCGCCGACGGCGCGGTGCCGACCATCAGGTAGACGGCCGTCGTGAGCGCGATGAACGCCACCGTCGCCCACGAGCGCGGCCGGCCCTCCCCGAGCGCGGGTGAGAAGGCGTTCAGGAACGACACGGAGGTGAACGCCGCGCCGACGACCGAGGTGATGGCCGCGGCCCAGAGCACGACGCCGAACGCCCGCTGCCCGGCCTCACCGGCGGCCGACTCGAACGCCTGCGCCGTCGCGTTGCCGCTGGTGTCGAGGGCGACGCCGCCGGCGACCACGCCGAGGATGGCCAGGAAGAGCAGGAACCGCATCAGGCCGGTGACCGCGATGCCGGTGAGCGCGCCGCGGGTGACCTCGCGGATGTGCTCGGGGCCGGTCGTGCCGCTGTCCAGCAGCCGGTGCGCACCGGAGTAGGTGATGTAGCCGCCGACCGTGCCGCCGATGATCGTGGTGATGGCGGCGAAGTCGACGTCGTCGGGCAGCACCGTCTGCCGCAGCGCGTCGCCCACCGGGGGCTGGGACACGATGCTGACGTAGAGGGTCAGCAGGATCATGACCACGCCGAGCACGATGAGCAGCCGGTCCATCGCCATGCCGGCGCGCCGTACGGTGAAGACGACGATCGCGAGCAGCGCGCTGAGGGCGCCGCCGAGCTTGGGGTCGAGCCCCAGCGCGGCGTTGAGGCCCAGCCCGGACCCGGCCACGTTGCCGATGTTGAAGACGAGGCCGCCGAGGATCACGAGGGCGGCGAGCAGCCGGCCGGCGCCGGGGACGACGGCGTCGGCGATCTCGTGGGCGCGCCTGCCGCTGATCGAGACGATGCGCCAGATGTTCATCTGGACCACGAAGTCCACCAGGATCGACACCAGGATGCCGAAGGCGAACGCGGCGCCCAGCTTCGCCGTGAAGGTGGTCGTCTGGGTGATGAAGCCGGGGCCGATGGCGCTGGTGGCCATGAGGAAGATCGCCCCGATCAGGGCGGTCCGGCGGGTTCGGGTGCGAGCGGTGGTGTCCGTCGGCATGAGCACTCCTGGATCGGTCGGATTCGATGGAGGCACCGTCGACGCTAGGGATTGTTCAACGATCACACAAGAGTTGTTCAACAATCTGCGACTTGCCAGACGCTGGTCCGGCGCACCGGCACGCTCTCCAGCGCCTCGCTCACGGGTACGTCGTAGGTCGCGCGCCGCACCATCCCGTCGCCCGGCAGGTACGCCCGCCCCGGATCCCCCACCAGCACCAACGCTCCCCGGCGCGCGGCCCGGCGCAGGAACGGCAGCACGCGAGCGGCCATCTCCCGGCTGTAGAAGACATCCCCCGCCAGCACCACGCCGGCCTCCGGGTAGTCGCTCCCGAGCAGATCGCCCGCCACCAGCTCGACGCGTACGCCGTTCGCCGCCGCGTTCGCCTCCGCCGCGGCGAGCGACAACGGGTCGATGTCGTTCGCCACCACCGGCCGCGCGCCCGCCCGGGCCGCCGCCACCGCCACCAGGCCCGAACCGGTCGCGAGGTCGAGAACCGCCCGCCCGGACACCAGCTCCGGCTCGTCCAGCACGTGCCGGGCGAGCGCCTGGCCCCCGGCCCAGGCGAAGGCCCAGAACGGCGGCGGCTGCTGCGTACCGCCCGCCTCGGTGCGCTCCCAGAGCGCGATCGGCTCGTCGGCCTGGTGCAACACCAGCTCCGGCAGAAACGGTACGGACGCGAGCCGGGTGTGGGCCCGGACGAACTCGGTAGCGCTGGACACCCCGCGATTCTGCTCAGCTGGGCCCCCGCGATACCGATCAGGGTCCCAGTGTCGCCGGACAGCCCAGGGAGGGGAGGACATGCCGACACGGTTGGCTGCCGCCCTCTTCGGCGCCGCGATGGCCGGTCTCGGCATCCTCTTCGCCGCCGGGCCGGAGTGGCGTACCCCGATCCGGCTCGCCGCCGGTGCCTGCGCGGTCCTCGCCCTGACCTGGGGCGTCCGCCGGCACCGCCCGGCGCACCGGGCGCCCTGGCAGCTCCTCGGCGTCGCCGTCTCGCTGTCCGCGATCGGCTCAGCCGCCCGTGGCACCGAGCTGCTGGACTGGCTCCCCGCCGTCGGTACGGCCCTCCTGTTGACCTTCTATCCGGTCCTCGCCCTCGCGCTGTTCCTCTTCATCCGCCACCGCACCGGTGGGCGGCGCGACCGCGGCGACCTGCTCGACGCCCTCACCGTCACCTGCGGCGTGGGGCTGCTCGCGTGGACCTTCGTGATCGGCCCGCAGATCCGCGACACCGCCCTGTCCGCGAGCGACCGCTGGATCGCCGTCGCCTTCCCGGTCGGCGGACTGCTCTGCCTCGGGCTGCTGTCCCGCCTGCTGACCGCCTCCGGCCGCCGGCTGACCGCGGCCGGCGCGCTGGCCGCCGGCGTGCTCGCGATGCTCCTCGCCGACGTCGTCACCAACCTGGCGGCCCGGCACGACGACCTCAGCAACGTGGCGGTGTTCGGCCGGATCCCCCTGTACGCGGGCGTCGGCCTGGCCGCCCTGCTTCCCTCGATGGCCGAGCTGACCCGCACCGCCTCGAAGCCCTCCGCCGACCTGGGCCGCATCCGGCTGGCCCTGCTCGCCGTGGCCTCCATGGTCGCCCCGGCCGTGCTGGTCTTCCAGGTGGGCGTCGACGGGCGCGTACCCGACATCGAGCTCATCGCCGCCCTCAGCGCCTGCACGTTCCTGCTGGTCCTGGCCCGCATGGCCGGGATCATGGCGAGCCACCGGCTGGCGATCGCCCGCGAGCGCGGCCTGCGCGAGGCCTCCGCGGCGCTGGTCTCGGCGGCGGACGCCGACGAGGTCGCCGACGCGGTCCGTAAGGCCGTCGCGCAGCTGCTGCCCTCCGACGTGCCGCACCGGGTCGTCCTCGCGATGGCGTTCACCGAGCCCGAGCAGCCGATCTCGCCCGAGTCCGCGGCCCAGTCGGCCCAGGACCGGGCCGCCGGCACCTCCGCCCGCCTGGTCGCCACCCGCGACGTCGACTGGGCGGTGGCCGTCCGGCTCACCCAGTTCAACATGGTGCTGCGCTGCCCGCTGGTGCTCGCCGACCGCCCGAACGGGGACCCGCTGGTCGGCGTCCTGCACGTCGGCGGCCCCACGTGGGCGCTGTCGGGTCTGCAGCGCGCCCTGGAGGTGCTCGCTACCCAGGTCGCCCTGGCACTCGAGCGGATCGCGCTGAGCGGTGAGGTCATCCGCCGCAACAGCGAGACCTACTTCCGCACCCTGGTGCTCAACACGTCTGACGTCATCCTCATCGTCGACGACGAGGACCGGGTCCGCTACTCCAGCCCGTCCGCCGTCCACGTCCTCGGCGGCGACCCGGTCGGCGCCACGCTGCCCGACATCATCCATCCGGGCGACCGCCAGCGGCTGGCCGAGGTGCTCACCGCCGTCCGCACCGGCCACGCCACCCAGGAGGGGATCGACTTCCGGGCCGTCGGCCGGCGGCGTACCGAAGTCATGCTGGAGATGCACTGCCGCGACCTGCGGGCCGACCAGACCGTCGCCGGCCTGGTCGTCACCCTGCGCGACGTCACCGAGCGCCGCCAGCTCGAGCGCGAGCTCACCCACCAGGCGTTCCACGACGCCCTCACCGGCCTGGCCAACCGCGTGCTCTTCGCCGACCGGCTGCAGCACGCCCTGGCCCGCGCCGCCCGCGACGGCTCGGTCGTCGGCGTGCTCTTCATCGACCTCGACGACTTCAAGATCGTCAACGACACCCTCGGCCACGCCGTCGGCGACCAGCTGCTCGTCCAGGTGGCGGCCCGGATCGCGGGCGCCCTGCGCAGCGACGACACGGCCGCCCGCCTCGGCGGCGACGAGTTCGCCGCCCTGGTGGAGAACGTGCAGGACCCCGGCGCCGTGGAGGAGACCGCCAACCGCATCCTGGCCGCCCTCGCCCAGCCGATCATCGTGGACGGCGAGGCGCTGCAGGCCGTGGCCAGCATCGGCATCACCACCACCCCGGAGGCGGACAACGCCGACGAGCTGCTGCGCCAGGCCGACCTGGCCCTCTACGTCGCCAAGGGCGCCGGCAAGAACCAGTGGCGCCGCTACCAGAGCCACCTGCACGGCGCGATGGTGGAACGCCTCGAACTGCGCTCGGCGCTCGACCACGCGGTCAACGAGGGCCACTTCCTGCTGCAGTACCAGCCCATCGTCAACCTGGCCACCGACGAGGCGGTCGGCTTCGAGGCGCTGGTCCGCTGGTACCACCCGACCCGCGGCCTCATCGCGCCGGACGAGTTCATCGAGGTCGCCGAGGAGAGCGGCCTCATCGTGCCGATGGGCCGCTGGGTGCTCGACCAGGCCCTGCACACCGTCGCCCAGTGGCGGCGCATCCTCCCCCGCACCCGCCAGCCGTACGTCAGCGTCAACGTCTCGGTACGCCAGTTCCGCGAGGCCGGCTTCGTCGACCAGGTCCGCGCGTCGCTGGACTTCGCGGGCCTACCGCCGCAGGCGCTGATGCTCGAGATCACCGAGACCCTGCTGATCAGCGACGACGAGCAGATCTGGTCCGACCTGGAGACCCTGCGCGAGCTCGGCGTCCGCATCGCCATCGACGACTTCGGCACCGGCTACTCGTCCCTGGGCTACCTCCGCCAGCGCCCGATCGACGTGCTGAAGATCGACAAGATGTTCATCGACGACATGGTCGGCAACGACCAGCAGTTCGCCCTGGTACGCGGCATCGTCAGCCTGGCACAGACCCTCAACCTGACGGTGGTCGCCGAAGGCATCGAGGACGCCACCCACCGGCAGATCCTGGCGCAGCTCGGCTGCCCGCTGGGCCAGGGCTACTACTACTCGTCACCCCTGGACGCCACCGAAGCTTTGACCTGGCTCCGCGCCACGCAGCCGATCGCCGCCTGACCGGCCCGGCCGTATAGTGGCGCGGTGACGACCACGGCGACGCGCAGGCTGAAGGCGCCGGACGGTTATCATTTCGCCTACACCCTGCGGTCGCTGCTCGTCGTTCGCCACGATCCCTGTGGGCGGATGGACGGGAACGAGTTCTGGCTCTCCGCGCGTACCCCCGACGGTCCTGCCTCCCTGCACCTCGCCAGGGTGGGCGCGGAGCTGACCGCGACCGGGCACGGGCCCGGCGCGGGGTGGGTCGTCGAGCAGGCCGACGCGATCGCCGGGTTGCGGGACGACCTGGGCGACTTCCCCGCGCTCGCCGCGCGGCATCCGGTGGTGGCCCGGCTGGCCAAGACCTTTTCGGGGGTACGCTTTCCCGCCACCGGCCAGGTGTTCCACCGACTGATCCGCGCCGTGCTGGAGCAGAAGGTCACGGGGATCGAGGCGCACCGGGCGTACCGGGCGATGGTCAAGCATTTCGGGGAGCCGGCTCCGGGACCGGCCGGGCTGCTGCTTCCGCCCGATCCGGAGGCGGTCGCGGCGACCCCGTACTGGACCTTCCATCCGTTCGGTGTGGAGCAGCGGCGGACCCAGGCGCTGCTGCGGTGTGCCGTCGAGGCGGCGCGGCTGGAGCGCTGTGCGGACAGCGCCGAGGCGACGCGCCGGCTGACCGCCATCGCGGGGATCGGGCCGTGGACCGCGGCGGAGGTGGTGCGGACCGCGTACGGCGATCCGGACGCCGTCAGTGTCGGCGATTTTCACATCCCGAACACGGTCGCGTGGGCGCTGGCCGGGGAGGCGCGCGGCACCGACGCCCGGATGCTGGAGCTGCTCGCGCCGTTCGCGGGGCATCGGGGGCGGGTCTGCGAGCTGCTCGCCGCCGGGGGTATCGCGGCGCCCAAGTTCGGGCCGCGGATGCCGATCCGCTCGTTCGCGCGCTTCTGAGATCGGGATCAACTGTCAGACTGCACGGGTGGCTTTCACGTTGACGATCGACTGTGGCGGCGGCGGCATCAAGGGGTCCGTGCTCGACGAGGCCGGGACGATGCGGGCGCAGCCGTTGCGGGTGCCCACGCCGTACCCGTTGCCTCCGGACCTCTTCGTCAAGACCTTGCTCGGGCTCGGTGAGCGGCTGCCGACCGCCGACCGGGTGACCGTCGGCATGCCGGGCATGCTGCGGCACGGCGTCGTCGTGGCGACGCCGCATTACGTCACCCGCAGCGGGCCGCGCACGAAGGTGGACCCCGAGCTGGTGGAGGCCTGGTACGGGTTCGACGCGCGAACCGCGCTGGCCGAGGCCTTCGGGCTTCCCACGCTGGTGCTCAACGACGCCGAGGTGCACGGCGCCGGGGTGGTCGCGGGAACCGGGTGCGAGCTGATCCTGACTCTGGGCACCGGTCTCGGCTGTGCGCTGTTCGACGGCGGCGCCCTCGCACCGCACCTGGAGATGTCGCAGGCGCCGGTGCGCTGGGGGATGAGCTACGACACCTACATCGGCGAGCACGAACGGCGCCGGCTCGGCGACGCGCTCTGGTCCCGCCGGGTCCGCAACGTGGTGGAGGGGCTGCGGCCGGTCTTCCTGTGGGACCGCCTCTACCTCGGCGGCGGGAACTCCCGGCTGATCACCCCCACCCAGCTGGCCCGGATGGGCGACGACGTCGTGGTGGTGCCGAACACGGCGGGCATCGTCGGCGGCGTCCGCGCCTGGACCCTCAACGCCCGGTGACGATGCTGCCCTCCCCCGCCGCCCTGCTCCTCGACTTCGGCGGCGTGCTGGCCGAGGCCGCCCGCCACGACCACGCGCCGCCCGAGCTGGTGCTGCGGCTCTACAACCTGACCGGTGGGGTGCTGAGCCCGGGCGAGATCAACCGGTCGCTCGTCGAGGGCGCGGAGGCGTACGCCGCCTGGCGTGACCTCGACGAGCCGTTCGAGCTGGCCCACGCGGAGGTCTGGCGCCGCTTCGTCACCACCGGCTGGCCGCAGCGCGCGCAGGACGCCGTACGCGTCAACGCCGCCAAGCTCAGCTACGACTGGACCTGGCGTCCCACCTGGGCGCTGCGCCCCGGAATCCCGGAGGCGCTGCGGGCGGCCCGCGCGGCCGGCCTGCCGATGGCCGTGGTGAGCAACACGCTCTGCGGCGCCGCCCATCGCGACTTCCTGGCGAAGGCGGGGGTCGGCGGACTCTTCGCGGCGCAGATCTACAGCGACGAGGTGGGTGTCCGCAAACCCAACCCGGAGATGATCTGGCATGCCACGCGGGCGCTGGGCGTACCGACGGAGAGCTGCTGGTTCGTCGGCGACAGCTATCAGCGCGACATCCTCTGCGCGCGTCGCGCCGAGACCGCGGCGGCGATCCTGCTGCGTTCCCGGCGTACGGCGAGCGAGGATCCGGCGGCTCACCCCGCGCCGGACGTGACCGTGGACGACGGGTTCGGGCTGCGGGACCTCCTGCCGTTCTGAGCCGGCCGGGCATGCCGATGGCCCTGACCGCGCTCCCGGTCAGGGCCATCGGGGAGGTGGGCGGAGACCCGAGTCGGTCCGCGCCACCCGGTGGCGGAGCTGGTAACCCGGCTCGAGGGAAATCCGCCTCCTTTCGTCAGCCGATACCTTGCTCGAGCCGCCTGCCGCGGGTGCCGTCCTCAGGGGGGTGGACGGCGGCCGGTTTCCGACGGGGGGTCCCCGGCGGGGCGGCGCCATGTCAGAAGTGGCGCGGCCCCGCGGGGTTCGGTCTCCGGTTGCGGCAGGGCTCCGTACCTAGTTGTCGTTGTCAGTTGCGGCGGCGGCCGGTCTGCTGCTGCTGCTGGTCCTGCTGCTGCTGGTCCTGCTGCTGCTGGTCCTGCTGCTGCTGGTCCTGCTGCTGCTGGTCCTGCTGCTGCTGGTCCTGCTGCTGCTGGTCCTGCT